>DATFNP010000063.1:0-64880 GCA_035266345.1 Candidatus Sulfotelmatobacter sp.
TGAGGCGAGGGGTCAGGGTCAGCTGAATCTTGCCGGATGGCTGTCGCATCTCTTACAGTACGTTTATGAGCAAGATTCACATTCCTACGCCGTTGCGGCAATACGTGGGCAAGCAGCCATCCGTGGAAGTGGCGGGAGCGACGGTTGGCGAGGCCATGGGCGCGCTGGTGGCGCAGCATCCCGATCTGCGCAAACACCTTTACACCGAGGAAGGCAAACTGCGGGCGTTCGTGAACGTCTACCTCAACGATGAAGACATCCGCTACCTGCAGAAGGAAGCGACTCCGCTGAAGGAGGGTGATAGCCTCTCCATTGTGCCCTCGATTGCGGGGGGCGCGGCGGGAGCGGCCCACAGGCGCTAAAGCCCGGCTTTTTGGATGATTCCAGTGGCACGGCTAAAGCCGTGCCCTTCCCAGATTCCCCAACGAGTGCTTCTCTGGGATTGCATTTACGAAGGACATTTATGGCAACCACCACGGAAATTCCGGTAACGCTGAGCAAGGATGAAATCCTGCGCTACTCGCGCCATCTGATCATGCCCGAGGTGGGCATGGAGGGCCAGCAGAAGCTGAAGGCGGCGCGGGTGCTGTGCATCGGCACCGGGGGCCTGGGTTCGCCGCTGGCACTGTATCTGGCGGCGGCGGGCGTGGGCACGATGGGCCTGGTGGATTTCGACGTAGTGGACTATACGAACCTGCAGCGGCAGATTATTCACTCGACTGCCGACGTGGGCCGCAAGAAGCTGGATTCGGCGGCCGACAAATTGAAGGGCATCAATCCGTTTCTGAATCTGAGAACATTCGACACGCGGCTGAGCTCGGCCAACGCGCTCGAGTTGTTTCGCGAGTTCGACATCGTCGCCGACGGCACCGACAACTTTCCCACGCGCTATCTGGTCAACGACGCCTGCGTGCTGACCGGCAAGCCGAACGTGTACGGTTCGATTTTCCGGTTTGAAGGGCAGGCGAGCGTGTTTGCGACCGAGGATGGGCCCTGCTACCGCTGCCTTTATCCGGAGCCGCCACCGCCGGGGCTGGTGCCTTCTTGCGCCGAGGGCGGAGTGCTGGGGATTCTTCCCGGGCTGGTGGGCGTGATGCAGGCGACCGAGGTCATCAAGCTGATTCTCGGGATCGGCGATCCGCTGATCGGACGGCTGCTGCTGATTGACGCGCTGGGCATGAAGTTCCGCGAACTCAAGCTGCGCAAGAATCCGGATTGCCCGGTCTGCGGCACGCATCCGACAGTGACCAAGCTGATAGACTACAACGAGTTTTGCGGCATTCGCGGGGAGGAGAAACCGGTGGCGAGCGGAGTTCCGGAAATTCAGGTGGAAGAGCTGAAACGGCGGCTGGATGCGAAGCAAGACTTCCTGCTTCTGGATGTGCGCGAGCCGCACGAATACCAGATCTGCAATATCGGCGGGCATTTGATTCCGCTGAACGATCTGCCCAAGCGCGTGCATGAACTCGATTCGAGCCGCGAGATCGTCGTGCACTGCAAGATGGGCGGGCGCAGCGCCAAGGCGGTGGCGTTTCTGCAGCAGTCCGGATTCACCAAGGTGGTCAACCTCGCCGGCGGGATTACGGCGTGGTCGGACCGGGTGGATCCGAAGGTGCCGAAGTACTGAGGGCAGGGGTCAGGGACTAGAGGCCAGGGGTCAGTTTTCGAGGGAGCGCTGAGGCGCTCCCTTTTGCGTGCACGCAAGAGAAAGGATTGTGCCTTGGCTAGATACTTCTGGCGTTGACTTGGCCTGCGAGGAGGACCAGAATGTGAGCCAGAATGTGAGGCGAGATTATGAAGAAGACGTTCTTATTACTTTTTGTGCTCCTCGTAGTTGGCTCTGGAAATGCACACGCTGGCGGAAGCGAAGGTGGGCGGGCGTCTAGGCTCCATGGCTACAATGGGGATGAAATCAGTAAAGATCAAGGCATACCTGCAGGGTGCGCACGCTGCGGTGACCACGAAGTCCTTGCCCCCCATCCTCATTGAATTGCCGAAAGGCGACACGATTGAGAACTACGTCCTAGTGGTGATGGATGGGAAAAGCGACCGGAGGGAGATCGAAGTGGGTTCGGCGGGCGGTGTGGTGGGGGCCAAGACTGGAATTCGAGCTGAAGCTATTCAAAAAACAACATCTAAGCCGCTCGGCGGAAACAAGTTTAATCTGGTTACAGAGACTCTGAAAAAGGGAGACTACATTATCTACGTGGAAGGCTCGGCAGATTCGATCAAGCACGTCGCCGGGAGAGGATACGATTTCACGGTGGAGTAATCGTCAGCGAGCCCTGACTGGTGTGCTTGCAGTCGTAAGAGGTGGAGCGCTGAGGTGCTCCCTTTGCCCTTCGCGCTGCGCGGGCGCATAGATTGCCATTGAACATCGTTTCCCCCGGGGAAGATAATGGACAGGTTCCCGGGACTTTTTCCCCAAACATCCTGCAGACTGACCGGAGGATCTCCATGCACGGAACTCTACTGCTTGCCTTGCTCTTCCTCTCGGCGGTCTCGGCTGGTCAGACTGCCTCACAGACCCCTGGGGCTCCTTCCGAACAGAAGGCCGTACAGCCGCCTGCCCAACAGGTTCCCGAGACGTCGAACTTTACTTCGGCAAAGGGATTCGTGCTCGAAGATGGAACGCCCGTGAAAATGCGGATCAATCGGACCATCTCTTCCGCCGACGCCCACCTCGGCGACACAGTTGATTTTGAGGTATTGCAGGACATCAGCGTGAATGGCACTCTCGTCATCCCCAAGGGGGGCTTGGCGTTCGCGACGGTCACCCAGGCCCAACCCAAGCGAAGAATGGCCCGCGGCGGCAAGCTCGACATCAACATTGACTACGTAAAATTGGTGAGCAGCGAAAAGGCGGCCCTGCGCGCCGTGAAGGATCTTAGCGGCGGCGGCCACACCGGGGCCATGGTGGGCGGGATAGTGGCGACCAGCCTCGTCTTCTTTCCTGCCGCGCCATTCTTTCTGTTCATGCATGGCAAGGACATCAGCATTCCCAAGGGGACCGAGATCACCGCGTACATCAACGGAGACATGAAGCTGGAGATTGCGAAGTTTCAGCCGGCTCCCGCGCCACAACCGGCTGCAGCGGCTATCAGCACCAGCCCTAGTGCGGACTCTACTTCTGCAAAGGTCCACGTTGAATCGAATCCGCCCGGCGCCGACATTGAGATTGATGGCAGTTTCGTCGGCAACACTCCCTCGGACGTACAGGTAGCGGAAGGTGGCCACAGCATCACGGTGAAGAAGACAGGATTCAAGGACTGGGAACGCAAACTCAAGATCAGCGCGGGCAGCAGCGTTCAGCTGAACGCGGAGTTGGAGAAACTACCCGCACAGTAACTGGCGTTATCCGTGTAGATCTTAGGACGGTTTATGAATGGACCGTTTTTCTTTACTCGTTCGTGCAGTTCACCTCTGACCCTCACGAGGTCCGCTCTCTGGGTTGCCCTATTGATCTCGGTCAGTAGCTTGGCCTCGGGATCGGATCATCCTCGAGACCACCAATGGCTAACCGGGAAAATCATCGCCGAGAATCGCGCTCGAAACCTGGCGATGATTTACCACAGTGGCCACAGTACCACCACCACAAGCGGCAGTGTAAGCGGAACCGGCCAAAGCACGACAGTGGGCGATAACACAACTACAAACATCAACGGTTCGTATTCAGGCACGAGCTCTACCAACACCTCTGGGTCGGACATGCCGCTGTATCGGGTGTACGAGAACCTCATCATCGAGGGCGACGACATGGTGTACGTCACCCAGGAGCGCATACGGTGGAGATGGTCGAAGGCGGCCCGCGTTACCGTGAACGGCGAAGTGAAGTACTACGTTGATGGGAGAAGGCTCCATGTGCTCGACGATGGCGGGAAGGAGCATGTTATCGAGATCGTCAAGCAGATAAGGAAGGATAAGGCGGTTTCCGACGCTTCGAAGCCGGCGCAGCCTGTCTTGTCTGGGACGGTCGTCACCAGCGCGGTTACAGCGTCCGTCGGAAAGGCTAGCCTCCAGATATCATCGGTTCCGGATTCTGCCGACATCGAGATTGATGGTAATTTCGTCGGCAATACTCCATCGGACGTGCAGGTAACGGAAGGCGAGCACAGCATCACGGTGAAGAAGACGGGATTCAAGGACTGGGAACGCAAACTCAAAATCAGCGCGGGCAGCAGCGTACAGCTGAACGCGGAGTTGGAAAAGAGCCAGTAGCGCAAATCGTCTCTTAGATTCTTCTCATCTGCGCGCAACGCCCGCCTGGGTTCCAACCCCCCGGCAAGTTTTCTAATTCTCCGCCGATAGATACAGATGTGAGCAACATGTCTGCGGGACAGGGGACCGGGCGCGCCCAGGTAACACCGTTCAAACCACTGCGCTACGTGGCGCGGCAGCCGGTGTTTGACCGCGAGAAGAAAGTCTTCGGCTACGAACTGCTGTTTCGCGACGGGCTGGAGAATGCCTTCAGCGGCGACAAGGATGAGGCTTCGCGGGCGACCCTGGACCGTTCCCTGCTGATGGGGCTGGATGTGCTGTGCGACGGGCGGCGGGCTTTTGTGAACTGCCCCCGGGACACGCTGATCAAGTGACTGGTGACGCTGCTGCCCTCGGCCTCGACGGTGGTGGAAATTCTGGAAGACGTGCCGCCGGACCCCGATGTGATGGTGGCCTGCCGCAATCTGAAAGAAGAGGGCTACCTGATCGCGCTTGACGATTATGTGGCCGACGACAAGCGCGAACCGCTGGCCGAGATCGCCGACATCCTCAAGGTGGAAATGCCGGCCACGACCGAGCAACAGCGGGCCGCCCTGGTCAAGCGGTACGGGCCGTGGCGATGCCGTCTGCTGGCGGAGAAGGTGGAGAGCCACGCCCAATTCATCCAGACCCGCGACCAGGGATTCGTTTACTTCCAGGGCTATTTCTTCCGCCGGCCGGAAATGCTGAACACGCGCGACATGCCGGCCAACCGTCTGCATTACATGCGCATGCTGCAGGAGGTGTCGCGTCCGGACCTGGATGTGCCGCAACTGGAAAAGCTGGTCAAGTCAGAGGCTTCGGTGTGCTACCGGCTGCTGCGCTACCTGAATTCGCCGGTGTTCGGGTTCAAGAACGAGATTCATTCCATCCGGCATGCGCTGTCCATTCTGGGTGAGCGCGAATTGCGGCGCTGGGTGCGGCTGGTGGCGGCGGTGGGAGCGGGACAGGATAAGACCAGCGACCTGTTGTTGTCGGCGCTGGTGCGTGGCCGCTTCGGGGAATTGCTGGCGCCGCGGGTGCGGCATGGCGAATCGGATCTGTTTCTGCTCGGCCTGCTGTCGCTGATTGACGCCATGCTGGAGATGCCGATGGCAGATTTGTTGGCGAGGATTCCTCTGGATCGCGAAACCAAGGCGGTGCTGCTGGGCCAACCCAGCGTGCTGCGTCCGGTGTACCAACTGATGCTGGCGCACGAGAGCGGAGAGTGGGAAGCCGCGGGGCAGCTGAGCGCCAGCCTGCACCTGAAAAGCGAAGACGTCGCCGGGTACTACTGGCAGGCGCAGCAGTGGGCGCGCGAAGTTTCGGCGGCGGGGTGAACGCGGCGGTGGCTGCGGTGTAACAGATCAGAGATTCCCCCAGGTACCCTGCCAGTCATGTCCTCCTGTGCAAAAGGCAGGCTGCCGGGGGCCTTGCGCGGCACGGCCAGTACGAGTACCATGGAATTGTTCTCATTGAGGCCTCGTTCCCGCGCAGGCCTCCCGCGCCAGCCGGTCCGAGGCGGCGCCCACGGATCCGATAAACGGAAAACCGATACTTAGATTGAGCGTCAAATTCGTTCACCAGTGCCAGATGGACAGGTGGGGTTTTTTCAGGAAGTGTCCAGCCGCAACCCGCAAGCGCGCAGAGTGAAGTCACATATTGCCGGATAGGTGCGCCTTGCAGAGGGCAATTCTGGGGGAGATGGATCGCGCGTCCCGGCGCCGCGGTGTGGAAAATCTTGCAACTCGTAAGGGCTTGAGAGGACTATGAACGCAGGACCAGAAAAATCCTCCGGTGGCGGAGGCAGAAGAAGGCGGCGCGGACGCCGTCCCCATACCCAGCGCGGACACCGTCCCGGCCCGGGTTTGAGCCGGGAGAACAAAGACGGCATCTACACCGCGCCCATGGATCACAGCTACCGCGCCGTGCTGGCCGGGGGCAATAACGGAAGCAAGGGCGGGCGGCAGCGGCCAGGGTTTGCGCAGCAGTATCCGCAACCGGAACCGGAACCGCTGCCCGCTAACGGCGACGCCAACTCCCGCATCTTTGCTTTCGTCGAGGATCTTTTCTTCCTGGCCAAGATTCAGGAGACCGCGCGCAAGCTCAACGTGAAGGTTGAGTTCGTAAAGACCGACAAGGATTTGATGGAGAAGATGCAGCAGAACGGCGAGGAAAAGCCGTCCTTGATCATTTTCGATCTGAACAATAACGGGGCCAAGCCGCTCACGCTGATCCCCAAGCTGAAGAGCAAGCTGAAGAAAGGCACGTCTATCATCGGATTCCTCTCGCACGTGCAGGGAGACCTGAAGCAGAAGGCGCACGAGGTGGGATGCGACATGGTGCTGCCGCGGTCGGCGTTTTCGCAGAATCTGCCGCAACTGTTGCGAAGGCATGGCGCGCCGGAAGATGCGGATCCGGCGGTGCAGTAGAGCTTCCACGGTTCGGCCTTCTCGTAACCTCAGGGGCTAAAGCCACCACTCGGTGTAGATCCACTCATCGCAGCGCTGAAGCGCTGCGCCACCCAAAATCGGCCAGAGCTTGAATTTCCGCGGTTTGAAATTTCCCTTATTGCCAATCAAGTCTTGACGGGACCGCGTCTATCCCGGAGGCCAGGTCAGGGTGCGCCCACCGAGCAGGTGGACGTGCAGGTGGAAGACGGATTGTCCGGCGCCGGGGCCGACGTTGAGGACGGTACGGTATCCGTGCTCGAGGTTGCGCTGGCGCGCGATGTGGGCGGCAGCCAGATGGCAGCGGCCGATAATTTCGGCGTCGGCGGCCTGGGCTTCTTTCAGCCCCGCGAAATGTTTCTTTGGAATGATGAGCACGTGCGTGGGTGCCTTGGGATGAATATCTTCGAAGGCGAAGACGTAGTCGTCTTCGTGAACTTTTTTGGCGGGAATTTCCCCGCGGAGGATGCGGCAGAAAAGGCAGGTGGCGGTGGCGTCAGTCATGGTTGTGCGGATCCAGTCGGGTTTTCACCGAGGACAAACGATAGCACCGGACGAGGGAAGATGTCAGCAGGGGCGATGAGATTCAGTCCGAAGTGTGTTGCCCCCAGGATGGAACGGTGGCATGCTAGCTGAGTCTTCCTATTTTGTCCGCGGGATGGCTGACGTGAATTTTCTGATTGCAGTGATGCGCGCCATTCTGATTGCGACGGGGATTACTCCGCCGGCACCGGAGAACGAGCGGAAGGTCTTGCTGATTCTCCTTCTGATTCTGCTGGCGCTGGTGGTTGGGACTTGGCTGACGTTCAAGTTCCTAGTGCCGCTTTGGGCGTGACCTCAGCGGCTGAAGCCGCAGTCCATTCTTTCCCGCGGACGCGGCCCTGAAGGGCCGCTCTTCCACTGATGGCGGACTGAGCGCTGCGCCACCCCAAGACCTCATTCCCGAAAAACTAGTCCAGCCTCACCAGGAAGACGGCGCCTTCGGGGGTTTCGGTTTCAGCGGCGAGTTGCTGGGCGCGATCGTGATCGTCGTCGAGGACGCGAACGCGAATCCACCAGTCTCCGGCGGGACTGGCGAAGCGCAGAACCTTGGCGGTGTGGTAGCGGCGGGTGAGGTGGTCGGCGAGTTTGCTGGCGGCGTCCTCGTCGGGGAATCCGCCGATCTGCACCGCCCATTTTCCGCCGGCGTTTACTGGCGACGAAGCTTGCATCAACTCCACTTTGACTTCGGCGACGCCGGGCTGCCAGACGTCGAGCTTGCGGGCGGCGGCGAGCGAGAGATCGACGACACGGCCGGGAATGAACGGCCCGCGGTCGGTGATGCGCACGAGCGCCGTGGCTCCGGTCTTGGTGTTGGTGACGCGCACGATCGAGCCCAGCGGAAACGTGCGGTGGGCGGCCGTCATGGCGTGCATGTTATAGACTTCGCCGTTGGATCCGCGGCGGTTGTGGTAGGGAGGGCCGTACCAGCTGGCGAGTCCGGTTTGGGTGGCGATCGGAGTGGCCCCAGGGGGCAGCACAGGCTCAGCGAGATCGGCGGCTTCGCCGGGTTTGGCAGTCGCGTTCGGGCTTGGTTTCGTGGCCGGGATATTTGCAGCGGGCGGGGAGGTGGGCGTCCCGGCGGTCGTCTCTGTGGACGCAGGCGGCGGTGGCGGCGGCACGTTCACGTGCGCCTGCCCGAGGTGGCCGCAAGCGGCGAGAAACAGGATCGAGAGCAGCAGGATCAGAGTCATCGGCTGGCTGACGAAGAATCGGCGTTCACTGCCGGCGAGAAAATTGACGGCCCGCGGGAGCGCTACTTGGGCGGATGCTTCTCCATGTAGTCGGCGAACTCGGCGAGCTTCTGCGAAGCCGTGCGCAGTGCCTTTGTGGAATGGGTGCGCACCGCCGGAACCACCTCGTCGTTGAGATACTTGATGAATTCGGGGATCTCTTTTTCCAGGCGCTCGGCAGCTTCGTTGATGGTTTGGCCCACACGTGCCGACGCGTCTTCCACCTTGCGGTTGAAGTCGTTCATGGAACTCCTCGCGAAACTCGGGCGTGAGTGAACCCACGCGATGGTGCGGATGCCAGGCTCGACTATTATTTCCTGCCCCGAGGGCGCGGTCAATGGCGGGCGGCTGATTCCGGTGGTTCCCGGCGGCGCACGTTCCAATTTCCTGCCGGGATAGAATGCGGACTCCGGAGATGAATCGCCAGGGGCACAAGACATTCACGGAACAGCGGTTTCGCGAGAGGCTGCTCGCCTGGTACGAGGCGCACGCGCGTGATTTGCCCTGGCGGAAAAGCCGTGATCCCTATCGCGTGTGGGTGTCGGAGATCATGCTGCAGCAGACGCGGGTGGCGGCAGTGATCGAGCACTATCACGAATTTCTGCGGCGGTTTCCGACGGTGGGAAAGCTGGCGGCGGCGCGGGAGGCTTCGGTGCTGGCGGCGTGGAGCGGGCTGGGATATTACCGGCGGGCGCGCATGCTGCATCAGGCGGCGAAGGTGGTCGTGCGGAAGCGCGGGGGAGAATTTCCCGCAACTGTCGAGGAATGGCGAGAGCTGCCCGGGATTGGCCGCTATACGGCGGCGGCGATTGCCAGCATCGCACTGGGCGAGCCGGTCGCGGTGGTGGATGGGAACGTGGAGCGAGTGCTGCAGAGGGTTGCAGGACAGCGTCTGACCGGTGAGGAATTGTGGCAGGCCGCGGAGCGGGCACTCGATCGCGAGAGGCCGGGAGATTTCAACCAGGCGATGATGGAGTTGGGAGCGACGGTGTGCATGCCGCGAGCTCCGGCGTGTTTGACGTGTCCGGTGGTGGAGTTGTGTGCGACCCGCGGAGAAATGGCGGGTGCAGCAAAGGCTGGGCGGCAGAAGAGGCGGGAGGTTCATTACGCGCTGGATTGCCGCGATGGTGCGGTGTTTCTTGTGCAGCGGGCGCGGGACGCGCGGTTGATGGCGGGGATGTGGGAGTTGCCGGAAGTGGCCGCTCCCGTGCCCCACGTGAGAGAAAAGCAGGTTCCTCGCGTCGCTCGGAATGACAAGAAGAGCCGGAATGACAAGAAGAAGGAGAGCGATTCGGCGCTGTTATTCACGGTGCGGCATTCGATCACGGTGACGGATTACACGGTGCGGGTGTGGGGTCGGGCTGCGCCCGACGAAGGTGCGGGAAAATGGATCGCGTCGCACCGGCTGCGAAGACTCGCCATGACCGGGCTGGCGCGCAAGATTCTCCGCCGGGCGGGCCTGCTCCGTTGAATCCTCCAGCTTGTTCGTTGTGAGAACGAGTAAACGACTTCTCCGTGCTGAAGGGTGTGCTTCGTCTAAAATGAGGGCGTCAGCGTAGGACGCGTATGCGCTGGCTGCGACAAATATTTGGAGGACGAACCATGGCGGCATTGGCAACTGGAACGAGGGCGCCAGACTTTGAGTTGAAGACTTTGGGTGGGAAGCGGTTCTCTTTGAGTGAGGAACTGGCTCGCGGGCCGGTGGTGCTGGCCTTCTTCAAGGTGTCGTGCCCGATCTGCCAGTTTGCCTTCCCCTACCTGGAGCGGCTGCACAAGGCGTACCGGCAGAAGGGATATGCGCTGGTCGGGGTTTCCCAGAACACGGCCGAGGAAAGCGCGGCGTTCAACAAGGAATTTGGCGTGACCTTCCCAGTGCTGCTTGACGATACCCGGACCTATCCCGTATCGAATGCATACGGGCTGACCAATGTGCCGACCGTTTTCTGGATTGCGCAGGATGGGGAGATTGAGGTTTCCAGCGTGGGCTGGCTGAAAGCGGACCTCGAAGACGTCAACCGGAAAATGGCGGAGGTGGGAAAGACCGCGCCGGCACCGTTGTTCAAGCGCGGGGAGGCGGTGCCGGATTTCCGGGCTGGTTGAGGGTCGAAAAACTAGCCGCCGGTCCGGCGGCTGAACCAAGAGCTAACCACAGAGCGCACAGAGGACACGGGGTCACCCGGCATCCGGACAGGTCCTCTTGGGCGCCGGACATCCCGCGGTGGGTGCACTCTCGTGCCCGCCCGGGCCGGACTTCTTCCTACAGCCGGGCCGGGCGCTCCTTTACAATTCTGTAAGACTTTCACGCAAAAAAGAGCCTTTTCAGCTGCCGCCGTTTTGAGGGGGAAACCGATCTATGGGGGGGATGCCGAGGATTATTTCTGCTTGCCTGGCGCTGTGTCTGAGCGTGCCGGCGTGGGCGGAAGGCAGCGCGGGGGCGAAGGGGTCGAAAGCGCCTTCTATCAAGCTGCCGGGAGCGGCGTATGCGGCGCTGGAGACGATCAATCCTGAGCATATCCGCTGGCATGTGCGGTATCTGTCGCACGATCTGCTGGAAGGACGCGGGACGGGGCAACGCGGCGGCGATCTGGCTGCCGAGTACATGGCCACGCAGTTTGCCGAATATGGCCTGAAGCCGGCCGGCGACCACGGGACGTATATGCAGAAAGTCCCCCTGGTGGGAATCACGACCCTGCCCGAGACGCAATTCTTTCTGGTCCCCAAGCAGGGCGAGGCCATGAATCTGAAGCCTCTCGATGAGTATGTGGCCTACGACCAGACCCAGCAGGCGCAGTCGGATGTGGATGCGGAAATTGTCTTTGTGGGATACGGGATTGAGGCGCCGGAATACAACTGGGACGACTACAAGGGCTTGGACGTGCGCGGCAAAGTACTGCTGATGCTGGTGAACGAGCCGTCGTCGGACGATCCGAAATTCTTCAAGGGCAAGGCCCTGACTTACTACGGGCGCTGGACTTACAAGTATGAAGTGGCGGCGCGCAAGGGCGCGGTGGGAGTGCTTCTGGTCCACCAGGCCGAGATGGCAAGCTATCCGTGGGAAGTGGTGCGCAATTCGAATTCCGGCGAGAAGTCATACCTGAAGCTGGAAGGTCCGGCGCTGAAAGTAGCCTCGTGGATTCACCTGGATGTGGCGAAGCGACTGGCGCTCGCCTCCGGGATGAATCTGGACAAGATGATGCAGGACGCGCAGCGGCGGGAGTTTCATCCGGTGAGCCTGGGCGCGAAGATGAAAGCGCACATGGTGAGCAAGGTGCGGAATTTCGAATCGAGCAACGTGCTCGCGATTCTGCCGGGCTCGGACCGCAAGGTGGCCGATGAGGCGGTGATGTACACGGCGCACTACGATCATTTCGGCATTCGTCCGGACATGCCGGGGGACAACATTTTTAACGGGGCCAACGATAACGCCACCGGGTGCGGCATTCTGCTGGAACTGGCGCGGGCGTTTGGAGGGGCGGCGCAGCGGCCGCGGCGGTCCATTCTTTTTGCGGCGGTCACTGCCGAGGAGCAGGGACTGCTGGGATCGGAGTATCTGGGGAAGCATCCGCCGATCGCGGCGGGAAAGATCACGCTGGATCTGAATTATGACGACGTGAAGCCGCTGGGCGCGCCCGAAGAAGTGGAGGTTTCCGGCGCGGAGCGGACGACGTTTTATCCGGCGGTCGAGGCCATGGCGAAGGAGTTCCGGCTGGCGATCCGTCCGGATGCGCGGCCTGAGGCTGGGCATTTCTACCGGTCCGATCATTTCAGCCTGGCGCGCGTGGGGATTCCGGCGTTCTCGATTAACGAGGGCATGAAATACAAGAGGCATACCGAGGCTTGGGGGCTGGAGCAGGAGCGCGAATACGTCGAGAAGCATTATCACCAGCCGAGCGACGAGTACCATCCGGAGATGGATTTCACCGGAGATTCAGCCATGGCGCGATTTGGATTCGCGCTGGGCTGGGAGGCGGCAAGTCTGCCCAAGCTGATTGGATGGCAGCGGGGGGATGAGTTCGAGGCCGCGAGGATCAAGAATCAGCAGTAGGCTTGGCTGCCCCTTACTTCCCAAGCGCGAGTACGCTCCGCCATCCAATGCCAAGAGCCGTAACCTAGGTAACTTTAGCCTCCGACCGCTGCGTGCTAGCCTCCATATGTACGTTTGTAATCAGCAACTTCCAACAGGAATCCTGTCTGGGATGCCGCGAATTCCTCTTTTTCGACTGGGCGGAGCGCCGGAGAAACCGGCGCTGCCGGACTTGGCTGCGTCCACACCTTCCATTTCGCTCGAGGGACTGAGCTTGGGCGTGGATAACTTGCGGCACGATGTGATTCTGAGCCCGCGGTTCCTGGAGGCGGCACGGGCGCAGGTCGGCCGCCTTGTGGCCAGGCATGGCGGACTGGAAGGATTGCTTGCAGCCGAACCGCCTGCGTCTTCGCAAGGGCCTTCGTGGATGAGGAATCTGGCCGGGAGGGGTTCGCGGCCGAAGCAGGATGCGGCCGAGTGGAAGCCGCTTCTGACCGAACTGCTGGTGGCCTCGCTTAACCGGGCAAAAAAACAATCCAAGCTGTCGGTGGACGTGCTGGCGAGGCTGGCGGTGACGAAGTTTCTGCGCGCGGAAATGAACCAGCAGTTCGTGCTGGCGGTGGAGCGGTGCCGCGTCTCGCTGAAGAACTACGACAACCTGCGTCACCAGAAAGCGCACGAGTACCGGGAGCGGCTGGCGGCGTTCCAGGTAGGCAAGAAGATCATCCTGCGCAAGACGGGGCAGGACATCTTTGAGACGCTGCGCGAGGTGGAAAAGAACACGCTGGCGCGCACGCGGCGGTCCTTGTTCGGAGGCGATGGCGGGGATGCGGGCCTGCAGGCGTATCCGCTGTTTCTGAACCGGCTGGTGTTTGCCGAGGACGGGCGCGACGACTACCTGTGCGCCGAGCGCTACGCGATGCTGGGCAAATGGGATCGCGATCCGGACCGCTATGACCGGCTGCGGGAGGTGGTTTTGACCTTCCTGCGGTCTTTGTACGGCGAGGAAGCGAATGCGGAGACGCTGGACTCCTGGATGAATGTGCCGGAGAACGCGCAACTGCTGGTAGGAACGGGTACGCCGGAAGAATCCGCGGAAGGAGTGGCGCAGCAGGAACGGCTGGCGGCCTGGGTGCGGCTGCTCGAAGACGAGCGCGCCATGGAGAGCGTGATCGCCTCCTACTACGTGGTGCCGCTGCTCACCGAGTACGCGCCGCGCATCAATCCGCAACAGTTGAAGACGGCATTGATTGACCGCACCGAATGCGACCGGGTCGAGCGCATGATTCAGGAGCACGGCAAACTATCGCCGAACAGCTTGTATGCAGCGGTGGCGAAGGTGGCCAGCTGCCGCGGAGCGGAACGGGCGAAGGTGGCGGCGCGCTTCTTGGGAGACTTTTTCCATTATCACCGTGATTTGCGCGGCCTGGAGACCCTGAACGCAGCCCAGGATGCGGTCAACCTGGTACCGAACGAGCGCATGCAGGAACTCTCGCGGGTGAACGGAACGCTCTACGAGTTCCTGCTTCCGGAAGAGCAGGAGCAGACGGATTCGGAGCGCGTGTCGCGCCACGTGGTGCTCAAGGCCGACGTGCGCGACTCGACTCGGCTGACGCGGACGATGATGGAGAAAGGGTTGAACCCGGCGTCATTCTTCAGCCTGAATTTTTATGATCCAGTGAACAAGCTGCTCAGCAAGTATGGCGCGCATAAAGTCTTCCTGGAGGGCGACGCCATCATCCTGGCGATTCTGGAACGGGAGGGCGAGTCCGGGCTGGCGGTGAGCCGCATGTGCGTGCTGGCGCGGGAGATCATCGAGATCGTGCGCGGATATAACGAATTGATGCAGCGCTCGGGCATGCCACAACTGGAACTGGGCGTGGGCATCACGGCGCAGGAGTCGGCGCCGCTGTATCTGATGGATGGCGAGCATCAGATCATGATTTCCGAGGCGCTGAACGAGAGCGACCGCCTCTCGTCGTGCAACAAGCGGGCACGAAAGGTGATGGAGCCGCAGGCAGGTCCGTTCCACGTGTATGCCTTTCAGGCGGCGGAACTGGATGCGGATGGCAACCCGGAGGACGTGATCCTGAGCTTCAATCTCGGCGGAATTCGCATGAATGAGGCGGCATTCCGCAAAATGCGGCAGGAGATCACTCTGGAGCCGCTCAAAGTTCGGCTGCCGGCGCAATTCGCATCGTCGGATATGGGCGAGTACCGGCTGTTCAGCGCGACGGTGCCGGTGGACCGCGACATTTTCCGCAAGATTGTGGTGCGCGAAAGCCGCATTCCCCGCATCAATCCGCTGGACTTCTCCGTGACGGGATGGACGGACCGGCTGTATTACGAGGTCTGCACGGACCCGGCGATTTACGCGGCGCTGGAAAAGAAAAAGGGCGCTAGCGGCTAGTGGTCAGTGATTGGTGGCCAGTGGTCAGTGTGACCATCCCGGCTTTCGGCCGAACCGTTTCCTGCCTCGTAGAGACGCAGCTTGCTACGTCTCTGCCGACAGCGGCAGCGAACCCAAACCCCTACAAGATGAGTGCGTAGAGAGAGAGTAGCAAGCTACGTCTCTACGGCTAGAAGTTCGTTCCTACGCGCGGGGGGCGGAAGGGAATCTGGAACGTGGCTTCGACGGCAACCGGGGAACCGTTTTTCGTGGCAGGCTGGAATTGCCAGTGCGCGACGGCTTCGCTGGCCAGCTTGTCGAGGCGGTCGTCAACCCCGCGCAGAACCAGAACATTGCCGACAGTACCGTCGGCGTGAATGAGGGCAAAGAGAATTACTGTCCCCCCAACGTTTTCGCGCATGAGTTGCAGAGGATAGCCGGGATCAACCTTGCGAGTGGCCACGGGCTGGGACAGATCTACAGGCGGCGATTTCGAATCCTCTTTCAACTCGGCGAAGCGGACAATCCAGCTTCCGCCGGCGGAGTTCAGGTTCGGCATGTTGAGCGTGAGGGAATAGAACCTGCGGTTGCCGAAGACGGCGCGCTCGGGCTCGGAGAGTTTGGCTGTGCTGTCGGGCTGCATGGGGCGGGGAGCAGCGCTCACGCGCGGCGCCGGGACACTGGCGGTGAGATTGGGGTTAACGGCGGGCGCGCTTCCGACATAGAGTCCGGCCGGGAGATCGCTGTGTTTGGGACGGTTGGGACCGCCTCCATTCTCATGGCCGGGTGCACCCGAGGCGCCCGGGTGGCCTTCGGGCGTGGCGGCAAAAGCGCCGCGACGGTTGCCCGGCGGCGGGTCAGGGGGCGCGCCGACGGCGGGATGCAGGTTCAGCGCGACGATGCGGCCGGGAGAACCCGAAGAACCGGTGGAAGACCCTAGGTCCGAGAGCGACGGAGGTGGGGCCACCACCTGGGGACCAACGCCCGCCATGGCGGTCGGCCGGCCTCCCGGAACGGCGCGCTGTGCCTCGACCGGAAGCTGGGGCGCGGGAGCGATCACTGGACTGCCAGCAATATCCAGTTGCCCGAGTGGACGAGCCGACGCGCTCTCGAAGCTGGGGGCAGGAGCAATCACGGCGGGCAGCGGGGCCGCAAACGCCGTAGGGGCGCGAGAGCCGCGCAGGTCCGGCGGAGGTGCAACCACAGAGTTATCCATGCGGGGCGCGATGCGCGTGATCTGGGCGGCGGGAGTTAACGGGACCGCTGGGATCGCGAGCCGCGGCATTTCCGCCTTGTCGGACCAGCGCACGATGTTGGGCAGCGCCGCGTCGCGCTTCAGCTTGACGCTCGGCGGAGTAACAATTGTCTGGGAGCGGTTATCGGGTTCGGGAGGCAAGGAAATAACCTCCTGGCGGGAAAGCTCGGGGTCGGGTTTCGCGGGCTCGGCAGGATCGGCGGCGGGCGGGTCGTCGTGCCTGTCTTGATTGCGTGTGTCTTCTTTGCGCGTATCTTCATTCCGCGTATCCAGCGGAGGCAAGTATTCGGACGGCTCGTAATAGATCACCTGGACGTGTGGGTCGAAGGCCAACTGGGGCGCGACTTGCGGCTGCAAGGCAAAGAAACGGGACGCGGCCCCGTACAACGCAAAAGCGAGCACGTGAAAGACGGCAGATTCGACAAAACGGCCCCAGGGGAGTCCGCGCTTCACAAATACGTCACGCCAAAATGGGGCAGGGGCGGAGTGGATTTCCAGCCGGGCCATGCGGCGCGGAAAAACTACGTCGCGCAGGTTCCCGAAGAAGACGCGAGGCCAGGAAGGCAGCTCGACCAGCAGGCGGGGAACGGCTGCGGGAGGCGAGGTCTGGTCGGGCGGCTCGGCGGTCGTCGCTGGGCCGGTCGTGGCTCGCGAACTCATCGCTCTATGGTAGATGCAAGCGCAGCGTTTGGGATAGCCGGGAGGACCTGGGTTGCCGGGTGATTTTTCATATCAGGACGATGGCGTCAAGGGCTAAATATGTAGCGGGAGCACTTACAGTAGTACGATGAAGCCAGCAGGTGAAGCACTATGAAGAACCTGGATTTCATTTTCGTGATCGTGCTGGGCGCGGGAATTCTGGTGGGAACGGCAGCCGGGCAACAGCCTCAAACTCAGGGGACAAAGCCCGGCCCGCAGTCGTCCTCAGACAAAGCTGCAAGCGGTCGCGCTTATTCCGGAATGTACACGTTTTTGAAAGAGGGCGAGTTCCTGCAGTTGACCGTGGAGGATGATGGCCGCATCACCGGCTTCATTTCTCGTTTCGGAGAGGGAGAAAGCGACAAAGGGGCGTTCCTGGATCAGTTTTTCAAAGAGGGCAAGCTCGACGGCAACAAGCTGAGCTTCACGACCGAAGTCGTACACGGAGTGTCGTTTGAGTTCAAGGGCACGGTAGAGCGCGGCGAAGGGAAGAACCCCGGGGATGAAGCCTATTTCGTTCTCAAGGGCACGCTGGGCGAGAGCGCGAGCGATGTAAACAAGAAAATGACGTCGCACTCGCGCGAAGTGGCGTTCAAGATGTTTCCCCAGGAAGCGGCTCCTGCGCCCGTGATGAGGAAATGAGATGAGGGAAAAGGAAGGATTATTCGCCCGCCTGCAGCGGAGAAAAAGTGAGGCGGCCGGGAGCCCGCTTCTGAGCGCTTGACTTCTCCTGCGTGTAGATCAGGTCGGGACCGCCGTCGGAATTGGAAGAAGCATCGGCCAGTGCGGCGGCCAGAGCGCGATAGGAGCGGCTGATTTCCTGGCCCTCCTGCAGAACTACGGGTTTGCCGTGATCGATTGCCGGTGAGACGCTGTGAAACGCATTTGGGATCTTCCACAGGACTTTGCAGTTGGTAACCTGCTTAACGTCTTCGTCGGTGAATCCGGGAATCTTCTTGTAGCGATTCAGCACCACCCGCAGACGGTCGCGCCCGGTTCCTTCTTCCAGAAACGCATGAATTCGTCCGGCGCTCCAGAGAGAAACCACGTCGGTCTGCGCCACCACGAGCACGGCATTAGAAAGATCGGAAAGCAGGCGAGTGGTGGGGTCGAGCCGGCTGGAGCCGTCCACCACGACGAAGCGGTAGTGATTCACGAGCAGATCGAACAGGCGGGCCAGTTCGCCCGGCGTGGGCTCGCTGGGATAGGGCTGCTGCGGTCCGGCGAGCAGATGCAGTCCGTCCTGGGCAGGAGTCATGAGGCCGTCGAGCAGCGAACTATCGAGGCGGTGCAGATTCTGCAGGGCGTCCGACACGCCAAATTGCGGGCGCAGGTTCAGGTGCAGCGCGGCGTGGCCGATGGGAGCAAAGTCCACCAGAACCACACTTCCGTGCGACTGTTGCAGGGCCACGGCGGTGTTGACCGCGGCGGTGGTGCACCCGGCGCCTCCCTTGGCGCTGAGAAATGTGAAGATGCGGGCTTTGCCAACGCTGCCCGGAGCGCGCGTGCGGCTGGAACTGAAACGTGTAAGAGCCTCAAGCAGAGCCTCGAAGCCGGCGGAATTGTCAATGTACTCGCCGGCGCCGGCGCGCATGCTGGCCACGATATTGGCGGGTTGCGTCATCTCTCCGTTGGCGAAGATGGCAATCTGCAGGGTGGTGGCGCGAATGAGTTCAATGGCGCGGATGGCGCGCTGCGGGTCCTGCAGGGAAATATCCACGATCACGACTTCGGCGCGCGATTCCTGCAACTGGCGCAGGATGGAGTCGGTGGGCCCGACGGGGAAGCCGGCGTGGCTGAACGCGACCCGGCCCAACTGCGTCGCTTCCACACGATGTTGCAGTGCCGATAAGTGCTCCCGGTCCTGGGTCAGCAGGGCCACGGCAATCCCATGCATAGCGCGGTTCTCGCTGATTTCTCTCGGTGTCTGCATGTTAGAAACAGAACCTGCCCTTAGCCAAGTGACCTAGGTAACAGACCGCCCCTTGCGCAGGCGCGCAGCCGCACACAGAAATCGGCACGCGCAACTGCATGGTGGACGGCGGGGGGAGTTCACGACTCAGAGGGACTCTGGGCGGTTCGCCTCTAATCCATGGAAGACATTGTAAGCCAAGGCAGCGGGGCGGGGAAAAGAAAAAAGTTCCTGGGCACCCAGCCCTGTGGAAAACGCGGCCCAGCGCAGGTTGGCAAGGCGAACGGCTGGAAAAAGGAGCAACCCTGGCGGGATCAGTTTCAGGAGCGGGCGGAGACGTGAACTACGGGCCGCTCATCGTCCGGGTTCGGGTCGGGATGGAAATGAAGGACGGACACGCGCTCGAAACCGGAAGAAAACTCTTTGGGCTCGGGCAGGTATTCGTAGCCCTCAAGACGCACCGCAACCCCGATTTTGGTTTGTGCCCGGATTGCGCTCGATGATTCCTGGCTCGACGTAGTTGGCTTGGCGACGCGCAGCACACGGCCGCTGCAGCGCACGGGCATGCTCTCGCCCAACGTTATTTCGGAGGGCATCTTGAGGGTGATCTCGACTTCGGCACCTTCCTCGAGCGGCGCGTCGGTGAAGAAGAAGACTCCGCGCGAGCTGAGATCCTGGGTGAAGCCCGGACCTTCCATGTCGGTCGCGACGTGACGGACGGTAAGCGGAAGAAGAAACGAGAACCGCTGTCCGACGCGACGTTCCACCCGAACTGGAGGAGTAGTGACCAAGGGTTGCCGCCTCGGCCGAGCTGCGCCAAAGGTTACACGCTACTCTAGCTCAGCGCGGGTGGGGTGAGAAGTTACAAGTTAGTTACATCCTAGGAGTAATTCCCAAATTGGTCATTCGCTTGCACTTGGAGCCTCGGCAAAGGAAGAAAAAACACCACCCCCAGGGACAAAACTGTGGAAAAGTCGGCTGCGAAGACGCGCGGAGAGCGGCTGGTGACGCGGGTTTTCAGCGCACGACCGACGCAGAGTCTGCGGTTTCGGGAAGTCCGCGGCCTCGCGTTTGAATCACCAACCTGCCAGAGTCCTGACGATATACTGATGCAGACAACATCAGGCTGGTCATCCAAATAGAGATCGTGGCTGAGTCGAAAAATCTCATTCAGGAAGAAGCCTCGTCGGGCAGCGCGGCGCCAGCGGCCGGAGCGCTGCGCTGGCAGGCGGCGGGACGCGCGCTGCGGCACCGCAACTTCCAGCTCTTTTTCAGTGGACAACTGATTTCGCTGATCGGCACGTGGATGCAGACGGTGGCGCAGTCGTGGCTGGTTTACCGGCTGACGGGATCGGGGCTGAAGCTGGGCGTGGTGGGATTCGCCAGCCAGATTCCTGTGTTTCTGTTTGCGCCGATCGGAGGGATTGTTGCCGACCGGAACAACCGCAAGCATGTAGTGATCGCTACGCAAATCGCGTCCATGCTGCTGGCGTTCGTGCTGGCCACGCTCACGCTGACGCATCACGTGCAGGTGTGGCACGTCTTTGTACTGGCCGCGCTGCTGGGCGTGGTGAACGCCTTCGACATTCCGGGCCGCCAGTCTTTTCTGGTGGATATGGTCGGCAAAGAAGACCTGATGAACGCGATCGCGCTGAATTCCTCGATGTTCAATGGGGCGCGCGTGATCGGGCCGGCGGTGGCGGGCATTCTGGTCGCGAAACTTGGGGAGGGATGGTGCTTTTTCGTCAATGGCGTGAGCTACATCGCGGTGATTGCTGGATTGATGATGATGAACGTTCACGCTCCGGCGCGAGTGTCGGACAAAGCGTCGCCACTGGAGCACATCATCGAAGGATTCCAGTTCGTGAACCGCACCGCGCCGATTCGCGCCCTGCTGACGCTGCTGGGGGTGGTGAGCGTGGTGGGCATGCCGTACGCGGTGCTGATGCCGATTTTTGCCGACAGAATTTTGCATCGCGGCGGGCAGGAGTTTGCCTCGCTGATCGGATCGCATGATCTGGGAGCGGTGCGTCTGGGCATCCTGATGGGCGCGGCAGGAGTGGGCGCACTATTGGGAGCACTGACGCTGGCGCTGCGCTCCGGGGTGAAAGGACTGGGGACCTGGGTCACCGTGTGCTGCGCGGGGTTTGGTGTGAGCCTGATGCTGTTTTCATTCTCGAAATCGTTCTGGCTGTCGGTGCTGCTGCTGATGCCGGTGGGATATTTCATCATGCTTCAAATGGCGTCATCGAACACGCTGATCCAGGTGATGGTGCCGGACGCATTGCGCGGGCGGACGATGGCGGTGTATTCGATGATGTTCATGGGCATGGGACCGGTGGGCGCGCTGCTGGGCGGTGCGCTGTCCGACCGGCTGGGAGCGCCGCTGACCGTGGCCATGGGCGGGCTGGCGTCGGTGGCGGGCGCGGCGTGGTTTGGCATGCACCTGCCGAAGATACGCGTCGAAGCGCGAAGGCTGATTCAGGCCCAGCAGATGGCCGGTGGAGAGCCAGCCGAAGAGATCACAGCGGAGGTCACTCATGAGTAGCGGAAACTACACGAGCATTTGAGCCGCCATCTCAACAGTCGTGAAATGTCCCAGAACCCTACTGGCAAGAAGTGAATTTGAATTCAATCACGCGGGTGGACCATCGATCGGTGCCGCTGTTGCCGGCTGAATAGTATTCCGTGCTGTACCAGAAGGTGCAGTCGTCCGCCGGATCTACGGCCATGATGGAGTGATCGCCCCAAGGGGCGTAGGAGCCGCTCTGGGCGCCTGTGCCGGCCATTACGTCCCCGACAGTCTCCATGGTGCCCGGAATATCAGCCGCCAGACGCCCAGCGAGCATGATGCCGGGATTGATCTTGACGCCGGAGTTGCTGAACCCCAGCGCAATATTCCCGTTCATGTCCATATTCGCTGAACCCATCCAGAAATTGTCGTGCAAATCAGGAACCAGCGTCCCCTGCTGGGCCACCACCGGCGTGGCGTTCGGATTAGTGATGTCGAACCACTGTTCGGTAGTCACACCTTTGACGGCGATTGCGTCATTGACTACGAGATGCTGGATTCCATCCGAGGTCTGGCGCCAGGCCAGAGGCACCATCAAACGGTCGCTGCGCGAGTACAGCGCCCCGCCGGGTTCCGGTACATAGACCGGGCCTTCCCTGAAGCCATTCACGGTGAGCGCGGTTGATGTGAAGGTGGAATTTTGGGAATCCGTGAAATCCACGTGAAAACTCCACAGATTCAGCGCAGCGTGCAAGCCGTTACTGGCCTGGGCGATGTCGAGAAAAAACTCTGGCTGCCCCGATAACGGCTGAGTTCCGCCGGCGATGTCGGCGGGCAGCATAAAGGAATCGGTGGACCTCTGCTTGGAAAAGCATTGCATCGCAGCCGCCGGTTGGCCGAGCAGCATCGAAGTGCGATCAAGCGCGCAGGCCCTCGCGCCCAGATAGGCGGGCTTAGGACTGAACATGTTGAAGCCGACGTAATAAGCATCGGTCCAAATGCCTAGCTTGGGATAATCCCATATATTCGGCGACGCCTCGCGAATGGCATATAGATAATAGGTTCCCGTGGGGTCCGACGACGTGGAGACCGCCAGGCAAAGCCAATATCTGCCTTCGGAGTCTCCAAAGATGGGCAGCCCGAGAACCCAGCGGGCGGCAGCTTTGTCATAGCGGACCATGAAGTCGTCGCCCGAGCCGGGGGTCGAGCAGGAACCACCCTGGAAGCCGGTCCAGGGTAGGGTCAGCGGATAAGGGCCTTCGACTATGCTGGCATCACTTTTGTTGTAAATGGTGAAAACATCGTCCACGGTCTGCACAAAATATTGGTCGCCGACCGCGAGATCTGTGTCAGGAACTCCTTCGTACAACGAGGAACCGTCGCTGTCGTTCCCGTCGCAGTTGAGCACGATCGTAAGGTTCCCAACCGCCCCGCCGGAGAAGCATGGCATGGCTGTCGTGACGGCATTCCGCGAATGCGGATCGGGGGCCAGTTGCGCCAGGACTCGCAGGGGCAACGACTCGGTTGGGCCAATTACTGGGTATCGAGCGGCCGCTCCGTTTTGCGAGAATGCCGGCGGTGCACACAGAAGCCCGCAAAGCGTGAGGATTGCCGCGCCGAGGCGATTCATATATGACTCCACGAGAACCGCACAGCTCCAGCGGCTCACATAATCGCAATGATGGGATGGTTTTCGATCCGCCTGCTGCTGCAGATAGTATGCGAGTGCGCGCACGAGCGAAAGTGATCGAGATGATACTAGCGGTACGCTACCGGCGGCAGGCCGGTGATGCGGATTCCGGCGTGGCCTTTGTGGCGGATGTTCATGCCGATGAGCAGAGCGGTGATCTGCTCGACGATGCGGGCATTTTCCAGCTTGCCGCCGTCGAGGGCGCGGACGCCGGGGATCTTCGCCGCGAGTTCGCGCGTGAGTTGAGCCGCGTCGGGATCGTCGCTGCAGACGATGACGTCGCAGTCGAGCGGAGCGTCTCCGTTGAGCAGGTCGGCGGAGAGGTTGTGGAAGGCGGCGACCACACTCACCTCGTTGGACACAAGCTCGGCGGTCTGCTCGGCTGCAGAGCCCTGCCAGACGCCGAGAGTGCGGGAGGCGCGTCCGCCGACTCCAGCCGCCAGGGGAACCGTGGCATCAATGAGGATGCTGCCGGGACTGATGGATGCCTTGAGTTGCTTGAGAAGCGTGGCCTGGCCTTCGAAGGGGACGGTCAGCATCAGAATGTCGGCGGCGATGCAGGCTGCGCTGTTTTCCATGCCCGACACATTGGCCTTGGGTCCGGCTTTCTGCCGGATGGCGCTGGCGGCTTGCTCGGCGCGGTGCGCGTCGCGCGAGCCGATGATGATGGCCTCTCCCGCCCGCGCCCAACGCAGGGCCAGCCCCATGCCCGCGGGACCCGTGCCGCCAATGACGGCGATAGGCCGAACCGGCGCGCCGCTGCCCGAGCCCGCGCTCACGCGAACTCGACCTCGAGCGAGCGCTCAGCGGTGAATTCTTCCTCATTCAGCGGCAGCTTGATCTGGATGCGGGAGTAGGTCGTGTTGCGCTCGGCCGGGATGCGCCCCATATCGAGAATCAGGGACTGAAAATCTTGCGGGCTGGTGTACTGGCCCGCGGTAGCGCCGGCTTCGCGCGAGATATTTTCTTCCATCAGAGTGCCGCCGTAGTCGTTGGCGCCCGCGTGCAGGCACAGTTGCGAAAGATGGCGGTTCAGCTTTACCCATGAAACCTGAATGTTGTTGATGGAACCCGCGAGCAGCAGGCGCGCCAGGGCATGAACCTTGAGATGCTCGGCGAGCGTGGGGCCGGTGCGCGCCAGTCCCTGCTGGAAGAGCAGCGTGTTCTGGTGGACGAAGCCGAGCGGGACGAACTCGGTGAAGCCTCCGGTTTCCGATTGAATGTCGCGCAAGAGGCGCATCTGCCGAACCCAGTGGGCGGGCGTTTCCGCGTGTCCGTACATGAGCGTAGAAGTGGTGCGGATGCCGCAACGGTGCGCCGTGCGAATGACTTCCACCCACTGCGCCGTCGAAAGCTTGTTGGCGGAAAGAATGTGGCGAATTTCGTCGTCGAGAATTTCGGCGGCAGTACCGGGCAGCGTGCCGAGGCCGTTGTCGCGCAGCATGGCAAGATACTCGCCCAGCGGCATGCCGGTGAGCTCGGCTCCGTAGACGATCTCCATCGGCGAGAATGCGTGGATGTGCATCCGCGGCACGGCGTTTCTTACGGCGCGCAGAATGTCGCGGTAATAGAACTTAGGCAGATCACGCGGCAGGCCGCCCTGGATGCAGACTTCGGTCGCCCCGATGTGCCACGCTTCGATGGCCTTCTGCGCGACTTGATCGAGACTGAGGAAGTAGGTGTCCGCCTCGCGCGGGCCGCGGCTGAAGGCGCAGAACTTGCATCCCACGAAACAGATGTTGGTGAAATTGATGTTGCGGTTGACGACGTAGGTCACGATGTTACCGGCGAGTTCGGCGCGCAGGATGTTGGCGGCCACGAGCTGGCCGAGAAGGTCGTCGCCCTCGGCGTTGGCGAGTGTGTAGGACTGCTCCAGCGACAGGTCAGCGCCGTTCTGGGTCTCGAGGACTCTCTCCAGAGAGGAACGCAGGGCGGGAGCCAGGCGCGGCGCGATGTCGGACCAGTCGAGCGCGTGGAAGGACTCCAGTTCGGAATGAGTAAGTTCGCGGGGCATCGAATCTCCGTAGGGACGTAGCTTGCCACGTCTGTGCTGGCGCCGGCAAGACGTTGCCAGCAACGTCTCTACAGTCTAGCGGAAGTCTACCGGAATAGGTCAGTCGCTGCAGGGCGAAGCAGGCCACGGATGTTGCTCGAGCCCGGTTCGTAGCGGAATCCGCGGACGATGCAGGCGGGGGCCCGGTTGAGTTTGCCGCAGACCAGTCCCGCGGCGCAGGCCAGTTCGTCGGCGACCGCCTCAACGCTGGCGCGCAGCTTGTAGCCGTGCGGATCACGGCGGCCGCGGTCGTCGCGCAGAGGACTCATCCCGGCGATGCCGATGGCGAATTCGGTGAGGCCTTCGCGCCAGGGTCGTCCGAAACTGTCGGTGATGATGACGGGGATGGCGAGGCGGGTTCGCTTCTTGATCTCACGGCCAAGACTGGCGGCGGAGCGGTCGGAATCTTCGGGAAGCAGCACAGCGTGCCGGCCGCCGTCCACGTTGGAGACGTCAATGCCGCTGTTGGCGCAGAGGAAGCCGTGGTGAGTTTCCGTGATGAGCACGCCGTTCTTGCGGCGGATGACGGAGCGGCTTTCGCGCAGGGCTAATTCGATCACGCGGGCATCGAGGTTGTATTGTTTCGCCCAGGAAATGGATTCTTCGGAAGGCTGAATTGTCGCCAAGTCTACCAGGCGGCCTTCGGATTTGGAAACGATCTTGTGTTTGAGGACAAGGATGTCTCCGGATTGGAATCGAAGGCGGTGCCGGCGCAGGGCCGCAAGCAGCAGGTCGGCGAGCGAGTCGCCGGGGTGGATTTCGTCTGCGAGTGGGATCGGAATCAGGTGAAGTTCATCGGACGCAGGCTGGGGTTTCTTTCGCCCCTCCGGGGCTGACGAATCCCGGGCCGCTAACCCACGGCTCGCGCCGTGGGCTGCATTTTTGCGCCGCTTCGCGGCTGGCGCATTCCGGCCTGCACTGGCCTTGCCCATGGCAACAATATTATCCGCTTGGTGCTTCCGAATTATCCGGTTGCTGCTGGCGAGACTCATGCAGCGCCGCTGCGCGGCTGGAGGGGCGAGGCGCCCGTCCCCACATATTCGCGTGCCAGGCGCTGGGCACGGGTTTCGCCGGGAAGCGAGACCAGTTGCTGCAGGTCGGAGGGATTGTCCACGTCAACAGCAAGTCCGGGCAAGTTCAGCACGACGCAGGGTTTGCCGGTATCCTGGGCGGCGGCTTGATGCGGCTTGAAGCTGTCGTTGCCGAAACGCAGCGGAAACAAATCCGCAGGGCGGCGGAAGGCGGCATTGGTGCCGCGCCCGTCGGCAGCGGGCACGAGCACGCTGCCCTCAGCCGGCGCGTGCTTCAGAATCTCTTCCAGTTCCCAGGCCTGAATCAGGGGAATGTCGGCTGGAATCACGAGCGTGCCTTCTACCCCACGCTCGACGCACACGCGTGTCGCCAGCTCGATGGCGCCGGTCTCTCCCGGGTTCTGAGGATCGGCGATGATTTCGAAGCGATATTCTTCGGCCAGGCTGACCGCGTAGGGATCGCTGGTGACCACCGCAACCGGTGGCCGGTCCTTCCATCCTTGCAACGCGGTGAGCACATCCCACAACATGGCCTGCGCCAGTGCGGTGCGCGAGGGTTGATCCAGAACGGCAGCCAGCCGCTGCTTGGCCGACGACGAATTCTTGACCGGGATGAGGATCATGGATTGCTTAATCACGGGTGGTCCAACCAGGGCTCATTCAATCACGGATGGTCCAGGCGCCGAAACGGCGTACCGGCGACCGATTCGCCCTTGAGCAGATCGCTCGCGACCAGCGAGAGCGTCTCCTGCGCGAGGGCGGCCTTGTCTTCGGCGCTGCGCATGAGGGTTTGGGTGCACTGCACGCGCAGACCCTTCTGGCGGAGAGCTTCGGCAGCGCGGGCGTCGCGGGTGTCGCAGATCAGAACGTCGAGGAAATCCTCGTAGGCCTGGGCCACACCCGCAATCGAGCAGGGCAGTCCCTGCGCGGCCATAAGAATTCCGGCCGGACCGGCCACGGCAGCACCGCCCACGATCGGACTGATAGCGGCGATTTTTCCCCGTGCGCGCAAGAGAGCATCGCGAATGCCGGGCACGGCCAGAATCGGACCGATGCTGGTGACGGGATTGCTGGGCGCGATCAAAACCGCGTCGGCGGTGGTGATCGCCTCAATCACGCCGGGAGCGGGTTCGGCGTCCGAGGCTCCGGCAAAGCGCACGGAGTTCACCGGATCCTGATACCAGCGCTGCACGAAATATTCTTCAAAGCTCAACTCGCCGATGGGCGTGTCCACACGAGTCTCAACCCGCGAATTGCTCATGGGCAGAATGCGCGCCTTGACGCCCAGCTTCCCGCAGATGATAGACGTGGCTTCCGACAGGGTCTTGCCTTCGGCCAGCAGGCGAGAGCGCAGGATGTGTACCGCCAGGTCGCGGTCGCCGGCGTGAAACCAGGTCGGCTCGCCGAGTTGTCCCATGGCCTGCAGGCAGAGGAAAGTATCGCCCTTGACACCCCATCCGCGCTCGCGGCTCAGCATGCCGGAGAGCACATAGGTGATCGAGTCTATATCGGGGGAAACATAGAGTCCCCACCACAGCAAGTCGTCGCCGGTGTTCACGACGATCGTGAGTTCCTCCGCGGGCATGGCCATGCGAAGACCGTCAATAAATTTTGCGCCGCCGGTGCCGCCGCTCAGAACGCAGATCATGCCGCCCTCTTTATTCTTGCCAGGCCGTCTTCGCCGGCGGCGGCGCGTAATTTCGCCGACAGAAGGCCGGGCTTGGCCGCCACCGCTGGCAGGAATTCCGGATACACGGGCAGGCGCTGGCGCAGGGCGAATCCTTTGGCCGCGGTGCGCAGGCGAAGCTGTTCCAGGTGCGGCCAGGGTTTCTCGGGATTAATGTAGTCCGGGGTCAGTGGCGAAATTCCTCCCCAGTCGTTAATGCCGGCATCTGCCAACTCATCATAGTAAGGCGCGGAGAGGTTGGGCGGAGCCTGAATATTGAGGTTGGGGAGTAACAGGCGAGTTACTGCCACGGTGCGCAGCATCTCGCCCGGGCCAGGCTCTGGCCAGTGGGCCATGGGGATCGCGGGCTTGGCGCGGAAGTTTTGCACGATCACTTCCTGGATGTGGCCATAGCGCTGGTGCAGGTCGCGGATGGCGAGGAGCGTATCCACGCGATCTTCCGGCGACTCGCCGATGCCGATGAGCAGGCCGGTGGTGAAAGGAACATTTTGCCGGCCAGCGTCCTCGATGGTGCGCAAGCGTTTGGCCGGAACTTTGTCAGGAGCGTTGTCGTGCGCGGCGCCGGGTGCCAGCAGCACGGAGTTGGTGGTTTCAAGCATGAGGCCCATGCTGGGGGAAACGACCGCGAGCCGGGCGATCCACTCGGCGCTCAGCAGGCCGGGATTGGGGTGCGGCAGCAGGCTGGTCTCGCGCAGCACGAGATCGCACATGGCTTCGAGGTAGTGCAGGGTGGACTTGTAGCCCAGCCGGCGGAGTGTTTCGCGCATCTCGGGGAACAGCAACTCCGGCTTGTCGCCGAGGCTGAAGAGCGCTTCGGTGCACCCGAGTTCTTCCCCTGCGCGGGCCACGGCGAGGACTTCGTCCGGCGTCATGGTGTGCGCGCCGGGGTCGCCGGGATCGCGGCGGAAGGTGCAGTATCCGCAGTAGTCGCGGCAGAGGTTGGTGAGGGGCAGGAAGACCTTGCGCGAATAGGTGATCACTCCGCGCTTGAAACGTTCTTTTGCGGCGCGGGCGGCGGCGAGGAGTTGGGGCAGGTCGGCGTCGGAACAGCGGATCAGGTGCAGGGCGGCACTGCGGGAGATCGGCTCATCGGGGCGCACGGCGGCTAGCGCTGAGGCGCACGCAGAACGGTGTTCCGGAGTCGCGGGCGTGATTGAGGCGACGGCCACGTTGCATCGAATGATACAACGGCGGGGCGTGGTAATGTAGGCGGGAATGCTCGTAGAGACGTAGCTGGCTACGTCTCGGCGGGCGGCATCCCGAACAATGGTTAGAGAGACGTTGCAAGCAACCTCTCTACGATGGCATGGCCTTGAATCCTAACGAATTTCGCAAGGCGATGGGGTGCTTCGCCACCGGGGTGACGATCATCACCGTGGACCTCGACGGTGAAGTGCACGGGATGACCGCCAATGCGTTCGCCTCAGTGTCACTCGATCCGCCGCTGGTGCTGGTTTGCGTGGATCACAGCACGCGCACGCATGCGCATTTGCATGCGAAGAAGCGGTTCGGGATCAATGTGCTGAGTGAGGATCAGCGTGCGATCTCCGAGTATTATGCCCGTCCTGATCGCAGCCATGAGCATGCGGAAACTGAGGCTGGGGCGCGGTTTGAACGAACGAAACAAGGCACTCCAATGCTGCAGGGGTCGCTGGCGTATCTGGAGTGCCGGTTGCATTCGGCGGAAGAAGCCGGGGACCACACCATTTTTATTGCTGAGGTGGAGGACGTGGTGGTGCGGGAGGGAGAGCCCCTGCTGTTTTTTCGGGGGAAGTATCGGAAGGTAGGCGGAGATATGGGGAAATAAGGCCCTCCGCGCGGTTCCCGGTGTTTTGGGCGGTGCCACTTTTTGAGCCCCCATACATCCAATCATTGCGGAAATAAATTTGAAGCGGAGTTGGATCATGGCCGAAAAGATTATGAAGACTGAAACCGAGTGGAAGCAGAAGCTTACGCCCGAGCAATATCATGTCACGCAAGAAGCCGGGACGGAGTGCGCCTTCACCGGCAAGTACTGGAACACGAAAGATGCGGGGATGTATCACTGCGTGTGCTGCGGGGCTCCGCTGTTCGATTCGCAGACGAAGTTCAATTCGGGGACGGGTTGGCCGAGCTTCTCCAAACCAGCACAGGGTGGCGGCGTGGTCGAGCACCGGGATTCGAGCTACGGCATGGTGCGGACCGAGGTTCGCTGCGCCACGTGCGATGCGCACCTGGGGCATGTGTTTGAGGATGGTCCGGCGCCGACGGGTTTGCGTTATTGCATGAATTCGGCGGCGCTGGAGTTCAGGCCGGCGGAGAAGAAGTAGGCGCCGCTGACGCGATGAAACCGTAGAGACGTAGCTAGCTACGTCTCCGCCGGCAGCACCACGAACGATGGTTAGAGAGACGTTGCAAGCAACGTCTCTACGACAGTTCGGCGGACGCCAGCCAAAATCAAAGAAAGACAAAAGGGGCACGCGCGAGCGTGCCCCTTGTCTTTTCTGCGATGTTGTTCCAGCGCTTACGCGTTGGCCGTGGCGGCCAGGGCCTTGGGCGGCTCAGGCGCTTTGGGTTGAGAGTGCGGCTGCGTCTGGGCCAGGTTCGGCTTGGGTTCGCTGCGGACCTGAATCCCGCCCTTGAGCGCGGCGCCGTCTTCCACGCTGATGCGCGCGGTGGAGATTTCTCCGCTGACCGAGCCTTCGCTGCGAATATCCACGCGGTCGCTGCACTCGATGTTGCCGTTCACCTTGCCCATGATCACGACCTCGCGGGCTTGAATGCTGGCGTCCACCTTGCCGTTGCGGCCGATGGTGACGCGGCTGTCGGGCATGATGATTTTGCCTTCAATGCGGCCGTCAATGTAGAGGGCTTCGGAGCCGGTAATTTCGCCTTTGATGACCAAAGTGCGGCCGATAGTCGCCTGATCCACGGGCGCGGTGACAGTCTTGATGGGGTTGTAAGCGTTGGGGTTGGAAGCCGGCGAGCCGGACTTCAGGTTGAACGAGTTCTCCGACGACTGAAGCATGCGACCTTCCTTCGGTCCCGCGCGGCTCGCCTGGCTGACGCCGCTCTAAACGGGCAGGTGTGAATTGTTGGCCGCGGCAGTTGCTGGCCACTTGGCCAACCTGACTATCGCACACTGGTAAGTAAAGGCGAGAGATTACGGAAGATGGTGTACGGTTGCGGCAGCGAGTTGGACCTTCATCCACCGGCCTCCAGCATTTGTGACAGTTCCTCCCACTCTGCGACGAGGGCGGCGTGATTCGCTTTGTGCTGATCGAGTTCCTGCGCCTGGCGCTGACTGTCCTCGGAGCTAACGAAGTTCTGCATCGCGGTTTCCAGGTGCGCGATGGCAGCCTCGGCCCTGCCGATTTCTTCTTCCAGGTCGTGAATGCGGTCCTCCATTTGTTTGCGTCGGATGGGGTTCAAGCGCTTTTTTGATCCGTCCGCCGGAGGGGCATTCGCGTCGCTTTGATTGCCGTTCGCCGGCGTGGCCACTTCGGACGACTTCGCCGCCGACGGGACTGCCTTAGCTTTTGCGTGGGCTCCGGGCACGTCCTCCAGCGTGGGTACAGCGAGTTGCCCGCCCTGCTTGCGCCAGAGGTAGTCTTCGTAGTTGCCGGGGAAGATTTCGACCTTGCCGTCGCCGACTTCGAAGACGCGCGTGGCCAGCTTGTCTATGAAATAGCGGTCGTGCGAGACGAAGACGACGGTTCCGGTGTACTCCATCAGCGCGTTGAGCAGGACATCTTTGGCACGCAGGTCGAGATGGTTCGTGGGCTCGTCGAGCAGCAGAAAGTTGGCGGGATGCAGCAGCAGGCGCAGCAGGGCGTAGCGCCCGCGCTCGCCGCCGGAGAGCACGCCGATCTTCGTGAAGACGTCGTCATCGGAAAACAGAAAACATCCGAGCAGGCCGCGCAGTTCGGTCTGGGTCGAGCCCGGGGAGACTTCGCCGAGATCGTCGAGGATGCGAGCGTCGGGATTGAGTTCCTTGTACTGGTCCTGCGCAAAATAATCAGACTGCACATTGTGGCCGAGCCGGAATTCACCGGCCGTGAGGGCTTCGGTACCGGCCAGCAGCTTGATCAGCGTGGACTTGCCCGCGCCGTTCACGCCCAACAGAGCAATGCGGTCGGCGCGCTCGATCATGAAGCTGACGTTGAGGAAGACCTCTTTCTCGGCACTGCCGTTCTTTCCTGAATAGCTCTTGGCCACGCCTTCGAACTCGGCCACGATGCGGCCGCTGGACTTGGGCTGGGGAAACGAAAAGTGGATGGCTTTTTCTTCCTGGGGAACCTCGATCCGTTCCATCCGCTCCAGTTCCTTGATGCGGCTCTGCACCTGCTTGGCCTTGGTCGCCTGGTAGCGGAAACGGTTGATGAAGACTTCCAGTTGCTCGATGCGCTCGCGCTGGTTGCGGTAGGCGGCCTGCAGTTGCTCGTTGCGCTGCGTTTTCTGCGCCAGGAATTTGTCGTAGTTGCCGGTGTAGAACCACAGCCGCTTGTTCCAGATTTCGGCGATCTTGTTGACCGTAACATCCAGGAAGTAGCGGTCGTGCGAGATCAGCAGGAAGGCATTGGGATAGTTCTGGAGATACTCCTCCAGCCAGTTGCGGGCTTCGAGGTCGAGATGGTTCGTGGGCTCGTCGAGCAGCAGCAGGTTCGGCTTCTGCAGCAGCAGCTTGGCCAGGGCAAGACGCATCTGCCAGCCGCCGGAGAATTCGTCGGTCAGGCGCGGCCAGTCTTCCTTCGTAAACCCCAACCCCATCAGGACCCGACCAACTTCGGCCTCGATCGAGTAGCCGTCGCGGGTGCGGAATTCATGCTCGACGCGGTGATAGCGGTCGGCGACGGCCGAATATTCCGGGCTGGTGTGGTCGAGTTCAGCCATGCTGTGGGTCAGCGACTCGAGTTCCTGTTCCATGGCGCGCAGATCGTCGAAGACCGACATGCACTCGGCGAAAACGGTGCGGCCGGAAAGCGTAAGGCCGTCCTGCGGAAGGTATCCGGCGGAAATTCCCTTGGCCGTGGTGAGCGCGCCATAGTCCAGCGTGTCGAGCCCGGCCAGGATTTTCATGATGGTGGACTTGCCGGTGCCGTTAGCGCCAACGAGGCCGACACGGTCCTGCGGAGTGATCAGCCAGTCCGCGTTTTCAAACAGGAGTTTGTGGCCGAAGCGTTTTCCGGCGCCGGAAAGCTGGATCATGGGCTGGAATTATCGTCTCATACCCAGGGGCCAGGGGTCAGGGAAACGCGGCTTACGGCCAGACTGCGTCGGCGATAGGGTCTTTTGAGGATGTTGCCGGGCGGGCGTTGCGTGCGCCGGGGTAGGCTCCCCAGAGCTCGCTGTGGAACTGGATGCGCTCCAGAGCGCGGTCAATGACGGTCTCGAGTTCGTGGAAGTACTTCACTTCGCGCCCCTTGGCCAGACGGCGCTTGGCCTCTGCCGGGTTCACCCACGTAGGACGCCGGTTGGCTTCGTCGGGGCGGCGCATCTGGTGGATTTCCATCAGAAAGGCCTTGACCACGAATTCCTGCACGCCGCTGGGTTGCCAGAACACGCCCTTGGAGTGCAGGTAAAGATGAAAATGGCGCGGCTCAATGGTGCCGATAGCTCCAGCTTCTTCGGCGGCTTCGCGCTCAGCGGCCTGGCTGTGGGAGAGGCCGGGATCGGTGGATCCCTTGGGGAAAGTCCACTTGTTCCCGCCGTTGGTGTTGACCAGCAGGAATTCAACCGCAGTGCCCCGCCGGCGATAGCAGATCGCGGCGACCTGCAGCGGCAAGGACTTGGCTACGCGGGCTGAACCCATAGGTGGCGGCCTCCTACAGACATGTTACTGGGAAGATATTTCATCAATGTTAAAGTGCAACAAAAAATGTGCACTGGGGAGGGTTACGAAAGGGTTACGTCCCGTTATAGTCCTCGTCCATAAACCGGGATTACAGCCCCAGTTACGTCCTTTCCAGCGTCGCCGGCGAGCCACACGATCAGGCTCGCGACGAAGGCGGGTTGCACCCACTGGGATATGTCGGCGCCAGGCATGGCTTTGCGGTTGGCGGGAGTGTCCATGGTGCCGGGCAGAATTACGTTGGCGGTGATGCCGGCGTTCTTGTTTTCCGCAGCGGTCGTCCGGATCAGCGAGACGAGGGCGGCTTTGGATGCGCCATAAGCGCCGACGGTTGGGCCCGGATCCTCGGCCGCGCGGCTGCCAATGGCGATGATGCGGCCGCCACCCGCCTTGCGCATGTGGGGAATGACTGCCCGCAATATGTGGAACGCGCTGTTGACGTTCATTTCAAACATGTGCTGGAACGTGGCGTCGTCGGTGTCAGCGACCGTCGTGCCGCCGGCAAAGCCGCCGACCAAGTGAGCCAGAACATCGATTCTGACGAAGCGGGCGATGACTGTGTCGGCTGCCTTCCTTGCGGCGTCGAGACTGTCGAGCGTGGCGGGGAGCGCTATGAACTGCGGGTGGTCAAAGTCGGACTGCTGGATTTTAGGTGCGAGTCCGACGACAGCGAAACCGGCGTCCAGCAAGGCTTTTGTGACGTGGGTTCCCAGACCGCCGTTCGCTCCTGTCACCAGGGCGACCCTTCTGCTCATGGCTTCACCTCATCAGTGAACATGCTCAGTGGAACATGGGAGCAGGATACACCGGTTGCACCGCGGTCGCCGACGGTGGCTGGGACGCGCGCCCAGACTCTCAACTGGAGCCGGTCGGGTTTCCCACGTTGGGTGCCCAGGATTGCAGCTTGACCAGCCAGTTTGCGGGTTCGGGGAGAATCGCGAACTTGGGCAGGTCGCCGCGCACCATCGCCACCTCGTCACAGCAGTGAAACCGGGGACAGGCGTGGCAGTCTTTGTAGATCTTGTCGGGAAGATCCTCGCGCTGCGCCACGGAGAATCCCTGGCCGGCGAAGAAATCGGGCTTGCGCGTGAACAGGCAGATGCAATCCACGCGATGACGTCTGGCCTCGGCCATCAGGCCTTTCACCAGGAGTCCGCCGCCGCCCTTGCCCTGGGCCCAGGGGGCGACCGTGATGGAGCGAATCTCGGCGAGGTGCGTGCCGTAGAGGTGAAGCGCGCCGCATCCGATGATGCGATCGGAGTCCTCGAGGACGACGAAGTCGCGGACATTTTCGCAAATCTCGGCCAGGGTGCGAGGCAGAAGTGTGCCGTCGCCGGAGTAGGCGGAGATCAGTTCGTGAATCTTCTCGGCATCAGGCAGAATGGCTTTACGCGTGCGCATGAACCTCCTCACGGAGAGACTCGATTTGTTTACGAGCGGCATTGATTGCCTGCCGCACCCGGGCAGGAGCAGTACCACCGGGAACATCGTGGATCGCCAGCACGGCCGATAGCTGCAAAGACTGGTAGAAATCCTGATCGAAAGCCGGACTGAGGGACTGCAACTCTGCCAGCGACAGATCTTTCAGTTCGCAATTTCGTTCCAGGCACATCTGGACGGCTTTGCCGATGCGCTCATGCGCGAGCCGCGACGGAACACCGCGCTGGACCAGATAAGTGGCCGCGGCCCAGGCATTCATGAATCCAGTTTGCGCCGCCTGCTGCATGCGCTCGCGATGAAACTCCACGGCTTTCATCCATCCGGCCACGACGGGCAGCATCTGCAGGAGAGTGTCCGACGAATCGAAGAGCGGCTCCTGTGTTTCCTGCAGATCTTTGTTGTAGGCCAGAGGCAGTCCTTTGGCCGCGACCATAAGAGCGGTGGCATTGCCCAGGACGCGCCCACTCTTGCCCCGAACCAGCTCCAGCAAGTCCGGATTCTTCTTTTGCGGCATGGCGCTGCTGCCGGTCGAGTACGCCTCGGGCAGAACGAGAAATCCGTATTCTTCTGATGAGAAGAGAATCATTTCTTCCGCCCAACGGCTCAGATGCAGGGCGAGCAGCGACAGGGAATTGGCGAACTCAAGGGCGAAGTCACGGTCGCTGGTGGCGTCAATGCTGTTTGCCGTGGGCGCATCGAAGCGGAGAGTCTGGGCCATGAAGCCACGATCCAGCGGCAGCGTGGCGCCAGCTACCGCGCCGGAACCCAGGGGACACAGATTCAGCCGCCGGCGGCAATCTGCGAGCCGGCCGGCATCGCGCAGAAACATTTCCACGTAGGCCAGCAGCCAGTGCGCGGAGAGAACCGGTTCCGCGCGCTGCAGATGGGTGTATGCCGGCATGGCCGAGTCCGCGGCCTGTTCCGCGCGATCCGCGAGCGCGCCGCATAGTTCGGCGAGCGACTGCCGTAACTGATCAATCGCCGCCCGCACGTACAAGCGCAGGTCGGTGGCGATCTGCTCATTGCGGCTGCGGCCGCTGTGCAGCTTGTAGCCAGTTTCTCCAATCAGGGCTGCGAGTTGCTTCTCCACGAAGTGATGAACGTCTTCGGCTTCCTGGTCATCGAGAAATGCCGCTGACGCCGCGGCACGCTCCCCGATCTGTTCCAACCCCTGGAGAACGCTGATCAGTTCGTCAGCCGAGAGGACACCGGCATTTTTCAGCGCACGCGCGTGCGCGCCGCTGGCCGCGAGTTCGTAGCGCAGCAGCCGGCGGTCGAAGTCGAATGACCGCTGCCAGCGCTCGAAATCGGGGTCCAGCGGCTGCCGGAACCTTCCCGACCACATCTTCATTAAGCGACCTCCATGCGGGAGCGGGCGCGCGAGCGGGAGGGCAGCCCGAGAATGCGGATGAATCCCTCGGCGTCCTTCTGGTCATAGCCATCGCCCATGGTGAAGGAAGAAAGGTCGGTGCGGTACAGCGAGTTTTCTGACTGGCGGCTGACCACGGAAACGTTGCCCTTATAGAGCGACAGGGTCGCGCTGCCCGTCATGTCTTTCTGCGTGCATTCGACGAAAGCGTCGAGCGCTTCGCGCAGGGGCGTGAACCACAGGCCGAAGTAGACCATCTCCGCGTACTTCAAGCCGATGTGCTGCTTGAAGTGCGTGACATCGCGCTCCAGACAGAGCGCCTCGAGCTCGCGGTGGGCTGTGATCAGCAGCGTGCCGCCGGGAGTTTCGTAGCATCCGCGGGATTTGATCCCGACAAAGCGGTTCTCCACCAGATCCACGCGGCCGATGGCATTGCGGGCGCCGATTTCGTTCAGCAATTCAACCAGTGAAACCGGATCCATCGCCATCCCGTTGACCGAGACCGGCACTCCCGCCTTGAATCCGATGCTGACCTGCTCTGACTTGTCAGGCGCTTCCTGCGGCGAGCGCGTGATTTGCCAAGTGGTCGGCAAGGGCGCATTGGCTGCATCTTCCAACTCGCCGCCTTCGTGGCTGAGGTGCCACAGGTTGCGGTCGCGGCTGTGAATCTTCTCGCGGCTGGCCGACACGGGAATCCCGTGCTGCTCGGCGTAATCGAGGCAGTCTTCCCGCGACTTCAACGTCCACTCCCGCCAGGGAGCGATGATTTTCAATTCCGGAGCAAGCGCCTGGTAAGTCAGCTCGAAGCGCACCTGGTCGTTGCCTTTCCCGGTGCAGCCGTGAGCGACCGCGGTCGCGCCTTCGCGCAAGGCCACTTCGACCTGATGTTTCGCAATCACTGGCCGGGCAAGCGAAGTCCCGAGCAGATACTTGTGCTCGTAAACCGCCCCCGCCTTCAGTGCGGGAAAGACATAGCCAGTCAGGAATTCTTCGCGAATATCCTTGACGATCACCTTGCTGGCGCCGGTCGCGTAGGCCTTTTCGACCACGGCTTCTATGTCGTCTCCCTGGCCGACGTCAGCGACCATGGCGATGACGTCATAGGAATAATTCTCCTTCAACCACGGGATGATGATGGACGTGTCCAGTCCACCCGAATAGGCAAGAACGATTTTTTCAGGCATGAGCGCTCCTAACGGGCAGGCGCACCGCGCCGCCCAGCATGAGATAGAGAATGGCTTTCTGAACGTGCAGGCGGTTCTCTGCCTGCTCGAAAATGACAGAGTTGTCGGAATCCATGACTTCGTCGGTGACTTCCTGGCCGCGATGCGCGGGCAGGCAATGCATGAAGACCGCATGAGGCGCAGCTTCCGCCATCAATTCGCGATTCACCTGAAATGGCGGGAACACGCGGGCGCGTTCGCCGGCTTCCTGTTCCTGACCCATGCTGGCCCAGGCGTCGGTGTAGACGGCATCCGCGCCGGTAACGGCGGCGTGCGGGTCAGTGAGGATCTCGATGCGGGCGCCGGTTTGCTTCGCGATCTTCTTCGCGTCGGCGACAATCCGCACGTTGGGTTCGTAACCCTTCGGCGTGGCGACGCGGATCGCCGTTCCGAGACAGGCAGCGGTGAGCAGCAGCGAGTGCGCCATGTTATTGCCGTCGCCTACATAGGCGAGCGTGATCTCGCTGAGGTCGCCGAAACGCTCCTGCAGAGTGAAGTAATCCGCCAGAGCCTGGCAGGGATGCTCCAGATCACTCAGCGCGTTGATGACCGGAATCGAGGCGTGCCGGGCCATGTTTTCGATGGTCTCGTGGGCAAAAGTGCGCAGCACGATTACATCCACCCAGCGCTCGATATTGTGGGCAATGTCGCTCAGGGTTTCGCGGGCGTCCAGGCGGCTCTGGGTCTGGTCCACGAAGATCGTGGTGCCGCCCAGGCTGGCCATGCCGGCTTCGAAGGTCAGGCGGGTTCTGAGCGAGGGCTTCTCAAAGAACATCACCATCTGCTTGCCTGCCAGGGCTCTTTGAAACACTGACGGGCGGGACTTCATAATTTCCGACAGGTGCAGTACGGCTTCCACTCCTTGCGGCCCCAGATCGCGGGTGGAAATCAGGTCGGGGCACCAGAAAACGCCGGGAAAAATATCCGGCACCGACTGCGCCCGGTTGAGCAATGGACTATTCAACGTGGATTCCTCTTTCCGAAACTTCGCTTCTTTGACGCGCTTGGGGACAGCAGCAGACGGGTTCATGCGCACGTAACCTCCGTCCCACACGTCAGTTTCGTGAAATAAAACTGCGGCAATGAATCTGCCTCCGCGGCCGGCAGGATGCGCACCCGGCCCACACCTTGTTTGAGCGCCTGCCTGCAGGCTTCGAGTTTGGGCAGCATGCCTCCGCTGACGATCGAGTTGGCGGCCAGGTCTTCGGCCTCCCGGGTGTTGAGCCACGGGATTACGGACCCCTCGGCGTCTTTTACTCCGGGAACGTCGGTGAGGAAGATGAGGGCGTTGGCGTGACAGGCCGCGGCGCAGGCGGCCGCCATTTCATCGGCGTTCACGTTGTAGTATTCGCCGTCCGCGCCGAGAGCCAGGGACGCGAGCACCGGAATTCCGCCCTGTTGCCAGAGGGCTTCGATCCAGCAGGGCTCGGCAAAGCAAATCTCGCCGACAAAACCCAGGTCGTTGCCACGAACGTGCTTGCGGCGCGCGCGAAACGACATGCCATCGCCGCCGCAGAATCCGACGGCGGGCATGCCCGCGGCCTGGATGGCGGCCACCATCTTCTTGTTGACCATGCCGCCTAGCACCATGAGCGCCACGTCGCGCGTTTCCGCATCCGTGATGCGGAGCCCGCCCACAAATTCGCTTGCCTTCCCGAGTTGTTTCAAAACGCGGGTCAGCGCGCTGCCGCCGCCGTGAACCACCGCTACGCGATGGCCGTCCTGCGCCAGTTCGGCGATAGCGCGCGCGCATTTGCGCAAGATCGAAGCATCTTCCAACGCCGCGCCTCCGATTTTGACTACGATCGTCATTGCAAACCCTCGTCCTCAGCCCATCCGTACATCAGGTTCAGGTTCTGCACTGCCTGCCCGGCCGCGCCCTTCAGCAGGTTGTCTATGCAGGAAATCAGCACCAGCCGCCGGCCGTCTTCAGCCAGGCAGAATCCCAGGTCGCAGTAGTTGGTGTTCAGGGAAAACTGCACCTGGGGAAGTTTCGGCGTCGCAAAAATCCGCACCCAGCGCTTCCCCGAGTAGAACGTCCGTAAGCAGGACTCCACTTCCGGAGGCGTCATGGGCCGGTCGAGGTGCACGTAGATGGTCGAGAGAATCCCGCGCGGGATGGGAAGCAGGTGCGGCGTGAACGTCAGATCTTGCGTGTTCAATCCAAGCTGCTCGACCATTTCGCCCACATGCCGGTGGTTGAAGAGTGAGTAAGCCGACAGGTTGTCCGCGACGGAAACAAAGTGCGTCTTGGCAGACGGTTCCTTTCCGCCGCCTGACGCTCCCGATTTCGAGTCGGAAATAATCCCGCGGCCGCGGTCCACAACGCCGGCGCGGAGCAGCGGCGCCAGAGCCAGGATCACCGAAGTCGCATAGCAGCCGGGGTTGGCTACCAGTGCTGCATCCGCAATGCGGGCAGCGTTCAGTTCCGGTAATCCGTAAACCGCCTTTTCGGTGAGTTGCGCCGCGGTTAAGGCATCGGAGTCCTGAAAACCGTAGATTGCCCGGTGGCATTCCTGCTTCAGCCTCCATGCTCCACTCAGATCAATGACGCGCAGACCATGAGCCATCGCCTCCGGCACCAGGGAGCGCGAGGCCTCATGCGGCGTGGCCAGGAACAGCAACTGGATTCCCTGCTGCTGAAGCGCGGTCCATGAGAGTGGGCGCAGAGGGTATCCACCATTGCCGGAAAGCGCCGGGAACACATCTGCCAGGTCGGAGGCGCCGCCGTTGTCGGTGGTGCGGCGGAGCAAGACTGGCTTTTCGAGCCTGGGATGGCGCAGAAGAATCCGCGTCAACTCCAGGCCGGAATAGCCTGTCGCGCCCAGCACGGCGGTTTTGAGTTTTGCGGCCATCAGCCGAGCATCTCCTCGATGCGGCGCGCCAGTCTGTGCGCCTCTTCTTTGTCGGCACAGACGATCAGGATGGTGTCGTCTCCCGCGATCGTGCCCACAATCTCGCTCCAGCCGGCTTCGTCCACGGCAGCCGCCACGGGCTGCGCGCTGCCCACGATGGTCTTGACCACCAGAAGGTTCTGGGCGGAACGAACCTCGAGGGCGAACTCGCGCACCAGGCGCGAGACTGGGGGCAGGGCAGCCCCGGCCGCGCCCTCCCCCTGACCCAGGGAATAGCCCCGGGAAGTCTTGCTCAGGTTCAGGTCGCGAATATCGCGCGAGAGCGTGGCCTGGCCCACCTTGAATCCGCGTTTGCGCAGAAGCCGCTGCAGGTCCTCCTGACTGGCGAAGGTTCCGTGTTTCAGCGATTCCAGGATCGCGCGCTGGCGCAGAGTTTTATTCATAATGAATATTTATTCATCATTATGAATAAATATTTTTATATCTTACCGGAAGACGGCGGGGTGTCAAGGAGAAAACTGGCGGGCGGGATTACTCTCTGGGAAAAGCATTTTTGCTAGCAAGGAGTTGCTGGCCGCGGAATTTGTTCAATATTGCGCGGAGAGCAGCGGAGCGTTGGGCCGAACGGGGACCGCCCGGAGATAAGAATCCACACAAGCCGCTGCCTTGCGGCCTTCGGAGATGGCCCAGACGACGAGCGATTGGCCGCGACGCATGTCGCCCGCGGCGAAAACGCCGGGAACCGACGACATGTAGTTGTCGTTTGTCGCCACGTTGCCGCGGTTATCGAGCTGTACTGCCAACTGCTCGATCATGCCGTTGCGCAGGGGGCCAAGGAAACCCATGGCGATGAGGACGAGGTCGGCTTCTATGGTGAACTCGGTGCCTGCGATAGGCTCGAACTTCGGCGGGGGGCCGACCCGGACGGCATGAAGCTGTTTCACGTTGCCGTTGGCGCCGCCGGTGAATCTTGTGGTGGCAATGCTCCAGTCGCGCACGCCGCCCTCTTCGTGAGCGGCCTCAGTGCGTAGTTGTATGGGCCAGAGCGGCCAAGGGGTATGGGGCGAGCGTTCCTCCGGCGGCTTGGGCATGATCTCAAACTGGTGCACCGAAAGCGGTTTCTGACGATGGCAGGTGCCGAGGCAGTCGGCTCCAGTGTCGCCGCCTCCGATGATGACCGCTCGCTTGCCCGTGGCGAGAATTTCGACCGCGGGATGAATTGTGTCGCCGAGGCAGCGTTTGTTCTGCTGCGGCAGGAACTCCATAGCGAAGTGAATTCCTTTGAGTTCGCGTCCAGGAACCTTCAGATCGCGCGGGTGCTCGGCTCCTCCCGCGAGGACGATGGCGTCAAACTCGCGGCGCAACTGTTCGACCGGAACGTTCTTGCCAACCTCGGCATTGGTCACGAACTTCACGCCCTCGGCCGACATCTGATCCAGCCGGCGGTCAATGATGTGCTTCTCCAGTTTGAACTGCGGGATTCCATAGCGGAGCAGTCCGCCGATTCGATCGGCCTTTTCGTAGACGACTACAGAGTGTCCCGCGCGGCAGAGTTGCTGAGCGGCAGCGAGGCCGGCGGGGCCTGATCCGACCACGGCCACCTTTTTCCCGGTGCGAACTTTCGGAGGCTCGGGGCGGATCCAGCCTTCGAGAAATCCGCGCTCCACAATGTTTTTTTCGTTCTGCTTGATCGTGACCGGAGGTTGATTGATGCCCAGAACGCACGACGCTTCGCACGGCGCCGGACATATCCTGCCGGTGAACTCAGGAAAGTTATTGGTAGCGTGCAGCTGGCGGACGGCGTCTTTCCAGCGTCCGCGATAGACCAGATCGTTCCAGTCGGGAATGAGGTTGCTGACGGGGCATCCCGTCTGGCAGAAAGGGACGCCGCAGTCCATGCAGCGGGCGCCCTGCTGGCGCAGTTTTTCTTCAGGAAAGTCCTGATAGATCTCGAACCAATCATTCACGCGCTCGGCGACGGGGCGGCGCGGCGCGAGTTCGCGCGAGTAGTCCATGAAGCCCGTGGTCTTACCCATGCTGCACCTCAGGCTGGGGCCGCTCTTCGTACGCCAAAGCCGGGAGAGGTTGGCTCGGGATATAGGCTTGCTGGACGCGGCCTACCCCCAGAACGCGCTTAAGTTCGTGGGGGAAGACCTTAATGAAGCGCGACTGCGTCTCGTGCCAGCGATCGAGAATCGATTGGGCCCGGGGGCTGCCGGTCAACTTGAGATGGCGGGTGACAAGGTCGCGGACGATCTGGATGTCCCGCACCTCGAAGAGCGGTTCCAGGTCCACCGACTGCAGGTTGCAGCGTTTCTCGGTGAAGTCGCCGCGCTCGTCAAAGACATAGGCGATGCCGCCGTTCATGCCGGCCGCGAAATTCCGGCCGCAAGAGCCGAGCACAAGCACGAGTCCGTTGGTCATGTACTCGCAGCCGTGGTCGCCGACGCCCTCGACGACGGCAGTCGCTCCGGAATTGCGCACGGCGAAGCGTTCGCCGGCCATTCCATTGAAGAACGCTTCCCCGCTGGTGGCGCCGTACAAGGCGACGTTTCCGATGATGATGTTTTCTTCCGGCGCAAAACCGGACCCCTGCGGCGGATACACAATCACCTTGCCGCCGGAAAGCCCCTTGCCGACGTAATCGTTCGCGTCGCCTTCGAGCCTCAGGGTCACGCCCTTGGCCAAAAAGGCACCCAGGCTCTGTCCTGCGGAGCCTGAGAGATGGATCCGGATGGTATCGTCGGGAAGGCCGGCGGAGCCGTAGCGGCGCGCGATCTCGCCGCTGAGCATGGTGCCAACGGAGCGGTGTACGTTGCGCACGGGCAGATTGATTTCAACAGAACTCAAACTCAGCAGAGCATCGAGTGAGTGCTCAACCAGTTGATGGTCAAGCGCACCGTGCAGCCCATGATCCTGCGCGTGCACACAACAGCGCGCTACGCGCGAGGGCAGGGGCGGATTGTAGAGAATCGCGGAACAGTCGAGGCCGCGTGCCTTCCAATGATCAACCGCCGGCTCGACGTCGAGCAGGTCCACGCGGCCGACCATTTCATCCACAGTGCGGAAGCCGAGTTCCGCCATATACTGGCGGACCTGCTCGGCGAGGAAGAAGAAAAAGTTGATGACGTGCTCGGGCTGTCCCTGAAACTGCTTGCGCAGCACGGGATCCTGCGTGGCGATGCCGACCGAGCAAGTATTGAGGTGGCATTTGCGCATCATCACACAGCCCATCGCGATCAACGGAGTCGTGGCGAACCCAAATTCTTCGGCGCCGAGCAGTGCGGCGATCACGACGTCGCGCCCGGTCTGGAGCTTGCCGTCGGTCTGCACACGGATGCGGCTGCGCAGGTCGTTCAACAACAAAACCTGCTGCGTCTCGGCCAGGCCCAGCTCCCACGGAATGCCGGCGTGCTTGATGGAACTCAACGGCGATGCCCCGGTGCCGCCGGTGTCTCCGCTGATGAGGACGACGTCGGCATGCGCTTTGGCCACGCCCGCCGCAACCGTGCCCACGCCGACTTCGGCCACCAGCTTCACGGCGATACGAGCGTGTGGATTGACGTTCTTCAGGTCATAGATCAGCTGCGCCAGGTCTTCGATCGAATAGATGTCGTGATGCGGCGGCGGTGAGATCAGCCCAACGCCGGGAATCGAGTGCCGCAGCCGGGCGATCACTTCGTCAACCTTGTGGCCGGGGAGCTGGCCGCCCTCGCCGGGCTTCGCGCCTTGGGCCATCTTGATCTGCAACTCGTCGGCATTCACGAGGTAATTGGCGGTCACGCCGAAACGCGCGGAGGCCACCTGTTTAACGGCGCTGCGCCGCAAGTCGCCGTTTGGGTCGGGTTGGAATCGTTCTTCATCTTCTCCACCCTCGCCGGTGTTGGACTTGCCGCCGATGCGGTTCATGGCGATGGCCAGCGTCTCATGAGCTTCCTTACTGATCGAGCCGAACGACATCGCGCCGGTGGTGAAGCGCTTGACGATCTCCTTGGCGGGCTCGACTTCTTCAATCGGAACTGGCTTGTCGCCCTTCTTGAACTTCATCAGACCGCGCAGCGTGCATAGGTTGCTGCTCTGGCGGTCAATCAGTTCGGTGTATTCCTGAAAGGTCTTGAAGCTACCCGCGCGCACCGCCTGCTGTAGCTTGCTGATGGTCAGCGGATTGAGCAGGTGGTATTCGCCGTCTACGCGCTGGTGGTAGTTGCCGCCCACCGCGAGCTCTGTCTCAAACTCGGTCAGCGGACGGAACGCAAACTCGTGTTTCAGTTGCGCCTCGCGAGCCAGAACTTCCAGGCCAATGCCTTCGAGTCGAGAGGTTGTGCCCGCAAAATATGCTTCGATCAGTTCCTTATTCAGCCCGATGGCTTCGAACACCTGCGCTCCCTGGTAGCTCTGCAGCGTCGAGATGCCCATCTTGGAGAACGTCTTGAGCAATCCCTTCTTGATCGCCTTGATGAAGCCTTTGACGGCTAACTCGGGCGTGATGCCGTCGCCTAACTCACCGCGCCAGGCGAGGTTCTCCACGCTCTCGAGCGCCAGGTAGGGATTGATGGCGCTGGCGCCATAGCCGCTGAGCAGGGCGAAGTGCATCACTTCGCGCGGCTCGCCGGATTCGGTGATCAGCGCAACCTGCGTTCTGGTTTCTTCCCGCACCAGCAGGTTGTGCACAGCCGCCAGCGCTAGTAGACAGGGAATGGGAGCATAGTCCTTATCCACGCCGCGATCGGAGAGGATGAGCAGCGAGTATCCCGCTTTTACTGCGCGAGAAGCCCTCTGACACAACTCATCGAGAGCACGCCTCAATCCTGCTTCCGCTTCGGCCGGGCGAAAAAGCGCGGGCAACGTTGTCGCGAGCAAATCACGGAACGACACGCGGCGGAGCTTTTCCAGTTCGCGATTGGTGAGCAGCGGATGCTCCAGCTTGAGCATGTGACAGTTTTCGGGCGCTTCGTCGAGGATGTTGCGCTCGCTGCCGATATAGCTGATGAGCGACATCACCATTTCTTCGCGGATCGGATCGATGGGAGGGTTAGTGACCTGGGCGAAGAGTTGCTTGAAATAATTGAATAGCAACTGCGGCTTGTCGGAGAGGCAGGCCAGAGGCGTGTCGGTTCCCATGGAGCCGACCGGTTCCTCTCCCGATGACGCCATGGGGCCGAGAATCATTTTCAAATCTTCGTCGCTGTAACCGAAAGCACGCTGGCGTCGAAGCAACGTTTCAACGTCGGGAAAGTGCATGCGCGAAGGCTCGGGCAGTTGATCAATCGTGATCTGATTTTCTTTCACCCATTCGGCGTAGGGCTGCCGCTCGGCGAGCTTCTGCTTGATTTCCTTGTCGGAGACGATGCGGCCTTCGACGGTATCCACCAGAAACATCTTTCCCGGCTGCAGGCGGCCTTTGCGCTTCACCTGTTCCGGCGGCACATCGAGCACCCCGGCTTCGGAAGCCATGACGACGAGATCGTCGTGAGTCACGAGGTAGCGCCCGGGCCGCAGGCCATTGCGATCCAGCGTCGCGCCAATGACGCGGCCGTCGGTAAAGGCGATCGCCGCAGGCCCGTCCCACGGCTCCATCAGACACGCGTGGTACTCGTAGAAGGCGCGCTTCTCCGGCTTAATATGCGGATTCCCCGCCCACGCTTCAGGGATCAGCATGGCCATGACGTGGGGAAGACTGCGTCCGGCTTGGAACAGAAACTCCACCACGTTGTCGAAGTTGGACGAGTCGCTGCCATCGGGGGCAATGATCGGATAGAGCTTCTTCAGGTCGTCTCCAATAAGTGGGGACTTCAGCAAAGACTGACGCGCGTACATCCAATTGACGTTTCCGCGGAGCGTGTTGATCTCGCCGTTGTGCGCGATGTAGCGGTAGGGGTGCGCGCGCTGCCAACTGGGAAACGTGTTCGTCGAAAACCGCTGGTGCACCAGGCAAAGCGCGCTCACCACATCCGGATCTGAGAGTTCGCGGTAGAAATTGGCAATCTGCGGCGCGAGCAGCAGGCCTTTGTAGACAATCGTGCGGCAGGAAAGCGACGGGATATAGAACATCTCGGCGTCTTCAATGCCGGACTCTCGAATTTCATTCTCCGCTCGCTTGCGCACCACGTAAAGCTTGCGCTCAAAGCCATCTTCGTCCATGGCCGGACCACAGCCCACGAAGATCTGCTGAATGTAAGGCTGCGAAGCGCGGGCGACGCGGCCGATCGCTGAGGCATACACCGGGGTGTCGCGCCAGCCCAGCAGGGTCAGGCCCTCTTCGCGCACAATGCGTTCGAGAATGCCTTCGCATTGCAGGCGCGGGTGCTTCTCGACGGGCAGGAACGTCATGCCTACGCCGTAGCGCCCGGGCGTCGGTAATGTAAAGCCCAGCTTCTCGCACTCGCGCAGGAAGAACTTGTGCGGAATCTGGATGAGAACGCCAGCACCGTCGCCGGTCTCGGGATCGCAGCCGCAGGCACCGCGATGGGCCAGGTTGAGCAGCACCTGGATGCCCTTGCGGATTATGTCGTGACTTTTATGACCGGGAATACTGGCGACAAACCCGATCCCGCAAGCGTCGTGCTCGTGCGCAGGGTTGTAGAGACCCTGCGCTGGGGGCAGGCCGTTCTTCGGGTTGGGTCGCGTCATGCTGGACATCTCGGTTCGCCGGACTTAAGTGCTTCCGAATCATGAGTTCTTGGCGTGGCTTGCGTGGGCAACGGGGCATTGCCACTCTTCTGCTCAGGAACATACGTTCGTGCTCTCTTTTAATAGAGCCTGCGGGCGGGCGAAGTACAACGCAGAATTTCGATGCAGCGCATGAGAATTTTGGGGGCTGGGAACGTTCCCCGGAGACTTCACGCCAGCCCGCCGCCATCCACCACCAGATAGGAACCGGTGATCCATTTCGACATATCGCAGGCCAGAAAGAGAACAGCATTGGCCACATCCTCCGGCGTACCGACGCGGCTTAGCGGGCGGTTTGCGGCATCTTTCAGGAACTGCCCGGCAGATTCTCCCAGTTGCCGGCACTCGGAAGCCAGCATGGGCGTGTCCACGTCGCCGGGGCAGACGCAGTTGACGCGGATGTTGTCTTTGCCGTGGTCAATCGCCATGGCGCGAGTCAGGTTCACCACTCCGCCCTTGGCAGCACAGTAGGCGGCCGCCTTGGGACCGCCTTTCAACGACCATCCCGACCCGGTATTGATGATGGAACCGCCGCCCTGGCGAATCATGTGCGGGATTACCTCCCGCGACAGCAAGTACACGCTCTTCAATGTCACGTCGAGAACTGCGTCCCACTCTTCTTCCTGCAATGTGAGAATGTCCTTCCGGACAACCACCCCGGCGTTATTGCAGAGAATGTCAATCCGGCCGTAGGCCGCCAGGGCCCGCCCGACCCCCTCCTGACAATCGTGCTGGGAAGTGACGTCGCAGGGGATGAAGCTCGCCTGCCCGCCCGCCTGCACAATCTGGGACACGGTTTCGCAGCCGCCCTCAAGGTTCTTGTCGAGCACTGACACTGCGGCGCCCACCTCCGCCAGACGCAGGGCGATTCCACGTCCGATGCCAGAGGCAGATCCCGTCACCATCGCAGCCCTACCTTGAAGGGACAGTAATCTTCCTGCTTGACCGCAGATTTGCTGGAAATCCATATTGAATTAGTCTACGAGAGGAACCGCGGTCAGCGGTGTGTAAGAACAGGGAAATTCGTGTTTGGTGTGCGGTGTCCCAACGCAAAAAGAACAGTCCGCCAGTTCCCGTGGATGGTAACTGGCGGACCATTGCTTTCTTACTGCTGTTTGGCTTATTGCACTGTCAGCGTGGCCGTGCCGGTGTGCTGGATACCACTGGCGCTACCAGTGACTGTGATTGTGTACGAACCGGACGGCGTCCCTCCGCTTGGTGGCGGAGTGGTCGAGCTACCGCCGCCGCCGCAAGCCGCCTGGAACATGCAAGCGCTAAGCACCAGGAACACGAACAGGAAGCTCAGCACCTTTCGCCGGTCGTGTTTGGCTACTCCGGCTGTGCCCAGCAGCATGACCGGGATCAGCAGACCGAAGGCCAACATCGCGCCCGGCCGCTGACTGGCCACATTTGCCGCCCGAGCCGAGTTGGATGTGGTGGGAACCGTCAGTGTTGCCGTCGCCGACGTGCCTACCCCGGGCGTATTGCCGAACGTCATCGCCCCAAGGGAACAAGTGGGGCCGTGAGCCACCACAGGGGTGACGCTGCAGGTGAGGCTCACGGTCGAGAGATCGAACCCGGTCGAAGTCGTGAGCGTGACAGTGGAGGAAGAAGACGTTCCGGCCGAGACCGAAGGAGGCGTCATCGCTGCGACAGACAGAGCGAAGTCTGGGGTCTGCACGACCTGGCTCAGAACTGACGCAGTGCTGCCGGTGAAGTTGCTGTCTCCGAGGTAAGCGGCCGTGATGCTGTGTGTCCCGAGACCCAGTGAAGAGGTCGAGAACGCAGCCACTCCGCCACTCAGGGCCGAACTGCCGATCACCGTCGCCCCGTCAAGGAAATTGACGGTGCCGGTCGGTGTGCCGGTAGTTGCGGAACTGACCGTGGCGGTGAAGGTCACCGATTGACCAACCCCTGACGGATTGCCCGAAGAAACGAGCGCCGCGGTGGTGCTCGCTTGCTGTACGGTCTGCGTCACGGTGACGGTGTGCACCAGGTAAAAGCTGTCCCCTGAGTAAATCGCCGAAACCGTATCGGTCCCCGCCGGCAGAGCCGTTGCGCTGGCTGAAACTTGCCCGCCCGATAGAGTGCCCGAGCCCAGGACCGTGCTGCCGTTCTTGAAGGTCACGGTTCCAGTCGGTGTGGGGGAGCCAAGTTGGCTCGCCGCCACCGTGGCGGTGAACGTTACAGCCTGCCCATAGACCGAGGGGCTGCCCGAAGATACCAGGGTCATCTTGCTCCCCTGGGTGTTGAGGAGCACGCTAACCGTGTTGCTGACGCCGTTGGCTACGGCCAGGCCAAGCGCCCCGCTTCCATTGAAATCTCCAGCCGCCGCCGAGTAAGCCTGGGAGCCGGTGCCGAAGAGCGCAGGCGCCTTGAAAGAGCCGTCGCCATTGCCCACCAGCAGACTGACCAGGTTGCCGGGAGCACTTCCTAAGGGTGTGCTGGTCAGCGCCAGATCGAGGATGCCGTCGCCGTTGAAGTCAGCCACGACCACAGACGAGGGATTGGCCCCGGTGGAATACGGTGTGACCGTCGGGAAGGTGCCATCGCCCTTGCCCAGGAGGATGCTCACCTGCTGCGTGCGGAAGTCAGCGACCGCCAGATCCAGGTTACCATCGCCGTTGAAGTCTCCCAGCGCCACCGACAAAGGGTTGCCTCCTGCTCCCGTCGGGTACTCCACTTCGGGCCGGAAGGTGCCGTCGCCATTGCCCAACAGAACGGCGGCGCTCCCCGACTGGGTTGGGCCACCGTACTCATTGACAATGACCAAATCCGGCTTGCCATCGCCATTCACGTCCCCCACAGCCACAGAAACCGGACCAACCTGGGCCCCGGCACTTCCAGTGGCGTAATTCACCGCGGGCTTGAACGTGCCGTCACCGTTCCCCAGCAGCACGCTCACCGTGTTGCTATGGAAATTGGCGACTATCAGGTCCGGGATCTTGTCTCCATTGACGTCAGCGATAGCCACCGAGGAAGGTTCGCTGCCGACCGGATAGTCCGCGTGCGACGGGAAGGTACCGTCACCCATGCCGAGCATCACGCTGACAGTGCCGGTGGCGTAATTTGCAACGGCAACGTCCAGCGTGCCATTGCTTCTTAGGTCTGCGACCGCGAGCGCGTAGGGATCGGTATTCGTCCCGGTGGTCCAATGCGACGGAGCCCCAAAGGTGCCGTCGCCATTGCCCAGGACAACGGAGATCGTGCCCGCGCCGCAGTTGGGATAGATCGGGCAGTCACTGGTTGCCGCTGCCAGGTCCAGGATGCCGTCGCCGTTGAAGTCGCCAACCGCAACCGCGTTGGGATAGAGGCCGACAGGGTAATCGTTTCGGGTCTGGAATGCGTCGTTGGCATTGGCGTTGGAATTGGAGATCAGGACGCTGACGTTATTTCCGCCAGAGTTGGCGACCACCAGATCAGGCAGGCCGTCGCCATTGAAGTCCGCCGTTGCTACCGCATAAGGAATATCGCCGGTGCCATAGTTCACTTGCGGCTGGAACGTACCATCGCCGTTTCCGAACAACACGCTGAGTGTATTGCCATTGCCGGCGGCTACGGCAATGTCCAGGTTCGCGGTGCCATTGAAGTGTCCCACCACAATCGAAGTGGGGAAAGCGGCAGTGTTGTAAACCACAGGGGCGTCGAAAGAGCCGAAGGCCGTTTTGGCATTCAGGATTACGCCCACCAGGCCCTGTTGATAGGCAACCGCCAAGTCCAGGTAGCCGTCACCGTTGAAATCGCCGGCGGCAATCGAAACGGGGTTGAGGCCGGTTGCACCTTGAATCTGGTTCTGTCCCCCGAATGTGCCGTCACCGTTACCGATGAACACACTCACAATGTTGTTGTTATTGTTGCAAGCAACCGCCAAATCGAGCTTGCCGTCGTTGTTGAAGTCGCCAACGACTACCGAAAAAGGATTGAACCCGGTTCGGGGCGCTGCCGCCGGAAGGGTGAAAGTGCCGTCGCCCTTCCCAAGAAATACGCCTATGGTTCCATCGAGCGCATTCGTGACAACCAAGTCCAGATTACCGTCGGCATTGAAGTCACCCGCAGCTATGCCCTGAGGCTGCTTGCCAGTGGCATACGTCACTTGGGGCTTGAAGGTGCCGTCGCCATTGCCCAGGAAAACGCTCACGGTATTGCTGGAGGAGTTGGTAACAGCGAGGTCCGGGATGTTGTCCCCGTTGAAGTCACCGACCACGATGCCCTGCGGAACACCCCCGGTCGTAAGGGTTGAACTTGGGGTTTGTGGAAACGTGCCGTCGCCATTGCCCAGCAGGATGCTCACCGTGTTGCTGGTGGCGTTCACCACGGCGATGTCAAATTTTCCGTTGACCCTGAAGCTTCCCACCGCTACTGCCTGGGGGTTCTTCCCGGCTGGATACTGAGGAGCCTCTAGAAACTGTTGTCCCGCGTGGGCGATCCCCACTGCCGTTAGCAGGTAAAGCGCGATCCGTGAAAGCGTACTCCGCAACATGAAGCCTCCTCGAAGGGCCGGTCTGGCTGAGAGATTAGGAACCTGGGTACAAGAGGGCATTTCTGCTCTTTTTTCTGTGTTTTCCGCCGAGACAGCGCCTTTCAGGCAGAAATCCTCCGCTACGATCATGGCGTAAGTTCTCCGTCAATCCTTGCAGGCGGAGAAAAACGCTCAGATTTGCTTGTCAACACGACAACGCGGGGTCTTTCAAGGGGGGAGAGAACCAGGGAGACTTGTTTTCGAAACCGCGCAGGGGGGAGAAACCTACGTACAAGAACTAAGCTAAAAGTTTATCTCAGGAGCACCAAAATGGACAATCGCCCTTTCGGACTAACCAATCGGGCTACTCCTGCACCGCATGCAAGGCCGGATCCTGTGAAAAAACCGGAGGCTCAATTTCACACTTGAGCCTCCGGCGCAGGCCCGTTTTACTAATAGGGGGAGGGCCTGAAAGACACTACTTTCCGCCGCTGTTGGCAGTAGCCTGGGCGGACGGAGCCGACATTTGCTGCTCCACCACCTTGCGCAGAGCGGCATAGTCCAGAGCTCCGCTCAGGTAGTGGCCGTTGACGAAAAAGGCAGGCGTGCCGGTGATGCCCAAGCGCGTGCCTTCCTTGCGATCCTTGTCCACCGCCGAGGCCGTCTCGCCGGTGTCCAGGCACTTGTCAAACTGCGCCACATCCAGATTCAGAGCCCGAGCCTGAGCCTTGAGCTGGTCGAGGTCCAGTTCCTTGCTGTGGAAAATTTCGTCATGAAATTCCCAGAACCGGTTCTGCTTGTTGGCGCAGCGAGCCGCTTCCGCTGCCTTTTCCGCACGCGAGTGCATGGGCAGAGGGAAGTCCTTGTAGGTAAGCGAGACCTTATCGCCGAAATCATCCTTTATCTTCTTCAGATCGGCGGCGACTTTCTGGCAATACGGGCACTCGTAGTCCGCAAATTCCACCAGTGTGACCTGAGCGGAATTGGAACCGAGAGTCATGGAACCGGCGGTTTCCACTTCGGCGCGCGGGGGGGCGAGCGCAATGTAAACCGTGGTGTGAGCCCGCAGCTCTCTGACGTAATCGGCTTTGATTTTGTTGGTGCGCAATTCGCGAATCTTGTCCAGAATCTTTTGGCGCACCTGCTCGTAAGGCTGCTCGGTTTCGAGGCCCTCGTAGTACACCTTCATCTGGTCTTCGGTCGGATCGGTAACCTTCGACTTAATGTCGCGATCCATGAGTTGATCTACTGTGAGGTGCTCGCTTTTGGCTTTTTGCTCGATCAATCTCTTGTCTACGAGATCCTCGAGAGCTTTGGTTTCGGCTTGATAGTAGGTGTAATGAGCGGCCAGAAGCTTGGCCGATTCTTCCTTTTCCAGCTCTGCCATGGTGACTTTGACGCCACCGACTTCGGCCACTACCGCTGGGTCATTTTGGGCAAACATCGTTCCGGCGCCCGTCCACAAAAGTGCGGCACCCAATGTAAATCTAAACAACTGTTTTGCAACCGACATGAGATCCCCCGTCTCAAGATTAGTACAGCTTTTTGTATTTTACAGGCCTCGCCAGACAGTGACTTACTGCCTGGCGAGTTCTGCTTCGAGTGCAGGCCCGTTGCCGGGCAAGCATTCAATCTTCCGTTCTACAACATACTTCAACAACTAATCACCACTACCGCAACCGCAGATGCCCTTGCCGCTTCCGATCAGACTCAGGGCGTAGCACTGCTTGCCGAGTCTGGTAATCTCGCCGGAGCTGAGAGTGGCATCCTGGGAGGCCGTCTCAGTCACGGTGAAATTGCTGTTTTGTATGTGGGTAGCCCAGGACCGGATAGCGGCCGCCGGGTACACCGCAGTAGGAAGCGGGCAAACGTTGTTCACCGGAACGGTTGAGACGATCGCAATCTTGCCGGTCGCCAGGACCACACCAGTGAGCGGGTTGCCAGTGACATCTTTATCCACCGAGAGGGTCCGGAGACCATCGGGGGTGAGCAAGCAACTGCAGCACTCGCTCAGTTCCTGGTTTGGATCAAACACAAAAATGCTCGCGCAAATGTTGCCGTTAGCATATGTGCCCGGGTTGCTCAGGCGCAAGGTTGCGTCGGGAGCGCCGGCTGTGTTGGCATTGGCAAAATAATCCTCTTTGAGCGTGTCTTGAGCAAACACGTTCGCGGTGCAGAGAGCCAAAGCCAGAGTGCACACCACAACAATCATGATTTTTTTCATAGGTGTCCTCAGTCTCAGTCTCCTGTACCGCAGCTGCAAATGCCATGTCCGCTGCCATCCAGGTTAATGGCCTGGCACTCTTGCACCAGTCGTCCCACTTCGCCGCTGCTGAGAGTGGCATCCTGCGCCGCTGTCTCGGTAATCGCGAAAGTGCTGTCCTGGATGTGGGTTGCCCACGCGCGAAGCGCCGGCGTGGAGTTAATGATGGTGGGGAGCGGGCAGTACCCGTTCGACAGTTTAGCCGAAACGATCTTGATCACCCCCGTGTTGAGAGTCACTCCGGTCAGCGGATTGGCTGTCAGATCCGTGTTTACCGAGAGTGTACGCAGTCCGTCCGGTGAAAGGAAGCAGCTGCAGCACTCGGAAAGTTCCTGATTGGGATCAAACACGAAAATATCCGCACAAACATTTGCGGGCGCCGTGCCAGGATTGGTCATTCGCACGGTTGCATCCGGAGCACCGGCAGTGTTTGCGTTGGCGAAATATTCGACCTTCAGGGTATCTGCCGGGGGCGTTGTTGTACCAGCGAACGCTGATCCAGCACAGAGGGCCATAGCCAACGAACACACTACAAGCGTAGTTGTCCGACGCATTGATTGTCCTCCTTGCAGAGTTGCGCCGCTAAGCCCGGGGGGAGGATACGCTTAGCTTATAAGGCGCGTACCTTAATCTAGTCTCTGCTGCGCAAGGGACAAGTCCCCAGATGTACTAACCCGATATCACTAAACCAATGCCGCGCTGGGACTTAGTCACGTCCCTGGGCCGACGATCCGACCAATGATCCCGGAGCGGGTCGAGACGTTCATCTTGACCATCACCAGCCTCAGGAACGCTTTGACCGTATTCGGGCTGATCTTCATGCGCTGGGCGATCTCTTTGCTGGTGAGCCCCTCCAGCAGGTACTGGACCGTTTCCTGCTCCCGCGCGGTCAGACCGAAGCGCTCGGAAATCTCGGAAATTTTCAAGGTTTCGTTGCTCTTCCGCTCCAGCATGACGATCAGGAACCCCGCCGCAGAAGCAGAACCATTGCCCTGGTGTCCCTTGGCATCCACGGGGAACGAACGACAAAGGTACAACCGCTTGGACGAGCGGAAAGCTTCGACAAAACTAGGCGGCGACATCCGCCCCACGAGTTCAGAACGGATCTTGTTGGACAGCCACGAGTCCAAGTGCCGGATCTTGTCCGGCTGATCCGGATACGTGAGAATCTTCAGCGCTTCCCCGTTGTAGGCGACTACGCCCAGACCGTTATCCACTACGATCAGACCGGGGCGGGTTGGAGCAGTGTGCACTTAGTTCCCCTTTCAGGCTACTGCTCGTGATCGTTGCAGCTGCCTTCAGACCAAATTGCCTGACTTTCGGGGCCCGCCAGCGGGAGTCCCTCGTTACCTCGAAGCGACGAATAGCCAAACGCTGCTCTCAGCGCTTCCTGGTCGCTACGGAGCAAGTCTCTTCAGTTAAACCTTGGTTGCAGCAGATTTAGTACCTTCCTGGGGGTAAGGACAGAAAGCAGCGTCTTCCGGGGGAGGAAGTACAACGATCAGAAGGTATTCTGCCACAGAAGCTGCTGATGTCAACGACAAAAATGCGAGGATTTCCTGCAAATAGCCGAATGGGCTAGCCCATTTAGGCTAGACACGGCGGCTATTCCGCACTGCTTAATTCGATTAAACACTTCCAGATTAATAGCTTACGAGGAAAGCCGCGGAGCCTTCCACGTCAGCCACTCTTTCCAAAAGTTTTTTCACCGGCCAAACACGCCGTCGGCTTCTTCTCGTGAAATGGTGCTCAGCCGGGGTTGTGCCGAGACCACTTTGGCATCGAGCACGGCCCTCCTCAGCGACATTGGATGCTTCCACTTGTTGATGGCCCTGGTCACATTCGCAAACACAACTCGGCAAGCATCATCCAACAGCGCTCGAAGCTTCACCCATCGTGATTGTTCAATCGGCACGGCATCAATCGCAGCTCGGTACTTTGCGATCCACTCTTCGTCGGTAATCCCCGCCGGAGCCTGTTGAATATTCATAGGAAGCATCTCCACTGGGCCGGGTCTCGTCGCTTTTGCCAAGCCTTATACGCCGCAAGGCTGACGAACGCAAAACTCCAAAGGAACTAATTCGCTTGGTTTAGTGAGATGTTCTAGCGAGAAGCGCCTAACGAGAAAGGTTTAGTCAGAGTGATCTAGTCTGCGACGCGCATCCGTCCCCGCCCGAATCGCCTGCGCCCGATACTGCCGGCCGTTCGTCTGACCGGCACGGCTACGCCGCGTGCGAACCGTTTGGCGCCAAATCAACTCCGGCCGATCAATGCTAGAATGAGAAGGTGAGAAATTTAGCCGGTGGAACGCTCCGTGAGTCCCCCCGCGCCGCCCAATATCTCATACTCCACCAGGGAGAGATCATCCGCGTATGAGCCACATCCGCCGTGCAATGCTGTTCAGTGTTTTGGTCGTGTTCCAGGCGTTTTCGCAAACGACGCCCACGGCACCTGCTGCGCCAGCTGCTCCTGCTGCTCCAGTTCCCCCCACAACTCCTACGCCTTCGCCCTATTTGCGACAGGCTACAGTTTCTGAGGCTGCCGGGATGGTTCACATCACGGCAAACAGCCCCCGGCCGCTGGCGCAAATCCTGGACGCCCTTCAGGTGAAATACAAGTGGATCGTGAGCTACGAGGACCCGCAATTCACTTCGCAGCAGGATATCGTCACCGTGACCGGCGCGGGCGACACCCAGATGCAGCTTCCCAGTGGGGGAAGCTTCAGCGCGGATTTTTCCGCGGCTGCGCCGGACGAAGAGAAAACGCTGCGCTCGATGGTGGACTCCTACAACCACAGCAAGAATCCCGGGCGATTTGAAGTGAAAAAGACAGCCCAAGGCACTTTCTACCTGGTCGGCACGGCGGCTACTGATGACAAGGGGCACATCTCCCCACAGCAGGCGGTTTTCGACCTCCCCATTACCGTCCCGGCCGAAGACAGAACCATCACCGAAACGCTGAATCTGATTTGTCAGGAGATCTCGAACCACACTCATATCCAGGTCACCGTCGGCGTCACCCCCCGAAGCCTGCTGGATCACACTAATGTCAAAGTGGGCGGAAACGCAGTAGCGGCTCGTGACCTGCTGCTACAAAGCCTGGCGGAGGTCCGTACGCACCCGTACTGGCGTCTGCTTTTCGATCCCAACTCGAAGGGCTACTACCTGGATATACACTCGCCGCGAGTGCAGTGATCACTCAGAACCAGACTTTTTGCACAAGTCCGCGGGCGTGGATCAGACACCCAGAAGGCGTTCCGGCTTCGCCACAGATGGGTTAGTCCATCTGGGTACTTGCACAGGCATTTACAATTGAGTCGGCGATTAGCCGAGGAATCCGATAAAACTTCCCGCGTCTGACGGCGTAATCTCCAGGAGGAGCATATGCGTCGAGGAATATATGTGGTTTGTGCGCTGGCTCTGGCACTTTGCGCCGCGTACGCTGCGGCGCAGAATGGTCCGCCCGCTGACACTTTGAAGGTGGACTACTTCTCGAACTCCAACAACGCCATTGATGAGACCGTGCACCTGACCAACCCCGGCACATCAGGCGGCAATCTCTGCGCCGCCATTTATGTGTTTTCCGCGGACCAGGAAATGTCGGAGTGCTGCAGCTGCTACATGACTCCGGATGGCCTGCGAACCCTTTCGGTGAACAAGGATCTGCTCGGGAATCCGCTTCTCGGCGCGATCATCTACACCGGGGCGATCAAGATTGTCTCGACCACAACGACGGGCACTTCGTGCCCGACGTATCCCGCCAGCATCACTCCGACGGCCGGGATTCGTAGCTGGGCTACTCACCTGCAGAACAACAACATCCTTACGGAGACGGAATCGCAGGATGCCACTCTGAGTACCCCGGAAGTTTACCGGCTCGAGCGTGAATGCCATGCCATCCAACTGGACGGCAGCGGCAAGGGTGTCTGCACCTGCGGAACGGGAGACGCGGGAGCAGAGATCGGCCCGCCTCCCGGGCCGTGGGCGCCTTTGGGATTAGAGTAGTTTTGGTGGATCTTGCCTCGGGAGGGTGCCGATTGGCGCTCCGGGTCTAGGTATTGCCCCGGAGGCTGGTCGCTTTGCTGTTTCAGGGACGACGTCTAGGATAAGCCTACCGCCCCGCGCTCGCGACTTTCACCTCGCGGGAAGCGGCGGCGTACTGTGCGATGCCCTGGAACAAGGCTTCAGCGATCTGTTCGCGGTAACTATCCACACGCAGCTTGCGCTCGTCGGTGGGACTGCTGACGAAGGAAACTTCGGCCACGATCCCCGGCATGGCGCTTTCCGTCAGCACCTCGAATCCCGCCGGCTTGATGCCGCGGTCCGGCAAGCCGGGACTCTGCGCGGAAAGGCTCGCATACAGCGCGCGCTGTACGCTGGCCGCTAACCGCCTTGACTGCTTGATGCGCTCCTCTAAGTCTGCCGGCGAAAGCGACGCCGCCCGGGCCTTGGCCCGCGAGGAATTGGAACGGTCCGCGTGGTCTTTCGAGGCGGGAGCGGCCAAGGAACTGGCGTAGTAGGTTTCAACTCCGCGGGCCGATGCCAGGTCACTGTAGTTGGCGTGCACGGAAATGAACAGATCGGCCTGCGCCTGGTTGGCGATCTCGGCCCGTTCGGCGAGCGGGATGTAGTTGTCGCCGGTGCGCGTGAGGATCACATTTGCGCCCAGGCGACTTTCGAGCAGCCTGCCCACCCGCTGTGCGATCTCAAGCACAACCTCTTTTTCGATCAATCCGCCGCGGCCTACTGTGCCCAGGTCCCAGCCGCCGTGTCCGGCATCCACCACGATGCGCATCTTCGCCATCGGCGCTCGCCGTTGCAGATCCGGTTGCGCCGGAGGCGGGACTTCAATTGCCAGTTTGTTTCTCTCCACCTCTGCAGCGGGGATCGGGGGGCCCGTGCCCTTGTTTTCTGCGCCCGCCTTGCGCATCTCAATCACCAGCCGATACGGATTGAGTTCCAGGTTCACACGCAGCGGGGACAGGGTTACACCACGCGCCGTTTCCAGTACGACGCGGGTCACGCCGGCCACCGGCTGAGCAACGCGGATGCGCCTGAGCAGGGAGTCTCCGACCGTAATTGATTTGCCTGCCAGACCGGGAGCTAGCTGCGTATCGTGAAGATCGAAGTACACGCGATCAGGTGCGGCGAGTTGATGCTCCTCATATTGCACTTGACCTTCCAGGTCAACGACCACAGTTGTCGAATCCGGCGCCGACGAATGCTCGATTCCGGTGACCTGCGGAAACTTCGACAAGTCGGTAAGCGTGGCGCTTGCATGGAGCGCGTCAGGACTGCGGGTCGCGCGAGGGGCGCCGCTCTTCGCCTGAGTTGAGGCCACCGACGGAGAAGCAGCCGCCGCTTTCGTCTCCACGCCGGGGACCGAGGATTTCTGAGCAACCTGAGAAGGCGCGGTCGTGCCGCTTTGCTGCCCGTTGTGCATCTTCCACCAGATTGCTGCCGCACCGGCGACAACTACGAGCAGCAGGAGTGCGGACAACAAGCGCCGGCGCCGAGTGGCGCGAAGGGGAGCTTTGTGTGCCGGCTCGAGTCCGGCGGGAATTGCGTTCTGAAACGGCTCCTCGGACTCCAGATGCTCTGCTGTGTCCGTTGCGAAGTCGTGCGGAATCGCGGGGACAAATTCGGCTTCTTCGGGCTCTGCATCGAGGGCCACGGCCGCCGGCTCAGAGTGGATTGTCTGTGGAGGCTCGACTGCTGCGGCAACTTCCGCCGCGGGCATGGCCGTGGGTGCAGGCTGACCCGATTCCAGCTTCGTCGCCGCGATCTGCGCTGACGCAGCAAAGCTGTTTTCATCTTCCGGACGCAGCGCGCCCACCACCAATTCAGCCAGCAGATTCAAATTCTGGATGTCGCTGTTACTGAATGCGAAAGGCCAGCTGGAGAACGCCTCGAGCACTCCAATGACCCGCCGCCGCCCGAATAGCGGCACCGCCACCATGGCCCGCGCCCCCAGTTGCTGGCAGGCGTGCAAGTTGACCCGCGGATCGGTTTCGGTGTCGTCGCAGTTGACGATCTGCGCCGTGCGAAAGCAGGCGCCGGAAAAGGCCGAGTCGCGGTCAATGCGGGCGCCCACGTCCGGCCGCACCGTGCCTGCCGCCGCCCGCAGTACGATCTCGTCGTCTTCGGCCAGCGCGATCGCCAGGCCGTCGGCGCCGGTAATGGCTAAGGCGCGCTCGGCCACCAACTGCAGCACTTCATCCAGAACGAACTGCTCGCCCTCGTCGAACTCTGCGGTCTGGACTCCGGCGTTGAAGCGGTTGTGGCCAGCTTCCAAAGCCTTTCTGCGGCGCACCTGCTCATGCAGCACGGAAAACGCCAGCAGCGCCTGCAGCGCGTCCAGCGGGGACGATTCTTGATTGGAAGGATCCGGCGCGGGCCGATCCGCAGGGACGCCCGAAGCGCCTTCCGGCGCCACGGGCCAGGCTCGCACACTAGGCCCGGCAAACGAGGCTCTACTTGCGAGGCTCGGTTTTGTGGTGGTTGTCGCCATTCCAAGCCCAGTCGCAAACTTCGAGCGATACAGTGTGTCCGCTGATCAAAGTTCCTGTCAACTAGCCACTTAGTCTACTCCGTATGGCCAGTTGGCAAGCTCGCTCTTGGGCTGAATCCGCGTCCCGGTTCAGCGTGTCAAAGTTCAGCGGCAAACTGGGTCACTAGCAAGAGTGTAAGACTTCGGAGGGTGGATTGTCGCCCCGCCAGACGTTGGGAGCTAGGGAGACGGGCGCTTTTGCGAGACAACGGAAAGTCGTTCGAGTTTGCGTTGGCAGCGCTGATACTCCCCGAGCGCTCCAGGCCCGATCCTCCGGGTTGTCAAATTCCGGGTTGTCAAATGCGGGCGATCTTGCTATTTGGGCAGAAGAAGTCTTTTCGCACACTCGAAGAGAACCGGATATATACTGTTTGCCGTTCTTGGGGCGAAAAAGGAGATTCTGGCTCAATGGGTTTCCATCCTGATGTGCCAGCGGAATCCAAGTCCAAGGGTTGGAACCCGAAGCAGTGGGTCAGCCTGGTTCCCTACGGCGCCAACCAGCAACATCCCAACGCCTACCACGACATCCTGCAGGCCATGTGGGAGAACCGCGACCAGCTTGACTATGCCTGGCGCATCCTGCGCGACGGCTGCTGCGATGGTTGCTCGCTCGGCACTACCGGCCTTTACGACTGGACTATGAAGGGCGTCCATTTGTGCAACATCCGCCTGCAGTTGCTGCGCTTCAACACCGCCCCGGCGATGGACTACCGCCTGCTCGAAGACGTCGGGCCTCTTCGCAACTATAGCGAAAAGCGTTTGCGCAAGCTGGGCCGCCTGCCAGTGCCGATGGTCCGGCGCAAAGGGGAGAAGGGCTTCCGCCGCATCTCCTGGGACGAAGCCATCGGCATGATCGCCGAGGGATTGCGCATCATTGATCCCAAGCGCTTGGCCTGGTACATGACTTCCCGCGGCCTGACCAACGAAGCCTACTACGCGCACCAGAAGGTGGCGCGCTTTATTGGCACCAACCACGTGGACACCAGCGCTCGCATCTGCCACGCTCCTTCGACCGCAGCCCTGAGCGCGACCATCGGTTGCGCCGCCACCACCTGCTCGTATTCCGACTGGGTGGGCGCCGACCTGGTGGTGCTGGTCGGCACGAATCTGGCGAACAACCAGCCGGTCGCGACCAAGTATTTGCACTACGCCAAGAAAGCCGGAACGAAAATCTTTGTCGTTAATCCCTACATCGAACCGGGGCTCGATCGCTATTGGGTGCCCTCGGTGGTGGAGAGCGCTCTATTCGGCACCAAGCTGGCCGATGATGTATTTCAAATCCACCCGGGCGGTGACATCGCTTTCTTCCACGGCGTGCTCAAGCACCTGATCGAGAACGACTGGCTGGACTGCCCCTTCATCAATGCACGGACCGTGGGCTGGGCGGACACCGAGGCCAAGGTGAAGAGCCTCTCCTGGGAAGCACTGGAACGCAGCGCCGGGCAGACGCGCACGGAGATGTTTCGTTTTGCCGAGGCCTTCGGCAAGGCGCGGCACGCGATCGTCACCTGGAGTATGGGGATCACTCAGCACGCCTATGGCACCGACAACGTGCGCGCCATCGTGAACCTGCAGCTCGCCAAGGGTAATGTGGGCCGTCCGCACACCGGCCTGATGCCGATCCGCGGCCACAGCGGCGTGCAGGGCGGCGCTGAGATGGGTGGCCTGCCCACCGGGTATTTGATGGGCTTCCCGGTTAACGATGACAACGCCCGGAAATTTGCCTCTAACGACGTGTGGGGATTCGAGCCGCCAACATGGAAGGGCTTAAGCGCGGCCCACATGATCCTGGCCGCGGAGCACGGGGAAATCGACGCCCTTTGGCAGTCCGGCGGCAACTTCAAGCAGACGCTGCCGGAGCCCGAACTGGTGGAGCGCGGGCTGGGCAAAATCAAGCTGCGCATTCACCAGGACATCGTGGTCAATCGCACGATGTTCGTCGAGCCCGCCGACACCGTCGTTCTGCTGCCCTCGCGCACCCGTTACGAGCAGCGCGGAGGCGGGACCGAGACCAGCACGGAACGGCGCATCATCTATAGTCCGGAGATCCCCGGCCCGCGTCCGGGCGAAGCCATGGACGAATGGGAAATTCCCGTGCTGGTGGCCCGCAAGCTTGATGCTGCGCGTGCTGCCGTGATTTTCCCGTGGAACGACACACAGGACATCCGCAACGAGATTGAGCGAGTCTGCCCCACCTATAAAGGCATCGCCGAGATGCGCAAGAAGGGTGACAGCTTCCAGTACGGCGGGCGGCGCTTGCTGGAGGACCGGTTCCTCACGCCCGACGGCAAAGGCCACTTCAGCCCCGTCAACCTGCCGGAGGAGCAGATCCCCGAGGGCCGATTCTACCTGGCCACGCGCCGGGGCAAGCAGTTCAACAGCATCGTGCTCAGCGACAGCGATCCGCTGACCGGCGCTCGCCGCGACGACATCCTCATGTCGGCCGAAGACGCCGGGCGGCTCGGGCTGCGCCAGAGCGATGCCATCACCCTGCGCAATGAGCACGGCGAACTCCGCGGACGCGTACGCATTGATCGCATCAAGAGCGGGTGCCTCCAGGCGCACTGGCCCGAGGCGAACGTCCTCATTCCAGCGGGGCGGCTGGACCCGAGCGGCGTCCCCGACTACAACGCTGTGGTCGAGGTCGTGGGAGCAGTGTGTTTGTCGGAACCGACACCTGTGGGCAAGGTGACCGCGGCCGACTAGGAGGAACGTGGTCAAACGCTCGCGCAGCATAGACCTGACGCAGGTCTCGGAATGGCAGGAGGGCGAACTCCGCCGCTTCCACGACTACCTGGTCGCCGAGGAGCCGTTGGAGATCCGCGTGGGCGGCGCGCCGCTGACTGTCACCATGCGAACTCCCGGGCATGACTTGGAACTCGCTGCGGGATTCTTGTTCACCGAAGGCCTGATTCAGCGGCGGGAGCAGATCGCTTCGCTCGAAGCAGGGCCGGCCAAACAGGAGCCAGCTAAAGAACCGGCTGCCGCCGGCAATCGCGTGCATGTGGAGCTGTCCGGGGCGGAGTTCGAGCCCGAGCGCATGCGGCGCAACTTCTTTGCGGCCTCGAGCTGCGGAATCTGCGGCAAGTCCTCCATTGACGCCATCCGCGTGCGCGGCATTCTGCCGCCCAATCCCGAGTTCCGTCTGCATCCGGAAATACTCTGCAGCTTGCCGGACAAACTGCGCGCCGCCCAGACAATTTTTGGAAGAACGGGCGGTCTGCACGCAGCGGGTCTGTTCAGCGCGGATGGAGAACTCATTGTGGTGCGCGAAGACGTGGGACGCCACAACGCCGTGGACAAAGTCGTAGGCTGGGCGCTGTTGGAGGCACGTCTGCCGCTCTCGCAGTGCGTGCTCATGGTGAGCGGACGCGGTGGATTCGAGATCATCCAGAAGGCGCTGGTCGCGGGGATTCCGCTGGTGGCCTCGGTCTCGGCCCCGTCGGGCCTGGCGGTGCGCCTGGCGCGCCAACTTGGGCTCACGCTGGTCGGCTTCCTGCGCGCGCGGCGGTTTCTTATCTATTCCAGAGAAGAGCGGCTGGCGCCTGCTCCAGCCGCGGTGGAAGTGGGGGTGTCTCGCAACACGCAGTGACACGGCAGCCGGTTCGTCGGCCGCCCAAAAAGGAGAACAACCATGGCATCGGAACATCTGCCGAATCGGTGGGGGATTGCGGTAGCGGCGGTGGTCATGCAGATTTGCCTGGGGGCAGTGTATGCCTGGAGCGTGTTCGTCAAACCGCTGGTGAACACCGAGCACTGGACACTCACGCAGGTGTCGTTGTCGTTTACCATCAACGTTTTCTTTATCGGCGTGGGGACGGTCATTGGCGGGCTGTGGCTTGACCGGGCCGGTCCGCGAAAAGTGGCCACGGTCGCGGGAGTGGTGTACGGAGTGGGCTACAGTCTGGCCAGCTTCGCAGCGTCCAGTCACTCGCTTCCGCTGCTCTATCTCTCGTATGGCGTGCTGGCCGGGACAGGGGGAGGCATGGGCTACATCTGCCCGGTGGCGACCATCACGAAGTGGTTTCCAGACAAACGCGGAGTGATGACCGGATTGGCGGTGACCGGCTACGGCGCCGGCGCTCTGTTGATGGGACCGATCGCGGCCCGCCAGATCGTTTCCGCCGGAGTGCCGACCACGTTTCTCACGTTCGGAATCTGCTACCTCATCGCGGTGGTGCTGGCGGCGCAGTTTTACGCCAACCCGCCCGCAGGATGGAAGCCGGAGGGCTGGGTGCCGAAAACGGCCGTCGCGAGGGCCGCCGGCACCTACGATTACACGGTGAAAGAAGCCATGGGCACGCGGCAGTTCTGGCTGTTATGGCTGATGCTGTTCCTGAACGTTTCAGCGGGCATCATGATTATCAGTCAGGCTTCGCCTATCGCCCAGCAGCAGGCGCACCTGACGGCGGTAACGGCTGGCACCATGGTGGGTCTGCTCGGGATCTTCAACGCTGCTGGGCGATTCTTCTGGGCGTGGGCATCGGACTACATCGGCCGTGCCCGCGTCTAT
>DATFNP010000064.1:0-13796 GCA_035266345.1 Candidatus Sulfotelmatobacter sp.
CCATCATGATTAGCACCCCTCCGAGAATGGTGATCCAGCAGAACATGGCAAGGATTTATTCCTTGTACCACGCTTCTGCTCCCACTCCGATTGCTAATCACGGTGACTTTTTCAACACCCACAGGCCATTACACTCATTGACCCTCGCACGCGCTTCCCACCCAACCTCCAACCCCACCTATCTCCACTCCGCGCCCCCGCGCGCCCCGCCCCCGACAACAAAGGGATGGGTCGATCTGGGCAGATGAGTTGAACGATGAGATGAGTTGAGAATGAGCAGGGTAGGGATGATTTGATCTGAGTCCCAGTCCAAACATGATCACAGAGGGGGGGTGTCTCTGGGAGGCCTCCTTTCCCTTCTCCCCGGCAATCGTTGACTTTGTTTTCGTCCGCTCCTAAGATGGCTCACCTGCACCACTGCGGACGATATGATCGGCGAAACCATCTCTCACTACAAGGTCATCGAAAAGCTGGGCGGCGGTGGGATGGGCGTCGTCTACAAGGCCGAGGACACGCGGCTGCACCGTTTCGTGGCGCTGAAATTCCTGCCCGATGAAGTGGCCCGCGACCCGCAGGCGCTCAGCCGTTTCCAGCGCGAGGCGCAAGCGGCGTCGGCGCTCAACCATCCCAACATCTGTACGATCTACGACATTGGCGAACAGAACGGCCTGGCGTTCATCGCCATGGAGTTTCTGGACGGCGAAACCCTGAAGCATGTAATCCGGAACCGTCCCATGGAACTGGACACCCTGCTGTCACTGGCCATTGAAACGGCGGATGCGCTGGACGCGGCGCACTCTCAGGGCATTGTCCACCGCGACATCAAGCCCGCCAACATCTTCGTCACCAAGCGCGGGCACTCCAAGATTCTGGACTTCGGGCTGGCGAAGATGGTCGCGGTGCGCGGGATTGAAGCAACCGCGACGCGCACCGAGGATCCAAACCTGACCAGTCCGGGATCGGCGATCGGGACCGTGGCGTATATGTCGCCCGAGCAGGCGCGCGCCAAGGAACTCGACGCCCGCACCGACTTGTTCTCGTTCGGAGTGGTGCTGTACGAGATGGCGACGGGCCAGGTGCCGTTTCGCGGAGAAAGTACGGCGGAGATTTTTGACGCCATTCTGAATCGAGTCCCGGCCGCGCCCGTGCGGTTGAATTCCGCGCTGCCGTCGAAACTCGAAGACATTATCAACAAGGCGCTGGAGAAAGATCGGAACCTGCGTTACCAGCACGCGGCCGACATGCGAACCGATCTGCAGCGGCTCAAGCGCGACACTGAAACGGGCCGGGCGGGAGCGGTGACCAGCGGAGCGATGCCGGTGGTGCCGGAGAGCGGCTCTCACCAGGCGGCAGCACCGCCGGCGGTTCCGGGTTCGGGCTCGGCGCCATCTGTGGCTGCGTCTGCTTCCTCTGTTCCGGCCTCTCCTGCCGCGGCTTCTGCCACTTCAACATCGGGATCCGCGCAGGTCTCGGCAATCGCGGCGAGTGGGGGAAGCGAGCTTTGGCGAGTTCTGGTTCCGGCTGCCCTCGTGCTCATCGCCGTCGTGGTTGCCGCGGGTCTCTACTCGCGCTCGCGGCCAGGAACCGCCGCCGAGAAGACAACCGCGCTCACCGAGAAGGACACCGTGGTGCTGGCGGACTTCGACAACAAGACCGGGGACGCTGTTTTCGATGATGCCCTGAAGCAGGCGCTGGCGGTGGCACTCGGACAGTCGCCGTTTCTGAACATTCTCTCCGACCGCAGAGTCGAGGAGACGCTGCGGTTGATGGGACGTCCCTCGACCGAGAAGATCACCCGCGATGTGGCGCGGGAACTTTGTATTCGCACGGGCAGCAAGGCGATCGTGCTGGGGTCTATTTCGAACCTAGGAGGCCAATACGTAATCGGCCTGAACACCGTGGGATGCAACAGCGGAGATACGCTGGCCACGGAACAGGAGCAGGCCACGAACAAGCAGGACGTGTTGAAGGCGCTGGGCACGGCGGCTTCCGCGCTGCGGGGAAAGCTGGGCGAATCCCTCGCCACAGTTCAGAAGTTCGATGTTCCGGTGGAAGCGACTACGCCTTCGCTGGAAGCGCTGAAGGCTTATAGCATGGGCATCACCACCAGCCGCACGAAGGGAGACGCTGAGGCCATTCCGTTCCTGAAGCGCGCCGTTGAACTCGATCCCAATTTTGCGATGGCCTATGTTGGAATGGGCGTCCACTATGCCAACCTCGGTCAGGCCAGTCTGGCTGCGGAGTACACCAAGAAAGCCTACGACCTGAGGGACCGCGTGAGTGACCGCGAGAAGTACCGCATCTCTGCGTTTTACTACCAATACGTTACCGGCGAAGTGGAGAAGGCCACAGAGGCTTATGAACTCTGGGCCAAGACTTATCCGCGTGATCTAGCGCCTCACAACAACCTGGGATACATCTACACCAGCCTCGGACAATACGACAAAGCAGCGGTCGAAACGGAGGAATCGCAGCGTCTTGAGCCCACGCTGAACGGATACGGCAATCTAGGCGGCATTTACATGAACCAAGGCCGTCTGGATGACGCCAAGGCGCTCCTGCAGCAGGCCCGGGCCAACAAACTCGATGGCCTGGTTCTTCGTGCCGACTGGTATAGCCTCGCATTTCTGCGGGGCGACGCGGCTGAAATGGAGCGGGATGTAGCCTGGGCCGCGGGCCGGCCTGGGGAAGAAGACGTGATGCTCTCCACCCAGTCCGATACGGAAGCCTACTACGGGCGACTGACGCGGGCCCGGGATTTCTCGCGCCGTGCCGTGGACGCCGCGGTGCGAAATGACTCGAAGGAAACGGCTGCGCTCTGGCAAGGCAATGCCGCTCTGCGGGAGTCTGAGTTCGGCAATGCTGCCGCCGCCAAACAGCGCGTGGATGCGGCGCTGGCCCTGGCTCCCGGACGGGACGTAAGGCTGCTGGCCGGCATGACCCTGGCGCGAGTTGGCGAGACGGCACGAGCCAAGGCGATCGTCGAACAGCTGGAAAAAAGCGAAGCCACGAATACGATGCTGAAGATTTACTGGCTGCCGACCATCAAGGCAGCCATCGATCTGAACGGCGGCAATCCTTCGCAGGCGGTGATTGATCTGGAAGCAGCCGGCCCGTACGAACTGGGAGGGCCAACGCCCATCAGCGGCTTGTACCCGGTTTACGTGCGCGGACAGGCGTACCTTGCGGAGCACAACGGGGCCGCGGCCGCCGCCGAATTCCAGAAGATGCTCGATCACAGCGGCATCGTGGTGAACTTGCCTCTGGGCGCGCTGGCGCATCTGCAACTGGGACGAGCGTATGTAATGTCCGGCGACACCGCCAAGGCCAAGGGCGCGTATCAGGACTTCTTCAACATCTGGAAGGAAGCCGACCCGGATATTCCCATCCTCAAGGAAGCGAAGGCGGAGTACGAGAAGCTGAAGTAGGGCCCCTCGTTGACTTTGTTTCCCTCCGGCTCCTAAGATGGCTTGCCCGAAGTTGGAATTCGACCTCGCAGGCGGCGCTCCGCGAACGACATGATCGGCCAAACCATTTCCCACTACCGCATTGTTGAGAAGCTCGGCGGCGGCGGGATGGGCGTGGTGTATAAGGCCGAAGACTTGAAACTCGGCCGCTTCGTCGCCCTCAAATTCCTGCCCGACGAGTTGGCCAAAGATACGCAGGCCCTCAGCCGCTTCCAGCGCGAAGCCAAATCTGCCTCTGCTCTGAACCACCCAAACATCTGCACCATTTACGAAATTGACGACCAGCATGGGCAGGCGTTCATCGCCATGGAGTATCTGGACGGCGTGACGCTGAAACATCGGATCGGCGGGCGTCCGCTGGACCTGGAACTGATTCTCTCGCTGGCCATTGAGATTGCCGACGCCCTGGACGCGGCGCACACCGAAGGCATCATTCATCGCGATATCAAGCCCGCGAATATCTTCGTGACCAAGCGCGGGCACGCCAAGATTCTGGACTTCGGGCTGGCCAAGATCACGCTCGCGGGCTATTCGTCGAGCCACGTGGCGGCTCTGAACACGCAAACCGGTTCGGGGGAAGCCGAGCATCTGACCAGCCCGGGCACGATGGTCGGAACCGTCGCCTATATGTCGCCGGAGCAAGCGCGTGCCCGCGAACTCGATGCGCGTACCGATCTGTTTTCCTTCGGCGCGGTGCTGTACGAAATGGCGACTGGAGCGTTGCCTTTCTATGGTGAAAGCTCTGCGGTCATCTTCAAGGCTATCCTCGATGCCGTTCCACCGCCGCCGATTCGTTTCAATCGCGAGATTCCGCCCAAGCTGGAAGACATCATCTACAAAGCTCTGGAGAAAGACCGGAACCTGCGCTATCAGAGGGCGGCGGAGATGCGGACCGACCTGCAACGCCTGAAGCGTGACACCGATACGGGACGAATGGCCATCAGTTCCGGGACCGCGCCGGCACTGCACGAAAGCGGCTCTCAGGGAGCGGCGCCCGCGGTCCCGGCCTCGAGTTCAAGTCACGTGGTTGCAGGCATCTCGTCCGCAGCGGCCGCTCCGAGCAAGCAACCGTGGAAGATCGTGGTCGGGGCTGGTGTAGTGGTCGCAGCGCTCGTCGCGGGAGGTCTTTACTCTTACCGCTACGTTCAATCGCATCGAGTCACGCCTCTGACTGAAAAAGATATCGTGGTGCTCTCCGATTTTGACAACAGGACCGGGGATGCTGTCTTTGATGATGCGCTGAAGCAGGCGCTGGCGGTGGAACTGGGCCAGTCTCCCTTCCTGAATGTCCTCTCCGACCGGAAGGTCAGCGAGACCTTGCAGATGATGGGCCGTCCCGCGAACCAGCGGATCACTGCGGATGTAGGCCGCGAGCTTTGCCTGCGCACCGGCAGCAAGGCCCTGCTGGGCGGCACGATCTCCCCCCTGGGCAGCCATTACCTGATTGAACTGAGCGCGGTCGCCTGCAGCACGGGCGATAACCTGGCCAAGGAGCAGGGTGAGGCTACCGGCAAGGAAGATGTTTTGAAGACCCTGAGCCGAGCCTCTGCCAGTCTGCGTAACAAGCTGGGAGAATCGCTGCCGTCGGTCCAGAAGTTTGATGTTCCCATTGAAGCCACCACATCGTCCCTCGACGCCCTGAAAAACTACAGCCTGGCCGTTAAAGTAGGACGCGAACAGGGAGACGCTCCCAGCCTTCCGTTTCTGAAGCGCGCGATTGAACTCGATCCTAATTTCGCCATCGCATATTCCGGGTTGGCGATTGCGTACACGAACCTTCAGGAACCTTCACTCGCCATGGAATGCGCCACCAAGGCATACCAGTTGCGGGATCGCGTTACGGAACGCGAGAAGCTGCGTATTTCCGCGACCTATTTTCAATCCACGGGAGAAGTAGACAAGGAAATACAGATCTACGAACTGTGGTCGGCGAACTATCCTCGCGATTTCGTTCCTCGGGGCAACCTGGGCGTGAACTACTCTTTCATGGGGCAATATGAGAAGGCTCTCCAGGCGAATCTGGAAGTGCTGAAGCTGGCGCCGGAAGTGGTTGTCAGCTACCAGAATCTGGGAGCAATGTACCTCGCCCTGAACCACCTGGATGATGCCCAAGCCACCTTCGATCAGGCGATCGCCCACAAACTGGATGGAGGCGGTCTCCGCCAGAACATGTACTTTCTCGCCTTTCTCAAGGGAGACACCGCGCAGATGGCGCAACAGTTGGCCTGGGGCGCAGGCAAACGCGGAGAAGAAGATCCTTTGCTGTCCATGCAGTCCGATACCGAGGCCTATTACGGACGGATGAACAAGGCTCGGGATTTTACCCGCCGGGCGGTGGACTCGGCCGTCCGCGCCGAGTCCAAAGAGACCGCGGCTTTGTGGCAGGTGAATGCTGCGCTGCGCGAAGCGGAGTTGGGCAACGCTGACCTTGCCAAGCAAGGAGTGACGGCGGCTCTGGCGCTGTCTCCGGGGCGGGATGTGAAGGCGGCTGCGGCCCTCACGCTGGCTCGCGCCGGCGAGTCTGCCCGAGCCCGGGCCCTGGCCGAGGAGATCGAGAAGGGCTACCCAACCAATACCATTTTGAAGCTCTACTGGCTGCCCACTATCTACGCTGCCATTGAACTCAACAAGGGCAATTCCTCGCAGGCGATTGTGGCGCTGGAACCCACCGCTCCTTACGAACTGGGCGCGCCGCCGCAGCTGCCGGTGGGAACGCTCTATCCGGCCTATCTGCGCGGCCAAGCCTATCTGCTGGCGCACAATGGGACGGCCGCAGCCGCCGAGTTCCAGAAGCTACTCGACCACCGGGGCATCGTAGCCAACTTCGTGATGGGATCACTGGCGCATCTCCAGGGCGGCCGTGCTGATACGATGGCGGGCAAGACCGCCGAGGCGAAAGAGGCGTATGGAGACTTCCTCGCCCTCTGGAAAGACGCCGACCCCGACACCCCCGTCCTGAAAAAAGCCCAGGCAGAGTACGCGAAGCTGAAGTAGTGCCGAAGCAGTGCCCCAATCAGGCCGCAGAGCAGCCAATTCTACGGGCGTCATCCTGAGCGTAGCCGTTCTTCAGGCGGAGCGAAGGATCTCGCGCGCCACTGCCCCGCATCCTTCCGTTGACTTTGTTTCCCCTCGCACCCTAAGATGGCTCTCCGGAACTTGAAGCTTTTCCTTGCGGCAACGCCGCTGCGAACAACGCTACTAAGAACAATATGATCGGCCAGAACATCTCTCACTACAGGGTGATCGAAAAGCTCGGCGGCGGCGGGATGGGCGTTGTCTACAAGGCCGAGGACACGCGCTTGCGCCGCTTTGTGGCCCTGAAGTTCCTTCCGGAAGACGTGACCCGCGACACGGCAGCGCTCAGCCGGTTCCGGCGCGAGGCGCAGGCGGCCTCGGCCCTGAACCATCCCAACATTTGCACGATTTACGACATCGGCGAAGAGGGCGACCAGGCCTTCATCGTTATGGAGTACCTGGAAGGCGAGACCCTGAAGCACCTGATCGGCGACCGGCCGCTCGAGACCGAAAAGTTATTGGCGATTGGGATTGACGTGGCGGACGCGCTGGATGCAGCCCATTCCAAGGGCATTGTGCACCGCGACATCAAGCCGGCGAATATTTTTGTGACCCAGCGCGGGACGGCGAAGATTCTCGACTTCGGGCTGGCCAAGGTGACGCAGGAGGCGAGCCGGGCGCTCGATCCGACGGAAGCCACCAAGACCGAGGGCATGATGGCCGAGCATTTGACCAGTCCGGGCTCGGCGCTGGGCACGGTGGCCTATATGTCGCCGGAGCAGGTGCGGGGCAAGACGCTCGACGCCCGCACCGATCTGTTTTCGTTCGGCATAGTGCTCTACGAGATGGCGACCGGCGCGGTGCCCTTCCGGGGAGAAACCTCAGGGGTCATTTTCGACGCGATCATGAACCGGGCGCCGCTGCCGCCGTTCCGGCTGAATCCGAATTTGCCTCCGAAACTCGAAGACGTGATCAACCGGGCCCTGGAAAAAGACCGCGAGTTGCGCTACCAGCATGCGGTGGACATCAAGTCGGAGTTGCTGCGGCTAAAGCGGGATTTGGACTCGGGACGGAGCGGGGCGGCGACGTCGTCGGCCTCCGTGGAGGCGGCGGAGAGTGCAGGTCCGGCTGTGTCGGGTCCGGCGCAGCCGTCTGCGCAGCGTTCCAGCGGGAGGACGGCGGCAGCTTCCTCATCCGCAGCCTCGTCACCGGCCTCGACAGAGGTATCGCGCGCAGCCGCTTTGGCCTCTGCTCCATCGGGAAGTAGAGCGGCAGCGGATCCCTCCCGGGCGTGGGTCAAGTGGATGGTTCCAGCGGCGGTGGTGCTGACGCTGGCGGTGATTGCCACCGCATTCTACCTGCGCAAGCATCAGGCGGTGCAACTGACCGACAAAGATCAGCTCATCCTGGCCGACTTCACCAATCAGACCGGCGATGCCGTTTTCGATTCCACCTTGAAAGAGGCGCTGGCCATTCAGCTGGAGCAGTCGCCCCTGCTGCAACTGGTCAGCGATTCGGAACTGCACAGCAACCTGCAATACCTGGGGCAGGCGAAGGATCAGAAAATCACTCCGGAACTGGCGCAGCAACTCGGCCAGCGTTTGGGAGTGAAGGCGTATCTGGCGGGGACCATCGCAAACCTGGGACCGTCGTATGTGATTTCGATCAACGCGGTGAATTGCGCCACCGGCGAAGTGTTTGCGCGGGAGCAGGAAACCGCTCCCGACAAAACGGCGGTGCTGCAGGCGGTTTCGAAAGCGGCCACGGCGATCCGGGCGCGGCTGGGCGAATCCATGTCGTCCATTCAGAAGCTGACGACTCCGTACACCAACGTGACCACCGCCAATCTGCAAGCCTTCCATGCGTTTTCGCTGGGCGAGGACGAGCACCGCATGGGCCACGATTTCCAGGCGCTCTCGTTTTATGCCGAAGCCGTCCGGCTCGATCCCAACTTCGCCATGGCCTACGCACGGTTGGGAGTGACCTACTCGACCCAGGGTTCGATTGCCAAGGCGCAGGAGTACATGAAAAAGGCCTATGACCTGCGCGAGCGCGTCACCGAGCGCGAGCGCATGTACATCGAGTCGCAATACGCGAACTTCCAGTACGATCTGCCCAAGGCCTTGGAGTCCTACAAGCTGTTTGCCGCAACCTATCCCAGGGATGCCGCGGCGTGGAACAACCTGGCGATTGTGTATTCGGAAATAGGCGATTTTGAGCAGGCTGCCGCCGGTTTCGAGAAGACCTGGGAGATCGCCAAATGGGACAACGTGGCGGCCAGCAACGCCGCCGGCACTTTGATTGGCCTGGACCGGTTGCAGGAAGGTGAGCGCTACCTAAAAGAGGCGAAGGAGCAGGGCGGCGGAGAAGACATCAATTACCAGGGAACCGCCATGACGGATGAATTTCTCTCCGGGCGGACCGATTGGGAGAAGCATCTGCAGTGGGCGGCGAGCCGTCCCGACGGCTTCAACGTGGAAGCGACCGCGGCCATGTTCTACATGTTTCAGGGCCGCATGCACGAGGCTGACCACGCCTGGGAGCACGCCGCGCAAAGGGCCGAGCAGCAGCACTTTTCCGATGCCGCGGGTGGACTCTACGCGGTCAAGGCGTTGCATGATGCCCTGGTCTCCAACTGCTCCGCGGCCCGCGAGGCGGCTCACCACGGTCTCGCGCTTGACCACTCGCTTGCGACCGTTCCCGATGTCGGACTCGCTCTGGCGTTGTGCGGTGAAGCCGCCACCGCTCTGAAGGAAATCGAACGGCTGGCCGCCGATGCGCCGAGCAATACCCTGGTGAACGATATTTATGTCCCCGAAGTCAAAGCGGCCGTCGCCTTGGCGCAACGCCACCCCGAACAGGTGAGTGGACTGCTGAATCCGGCGATGCCCTATGGTCTGGTGTCCAAGGTGCCACAGCTTCTTGGCCGCGCCTCGATCGAAATCAAGAGCCCGCAACAGGCTGTCTCCGATTTCGCGCCCGGGCTGCGCTACCGCGGTTTGGGTTTGGGAGAAGGGACCGGAGGAACTTCCCAGGCTCCCGACTACGTTCTTTGCCTGCTGGAGACGGCGCGGGCACAGGCCCTGTTTGACCAGGCAGCCGCGACGCGGAGCTATCAGCAACTGCTCGACATCTGGAAGAATGCCGACGCCGATTTCATCCCCGCGCAAGAGGCTAAGCGCGAACTGGCGGCGCTGTCAGCGGGCGCGAAGAACTGACAGGGCCTCGGGCTTGTCGTACACAAAGGTGGACGCCTCGGTGATCCTCTGTGCCCTCTGTGGTTGATCACAGAGGTTGAATTTTCTAAGTCGGGGTCGCACCCTGCGCATCCCGGTTTGCCCATCTCACACGCGCAATGGGACAATAGAAACCTATGCAAAAATCGCTTACCGCAGGTGTGATTCAACTACTGGCGGCCGGGATGATGCTGGCGGGCAATCTGCCGGCGCAGACTCCAGCGGCCGCGCCCTCTCCAACCGCATCTCAACCGGCCTCTCCGGCCAAAACGCAAACCGGCGCCGCGGCGAAGAAGGCGCCAGCTGCCGCGAAGGGCGCGCCTGCGGTGGCGCTCAAAACCCAAAAAGACAAGGAAAGCTACGCTCTGGGGATGAAGATCGGATCCGATCTGAAACGGGGAGGAGTGGCGACGTCGGTGGATGCCACCGTGTTGGCGCGAGGCCTGAAGGACGCTATTACCGGGGCAAAGACGGCGCTGACGGAAGACGACATGAAGAAGTTGCTGACCCAGTTGCAGACCGACGTACACCAGAAGCGGGACGAAGAGGCACACGCTGCCGGCGCATCCAATCGCAAGGAGGGTGAGGCCTTTCTTGCCGCGAACAAGGGGAAAGAAGGCGTGGTGACCCTGCCCAGCGGCCTACAGTACAAGATCCTGACGCAAGGCAACGGGCCGAAGCCTACGGCGAGCGACACCGTCACCTGCAACTATCGCGGCACGCTGATCAATGGCAAGGAATTTGACAGCTCGTACAAGTCGGGCCAGCCCGCGTCGTTTCCCGTCAGCGGGGTGATTAAAGGCTGGACCGAGGCGCTGCAGCTCATGCCGGTGGGATCGAAGTGGCAGTTGTACATTCCTCCCGACCTGGCCTACGGTGACCGCGGAGCGGGCGCGGACATTGGGCCAGACGCAACTTTGATCTTCGAGGTGGAGTTGCTCTCCATCGCGGAACAGAAGAAAGAGGAACAGAAGAAAGAGGAACCGAAGATCGAGGAACCGAAGAAATAAGGTCCTGCTCCGTGGAACTAGAGATGCGCCAAGGCCGTCTGCGAAGGCAGACGGCTTTCTTGTGCCCGGAGACGGGTACAAAAGTTACAGCGACACGCGCAGGTGCTCCTCGGCAGAAAGGTTCGCTCCGGCCAGAAGCAGCAGCCCGGACAGAAAGGCCCAGAACATCATGCTGACCGAGAGCGCGAAGGGACCGTACACTTCCTGAAAATTCAGCCAGGGTAGAGCCATGATGTAGGCGTACTTCAAGGCTTCCGAGAGCAGTCCCATGATAATGGCCGCGGGCAGAACTGCGCGCGCCGGTACTTTGCCGTTGGGCAGCAGCCAGTAAATGAGGAAGAAGATGGCGATGCTGGCGGCGATGGCGAAAACCTTCATCATGAGAAAGCCCACGAGGCGCACAAAGCCGGTGCCGTAGCCGCGCAGCAGGAATCCCATGAACGCGACCGGTCCGGCGGTCAGGGCAATGGAGAGCAGGGCCAGCGCGCCGCAGCTGAAAGCGAGTCCCAGCGAAATCAATTGATTGCCCAGATAGGAGCGGTTGTTTTCGAAGCGCCAGACGCGGTTCAGCGCAACCTCGAGCGGAAGAAACACGCCCGAGGAAGTGACCAGAAGAATGACCAGCGAAACGAACTGCACGCGCTGGCGGGAGTTGACCATGGCATTGAGGTTGCGAATGACGAAGTCCTGGCCGGCGGGCAGGTAATCGCGCAGGAGTTGGATGACGACGTCGCCCATGACCCGGGAGTGAAAGACACGCCGGATGAGGGTCATCATCAGAACGACGAAAGGGAAAAACGACAGGATGGCGTTGGCGGCGACGGAGAAGGCAAAGGTATGGACGTCGGTCCGCATGAGGTAATGAACGGTAGAAAGGACCAATCCGGCCGAGCGGCGCGGGGTGGGGCGTGCAGGCCGCCGGGGCGCTACGTCGCCTTGTGCAGCGGGGGCCCCGGGCAGCGGGGTCTGGGGAAACGTTGGGTTGGGCGGGTCGGCCATGGCGGTGGTTTCATCGTACCAGAGGGCTGGAATTAGGCCCTGCGGGCCGGGAAAACTTAAAGCCGGGCGAATCCGAGCTATTTCTTTACCCCTGTTAAAGTTATGCCGGAATGACCCAATGGTCATATTGCGATTTCTTTCTAATTCTTGTTGCGAAACGTTTTAATAGTGCTTATTATCGGTGCTCAATACCGGAAGTGGTCCGGTGGTGAGACCAGTCAGGTCCAGGTTGACGTAGGGTTGGGTGGTTGAAACGCGCCAAATAGTCGGGCTCCTGAAGTTCCCGCTGCGGTGTCGCACCGTGGTGAAGGACTGAGGAGTCTTTTCTTTTGGAGCGGATTTCTCTCTTCCGCACGGTCCGGCGGCAACCGACGTTCTACCGGTTTCTTTGAGGGGGGCTTCGGTCGGACCGGGGCGACGATCGAGGACGCCGGGGAACGATTCTTCGCGATCGTGAAAGGAGTAGTTTCCGTGAGAGAGAAAGGAACAGTGAAGTGGTTCAACGGGGCGAAGGGATATGGATTTATCCAGCGCTCCACGGGGGAAGATGTGTTCGTGCATTTCTCCGCCATTCAGGAGAACGGCTACCGCACCCTGAACGAGGGTGAAACCGTGGAGTTTGATCTGCTGAAGGGCCCCAAAGGCTTCCAGGCGGCAAACGTAGTCCGCGCCTAAGTAGTCCACGCCTAATCCAGAACCATTCCGATGACCCTCCCGTCCCCGCGGGAGGGTTTTTTGCTGGGGAGACTGTTGCAGAAGGGGCAGAGCCGAGAGGTCGGATCGTGAGCGGAGTGGACTGGCAACAACAGTTAACTTCCGGATTGCCCGTCACTCGACCGCAATCGGGCTTGGCCCAACAGCGGAGAGCAGTGCGTCGGCTTGCTGGATCTTTCCCATCCACATCCATCTCTTTCGCCTCGGCACGCCGGCCATTGACAACGGGACGCTTCCGAGAGTAGATTTGTTCTTGTAACCAGTAAACTTACTTACGCTGGTTCCACAGATTACCCCAATGAAACTGGTTAATCACAGCTGGATACCACGTGACATCGTCGGGGGCAACCTCGCCTTGGATCTAGTGAACACCGTATCAGGGTGGAATAGCGACCCGGAAGACTGGGTTCCCGATATAGCTAGCTTCCTTGTTTGGGCTCGGACGTCCGGTGTGCTCGATGAAGGAGAGCAGAACGCGGCTGCTCGTCATGCTAAAGATTCTCCCGCTGCAGCCGAGCGGGTTCTGGCTTCTGTGAAAGAGCTACGCTGCGCTTTGCAAGGTCTCGTAGATTCTCTCGAACATCGTAAGCCCGCCGAACCCGGCGATCTCTCAGTGATTGACGAATGGAGGCGCCGATTGGCGCTTTCTGAGCAGATTATCGTCAGACGCAACAAGATCGAGTTCCCAATCAACCGGGATATTTCAGCGCTGGAACTTCCCGGCCTCCGAGTGACCGCGGCGGCCCTGTCGTTTCTGAAGAATCTTCCTACGGAGCGCATCAAGACGTGCCGAGCCCGCGATTGCGGCTGGAAGTTTGTGGACCAATCAAGGAACAGGTCGCGGCGGTGGTGCGACATGGCTGTTTGTGGAAATTTGGCGAAGACGAGGCAGTACCGTGCACGAAATGGCTAAGACAATATAAGGGTGGGATTCTGGAAGGGAATAGCATTTTGAGCACTGCGGTGATAAGTGAAGAATCTTACGTAACCTGTAACGACATGTATGGTGGTTGTACTATGCTGTCAGAAGTCTAGAGATCACTATGGGCCGGACAATCGCTTATGTCGGAGTCCCCAGCAGTCTCGGGTCGTACAGCCCTGGACAGGAGAAGGCTCCGCAAGCTTTCCGAGACGCGGGCTTTCCGGAAATGCTTCGGAAGGAGGGTCTGACGGTCGTGGATTACGGCGATCTTTCCGTCCGGCGCTGGTGTCCGGATAGAAAGAATCCGCTGGCGCAGCACTGGGAGGCAGTCACTGCCTGCGTCCAAGAGACCGAAGCCCATTTATCGGAAGCGGTGAGCCAAGGGCACATTGCCGTTGTGATCGGGGGAAATTGCACTGTCGAGTGCGGGGTC
>DATFNP010000065.1:0-5634 GCA_035266345.1 Candidatus Sulfotelmatobacter sp.
CGCGGCGTGAAACTGGAAAAGGCGCTGGACACCTGGAAGGCGAAACGGAATTGTTGATTGCTGATTGTTGATTGCTGATTGAAAACCAACGGCTAGTGCCCTGAATTTTCCATCAACAATCAACAATCACAAAATCAACAATGTTCTGACGGAGGCGGATTGCTCTACTGGCTGTTGTACGTCAAGCTGCAGCATCTGGTTGCGCCGTTCCGTATTTTCCGCTATGTCACCTTCCGCACCGCCTTCGCCAGCCTGACCGCGCTTTTCACCGCTCTGATTGTGGGGCCGCTGCTCATCGGACGCCTGCGCGACTTCCAGATCGGGCAGTACATCCGCGAGGAAGGTCCGAAGGCGCACCAGAAAAAAGCGGGCACGCCCACCATGGGCGGACTGCTGATCGTGATTGCGATCGTGGTTCCTACTCTGCTGTGGGCGGACCTGAGCAACCGCTTCGTGTGGATCGCCGTGTTTTCCACGTGCGCGTTCGCGGCCATCGGATTCAGCGACGATTACACCAAGGTGACGCAGCGCCGCAACCTGGGCCTGACCGGGCGGGCCAAGCTAGGGCTGCAGATTGCCACCAGCATCGTGATTGCCTCCATGCTGATCGCCATGCAGACCTACAACATGTATTCCACCAAGCTGATCGTGCCGTTCTTCAAGCAGTTTCATCCGGACCTCGTGGTCGGGACCCTGGTGCATCATCCGCATCTGTGGTTTCTGGCGTTCCTGCCGTTCATGGCGTTTGTGGCGCTGGTGATTGTGGGCTCGAGCAATGCGGTGAATCTGACCGACGGCCTCGACGGGCTGGCCATTGGATGCACGGTGATCGCGGCCGGGGCGCTGACGGTGCTGACCTACGTCAGCGGGCACGCGACCTTTGCTACTTATCTGGAACTGCAGCGCATGCCGCAAGTGGCGGAGTTGACGATTTTCTGCGGGGCGATGGTCGGGTCGGCCATCGGATTCCTCTGGTACAACGCGCATCCGGCGGAAGTGTTCATGGGAGACGTGGGATCGCTGGCGCTGGGCGGCGCGATCGGCACGGTTGCCGTGATCATCAAGCAGGAGTTGCTGCTGCCGTTTATTGGCGGCGTGTTCGTGATTGAGGCGCTGTCGGTGATCCTGCAGGTCGGCTCGTACAAGCTGCGCAAGAAGCGCATCTTCAAGATGGCGCCGATCCATCATCATTTCGAGTTGATGGGCTGGTCGGAGTCGAAGATCATTGTGCGTTTCTGGATCGCGTCGCTCGTGTTCGCGCTGTTCGCGCTGACGACTTTGAAGCTGCGTTAGAGAGGGCCGGGATTGAGCAGCAGGTTTCAACGTTTCAAGGTTTCGAAGGTTTCAAAGACCCAACCGGGTGACCTTCGAAACATTGAAACTCTGAAACTTTGAGACCTGATTCACGATGGAACTGAACAACAAACGCGTTCTCGTGGTCGGCCTGGGCAAATCGGGCGTGGCTTCGGCTTTGTTTTTGAAGAAGCAGGGGGCGCGGGTCAGCGTGTCGGACACCAAGAGCGGCGACGAGCTGCGCAACGAAATTCCGGTGCTGCTCGATCACGGCATTACGGTCGAAACCGGCGGACACGGCGAGCGGACTTTTCGTGGGCAGGATCTAATTATCGTAAGTCCGGGCGTGCCTGTGGATGCGCCGCTGCTGGTGCAGGCGCGGTCCTGGGGCGAAGCGGTGATCGGCGAAATCGAACTGGCGGCGCAGTTTTTGCCCGGGCCGATCGTGGCCATCACCGGATCGAACGGCAAAACCACGACCACGACTCTGACGGGCGAGATTTTGGCAGCGGGCGGATTGCCGACGCTGGTCGGCGGCAACATCGGCACACCGGCCATTTCGCTGGCCGAGCGTGCCAAGCTGGAGACGGTGATCGTGCTGGAGGTTTCGAGCTTTCAGTTGGAGACGATCCAGACGTTCCGTCCCAAGATTGCCGTCGTGTTGAATGTCACGCCCGATCACCTCGACCGGCACCGGACGTTTGAAATCTATGTGGATGCCAAGGCGCGGATTTTCGAGAACCAGCAGGCAAGCGACTTCGCCGTGCTGAATGCCGACGATGCGACCTGCGTGGCGATGGCGGCGCGCACGCGGGCACAGGTGTTCTGGTTCAGCCGGCAGAAGGAAGTGCCGCAGGGCGCGTGGGTGCGGGATGGAAACATTTTGTTTCGGGATGGGTTGGGCCAACGGGAGATCATGCAAGTCTCCGAGATTCCGCTCAAGGGCGCACACAATCTGGAGAACGTGCTGGCGGCGGTGTGTGCGGGCGCGCTGATGGGCTGCGCTTCGGAGAAGATTCGCCAGGCCGTGCGCGACTTCAAGGCGGTCGAGCACCGGCTGGAGTTTGTGGCCACTGTCGGCGGCGTGGATTACTACAACGATTCCAAGGCCACCAACGTGGATGCGACCATCAAGGCGCTGGAGTCGTTTCCGGCCAATATTCACCTCATTCTCGGCGGCAAGGACAAAGGCAGCGACTACACCGTGCTCAACGACCTGCTGCGGCAGCGGGTAAAGCGCGTGTACACGATTGGCGCGGCGGCGGCGAAGATCGAATCACAACTTAAAGGCGCTGAAGTCGTGCACGCCGAGACGCTCGAAAACGCCATCCGCAAGGCGCACGCCGTGGCCCAGTCGGGAGACGTGGTGCTGCTGGCCCCGGCCTGCGCCAGCTTCGACCAGTTCAAGAATTATGAGCACCGCGGGCAGGTGTTCAAGGAGATTGTGCGCGGGCTGGCGGGAAATTGAGGAGTCGAAGATGAAGAAGTACACACCTCACGAGAGATTCTTTCTAAAGAACCATCCTGAGTTTAGCGAGAAGTGGGTCCAAGATCTGATCGCTAATGATCCGTCCATCCTTAACCTTGGGGACCTGGTTATGCGCGATCGTGAACGAATTCAGCCGCGCGCAGGTCGACTCGATCTCCTTCTACAAGACCCCGAAACCAAGCGGCGATACGAGGTTGAGCTTCAGTTGGGAGAAACAGACGAAGGACACATTATCCGAACCATCGAGTACTGGGATATCGAGCGCAAGCGCTACCCGCAGTACGACCATTGCGCGGTGCTCATCGCGGAAGACATTACCAGCCGATTTCTAAACGTGATTTCCTTGTTCAACGGGACGATTCCGCTTATTGCCATCCAAATGCAGGCGCTGAAAATGGGTGACGACGTGACACTAGTGTTCACCAAGGTACTGGATGAACTAGACAGAGGTTACATTGATGAGGACGAGGACGCGGAATCAGCCCCTACCGATCGCGCCTATTGGGAAAAACGCGGTTCGAAAGCCACTGTGGGCCTTGCAGACCACTTATTGTCTGACATCAAGGGTCTTGATCCCAGTCTTGAGCTGAAGTACAACAAGTTCTACATCGGGCTGTCGAAAGACGGTGCACCCTACAACTTCGTGACGTTCAGGCCCAAGAAAAACTTTCTGACGTTCGAGCCGAAAATTGCCGAGTCTGAGGAATTCGACACCTTGATCGAAGAGGCAGGTCTTGACTCTCTCGAATACAACAAACGCTGGGGATATTATCGACTGCGATTAACAGCAGATGATGTGACGTCAAGAGCAGCGGTTCTCAAGAGACTGATAAAAGCCGCCTACGACAGGCGAGCCTCGCTTTAGGCTTGCGCTTGACAGTGCGTTCTCCCGCCTCCTACCCTTGATTCCATGGAAGTGCATCTAACCCCCGACCAAGAAGCCTTTATCCGCCAGGGTATTGCTTCGGGGCGCTTTCAGAATGAGGCCGACGCTGTCGCAGAGGCGCTGTCCTTGTGGGAAGAGCGGGAACGCACCCGGGCCGAGATTCTTGCGGCCGTTGACGCCGCTGAGGCCTCGCTCGCACGCGGCGAAGGCCGAGAGATCACCGAGCAATCCATGCGCGAGTTGGCCCAGGAAGTGAAGCAGCGCGGGCGGGCACGGCTCGATGCCGAGCGCGCATCCCGCCGCTAATGCCTTACCTTGTCAGTTACCGTGTCGAAGCGGAGCTCGACGACATCTGGCTTCATATAGCTACGGAGGGCCAGAGCAGCGAGATTGCGGATCGGGTCGTAGATTCAATCACACAGCAATTCCTGCTCTTGTCCAAGCATCCTTACCTCGGTCGAAAACGTGACGACCTTCGTCCTGGCCTGCGAAGCGTGGCGGTCGGCAGCTACGTTGTCATTTACCGGGTCGAGGGAAACGACGTCGTGATTCTCCACGTGGTACACGGTCGTCGCGATATCAAGGCGGTGATTCGTCAGTAGCGGCGATGGGAACCGTCGGGCGTCGCTCGACCGGACAGCGGTGGGCGGCCGTCCACACATGGGTATTTCCGCAACTGGGAATCCGCCCTTCTGTTCATTGCGTTCCCCTCGGGCAAAGAGCATAATCAGTCTGGCTGTTCCGGGTTGGTCGCCGGAGCCGCTCCATTTTCTTGAATCTGCCGCAACAGCCGTGAACCTGCCCAATTCCATCACGCTGATTCGTATCCTCAGCATTCCTGTGCTGATCTGGATTCTTTCCAGCCCGCGCTTCAGCAGTGTTACCGGGGAAAAAGAACTGCTGGCCTCGGCGCTGTTCATCGCCGCTGCCATGACCGATGGCATTGACGGCTACCTGGCCCGCAGGCGGAATCAGATCACCACCATGGGCATTCTGCTCGATCCGCTGGCGGATAAGCTCTTGATCGCGGCCGCGTTTGTGGTGCTGGTGCAACTCAATCCCTCGCTCGTCCCGGCGTGGGTGGCGATCGTGGTGATTGGGCGCGAATTTCTGGTGAGCGGCCTGCGCTCCATTGCCGCGTCGGAAGGCTTCACCATCGAGGCCAGCGAGCTGGGCAAGTTCAAGATGGTGGTGCAGATCGTCTCCGTGGTGGCCGTGATCCTCGACCATCGGTGGAAGGAATGGCCGGTCTACGGACATTACATCTTCCCCATTCACTGGATCGCGCTGGTGGCGATCTGGTTCATGGTGTTTCTGTCGCTGGCGTCGGCGGTAGATTACTTTGTTGCCTTCTGGTCGAAAATTGACCGGCGCGTGGTCAAACGCCGCCGCCGCGCCTTCATCCTGAGCCGGCGCAGGAAGCCCGTGCCGGCGCCGCCGCAGGCGGACCGCGATGTCGCAGCCTCGACCTAGTCCCGTGGCCGTGGAATCCGGCGAGTCCTCGCCGGGTGAGTTCTCCCAACCAGAGCGCGCTCTGCTGCTTCGCCTGGCGCATGATTCGATTGTGTCGGCGCTGCAGCCGAGCGAGGTCCCGGGCGAGGAACCGGGCAAAGCCCGGCGCGAGATCCCGCTCGAAGCGCCCACGGCGCATCTGGCCGAGCCGCGCGGCGTGTTCACCACGCTCTACCTGCGCGGAGAGTTGCGCGGATGCGTGGGCTATGTGCTTCCCGTCAGTTCGCTTTATTGCGCGGTGGCGGAGACGGCGCGGGCCGCGGCGTTTGAGGACACGCGCTTTTATCCGGTGACGCCGGAAGAGGCTCCGCATTTGGAGATTGAACTCAGCGTCCTGTCAGTGCCGCAGCCGATTCCCGCCGAGGCTGTCGAAATCGGCCGCCACGGCCTGCTGATCAGCGCGGGCGGGCGGCGCGGCTTGCTCCTGCCGCAGGTGCCTCTGGAACACCACTGG
>DATFNP010000066.1:0-124902 GCA_035266345.1 Candidatus Sulfotelmatobacter sp.
CGAGAACCGTGGACAGTCGCCCGCATTGCTGGTCATGGGGGCATCAAGATAGGACAGCAATACGTCCATTCTCATCGGATGGAGAATTCAGCATGGTGGTCCGAATGGTGGGCGTACGTCTCTGCGGGCCGAAGGATTTCAATGGCTACGTCATTGGCTACAGGTCAAAATCAGCAATCTGAGAGCGCTTGATTTATGCCGGTAATCGCTAGTATTTATTGGGGTTATGGTGGGCAGTGCAGGACTCGAACCTGCGACCTCCTGCTTGTAAGGCAGGCGCTCTAACCAGCTGAGCTAACCGCCCCTCGTACCTTCGCGCGGCCAGAGAGCCGCGTTGCTCGGAATTCGATTGAGGGGCATCCGCGCGAAACGCGCCTTCATGAGTATACGCGAGCCGCAAAAAAACGGTCAAACCGACTGGCTTTGCCTAATGATGCCAGACCAGCAAAGGAACGACACGCAGCACAGGCCCGGTAGCCGAACGGCAATCGGCCATGGCTAATCGCCGCCTCGCTCCTGCTAGACTGACTTGGTGCGGCGTCTGATTGTCAACGCGGACGATTTCGGCTTCACTTCCGGCGTCAACCGGGCCATTGTCGAAGCCCACACACACGGCATCGTTACCTCTTCCACCTTGATGGCCAACGGACCGGCCTTTGCCGAGGCGGTCCAACTGGCGAAGAGCGCTCCCCAATTGAGCGTGGGCTGCCACGTGGTGCTGATTGATGGCGAGCCAGTTTTGAACGCCGGGCAACTTCCCTCTCTTACCACCAAGACGGCCGCGCCGCGGTTCCGCGATGGTCTCAAAACTTTCGCCGCGCGCGCCGTCGCTCGCCGCATGCCAGCCCGTGAAATCGCGGCCGAAGCCGCGGCGCAGATCCGAAAGATCCAGGCGGCCGGGATCGTGGTGTCGCACATGGACACGCATAAGCACACGCATCTGTTCCCCAGCATTCTGCGGCCGCTGCTGCGCGCTGCGTCGGAGTGCGGTGTTCGCGCCCTGCGCAATCCCTTCGGGCCAAGGCTGCCCTTGCAATCAAGCCGGCTTCTGGCTCGGCCAAGCCTTTGGACCCGTTTTGCCGAGGTTGGGGTTTTGCGCCGCTTCGCCGGCAGGTTCCGGGACGCGGTGGATCGCGCAGGCTTTGCCACCCCCGACGGCACACTGGGCATTGAAGTCACCGGCGCGCTTGACGAGTCCCTGTTCCATGCCATCGCGCAGAGCGTTCCGGAAGGCATCTGGGAGTTCGTCTGCCATCCCGGCTACAACGACGCGGATCTGCGGGCTGCCAAAACCCGCCTGCGGGAATCGCGAGAGACCGAGTTGAAGGTTCTGACGCTGCCCGCCGCTCGCGCCCAGCTTGAGCGACTGGGAATTGAACTGATCTCGTACCGGGATCTGACGATGGAACCTCGCGCTCACCAGGCGGAAGTTCCGGTTCAGCGCTGAGAATTGCGTTTTTTTGACCTATTCCGGGGCCGCGAATCAGTGGACCGAGCGTCCAAACTTCGGTAATCCTGCCTGACTAACCCTCTGGGGCTAAGATGGTTTACAATTCACCGTCTTTTTGCGAGCGGAGGCTTTTTCAGTTCATGTCGGCTCAAGGATCAGCGCCGCGCACGACCCTCGACTTGAAGGTCCGCGTGTGGGGGATGGGCGCCAATAATCAGCCCTTCTTCCAGAATGCGGTGGCGCAGAACGTCAGCGCGACCGGCGCCTGTATCTACGGCGTTGAATCCGAACTGAAGGTGGGCGATGTCATTGGCGTGCAATACGAGGCCAAGAAGGCGCGCTGCAAAGTGGTCTGGGTGGTGGACGCGGGAGCGCTGAAGAAAGTCCAGGTCGGTGTGCAGCTGGTGGCCGATCAGGAGTGTCCCTGGGCCGCTGTCCTTCCTCATGACATGAAAGCGGAGGAACGTACCCAGCAGACTCATGACAACCGCAGAAAATTCGCACGCCACCGAATTTCCTTTCCCCTGGAGCTGCGCGACGAGCGCGTCAATACCCCCCTGCGCGTGAATGCCACGGACATCAGCGGCAACGGTTGCTATGTAGAGACCGTAATGCCGCTCCCAGTCGCAACTGCGCTGCGTGTTGATTTTTGGATCGGGGAAGAGCGCATATCGCCGACTGCGGTGGTTCGCACTCGCGATCCCGGAGTCGGCATGGGCATCGAGTTCACCGGCTTGCCCGACGAAACCAAGAAGCGCTTCCAGGAGCACCTCGACAAACTCGACCCGGGGCTGGCTTTTGGGCACAGGAGCGACCAATAATCCCTTCGCGAGAGGGCAACCTGCTGCTCGTGTAAAATCTGCAACCACCACGCATTTCAGCCATCGAATCACAGGAACCCCAGAGAGCGGGCTCGTGCGCATGAAGATCGGAATCACCTGTTATCCGACGTACGGCGGCAGCGGTGTCGTGGCCACGGAACTGGGCCTGGAGTTGGCGCAGCGCGGGCATGAAATCCACTTCATTTCCTATGCCCAGCCCATCCGGCTCAGGGGCGCGGAACCCAACATTCATTATCACGAAGTTGAGGTCTCGCGTTATCCCCTGTTCGACTATCCCCCGTACGACCTGGCGCTGGCCACCCGTATGGCGGAAGTGGCGCAACTCTACGATCTGGACCTGCTCCACGTTCACTACGCCATCCCGCATTCGGTGAGCGCTCTGCTGGCGAGGCAGATGCTGGCTGCGGGACCACGAGGCCGCCGTCTACCCTTCGTGACCACGCTGCACGGCACCGACATCACCCTGGTAGGACTCGATCGTTCCTACTTGCCCATCACCCGCTATTCGATTGAGCAGAGCGACGGCGTCACGGCCATTTCCAACTATCTGCGGGATCGCACGCTGCGCGTCTTCGACGTGAAGAACAGCATTGAGGTGATTTACAACTCGGTCAATTGCGACGTGTACTACCGCAACCCTGAGGCAGTCGCGCAAATGCGCGCCGAATACGCGCCCAATGGAGAGCGGGTGCTGGTGCATCTTTCCAATTTCCGCCCGGTCAAACGCCTGACCGACGTGATTGAGATTTTCGATCGCGTCCGCAAACAGATTCCTTCGAAACTGCTGCTGATCGGAGACGGCCCGGACCGTTCCGTGGCGGAGTGGCTGGCGGTGCAGAAGGGCATTCATGACGACGTCCTGTTCCTGGGCAAGCAGGACCAGATTCAGGACAAACTCGCGGTCGCCGACATCATGCTGATGCCCAGCGAACTGGAATCGTTTGGACTGGCGGCGCTGGAAGCCATGGCCTGCGAAGTGGTTCCCATCGCCACCCGCGCGGGCGGAGTTCCCGAGGTCATCGAACATGGCAAGACCGGCTACCTCGCCGACGTGGGCGACGTTGATACCATGGCGCGCTATGCGTTGGAATTGCTCAGGAATGAGGAGCAGTTGCGGCAGATCGGCAAGCAGGCCCGGGCGGCGGCGCAGGACCGTTTTTGTTCCACCAAAATCGTGAAGCAGTATGAAGACTACTACCGGCGCGTGCTCGAGCGCTCGGCGTAGAAACCCTCCGGCACCGAACTCGCGCCTTCAACCAGGGGCAAGCGGATGCGGATCAGAGTCCCCTTCCCTTCGTGACTGTCAATGGTCATGCGTGCGGTGTCACCGTAAAGCACCTGCAGGCGCTCGGAAATATTGGCCATACCAATGCCCATCCCCGTCCAACTGCGGCTCTCTTCCAGTTGCGTCCCGCCCATGCCGACGCCGTCATCCTCGACTTCAATCACCAGCCTGGAATCGGTGACGCGGCTGCGCAGATAAATGCTGCCGCCTTCCACCTTGGGAGCCAATCCGTGCTTGATAGAATTTTCCACCAGCGGCTGCAGCAGCATGCAGGGGACCACCACGTCGAGGGACGCCGGGTCCAATTCCTTAACCACGCGCAGCTTGTCTCGCCCAAACCGCACCACTTCAATATCCAGATAGTTGTCAATGAACTCGAATTCCTCCCGCAGCGGCGCAAAGGCCTCGCTGCTATTGAGCAACCGGCGGAGAATTGTGGCCAGCTTGAAGATCATGTCCCGCGCCATATCGGGGTCGAACCGGACCAGAGACGAGATCGAATTCAGGGTGTTGAATAAGAAATGCGGGTTGATCTGGTTCTGCAGCGCCTCCATGCGGGCGTGCAGCAGAAGGCGTTCCTGTTCCTCCAGCTTGATCTGAATGCGGACGCTGTTGAAAATTTTAAGCTCGATGCCGATGGCGATCACCGAGGCAGCGTAGATTGCGCCTTCCACCCAGAGATTGCCGGGGCTCTCCAGGGTGAAGATGGAGCGCGGGAAGTACCGTACCAACTCGGTCTGAACAACGCGCAACCCCACCACGGTCATGAAAAACATGATCTGCCAGTCAAACAGACGGGGCCGGGGCAGATTGCGGCGGATCAACCGGTAGATACTGAGATCGATGAAAGGAGAGAACGACCAGATGTCGTCTTTGTCGAGCGCCATGGTGCGCAACTGGCCGGAGATAAGGCCGCAAAGGACCAGGAAAGGAAGCGTCGCCCATTCGCCGTGGAGCAGGGCGGGGCAGGCCATGAGCACGCCGCCGAGCACGCCCGCCCACCGTCCGCCAATCACGCCGAGCAGCAACGCGGTCTCAAAGCTCAAATCCCCGGCCAGAAAATTCTTCTGCGAAATCCGGATCCATACCCCGACCATGATGGGCAGGCCGAACCACAGGACCAGATAGATTTTCTGCCGCAGAGACCGCTCTTCGCGAAACAGCAGCGACTTGAATTCCAGGGATCGGACCAGACTGCTGGAGACAGCTGCGGCCACGCCCAGCTTCAGCAACTGATGAATCAGAATGAGGCGCGGTTCCATGAGGTTGCTTCGCCTGCAATTGCCGGGAAGAATCGGCGATGACCAAACTGTAGCACGAAGCGGACCGGTCGTTCGCCGGTCAATCGCCGGTCGTTAGCCGGTCAACCGCCGCTCAATAGCCTTTCTGCTTGTCCACGACGAACTGCAGCGACTGCCCCGCCAGATAGCGACGAAGGTTGCCGGAGAAAAGTTCATAGTGGCGGTGCCAGAGCTTCTCGGTGAGGCCCGCGGTGTGCGGGGTAATCAGGAGATTTTCGGCTTTCCACAAGGGCGAATCCGCCGGCAGCGGCTCCCGCTCGAAAACGTCGAGCGCGGCGCCGGCAATGCGCCGCGCGGCCAGAGCGTCAATCAGCGCGGCGGCGTCCACTTGTGGGCCGCGCCCCACGTTGATCAGACAGGCATCGGGCTTCATGACGGCAAGCCGCGCGGCATTGATCAGCCCATGGGTCGCTTCGATCAGCGGCGCGGCCACCACAACGTAATCGGACTGCTTCAGCACATCATCGAGCGCTGACGGCGCGAACACAGCGTCCACCCCCTCGGGCCTTCCCTTCTCCACATGCTCGCGCACCGCGATGACGCGCATCCCCAGGGCCGCGGCCATCTGCGCCACACGCCGCCCGATGCTACCCACGCCGATCAACCCCAGGGTTGCGCCGGCAATTTCTCGCGGATGCGCTCCTTCCGCCCAGATCGCGTCCTGGCCCCACACGCCCTTCTGCTGCAACACCGCCGCCTGTGGAATTTTCTTGGCCAGCGCGAAGATCAAGGCCATCACATGCTCGGCCACTACCGGGCCGTGCACTTCGCGGGAATTGGTCACCACCACGCCGCTGTTCACCAGTTCCGGAAACAGCAGTTGATGTACGGCCGCCGTGGGAGCATGGATCCAGCGCAGTTTCGGGGCGTGGACAAACTGCTCCGGCCGGAGGGAAATCGAAAAGAGGACCTCCGCGTCCCGCAGAAGATCCTCCACGCCCTCATAACTATTGCGCTGCACCACCTGCAATTGCGGGAACTCCTCCGCCAACCGCGCCCCAAACCACGCCGGCACGTTCCACAAATCAAAGCGGTGATGCACCACAATCAGTAATTTCATGGTTGCGATTGATTTAGCGTGCGATTGATTTAACCACAGGTGGTGATTGGCAACAGCAAAACCACTTGCAGCAAGAAATTCGCACTCCGGCGTTCATTAATATGCAACTTTGGCGCTCTCTTCGGAGTCTTAAGAGAAGAGCCTTTGTGGTAGCGCGGCCCTGATGCCGGGTTCCAACGGAGGACCACATGCGGCGCATTTGCCTGATTTTACTGCTGCTTTCACTGGTTGGAAGCACTTCTCTTTTCGCTCAAACCCCCACGCCTCCGCCGCAATCCGCCCGCCAGGCCCTGATTGAGATGTTCGTGGGCAAGGGCGCCGATGACTTCGCCAGACATCTTCCTGAGGCGGCGCGCCAGGCTTTGATTCACAAGGGCGAGACTCCCGAGTCGTCGTTTGTGCTCAAGCTTTCCCAGATCGGACGTCAAATGCCCAGCGAGCACGTTGAGAGCTTTGACGCCGGCCCAAACATACTCGTCAGCGAGCAAAACGACGGCCATGAAAGGATCGAGATCGCAGTCGAGCATGACAGCCTGATGGGCGAGGAGGACGAAATTGAACTCTCGCTCCATGTTTACAAGGACGGACAACCGCAATTGCTCCCGGTCATCCCTCGCTTCATCTTCACCATGAAGCAGGAAAAAGAAATCTGGCGGTTGACCGAGGTTACTGCCGCGGTCCACGTGCCGCTCACCGACCCCGACTATCTCAAAGGCGTGCGCAAGCAACAGGACGAAGCCAATGAGACAGCGGCACAGATGCGCGTGAGCGTCATCGCAGCCGCCGAGACGGGCTACGCAGCGAAGCATCCCGACCGCGGCTACACCTGCTCACTGGCGGGGCTTTTCGCTCGCGATCCGGCGGCAGGTCCCGGGGAAGACGGAAATTTCTACGATCCCGGACAGGCTGGCGACGAGTGGAGTGGATATCGCTTCGCGCTCTCCGGCTGTGACGGAAACCCGGCTTCGAAGTACCGCATCACCGCCGAACCAGTCGAGCCCGACTCAGCGACGAAGACCTTCTGTTCAGACGAATCGGGAATTGTAAAATCCCTGGCCGGAGGAAAAGGTTCAACCTGCTTGAGTCGTGGTAAGCCGCTGAACATGAAAGCTTCCTCGGCCTACTCTGTGGATTGAACCAAGCCAGGGCCTGGTTCCACCCGGTTATCCGTAAGCCAGTTCTTTCGCTCGCTGCGCCGCCTTCACCACGGCCTTGATGAGCGTAACGCGCAGCTTGCCTTCTTCCAACTCCATGATGGCGTCAATGGTGCAGCCTGCCGGAGTGGTCACCGCGTCCTTGAGCAGCGCGGGATGGTCGCCGGTCTCGAGCACTACCTTGGCTGCGCCCAGCGTAGTCTGTGCCGCCAGCAGCGTTGCAATGTCCCGCGGCAGGCCGACCTTTACCCCAGCCTCTGCCAGCGATTCCAGAATGATGTAGATGTAAGCGGGACCGCTGGCGGAAAGCGCTGTTACCGCGTCCATGTGTTTTTCATCCACCACCACGGTCCTTCCCACCACATCGAACATGTGGCAGGTCATGGCAACGTCGGCAGCGCTGGCGTGCTTGCCTTTGCAAATCGCGGTCATGCCGGCGCCCATGCTGCAGGGCGTGTTGGGCATGGCGCGCATCACGGGCACGTTGGGTGGCAAGTGTTTTTCGATCATCGAGGTCGGGACCGACGCCGCCACCGAAACGATCACCTGCTTGGGCGTGATGTGGCCGCTGATCTCGCGCGCCACATCCTCGACCACCTGCGGCTTCACCGCGATCACGATGATGTCGGCGCCCTTCACCGCCTCGGCATTGTTGGTCCCAACTTTGACTTTGAGCTTCGCCGCCAGGGCCTTGGCTCGTTCTTCATGCGCCACCGTGGCGCAGGTGGACTTGGCTGAGAGCAGGCCGTTCTTCAACAGCGCCTGAAGAATGATGCCGCCCATCTTGCCCGCGCCCAGAAACGCGATTCTCTTTCCCGCTAGATCATTGGCCATAATCTTCCTCAGAGTTCATCGTCACGCGTCCTTTATCGCACGGACGCTTCGCTGCGCTTTTCCATCCAATTCCAGGCGGTGGCAACGACTTCACGCAGCCCGCGCGTCGCCTTCCACTGAAGCAGAGCTTGGGCCTTCGCCGGATTTGCCACCAGCGCCGGGGGATCTCCCGCGCGGCGAGGCCCGACCTTGCGCGGCACTCGTTTGCCGGTTACTTCTTCGACCGCGGAGATCACTTGTTGCACCGAATATCCACTGCCCGTACCGACATTCACGGCGAAACTGTCCTTGCCCGCCGCCAGGTGCTCCAAGGCCTTGACGTGCGCACTGGCCAGGTCGTTGACGTGGATGTAGTCGCGAATGCAGGTCCCATCCGGCGTGGGATAATCCGATCCGAACACCTGCAACTCCGGTCCCAGCCCGGCCGCCGCCCGCAGGGCCAGCGGAATCAGGTGCGTCTCCGGATCGTGCAGTTCGCCGATTTCTCCGCTTTCATCGGCGCCCGCAGCATTGAAATAGCGCAGGCTGGCGAATCGGAAGCCGTAGGCCCGGTCATACGCTTCAAGTGCCTGCTCGAAGAACAGTTTCGACACGCCATACGGATTCACCGGCTGCCGCGGGGTGTTCTCCTCGATCGGCACCTTCGCCGGCTCGCCATACACGGCGCAGGTGGAAGAAAAAATGATCTTCTTCACCCCGGCCGCCAGGGCCGCATTCAGCAGGGAAAGCCCGCCTTCCACGTTGTTATGAAAATACTTCTTCGGATTGGCCACCGACTCGCCCACATACGCATGGGCCGCGAAGTGCATGATGGCGTCAGCGCGCGGCAAAACCCGCCCCAGCGCTGCGGCGTCCAGCATGTCGCCCTTTACCAACTCAAAGCCCGCGGCCAGGATTTCATACCCTGTGCTGAGGTTGTCAAATATGATCACTTGATGCCCGGCGCGCTTCAGCGCTCGAGCCGCATGACTGCCGATGTACCCTGCGCCACCGATGACCAGAACGACCACGTTTGTCCTTTCCGACGGCTAGCCTTCGTCCCTGTTTCGCCAACAACTGCGCAGTAGCGCCAATTCGGCGGCAGAGGCATCTGCGGCTTCGCGTTTGCCGGGGCTAATCCCAGAATTGGGAGGGAGGAATCTTTTATTGTACACAGAAAGCCCCGCGCCTCGCCTCAGGAAAATCAACGAGTTGCGCACGTCCGGTTGCAAGAACCTGCACATTATCGCGCCCCGGACGCTGGCGCTCCCCTCAAATTTCCGGGCCTGATCGCCTCCGCCCCGGCTGCCCAACTTGAGCAAAATCACAGAAATTATAGCGGTAAGCGCAGGCCACGCGTTTCGATGCTTCGCGGATGCACCAAAACCCGCGCCGGACGTGCTTTACAAGCCAACAGAACCGGGATAAACTTCCCGTGCTTGGCATCGTATCCCCAGGCGGTGCCGGTTGCGCGTCTCAGTCTTAGCCTTCCGTCCAAAAGGATCACTCGCGTATGTCCCTTCGTCTTGGCAATCGCTCCCGTTTCATCGCCTCTTTGTCTGCGCTTCTGATTCTGTGCGGCGCGCTCGAGGCGGCCGGCCAGATCTCCGTCAGCACCTATCACTATGACAATTACCGCACGGGGTGGAATCCCAACGAAACCGTTCTGACGCGAGCCAATGTGGGCAGTTCATCTTTCGGGCTGCTCCACACCGTTGCACTCGACGATCAGGTGGACGGCCAGCCCCTTCTGGTTCCCAACGTGGCCATCACCGCGGGCAACTATCAGGGCCTGCACAACGTCGTCTACGTCGCGACCGAGAACAATACCGTCTACGCCATTGACGCCGGCAGCGGCACGGTACTGCTGGAACGCCATTTGGGCAAGCCCGTCTCCTATCCACTGGGTTGCAACAATAACGGACCCAATGTCGGCATTACATCCACGCCCGTAATTGACACCACCATCAGCACCCTGTATCTGATGGCTTATACGACCAGCGCGGCTGGCCCCGCCTATCACCTTCACGCCATTGACCTCGGCAGCCTGAAGGACAAAGTGACGCCCGAGTTGGTCACAGGGTCGCACACCCTCACCGACGGTACCAGCTTTACCTTCAACGCCACTTATCAGCGGCAGCGTCCGGGCCTGTTACTGGCCAACGGCAATGTCTATGCCGGGTTCGGCAGCTTCTGCGATTCCTCGGCCAACCTCTCGCGGGGCTGGCTGCTGGGCTGGTCCGCCGGGTCATTGACGCCGTTGCCGGCCAATCAACTCTTCGACACCCAGGCCAGTTCGCCCGACAGCTTCTTCCTCTCTTCGATCTGGATGTCGGGCTATGGACTCGCCGCAGACGACTCCGGCAACGTTCTGTTCGTCACCGGCAAGTCGGATTATTCCGGCACAACCTACGACGGAGTGAGCAACATTCAGGAGAGCGTGGTCAAGGTGTCTCAGAACCTCACCACCGTGCTCGACCTGTTCACTCCCAGCAATCAGGCCACCCTCGATGAAGGGGACACGGACTTCGGTTCCGGCGGTCTGCTGGTCCTGCCTGATCAGGCTGGTTCGATTTCGCACCTGGCCGTGGCCGCCGGTAAATTCGGCAGCATGTACCTGATGAATGAAGATCATCTGGGCGGATACTCGACCAGCAAGAACAATGTCCTGGGAACCTACACGGTGGGCGCCTGCTGGTGCGGTCAATCCTATTTTGTGGATGCCGACGGCGCTGGACGCGTGGTTTCCAGCGGCGGAAACTCGCTGAATATCTGGAAACTGGCGACTTCCCCCAAGCCCTCGCTGAGCAAGTTCGCGACGTCGCCCTTCATCAACGGCGGACAAAATCCGGGAATTTTCACGACCATCTCTTCCAACGGCAGCAGTAACGCCATCGTCTGGGCTTTATCCCATCCCATTTCCCCCGCGCAGCCCGGGATTTTTCTGTTCGCCTTCAACCCCGATTCCAGCAGCACCATGACACAGATATTCAAGGGTGCAGCCGGAAGCTGGCCCAACTACAACGGCAACTCCAACCTGGTCCCCGTAGTCGCCAACGGCAACGTGTACGTGGCCAGCAACAAGCAGTTGCGGATTTTCGGTTTGAAGGCGGCCAGCGCCGGCAGGAAGTAGCCTTCGAAGCAAGGATGAGGCTGGAAAACAGAAAAGGCCGCTGGACCAGCGGCCTTCCCCCATTCGTTGCGCTTTGCTCCGGTCCTACAGAACAACACTACTGAACAAACAGCGAGACTGTGACGGTGCGGGTGATATTGCCCAGGGTGCCCAGAATCGTGATGGGAAACGTTCCGCGTGGGGTCGTCGGACCGGCCGTCAACGTCAGCACCGCACTTCCCGTCGCCGGGATTGAGGTCGCGCTGAAGCTGCCCTTCAGCCCGCGGACTTGGGAGACTCCATCCATGCTGAGAGTGACATTGCCAGAGATGCCGCCCAGTCCGAAGGTGCCGATGTTGATCGTGGCTTGCCCGCCCGAAGTCGTGGCTCCGTTGTAAGTACTAGTAGTGATCCAGAAGTCCTTTTGCTGGGCTGCAACGTTGCAGGCCGAGGGCTGAGAGGTCGAAGCCCACTTGGAACTGTGATCCTGGCCAGTCGTACTCTGCCAGCCAGACAGACTGACGTTGGTGCCGGCCTTGGGAGTGGGCACTACGAACCCATTGCTGGTGGATCCGCTGTAGAAGGTATTGTTGTTCGATGTCAGGGTCGAGACAAACGTGTGCCAGTCCGAGCCGCCCAGATAACTATCGGAGAACACGGACGCCGAGGGTCCGTTCCAGGTGACAGTCGAAGCACTGAGCTTTTGGGTAATGAGGTTATAGGTCTGTCCCGTCTCCCAATTCGTGATTTCGATGCCGCCGGCATTGCCCACAATCACGAACTGGTCTGACAGACTGCCATAGAGGGAGGTTCCGGTGAGGGACACCTGCTCAGAATTCCGCACAGCGATGCCGCCGCGCTGGGTTATGCCCAGAAGATTGCCATAGCAGAAGTAGCTGTTGGACACCGCAAACGGGCCCTGCGTCTTCTCAATCTGCATCCCATTGACAATGTTCATGGCCGAGACACCGCCCGTGTACGAGATATTGAGGTTGTCGGTGTCCCAGAACACCCCATCCCCCTGATTGAAAATGGTGGTGATGTTCTTATATGTGCCGTCGTGATCCAGCATCCACTTGGCGCCGCCTCGATCCCACACGTAGAACGCGCCTTGCGCTCCGCGCCAGTTGTTGTACTCGGCAACGTTGTTTTGCCACAGAGAATTCTTCACCTGGTTCGAGGCAAAGCCCACCTGCCCGTTGGAATTCGCGACGCTGTTCTGCACCGTGAAGTTTTCCATGATGCCGAAAAAGATGCCTCTGGCGTTGTTCCAGACCATAGTGTCTGTATCGAACAAAACATTGGTCGAGTTCCCTCCAACTTCCACCGCGGCGCCGCCCGGGCAGCTGTTGGCGTACTCGAACGTCAATCCCCGAACTACCACGTACGACTGTCCGGAAATCTGCCACAACATGGGCTGAGTGGCCGTCTCCACTGTCGCCGTGGCCACGTCGGTGCCGGAGGGGGGATACATATAGATCACCGAGTTGTCCACGTAGAAAGTTCCCGGCAACATTGAAGTCAGCGTCAGCACCTGTGTGAGCGGGGTCCCATTTACGATGAGCATTTCCGGGTGCAGCATGATCTGCTGCTGCGCCGGAGCCCCCGCCTGCGCCGGGCAAAGGCCAAAGTTGTAAGGCCAACTGGCTTCATAGATGCTGGAACTGCCCTTGTAGGCGGTCCAACCCGTGATCAACTCCGAGCCTGAGACAAAGACCGTGCCATTCGTTGCCGCTTCGAAGGTCATGGGGGCGTTCGTGCTCTTCCTCCCGCTCTGAATCAGAACCGTCTCGCGGTACGTGCCCGGATTGATGATCACCTTGCTGCCGATGTTGGAATCGTTGTTGGCAACAGCCAGCCTGACAGCCGCTCCGATCGTCTTCACGGGCGCGGTTTTCGAGCCGTTGTTGTTGTCATTTCCCTTGCTGGCGTCCACGTAGATCGAGGCCGTTTCCAGGCCTTCGTTTACGTTAGCCTGGCTCCAAGTGGGCAGGGATGCGCCCACCACGAGCGCGAATAATTGAAAAATGCAGATGAGGACGATTTGAGTGCTGGCTCGGTACGCCGCAATTGTGCGGGCGCTGCAGGGTCTACGACCAATGTATAAGTTGCGCATGGGGGAGGCGCTCCTTTACTGATACTGATTTAGAAACCGATCCTTAAATTCCCGTAGGAGTCATTCAGAGTTCGCGGCGCGAGCCGCAAAATCCGATTTTCAGTAGACGAGCGGCGCAGTAAAAGCAACTTGCAGTGGCGTCAGTATAGGTTTGGACTTGAGTGGAAAAACAGACACAGAAGTACATCCTGGCCGGACCCTTTCCCAAGCCCGGAAGACGACGGTCCAGGCTAGTGACCGTCCCGCGAGCGATTCCGACGAGGTTGCGCACGCCAGCAAGAAATGGGAGGCCGGCCAGCCTTCGGCGACAAGGCAGGCAAATCGTTGCCGCGCCTGTTAAGATGGCCCATCCCAGCGGGAGATGTCCGTGGATACCGAACTGCCCTTAGAACCCGAACCGGGACCAGAGCGGGAGGCCGCACCCGCACCCGTTCCCCAAGAAGTTCCCGCTCTTGATGCGGCTCCGCTCACGGTTGCCGCGCCCGGCCCCACCCCGCCAGCCTTTCCTGACCGCAGCACCGGCCTGGTGATTTTTGGCGTGTTTCAGATCATCCTTGGCCTGCTGGCCGCGCTCATGGTGCCGTTGACTGCGCTGGGCGCCCTCTTCTCCCGTCTCGGCCCAGGCGGAGGCATGCGTCCCGCCCAGTACGTTTCAGGAATGGCGACCTACGGGTTCGTAGCCGCGGCCCTGGTCGCGCTCGGCATCGGATCGGTACAGACGAAGCGCTGGGCACGCGCGCTCACCCTCATCACTTCCTGGTACTGGCTGATCATGGGCGTGCTCATCACCGTGCTGATCACCGCAATGCTCCCAGTCGCCATGCGGGGCGCGCTGGCGCAGGCGCAGCAGAATGCCGGCACGGCGCCGTCGGCAGACGTTTCCACCGGGGTGATGGCCGTCATGCTCACGATCATGATCGTGTTCGCGGCCTTTTTTCTGGTCGTGGTGCCGATCGCCTTTGTGGTCTTTTACAGTCGCAAGGATGTCGCCGAAACCTGCCGCCGTCGCGATCCCCTGGAACGCTGGACTGACCGGGTTCCTCTGCCCGTGCTGGGCGCCAGCGTGGTGCTGTTCACCGGGTCGCTGTACCTGGTGGTGATCGGACTCACGACTCCCATGTTCCCCTTCTTCGGCAAATATCTCCAAGGGATCGCCGGGGCAGCCTGCTTCCTGGGCCTGGCCGCCCTGGACCTCTACCTCGCCCTCGCCATCTTCCGCCTGAAGCCTCTAGGCTGGTGGATGGCAATTCTCACGGTGCCGGTCCGCCTCGTGTCCATGGCGCTCACCTACGCCCGCGCAGATCTGATGCAGGCCTATTCCAAGATGGGGTGGTCGGACGAGCAGTTGAGAATACTGAATGCGAACCCGATGTTCCACAGCCACGTCATCCTGTGGTGGAGTCTGTTGTCGCTGGTGCTCTTCTTCGGATATCTGCTGTGGCTGAAGCGCTACTTCCGTGCGCCCGCGGCGCCGAGTCTGGCTGTGCCAGTTTCGGATTCCCTGGGATGACCAACTTGGGGTGACCTATGTCTGAACAACTTGCCGACAAGAAATGCGTGCCCTGCCGCGGAGGAGTTCTTCCGCTCCGGGGTCAAGAGTTGGAAAAACTGTACGCGATCGTGCCCCAATGGACGGTCGTGAAGGAACATCACCTGCACCGCGAGTTCCGCTTCCCCGACTTCAAGCAGGCTCTGGCGTTCGTGAATCAAGTGGGAGACCTGGCCGAAGAGCAAGGCCACCATCCGGATATTTTGCTGGCCTGGGGCAAGGCCGAGATCACGCTGTGGACTCACAAGATTGACGGGCTGACTGAGAGCGACTTCATCATGGCCGCAAAGATTGACCGCCTGCACGCAGCTTAAAGAGCAACCGTCGCCCCAGCCGCCAGTCAGATTGCTGCGGCCTTGCTGGACCGGCCGGCGTGCAGCGCCAGAGCGAGCAGTGCGGCCGGGACAAGCATAATCACACCCGTACTGGTGGCGACCGTGCGCGCGGAAAACCCCAAATCAAGAAAGCGGCCCGCGAGATAAGCCGTGATCGCAAACGAGAGGCTGCCCAAGCCCAGATCCGCGGCAAAGACGCGCCCGCGGAAGCGGTCTTCGGTGTGTAGCTGCAACAACGTGGTCGAGAACACCCAGACGGTTGAACCTCCGGCATGTGCCAGCATGGCGCAAACCGCGGCCATCCACACACTGCGGCTGGCGCCGAGCACGCCATAGCCCGCCGAGATGGTGAGATAGCCGAACAGGATGCCGAGCCGCAGGCGGCGGTCGCTCTGGCCCGCCCAGCGCGCCGACACCAGTGGCCCCACCAGCGCCCCCAGGCCGCGCCCGCCCAGCAGGATGCTCATGCCCAGCATGGCCCCGCCGGCGGCGTTGATGCCGGGCCGGTGCACCGCAAATTCGCGGGAGCCCATCACCGTGAAGATCACCCAGCTGGGGCCAACCATCAGTTCTCCGGCCTTGGAGAAGACCGTGGGCAACAGGGTGGGATGGCTGCGAATGTATCGAATGCCTTCGAGCACCGGGGAGAAATCAACCAGGTCGCGGCCGCGGAGCGGGGCCGCGATTTCGGCGTGTGGCTCCGCGAACCGCATGCCACTGATCAGAACCGCCGAAGCCAGAAACGACAGCGCGTTGAGTAGAAACACCGCGTCGCGGCCAAAGAAGGCCGCCACCACTCCCCCGACCGAAGCTCCGATCAGCAGGTTCACCGACCAGGTCGCCGACGACAGCGTGTTGGCGACCAGCATTTCACCCTTGGAGGCGATATTGGGTATCACCGAACTGCGGGCGGGCTCAAAGAAGGCCGCCATGGTGGTTTCCGCCAGCAGCAGGGGATAGACAAGCCACACCATCGAGCGGGAGCGAACAAACAGCATGGCCAGCACGACGACGAAACGAATCAAGTCGGCGGCGATCATGACGTGCTTGCGCTTCAGCCGGTCGTTCACCACTCCGGCCGTCGGTCCGGCCAGGGCCTGCGGCAGCACCTGCAGAATCAGCGCCAGCGCCACGGAACTGGCATGCCCCGTCAATTGCAATAGCAGCGTATAAATGGAGAGCGTGTAGAACCAGTCCCCGATTTCGCTGACGATCTGGGCCAGCCACAGCCGGCGGAAATTGCGGTTCCCGCGCAGCAGCCGCGCATACGCCGCCAGCGAGATCGAGGCTGTCCCGTGCTCCGTTTCGGGTTCCATGCGAGTGCTTAGGGTAATCGGTCAGCCTTCGCAGGGCAAAACGCCGGGTTTTGTCTCAGGTCTGAGGTCGGAGGTCGGAGGTCCGAAGTCCGAGGTCCGAGTGCGCCCTCCGTTGACTCCAGCTTCGCGGTTCACCTACGATGCACGCGACCCGTTTCTGCGGCGCGGCGCTAACCGAATCGGTTGGTCCTCGTCGAATCTGCTGGGAGGAACTCATGAAGCGCTTTTTCCATCTGGTCTCGGTTCTGCTCTTGGGAACTCTGGCTTTTGCGCAGAGCGACGAGATCGCTCCCAACGAGAATCTTGTCGCCGAAGGCATTCCCAAGGTTTCTGCCTCGCTGGCGGAATCGGTCGCGCGCTACAGCGAGTTCCGCACGGCCGGCTTTGCCAGTTGGCATCCGACCCGGCGGGAGATGCTGATCGAAACTCGCTTCGGCGACACCTACCAGGTGCACCAAGTCAAGTTTCCCGGGGGCGCCCGCAGCCAGCTCACGTTTTTTGCGGATCGGATTAACGGGGCTTCGTACGAGCCGGTCCACGGCGATTCCTTCCTATTCGCCAAGGACGTGGGTGGCGGCGAATTCTTCCAGATCTACCTTTATGACCTCAAGACTGGCGACATCAAGTTGCTAACCGATGGCAAGTCGCGAAACACGAGCGCGCGCTGGTCGTATCAGGGAGACCGCATCGCCTACGGCTCGACCAAACGCACGGGAAACGACGTGGATATATGGGCCGTCAACACCTCCGATCCCGCGAACGCACGCATGGTCGCCCAGATGGAAGGCGGAGGATGGGATGTTTCTGACTGGTCGCCCGATGGCAAACAGTTGCTGGTGACCAACAGCGTTTCCGCGGCGGAGAGCTACGTCTGGCTGGTGGACGTGGCGTCGGGAAAGAAGGAGTTGCTGACCCCCAAGACCGGTTCGGAGACCGTAAGCAGAGGCAGCGCCCAGTTCGGTAAGGACGGCAAAGGCGTGTATATGACCAGCGATGACGGCTCGGAGTTCCAGCGCCTGGTCTACACAGATTTGAGCAGTCACAAGACTGCCGTGCTGACTCCCGCCCTGCAGTGGGATGTGGACGAGATTGATCTCTCCAAAGACGGCCGCTGGATCGCGTTTGAGGCCAATGAAGACGGGATCAGCGCGTTGCACGTCCTCGACACGAAGACCGCCAAGGAAGTTCCGGTGCCGAAGTTGCCGGTTGGCGTGTTGTGGGGCCTCCACTGGCGCGACAACAGCCGCGAGATTGCCTTTAGCCTGAGCACCGCGATCCAGCCCTACGATGTGTATTCGGTGGACCTGGCTACGGGCAGGGTCGAGCGCTGGACTTTCAGCGAAACCGGAGGGCTGAACACGTCCGGCTTCTCGCAGCCGCAGTTGATTCACTGGAAATCGTGGGACGATCGCTCGATCTCGGGCTTTCTTTACAAGCCACCGGCAAAATTCGCGGGCAAACGGCCGGTCATCATTGACATTCATGGCGGGCCCGAAGGGCAGTTTCGGCCGGATTTCAACGAGCGTGACAACTACTACATCAACGAACTCGGCGTCGCCATCATCTATCCCAACGTGCGCGGATCTACCGGTTACGGCAAGACCTTTCAGAAGCTCGACAATGGATTCCTGCGCGAGGGCTCGTACAAAGACATCAATACTCTGCTCGACTGGATCCAGACACAGCCCGACCTGGACGCCGGCAAGGTCATGATCACCGGCGGGAGCTACGGCGGCTTCATGACCCTGGCCGTCGCGACCAATTACAACGATCGCATCTGCTGCTCGGTGGATGTGGTCGGGCCGTCAAACCTGGTGACATTCCTGGAGCACACTTCCGGATACCGCCAGGATCTGCGGCGGGTGGAGTACGGCGACGAACGCGATCCCAAAATGCGCGAGTTTCTGGAGTCCATCGCGCCGGCGAACAAAGCGAAGAACATCACTAAGCCGCTGTTCGTGATCGCGGGAGCGAATGATCCGCGCGTCCCGGCCAGCGAGTCCTCTCAGATGGTGGAAGTGGTGCGCAAGAACGGCACTCCGGTCTGGTGGCTGCTGGGCAAAGACGAAGGTCACGGCTTCGCTAAGAAGAAGAACCGCGACTACGAGTTCTACGCCACGGTAATGTTTGTGAAGGAGTACTTGCTGAAATAAGCGCGCGCGGATGGTGCGCAGTCAGGACGGCGACGTTACGGTTTCAGCTTTACCTTTAAGTCCGCGGCGATCTGCTTGCCGTGGAAGCGGCCGTTTTCGATGAAGATTTCGTTGGTGCGCGATCCGGCCACGATCACACCGGCGACGTAGATTCCCTTCACGTTGCTTTCGAGCGACACGGGATCGCACACCGGCCGCCACTGTTGCTCCGACAGTTCGATTCCCATGCTGCGCAGAAAATCGTAGTCGGGATGGTAGCCGATCAGGGCCAGCACAAAGTCATTCTTGATGCGCACCGGACCGCGCGGGGTGTTGATCACCACGTGGTCAATCCCGATCTCCTGCACCCAGCTGTTGTAGTAGGCCTCGATTTCTCCATTCTTGATGCGGTTTTCGAGGTCAGGCTTAATCCAATACTTTACGTGGTGATGCAGTTGTGCCTCGCGGTGCACCAGCGTCACGCGCGCCCCGTGGCGCCACAAATCCAGCACCGCAATGGCCGCCGAATTCTTCCCCCCTATCACCAGCACGTCCGTGTCGTAGTAGGGGTGCGGCTCGCCGTAGTAGTGCGATACTTTGGGCAGTTCCTCGCCCGGAATGCCCAGCTGGTTCGCAAGATCGTAGTACCCCGTCGAAACAATGACCTTCTTCGCCCGGTAATCGTGCGGACGACCGGCGCGGTCGGTCGCGGTAATCGTGAAGTGTCCATCTTCACCAAGCACAGTCTTCACCCATTCGTACTGGCGGACGTCAAGATGGTAGTGCTCCGACACCTTGCGGTAATACTCCAGCGCCTCCTCGCGCGTGGGTTTCTGTTGGGCCGTGGTAAACGGGATGTCGCCGATCTCCAGCAGTTCCGGCGTGGTGAAGAACACCATGTTCGCCGGATAGTGAAACAGCGAGTTCACCAGGCACCCCTTGTCGAGCACGATGACGCTGAGCCCGAGCTTCTGCACCTCAATGGCGCAGGCCAGCCCGGTAGGTCCGGCGCCGATCACCAGCACGTCGGTGCACATCTCCTGCCGAGACAAGGCTTTGGCCTTGGGCAGAGTGTCCAACTCTTCGGCGGTGAGGAAGTCAGGCATGGAGCAGAGGCTCGGAAACGGATGATTCTAGCACGCGGAACTATCGGGGAATTGCCAGGCAGCGCGTAGATCAGGAAAGCGAACTGGCGGTCGTCACCGAGACGGGATGGACTTCTTTTTCGATCGTGCGCGCCAGTCTGTCCTCCGCCACTTCCAGATCGTAGGCGGTCTGCAGATTCATCCAGAATCCGGCGCTGGTATTGAAGTACCGGGCCAGACGCAGAGCCGTATCGGGCGTGATTCCGCGTCGCTCATGGACAATCTCTGCGATCCGCGTGACCGGCACACGCAGATCAAGGGCGAGCCGATTCATGCTGAGCCGCAACGGTTCCATGAACTCGGCGCGTAGGATCTCGCCGGGGTGGATGGCGGGAAGAAGCTTTTGAGCCTTGGGCATGTGTTTTTCCTTGCTCCGTGTTTCGATCCCTAGTGGTAGTCCACTATCTCGACCTCATAAGCGTTCCCATCACGCCATACAAAGCAGAGCCGCCACTGATCGTTGATCCGGATAGCGTGTTGGCCTTTCCGGTTGCCGCGCAACGGCTCCAGGCGGTTTCCGGGCGGCGCTGCCAGATCGCGCAACTCCGTGGCGCTGTCCAACTGCCGGAGCTTTCGGCGGGCTCCTTGCTCGATGGCTCGAAAGCGCCGGCTCGGCTGCCGCCGATGAAGCCGCTCGGTCTCCGCGCACCGGAACGACCTAATCACTCATTCAGAGTATCCTGCCTGGCGTTTAACGTCAAACAGTAAACACAAACTGCACCGCAGAATGGCGTGGGCAAGCGCTATAATTTCCGGTTGCATTTATCTCTCCGCCCAAATCAGGAGCCGTCATGTCCACTCTTACCGAACCCGTTACCCACACCCGCATTGAATCCGATAGCATGGGGAAGATCGAAGTCCCCTCCAACGTGTACTGGGGCGCGCAAACACAGCGCTCCCTGCTGCATTTCAACATTGGCCGCGACACCATGCCGCCCGAACTGATCCGCGCCTTCGGCACCCTGAAGAAAGCCTGCGCGCTGGTGAATCAGGACCTGGGCAAGCTTCCCGCCGACAAAGCCAAACTCATCGTGCAGGCCGCCGACGAAGTCATCTCCGGCAAGCTCAACGATCAGTTCCCGCTGCGCATCTGGCAGACCGGCAGCGGCACCCAGACCAACATGAACGTCAACGAGGTCATCTCCAACCGCGCCATTGAAATTGCGGGCGGCCCGCTGGGACGAGAAATGATGGGATCGAAAAAGCCCGTTCATCCCAACGACCACGTCAACATGTCGCAGTCGTCGAACGATACGTTTCCGGCAGCCATGCACATCGCCGCCGCCGAGCGCGTAAAGAACGCGCTCATTCCCGCGATCAAGACCGTTCGCGACGCCATCGCGGCCAAGGCCAAGGAATTCGACAGCATCGTCAAGATCGGCCGCACCCACCTGCAGGATGCCGTGCCTCTCACCATCGGCCAGGAATTCGGCGGCTGGGCCAGCCTGCTGGAGCGCGACATCAAGCGGCTGGAGCAGGTGCTCGAGGGCCTTTACGATCTCGCTATCGGGGGAACGGCTGTCGGCACCGGCCTCAACACGCATCCCGAATTTGCCGAGCGGGCTGCGAAAAAGATCGCGGAGCTGACGGGACTTCCCTTCCGCTCGCACGGCAACAAGTTTGCCGCGCTTTCCGCGCATGACGAAATCGTCTTCGCGCAGGGCGCGATGGAGACGCTGGCCGCGTCACTGATGAAGATTTCGAACGATATCCGCTGGCTGGCCTCCGGCCCGCGCTGCGGCCTAGGCGAGTTGTCTATTCCAGAGAATGAGCCGGGGTCGTCCATCATGCCGGGCAAAGTCAATCCCACGCAGTGCGAAGCCATGACCATGGTCTGCGTGCAGGTTCACGGCGCGACCGCAGCGGTGGGATTCGCCGGCTCGCAAGGCAACTTCGAGCTTAACGTGTACAAGCCGGTGATCATCTACAATTTCCTGCATTCGGTCACCCTGATCACCGACGCCTGCCACGGCTACGTCGAGTACATGGTCAAAGGCATTGAGGTGGACCGTGCCAAGGTGGACTGGTACGTGAAGAATTCGCTGATGCTGGTCACCGCGCTGGCGCCGAAGGTGGGATACGACAAGGCTGCGCAGATCGCCCACACCGCCCACGTTGAGCACTCAAGCCTGCGCGAGGCTGCGCTGAAGCTGGGTTATCTTACAGGTGAAGAATTCGATCAGTTGGTGAAGCCGGAAAAGATGACGCACCCGTAGGAACCACCGAACTATTTTTTCATCAGGCTGGTATGGCTGGCGACGCACTGCCATTTGCCGCCGTCCAGAAGCCATGTGTCGGTGAAGCGCCCGAAGTGGTCGTAGGGCCGGCCCTGGTAGGTGCCTTTGGTATGGTAGTTGCCGATGATGACGGCGGTGTCGCCGTAGAGGGTCACCTTGACGTCCTGAATATTCACGCTGCTGGGCCTGAACAGCGGATCTTTGATGTCTGCCAGGAACTTGGTCTTGTCGCTGACTTCGCCGTCGTATTCGGTGTTGACGAAGCGCTCGCCGACCAGGGCATCGAGGGCGGCTGAATCGCGGTTCACCTGCGCCTCGTTCCACATGCGCTCGAGGATCAGCAGCTTGCCTTCTCGCGGATCGGCCTGCTGGGCCGTCACTGCGATCGAAGTTAGAAACAGCAGAAAACCGCAGCCGAGTTGGCGAATCATGTCGTACACGTCCGCCGTCATCCTGACGTGAGGGCGGACTTGCGAAAACATAGCAGTTCAGCGCCGGACGCCGCCACGGAAATGCCCTGGAAGAGATTACGAACGTCACGGAAAACAGACGTCAGACCTCGGGCTTCGGACCTCGAGGATCAACCGTCTGAGGTCTGAGGTCTGAGGTCCGCCTTTAGAAAGCCCAGCGCAGCAGGGTTGCGCCCACGGTAAAGCCCGCGCCCACGGAAGCCAGCATCACCAGGCTTCCCTTCTTCAGCTTGCCTTCTTCGATGGCCGTATTCATGGCCAGCGGAATCGTCCCCGCCGTGGTGTTGCCGTAGCGCTCAATGTTCACGATCACCGCTTCCGGCCGCAGGCCCAGACGATCGGCGGTGGCGTTAATGATGCGCAGGTTGGCCTGGTGCGGAATGAAAGCGTCAATATCAGAGCCCTTCAGCCCGTTGCGCGCCAGCAGCTTTTCGCAGGCCTCGGTCTGCTTGCGTACGGCGAACTTGAAGACCTGCTGGCCGTCCTGGTGGACGTAGTGCATCTTTTTTGCAAGCGTCTCTTTCGACGACGGATTCAGGCTGCCTCCGCCCGGCATGTAGAGAAATTCTCCGCCCGATCCGTCCACTTCGTGGATGTAATCGATCAGTCCCACCGAATCGTCTTCCGCCGGCTCCAGGATCACCGCGCCCGCGCCATCCCCGAAAATCACACAAGTGGCGCGATCGGTGTAGTCAATGATGGAAGACATCACGTCCGATCCGATCACCAGCACCCGTTGGTGCGCCCCGCTGGCGATGAACTGTGCTCCCACCTGCACCGAATAGAGAAAAGCCGAGCAGGCGCCGGAGAGATCGAATCCCCAGGCTCCCTTGGCCCCCAGCTTGTGTTGCACCAGGCAGGCCGTCGAGGGGAAAAACATATCGGGAGTGACGGTGCCGACGATGATGGCTTCGATGTCGGTGGGCACCAGTCCGCGCTGGGCCAGCGCCTTCTTAGCAGCTTCTACAGCCAAGTCGCTGGTGGCCACGCCTTTCTCCACGATATGCCGCTCGCGGATGCCCACGCGGGCCATGATCCAGTCGTTGGTAGTGTCCACCATCTTCTCCAGGTCGGCGTTGGTGAGCAGACGAGGCGGCACATAAGTTCCCAGTGCGCTGATTTTGGCGCGGATCGGTTTGGTCAACGAGGGCTCCTGAGGAATCTTTTAAGGATGAAACTCAGTATTCTGAAGGATTAGGAGCAGAAAGTCTAACGCCATTGGGAAAACTGCCGGAGTTCGGACCTCAGTTTCCGGGGGACGTCGGGAGGTAAGCGATCAGCCGAGCTTCCATCCCATTTCATCCTTCAAATCGCGAAAGCATTCCGCGCAAATCCAGCGATAATTGTCTTCTGTGGCATAGCCTTCGGTCAGCGCATCCGCTGACCCGGATTCCATAAACTTAGCCCAGCAGGCTTCGCAATGATCGTGATCCCAGGTGGCGCTGTAGCGGGTGTACTTCCTGAAGTAAAGGACGGCCCCTCTGCTGCTTTTCGCGTTGTCAGTTCGCCAATCGCCCAACGGAGCACCGGCGTCGCGGAAAATTAAGCCAGGCACCGGGGACTCGCTGCACACGCAAGAGCCCGTTACCGTTGCTTCCTTCCGGACCTGGCGGGGTTGGCGGGAGTACGTCGCGCGAGACCGATGCCTGACCCAGTATTCTAGCATCTGAAGAGGCGCGTCTCGGGCGCCCAGACTTCCCGGCTACCAACGGCATGTGACTTTCGGTGCAAGAATTCCGCGGACAAGCCTTCCCTTCTGTGAGCGGTTGTCGAACAATAGAAGTTTCGCAACCCGCAGCCCTGCCGCCGTCCGCCGTAGCATAAGCATGACGCCTGCGTCCCCACAATCCGGCGCGATTCCACTCCAGCGGACCATTGACCACTACTTTGAGCTGGCGCTGTATCTGCTTGTATTAACAGGCTTTGGCACGCTAGCCAGTACCGGAGGACTGGACACACCCTCGGCAGTATTGGCAGGCGCTGCCTTGGCCGTGCGCGGCTATCTGCTGGCCAAACACCGGCCGGTAATGATTTCCGAGCGGTGGACGACGCCGCTGACTCTCGCCTATTTCGTCTTCTTCGCCGCCGACTACTTCATCGTTTCGCACAGCTTCCTGCCCGCTACCGTACACTTGGCGCTGTTTGGCGTCGTGATCCGCATCTTTTCGCTGCGGCGCGAGCGCGACTACGTCACGCTCGCCATCCTCGCCTTTCTCATGGTGCTGGCCTCTGCCGTGTTGACGGTGGACAGCGTCTTCCTGTTCTGCTTCGCAGCGTTCATGCTGATGGCCGTGGCGACTTTCGTGCTGATGGAAATGCGCCGCTCCGGTCACGCGGCCAGCATCCTGGCGCGGCATTCCGGTGATCCCAGAGAACACCGGCACCTGGCATTCTGGCTGGCGCGAGTCGCGCCGGCGCTCATGCTGATGATCCTGATCGGCGCCGCCGGCGTCTTTTTCCTGCTGCCGCGTATGTCGGCCGGCTACCTCGGCGGATACTCGTTCGGCACCGACTTCTCCTCCGGCTTCACCGATCATGTGCAGTTAGGCCAGATCGGGCAGATCCAGCAATCGAACGCGGTCGTCATGCACATCCAGATTGACGGCGACACCGTCGGCCGTTATGACCTGCGCTGGCGCGGTGTGGCGCTTTCCGACTTCGACGGGCGCACCTGGTCGAAACCGCGGGAACAATTCCCGCTGCAACCGTCACCGCCGAACACCTTCACCGTGCCGCGATTCGAGAATGCGGCCCTGAAGTCCTACGTCACGCCCAGTATGGAGCGCCAGCAGGTGATCCATTACCGCGTGCTCATGGAGCCCATCGGCACCAATATCTTCTTTCTCGCTCCCTGGGCGCGCAGCATCAGCGGAACCTACCGGCTGCTCGCTAACGATTCCGGCGGAGCCATCTATGATTTCGACGTGGCGCATCCCGTCACCCGCTACGAGGCCGACTCCGACATCGCAGCCCCCACTGCAGCCGAGCTTCGCACCGCGGGACGACAGTACCCGCCGGAGATCACCGCGGCCTATCTCCGCCTGCCCGCTACCGATCCGCGTGTCCCCCGCCTGGCGGCCCAGATTTCAGCAATTGCCGACAACGACTACGACAAGGCTGCGGCCATCGAGAACTATCTGCGGACCCGATTTGGCTACACCCTCGAACTCCCACGAACACCACCGAGCGATCCCATCGCCGATTTTCTGTTCCAGCGCAAGCGGGGACATTGCGAATACTTCGCCTCTTCCATGGCGGTGATGTTGCGCACGCTCGGGATCCCCTCTCGTGTGATCAACGGCTTCCGCAGCGACGAGTTCAACGACTTGACCGGAAACTACGTGGTCCGCGCCAAAGACGCCCATGCCTGGGTCGAGGCCTACTTCCCCGGCTACGGCTGGTACACCTTCGATCCCACGCCGGGCGGCAGCGCGATGACTCCGCAGGGCTGGAGCCGCCTCGCGCTCTATGTGGACGCGATGGCCTCGTTCTGGCGCGAATGGATCGTCAGCTACGACAGCTCCCACCAGTTTGTGCTAGGCCAGGCGGCGGTCAGCGGTACGCGCAACTTGTGGGAGCGCGCCCGCATCTGGGCCCGCGACCACTATGCTGCCATGCTGCTTTGGGCTCGCCACAGCCAGGAACGCGTGGAGCACTCGCCCGGAAAATGGGCCGTGATCGGGCTGGGCAGCGCGCTTGCGCTCCTGTTGCTGGGAAATCTGGGACGCATCGCGCGCTTGCTTCATGAGAAATGGTTGCAAGCTCACCCGGAACGTTCCCCGGAACAAGCTGCCGCCATGTGGTACGGACGCATGGCGCGAGCCCTGGCGCGAAAAGGAGTGCGGAGATCGGCCGCGCAGACCCCACAGGAATTTGTGCAGAAGATCGAAGACGCCCGCCTGCGCGGCCCGGTCGCGCGCTTCACCGAGGTTTACGAAGCCGCACGCTTCGGAGAGTCTGCCGATGACATCCGGCGCCTGCCGGAGCTGTATGAAGAGGTGGAGTTGGCGGTGCGGAAGTAGCGCCTTCGGCTATTCCTTGGGAAACAGTTCGTCGAACAATCGCATCAGCATGCGGTCATAGTCCAGGTCGCCGTGATTCTGCAGATAGCGGCGGTCGGCAGTCTGAATCGGATTCGAATACGACCGGCCGACCAAAACCCCGCCCGACTTCATAGGCGCCTTTGTGCGTTCCAGACCGACGGACTGGGAAGGCAGGTACTCCTGCTGAACCCGCTCGCGGGCAAAAGGCAAAGACTCCGGCTCGAAATACAGCGAGTGGATGATCTTCAGCGCCTCTATGGCGCGGCAGCCGTCGGCTAGCTTTCCATCAGCATCCAGCGCGTGGATGCTGGGTACAGTCCAGATGGACTGGATCTTTTGCTCCCAGCTGTGCTGATCGAAAACGTACATGCCGTCGCGCATGTTGTGAATCTCAGCCACCGTCACCAACTCCTCCTCGGGCGCATCGATTTCCCGGACGTACTCATTCCACACGTCCACAATGCGCTGCTCCGGAATGGCGCGTGCCGCATCGGAAACTGCTCCAAACTCGGCATGCGCTACGCGGTAACGAATTCTCCGCGTGGTCCAGCCGAAGAGGTGCTTTCCCCATAGCGCGTCAGCGACTGCATCAATGAAGACCCGCGCGTCCTGCTCCGAATGGATGCTCGTCGCGAGATCGTTCAGACGCACCGCGGCTTGGCGCATGATCTCACGTCTCTTCATGGCCTGCTGGAAGAACTTGTCTTTGTCCAGATGAGGCCGCTGGGCTTTGGAAGTATCAGCCGTTTGGGAAGCAACAGCGGTCGGCGAAGGAGGGACACCGGTTTGCTGAGGAATAGCAAGAGCGAGCAGCACAGCCAGGACGGGCAAGATCATCATACCCTCCCCAAAAGACAGCTACAGGCCTCGAATGCGGAATTGAAACCAAAGGGTTGCGCGGCTGGCGAGCGAAAGCGCTAGAACCGCCAGAATACGCCGCCGCCCACGAAATAGTTATGCTGGCGGCTTTTTCCCGTAGGGGCCAGCGGAAAATCAGGTTCGCCCGACCAGAAATCGCGCACTTCGCCGCGCAGGCTGAGCTTTTTCCACACAGCTACGTCGAGTCCGATCCCGCCTTCGATCACGGCCCCGGTGGTGGACTTGCCCGGATTCGTCCCGCCATACACCAGGACGTTGCTTTCGCTGAAATGGCCGAATCCCGCGCCCAGGCTGACCCAGGGCGAAACCGCCGTGGTCGGAAACAGGTTTAGTTTGGCAGCGGGAGTCACAAAAAGTGCCTTGTACTTGTTCGGCACCACCGAGAATCCATAGGCCCCGGCGTTCAGCTTCTCGTCGTAGTTGTAGAGCACCAGCACTTCACCGGAAACGGAGAAGATGGGGGTAATCAGGAAGCGGCGGGCGTATTCGCCCTCAAAGCTCAGACCCTTGCCGGAATGGATGATCGGATCCGGGATCGCACTCTTAATGCCCTGGTCACTGATGAAGATGCGCCCGATCATGCCGCCCACTTCGTTCTTCTCTTCATCTTGCGCGGCGACAGATGCGGCTAGCGCCATGATCAACAGGACCGCAATCCACAGTCGTTTCCCAGACATATTCCCCTCCTGCGAGGTGGTGGCTAATAATTACGGCGGTAAGGCTTAGCCTAGCACGAGCGCCGTCGTTTTGAATCCACAAGTACTATCTTTTCTGGTGCCTTAGCAGCAAGGGATAAAGCAATTGTCGTGCCGGAAGCCGTTCATTGGGATGCTAAAATAACAAGATTGCATGCCGTTGAAGGAACTCACTGTTAACGCTCCACCCGAGAAATCCCATCAGAATCCGCGGGCCGCGGGCCCGCCGAAGGTGGGCTTCGTCAGCCTGGGCTGTCCCAAGAACCTTGTGGATAGCGAAGTCATGATGGGCCTGCTCGCTCGGGCTGGAGCCGAACTTACCCGCCACGCCGAAGATGCCGACGTGATCGTGGTCAACACGTGCTCGTTCATTGAGAGCGCCCAGCAGGAGTCGGTCAACACGATCCTGGAAATGGCCGGACACAAGACGGGGGGCAGAGCGAAAAAGTTGGTGGTGGCGGGATGCCTGGTGGAGCGTTTCCGCGACCAGATTCGCAAGGACATCCCCGAAGTGGATGCCGTCGTGGGCACGGGCGAACTGGAAAATATTCTCGCCGCGGCTGGGCTGGTTCCTGCCCCAGCGAAGAATAATTCGCCGCTGGTTGTATGGCCCTCTCGCCCCGAGGGCGACGCCCGCGCCGCGCAGGGTCGCTTCTCACGCGATTCCTGGGACGGAGCGGTCAGCGACCTGCCCAACTATCTCTACGATGATGCAACGCCGCGCATTCTTGCCACTCCCCGCCACATGGCGTACATCAAGATCGCCGAGGGCTGCGATCATCCGTGCACGTTTTGCATTATTCCCCAGTTGCGCGGCCGGTTCCGCTCGCGCCGCTTTGAATCCGTTGTGGCCGAAGCCGAGCGCCTGGCGGAGTGCGGCGTGCGCGAGATTACCCTGATCGGTCAGGACACCACCTGCTACGGCGAGGATTTTGGCCTGAAAGATGGATTGGCGCTGCTGCTCGAAAAGCTCGCCCGCATCGAAGACCTGCGCTGGATTCGCTTCCTCTACGCCTATCCCAACAAGATCACCGGCCGCCTGCTGGACACGATCGCGCAGCACGAAAACATCTGCTCCTACATGGATGTACCGCTGCAGCACGCCTCGGCGTCGGTCCTGAAACGCATGAAACGTGGCGGCGGCGCGGAGGTATTTCTGCGCTCCATCGCCAAAATGCGCCGCACCGTCCCAGACCTGACCCTGCGTACATCGTTCATCGTGGGCTTCCCCGGCGAGACCGAAAAAGAATTCGAAGAACTCTGCGACTTTGTGCGCGAGGCGCAGTTTGACTGGATGGGAGCGTTCGCCTACTCCGATCAGGAAGGCGCCGGAGCTTATGCTCACGACAAGAAACTGTCGCCACGGGAGATCGAACGCCGCCGCAAGCACCTGATGGCGATCCAGCGCCAGATCAGCAAGAAGAAAAAGAAAGCCCTGGTCGGCCGCGAATTCGAACTCCTCCTCGAAGGTAAATCGGAAGAGAGCGAGTTACTACTCGAAGGCCGCACCCCGATGCACGCTCCCGAGATTGACGGCAAAGTCTTCGTCAACGACTTCCCTGAAGAAATGACTCCGCAGCCCGGCCAGTTCTGCCGCTGCCAGGTCACCGAAGCCCACGACTACGATCTGGTGGCTAAGATCCTGTAAAACCGGGAACAACACGATTTTCAATCTGCAATCTGAAATCTTCCTTCTACAATAGGAATTCCTATGCCGCGCAAGCGCTCCCTCAGACTCCGCTGCCCCATCTGCAAGAAGGCAGTACAGAGCACCGGCGCGGACTTCCCTTTCTGCAGCGACCGCTGCCGCCTGATTGATTTGGGCAAATGGGCCAGCGGAGCCTACGTGATCTCGGCCCCGGTAACGGATGCCGAAGAAGCTATTCACGATCGCGACCCCGAAGACTCCGAGCCGGAGACATGAAGTCCGCGCCCGAACTCGCGAAAGAAGTCGGGCCCGCCCGTAGCGTCAGCCCTTCCGTTCTCTGGGCCACCCAGATCGCGACCTTCTTCGGCATCGGCCGCCTGCGTCCCGGCCCCGGCACCTGGGGATCCGCGGCAGCCGTGCTTCTCTGGGCCGCGCTCGCCTCGCGACTCGATCCTGCCCTGCGCACACCCGTCGTCATCGCGCTGGCCATTCTCATCACGCTGATCGGCATTCCCGCGGCCACCCGCGTGGCCCGCGCCGCGGCGACCAAAGATCCGCAATTCGTCGTGATTGATGAGGTCGCCGGGCAACTCATCGCCCTGATCGCCGTTCCCCTCGCGTGGAAAACTTTTGTCGTGGGTTTTATACTTTTCAGAGCTTTCGATATCGTCAAGCCTCCTCCCGTACGGCAACTGGAGAAGCTTCCGGAAGGCACCGGGATCATACTCGACGATGTTGCGGCTGGAATATACGCGCTGGCCGTGATGCAACTTCTGCTGCACTCTGGTCTACTAAAGTAGTACCGAGTTGCGAGTACTGAGGACAACGCTTCTCTTACTCGCTACTCGGTACGCGATACTCGGTACTTCTCATGGGATTCTCCGACCGTGTCCTCGGCAGAAAAAACGTGAACGGCGGTCCGCACATCGAAGCGGTGGCTCCGGCCTCAGCCCTTTTCGGGGGTGAGGTTCGTATCACCGGCTCCGGCCTCAGCCCGCAGGAACTGCGCCGCCCCAAGGTGCAGTTCGGCGACGTCGAAGGCTCGGTCGTAGTCAGCTCCGACGCCTTTCTGGTCGCCCGCGTGCCCGAGGGCGCGACCTCCGGCCCGGTCGTGGTGGCCACCGACGGCCACGTCAGTAATGCTCAATCGGTCAAAGTGGCCGTGCCCATCGCCGAAAATCTCCACCCCGTAACGAACCCCGCGCTCGACGCTGAGAGCAACAACTACGCCACTTTCTCGGGCTCGCGCGGCCAGAAGGTGCCAGTCGCCGTCTTCAAGATTGACACCAACTACAACCTGAAGCCCTTCGTGATCGAGATGATGAACGCCACTTCCATCGCCTTCGACCGCCAGGGCCAGATGTACGTTTCATCGCGCTATGACGGCGCCGTGTATCGCGTGGCCCCCAACGGAACCATGACCACCTACGCCGAAGGCATGGGCGTGGCCACCGGAATCGCGTTCGACCGCGAACAGAATCTTTACGTCGGCGACCGCAGCGGCACCATTTTCAAGATCGGTCGCGATCAGCAGGTCTTCGTCTTTGCCACCATCGAGCCCAGCGTCTCGGCCTATCATCTGGCATTCAGTCCGAAAGGCGACCTGTTCGTCACCGGGCCTACGACCTCCAGCTTCGACCACGTGCAGAAGATCAGTCCAAGCGGCACCGTCAGCACCTTCTACAAGGGACTCGGAAGACCGCAGGGCCTGGCCTTCGACGCGGAGGGCAACCTGTACGTCGCCGCCTCGCTCGCCGGAAAACGCGGCATCGTCAAGATTTCACCCGACGGCAAGGCCAATCTGGAAGTCGCCGGTCACGGCCTGGTGGGGCTGGCCTTCGCCCCCGGACGCTCCGTAATTCTCGCCACCACCAATGCCGTCCACCACCTCTCCTGGAACATCCAGGGTCTGCCCCTGCTGCCGGAGTAGCACCGTGACGCGAATCATCAGCCTGTCTTTGGTGCTTGCAGCGGTTTCCTTCGGAGGCCAGTCAGATTCAGATCACACCACCCGCTGCCATCCCCAACTGATCCGGCCGGGATCCAGTTCCCCCCATCTGCGGCCTAAGCCAGGTGCTAGCTTCAAAGGGTACAAACGCTCACCGATTGTCACATTCGATGTTGATGAATCTGGAACGGTACGCAATGCCAGAATCAAACGCAGCAGTGGGGCCCTCGCGGCGGACCAGTTGGCCCTTGCTGAAGTACGCCAGTGGAAATACAAACCCCTGCCTGGGTGCGGGATTGCAGAGTCCAAAGCCCTTGTCACCATCGACTTTTCATCGCAGTAGCTCTACAGGTATGTGGGGTTTCACTGGCTTCCTCTGCGTCCACGGCGTCCTGCGCGGTTTTCCTCTCCCGTTTTCATTTAAACTTCTAACGCGTGAACGCTGAGATCATCGCGGTAGGCTCCGAACTCCTGACCCCCTACCGCATGGACACCAACTCGCTCTACCTGACCGAGCAACTCAACCAGCTCGGCGTCAACGTCATTTTCAAGAGCGTGGTCGGCGACGATCTCCGGCGCCTGGTAGCGGCCGCACAGCACGGCCTGTTCCGCTCCGACATTCTCCTTTTCAGCGGCGGCCTCGGCCCAACGGAAGACGACCTGACGCGCGAAGCTGTTGCCGAAGCCCTCGGCCTCACCCTGCAGCGCGACCCCGACATCCTGCGAACTCTCGAAGAACGCTTCGCCGCCCGCGGCTGGAAAATGGCCGCCAACAATGCCAAACAGGCGGATGTCCTCGAAGGCGCCACCGTGCTCCCGAACTCCAACGGCACCGCGCCCGGCCAGTGGATCGCCGTAAAGTTCGATGGTCGCGAGCACATCATCGTGCTGCTGCCCGGCCCTCCCCATGAACTAAAGGCGCTGTTTGAGACCGAAGTCCGCGAGCGGTTGCGGGCCAAAGTTCCTCCCGCATTCCTTGCCAGCCGCACCTTGAAGGTCGCCATGCTGGGCGAATCTCACGTGGACGCGCGCGTCGCGCCCATCTACAAACGCTACCCCGACGTGGAGACCACCATCCTTGCGGGCGCGGGCGAGGTCGAACTGCACTTCAAAACCCTAGCTGCGACGCAGGATGCCGCCCAGCAAAGAGTGGACGAAGTTTCCGGCTTGGTCGAGGACGAACTGGACGACGCCGTGTACTCAAGCGACGGTCAGTCGCTCGAGCAGATCGTCGGCTACTGGTTGCAGATGCGCAACGCTACTCTGGCTGTGGCGGAATCGTGCACCGGCGGGTTGCTGGCGGAGCGCATCACGTCAGTCAGCGGAAGTTCGCGCTATTTTCTCGGCGGCGCCATCGTGTATTCCAACCATCTGAAGACCGAACTGGCCGGCGTCCCGGCTGAAATGATCGAGCGCCACGGAGCGGTGAGCCGCGAAGTGGCCGCAGCCCTGGCCGAAGGCATCCGCTATCGCTGCGAATCAACCCTCGGCGTTGGTATCACCGGCGTGGCCGGCCCCACGGGCGGAACAGCCGACACGCCGGTAGGAGTCGTCTTCCACGCCGTCGCCGGCGACCGTGGAACCGAAGTCGTGCAGCGTAATTTCCCCGGCGACCGCAAACGAATCCGCCGCTTTGCCAGCACCATGGCGCTGGATATGGTGAGAAGGAAGTTGATGTGAGTACCGAGTCGCGAGTACCGAGTACCGAACAGGAGCGTTCTTGGCTTTCGCTCGGTACTGGGTACTAGGTACTCGGTACTGCTTTCATGCGGCTCTTCATAGCTCTCGACATCGCTGACGCCGTCCGCGAGCGTCTTGCCCGCTTCACAGAAGGCGTGCAGGCATTCGCTCCGGACGCGCGCTGGGCCAAGCCCGAATCGCTGCACGTAACCCTGAAGTTCATCGGCGAACAGCCCGAATCTGCCGTCGAGCAGATTAAGCGGGAATTCGCCTCCATCCATGCGGCTGCGGTCGAAATTCATTTCCGCAGCTATGGATTTTTTCCCACCGCAAAATCGGCGCGCGTCTTCTGGGTGGGCCTGGAAGCTGGCCCGCACTTGGCCACACTGGCCGCAGCCGTGGACGAGCGAACCGCGTCGCTCGGCATTCCGAGGGAGGAACGCGCCTTCAGCCCCCACCTGACGCTGGCCCGCGGCCACGGCGGATCGGGCTCGCCCCGCAGGCGCAGAGAAGACGGCCCCAATCGCACCTTTCAGCGCTTGCAGGAAAAACTCGCCGCCCTGCCTCCCCCGGAGTTTGGTACCATGACCGCCCGCGAGTTCTTTCTTTACCAAAGCCAGCTCTCGCCGAAAGGATCGAAGTACACAAAATTGGCCCGGTTCGAGTTGATCGCGCCACCGCAAGTAATTCTCATGAAATGATTGGCATGACATGCCGGGATTCCTCCTCATCGCCGCCGCCAGCTACCTGCTCGGGTCCATCCCTTTCGGATATCTCCTCGTGCGCGTCTTCCGCGGCGAAGATGTTCGCCAGAGCGGCAGCGGAAACATCGGCGCCACCAACGTATCGCGCAAGTCTCCCCTGCTCGGAGTGATCACTTTGCTCCTCGACGCCGGCAAGGGATCTGCCGCCGTGATTCTGGCAGTCTGGCTCACGCGAAAAACTGGCGCGGCCGCTCCCTATCTTCAGATGTCCGTCGCCGCGCTGTGCGCCGTTCTCGGGCACCTGTTTCCCGTCTGGCTGAAATTCCGCGGCGGCAAAGGAGTGGCCACGGGGCTGGGCTCCTTTGTGGTGATTGCCCCCAAGGCCGTACTGATTGCGGCCGCCGTCTTCATCGTGCTCGTTTTGGTGTTCCGGTACATCTCCCTCGGATCCATCGTGGCGGTTTTAGCCTTCCCCCTTCTGGCCTGGGTTCTGCAGGAATACGGCAGCGCCTGGCCGGCGCTGGTCTTCATGGCCCTGGCGTCGCTGCTCATCGTGGCGAAACACCGTGCCAACATCCGCCGCCTGCTGGCGGGCACGGAAAACCGGTTTGGAGCGAAGCACGCATGAGCGAGATCGCAGTCATCGGCGCAGGCGCATGGGGCACGGGCATCGCCGTTGTGCTCGGGCGCAAGGGCACGCATCGTGTGCGCCTCTGGGCGCACGAGGACGACGTCTGCCAATCCATCAACCACCGGCGGGTCAACGAGAAATTCCTTCCCGGCCGCAGCATCCCAGACAGCGTCATGGCGACCAACGATCTCGAAGTGGCGCTCGACCACGCGCACACCATCGTCAGCGTGATGCCTTCGCAACATTGCCGCGGCCTGTTCGAGCAAATGCGCCCGCTGATTCCGCCGCAAACCCTGATCGTGAGTGCGACCAAGGGTCTGGAGGAAGGTTCCCTGCTGCGCATGACTGAGGTGATTTCCCAGGTGCTCAAGCGCGAGGCCGGATCGGCCATCGGCGCCCTCAGCGGCCCCTCGTTCGCCCAGGAGGTCGCCCGCGGAGATCCGACCGCCATAACCGTCGCCTCGCAGGACGCCGCGCTGCTTAGCGCTGTGCAACAGGAATTCAGCGACCCGAGCTTCCGCGTTTACACCAACAGCGACGTGACCGGGGTCGAACTCGGAGGCGCGTTGAAAAATATCGTCGCCATCGCTGCCGGAATCTGCGACGGCCTCGGCCTCGGACACAACTCCGTCGCCGCCCTGATCACACGCGGCCTAGCGGAAATGACGCGGCTGGTCGTGGCTTGCGGCGGCCGCGCCGACACCATGGCCGGGCTGGCCGGACTCGGCGATCTGGTTCTCACCTGCACCGGAGGCTTGTCACGCAATCGCAGCGTGGGCGTCGAACTTGGCCGCGGACGCAATCTGGCCGACATTATCGCCGGCATGCACGGCATGGTCGCCGAAGGCGTCTTCACCACCACCGCCGCTGTTGGCCTAGCGCATGCCCGCGACGTCGAAATGCCGATCACCGAGCAGATGCACGCCATCCTGCACCAGCACAAATCTCCCCGCGAAGCCATCCACGAACTGATGACCCGCAGCGGAAAAAGTGAGACCGGCATGGGTTCCTAACTCGCAGTTTCCACTTTCGACGCAACTTCGGATCGTTTGCCCGTTCCAATCAACAAGGAGAAAGACCTATGGTTCCGTCGTCGCCGGGAGCACGCCCGTGACGCTGACACAATTCGTACTTAAGAACGCATTTCGTAACCCGCGCCGCACTCTTCTCACTCTTCTGAGCATTGGCTTCTCGATGTTATTACTCACAGTCATGATGGCGGTCTGGCGCAGCTTCTACATCGATCCCCTGAGGGGCGAATCCGCCATGCGCCTGGTGACGAGGCCGCGAACTTCTTCGATATTCATGCCCTCCATGCCCAGCTATTACCGGCAGCAGATTCGATCTATACCCGGCGTGGTGGATCTAACTCCTTGCAACTGGTTTGGCGGAATCTACAAGGACGACAAAGCGGAACATCTGTTCGTACAAATGGGCAGCGATCCATACACATTCCTAAAAGTCCATCCGGACTATGACATCCCGCCAGACCAGACAGCTTCATGGCAAAAAGATCGCGCGGGAACGATTGTCGACAGCGGACTGGCCAGGAAGTATGGCTGGAAACTGGGAGACCGGATAGTCATTGAAGGCAGGATCTTTCCTGTGAATCTGGACCTGAATATTCGCGGCGTATACAGGGCACCCATCCCCACTCAGGCGATAATCTTCAACTGGCAATATGTTGAAGAGGCAGTCCGGTCTGCGAAGGGACACGACAGTCTCTATGTCATTCTGGCCGATTCTCCGCAAAATGTAAGCCGCGTAGCCACGGCGGTGGATGGTATGTTTCACAACTCGCCTGAGTCGACCAGAACGGAAACCGAAAAGGCCTTTGAGCTCGACTTCCTGTCGATGCTTGGCACTGTGAAGACCTTCATTCTCAGCATCAGCTTTGCAGTCTTCTTCAGCACTCTGCTGGTTTCAGCCAACACCATGGCAATGTCGATTCGCGAACGAACGCGGGAAGTCGCCGTCCTGAGAGCATTGGGCTTCGCACGGCGGACAATCTTTACCCTGTTGGTGAGCGAAGCAGTCGCGTTGTGTCTGGCAGAAGGGCTGCTGGGATCATTGGCAGGGTACTGTCTGGTTTACGGGGCAGCACAGTCTGCCGTGAGCGGGATCTATAGCGTAGTGTTGAAGGTCACCCCTCTGACTCTCGTCGTGGTGTTCGCACTGTCGGCTCTTGTTGGCATCCTGAGTGCGGGGATTTCTTGTTACCGAGCCTCGCGACTCGACATTGTGCAGGGATTGCGGCATATAGGCTGAGGGCGCGACGCTGGCAGTTCCTCTTCGGCGTTAATACGCCCCAGACTGTACTCAACAAAGCCAGAAGGCGTACCTCGGCACGCTTTCCCAACCCGCTTTCCCCTGGCAAACCCGCACCAGACGGCACTTCCGCAGGGTACTTCGGTAACGCCAGACCGTCTTCCTTTTCGCCTCCCGCCCGCGATTCCCCATTAGAATTTTAGGGACACCTTTGAAAACCGCCGCCACTTCGCACCCGGCGTACCCGAGTTGAGTGAAGGGAGAGACGTGTCCGCCAGCGCTTCCAGCCACGCCCGCATCCCGATTCTGTATGTCATCCTCGGTGTGCTTCTGGTCATCAGCATCGTGCCCATGTATTTCTATTCGGCGCAGGTCGAGTCCATCAATCGCGACCGCCTCAAGACCAACGAGATGCTGCTGCAGAATACGGTCACACGCTCGCTGGCCGACGATCTTTCCCAGCACGAGCGCTCCCTGGGTATGATGTTGGCCAACCTCTCGTCGGCAATTCAGGTGGCCAGCGGCGGCGATATTGGGGAGAGAAATATTGAAGCGCCCGAACTGCGCGCCCTGCTCGAAAACTTTGTTTCTTCTTCGGATGAAATCGCCTACGCCACGCTTTTGAACTCCGATGCCAAGGGCATTTCCGCCGGACGCATCGCGCCCGACGCATTCCTGCAGCGCGAACTCGAACGCGCCTATGCTGCCGCCCGTGACGGGCGCGCTTACAACGGTCAGGCCCTGGTCGTGGGCGAAGGAAAGTCCGCGCACACTGTCTTTCTGGTCAGCACGCCGGTCAAATACGGACAGCGCTTCCTGGGCACGATTGGCGCCGTCGTGGATCTGCAATTCCTCATTCGCCGCCTGCAGGAAGTCAGCGGCGGCGGCCTGACTCCGTACGTAGTTGACGCCCAGGGACGCCTGGTCGCCGCGGCCACACCCGAATTTGCCACCGGCCAGGACATGAAAAACCTGGAGATCGTGCGCAACTTCGTGGACGGCGGCAACAAGGCGCAATTAGCCGCCACCAAGGAATTCACCATCAACAGCGGCAAGGAGCACGTCGAAATGCTGGGCACCTACAGCCCGGTGATGTCGCTCGACTGGGCCGTAGTCGTGCAGAAGCCGCGCCGCGAAGCCTATCGCGGAGTCTATGAAATGCAGCGCACGGCCCGCCTGCTCGCCCTGCTGGCTGTGCTGTTGAGCATCGGCGTCAGCATCTTCGCCGCCCGCCGCATCACCAATCCGCTGGAAGTGCTCACGCAATCCAGCCGGGCGCTGGCCAAGGGAGATTTCTCCCAGCGCGTTCATCTCTGGAGCCGCACCGAAATCGGCGAACTGGCCCAGACTTTCAACACCATGTCGGAGGAACTCGAGCGGTTCGTCGAAGACCTCAAGCGCGCCGCCGAAGAGAACCGCGCCCTGTTCATGGGCTCCATCCAGATGCTGGCCGGAGCGGTGGACGAAAAAGATCCCTACACCCGCGGCCATTCCGACCGCGTCACGCGCTATTCCCTGCTCATTGCCAAGGAAATGAACCTGCCCGCCAGCTTTCTCGAGGTGTTACAGATTTCCGCCCAACTGCACGACGTGGGCAAGATCGGCATTGAAGATCACATTCTGAAAAAGCCGGGCGCGCTGACCGAAGAAGAATTCGAAGTCATGAAGACCCACACCACCAAAGGCGCCAACATCCTGCGCCCGGTCACGCAACTGGCGGAAATGCTTCCCGGCATCGAGTTGCATCACGAGGCCCTCGACGGCCGCGGATATCCCTACGGCCTGCACGGCGATCAGATTCCGCTGCTCGCCCGCATCATCGCCGTAGCCGACACCTTTGACGCACTGACCACCACTCGCCCCTATCAGCGCGCCCACACGCCCGAAGAGACCCTGCAGATTATCCGCAACCTCGCCGGCAAGCGCCTCGATCCCGACGCCGTGGCCGCCCTGCTCTCCGTCTACGCCCGCGGCGAAATTCGCATCCAGCGCTTCACCATCAAGCGCCCCGTCGCCGCCCCTGCTCCCGCCGCCGTGCTCTCAGTCGCAGCCGGAAGCGACTCCCCCGCGCCGCCTGCCGCCATGGCCGCCGAAGCCGTCGCCATTGAACGAACCCGGGTCTAGAAGTCGTCTTCGGAGGGGCTGGTTTGGTCGCCTGTTTACATCAATCAACAGCCCGCCCCTGCTTTCGCGCGTCGCCCAACCTTCTCAGTTCCACAATGATCTCTCGCAACTGATTCTTCTGATCTTCATTCAATCTGGGCCACTCTTCTGGAAGACCCACATGCATACACCTGCGGTGAAGATCTTGCAGTTGGGAATCTCGTATGCTTTGCATCTCGAAAGCGTCAACATCCCATCCCGCATAGTTGCCCGTCAACAAACGTTCGACCTGATCGGCTAAGGCCTGTGGCGTTGGATCTTTGGTAAATCGACGATTCAACCAAAGAACTGCGAATCCGATCAGAACAAACGCAAACAGCCAATTGGCCCTTGGGTACAGCACGACTGCCAAAAAAGGTCCCACAACCGACATCAAGCAGCCTAAGCTAGAAGCGATTTTCAGAACTCTTTTCATTTGACTATCATCACAGCGCCGCCACCCGCCGCTGCACCAGCAAGAAGTACATCGCCACCAGCACCAGCACCATCCCGTTTACGCCCAGCACCACCGGCGCCGTAAACATCGGAACCAGCCATCCCGATAACAGATTCCCCATGGGCATGCCTCCGCGGAAGGCGCAGTTATAGACGCTCATCACCCGCCCGCGCATTTCGTTGGTGGTAATCAGTTGCACCAGCGACGTCACCGTCGCGAAGACCGCCATCATCGAAGCGCCCACGAGCACCAGCATGGAATAGCTCAGGGGCAGCGATTTCGAAAGGGAAAATCCTGCAATCCCCGCGCCCAGGCAGATGAGCGCCGTCAGCGCGAACCGTCCCTTGCTGCGCATGTTGCCGATCCCCGCCATCGCCAGCGATCCGCAGATCGAACCCACGCCCATCAGCGAAAGCAGGTTTCCGTACGTCTCCGGACCGCGATGAAAAATATCTTTCACGAACACGGGAATATAAGTCCGCATCGGCATGGCCAGCGCGGTCATGCAGAAGGCCAGCACAATCAACGCCTCCATGGATTCCTGCCGCCGAACAAACTTGATGCCCTGCTTCAGACTGGTGAAGATGGATTCGGTGGATTTCTCCGGCAGGTATCGCATCGCGATCATGGAGAGGGAAACGACCGGCGCCAGAAAAGAAAGCGCATTCAGTCCGAAGCACCACTTCTCCCCCAGCCGCGCTAACGTTATTCCCGCCAGCGCCGGACCAACCGTTACTGCCAGGTTGAATTGAATCGAATTCAGCGCGATCGCGTTCGGCATGTCCTCCCGATCCACGAGAGTCGGAATCAGAGCCGAGTAAGCCGGCCCGCCAAACGCCTGCGCTAGGCCGGAGACGAACGACAGGCAAAGAATGTGCCACACGTGCACCGCTCCGGTCGTCACCAGTACCGTGAGGATTCCGGCGCTGGCCATCTGCACGTATTGCGAGAGCAGCAAGATCTTCCGCCGCTCGATCCGGTCGGCCACCACCCCGCCGATCAGCGAAAACAGGAAGATGGGAAAGCCGCCGAGAAACTGGTCCAGCGCCAGCAGGAATGCCGAATGGCTCAGCCGGTAAATGAGCCAGCCCTGCGCCACGATCTGCATCCAGGTGCCGATACTCGACGTACAGGCGCCAATCCACATCAGCCGAAAATCCCGGTAGTGAAATGCCTTGAATATTCTGCGCAGCGATAAGGTTGGCATGTGCTCCGAGCGGCTCTGGCGACAGCACTCTATCTTCGCATGGACGCGGGCCGCCAGCTTTCGTTAGCCAGTCTTTTGCCAGTCTACCGGGTTCTGCTGGCGACTCCGGTACGAGGACTTCGTGGTTGGATTCCTTCCGCCTGCAAACGACTCGCGAAGAAATGCGGACTGGTTCGAAATCCTTCGCCAATCGGGGTTTCAAAGTCTCTCGGCAAACCTCAGCGGCGCCGTCCGCTCCCAACTCCCCGTATAATCAATTTTTGTCCCTCTTATGATTCAGACTCTTTTCGGCAGCCTCGAAGAAGAACAGAAACCCAGCTTTCTCGACCGCATGAAGCAGGCGGTCACGCGCACCCGCGAAAACCTGGCCGACCGCATCGAAGCAGTCGTCTCCATCGGCAAAGAAATTGACCGCAACACGCTCGACGATCTCGAAGCCACGCTCATCGGCGCCGACCTCGGCACCACCACCACGCAGGAAGTCCTCGGCAAATTACGCGACAAGGCCGACCGCAAGCAGATCAAAGACGTCCACGAACTCAAGCGTTTGCTGAAAGAAGAACTGCTGGCGATTCTGAGCTCGGCCAACACGCGGCCGGTCCAGAAAGTCGAAGGCACGCCCGAAGTGATCCTGGTCGTCGGGGTCAACGGCACCGGCAAGACCACGACCATCGGCAAGCTGTCGCAGAATTTCCGCTCCCAGGGCAAAAACGTCCTGCTCTGCGCCGCCGACACGTTCCGCGCCGCCGCCATCGAGCAGCTCGAAATCTGGGGCCAGCGCACCGGCACGGAAGTGATCAAGACCAAGCCCGGAGGCGATCCCGCCGCCGTTCTGTTCGACGCGCTGCAAGCCGCAGTCGCGCGAAAGGCCGACTATGTTGTCGTGGACACTGCCGGCCGCCTGCACACCAAGACCAGCCTCATGGCGGAACTCGAAAAAATGCGCCGCACCGCCCAGCGCATCATTCCCGGCGCGCCTCACGAAACTCTGCTGGTCATGGACGCGACGACGGGACAAAATGGCCTGCAGCAGGCGCGCATGTTCACCGAGTCGGCGGGCGTGACCGGCATCGTCCTCACCAAGCTCGACGGCACCGCAAAAGGCGGCGTGGTCGTCGCCATCTCGCGCGAACTGGGCCTGCCGGTACGCTTCGTAGGTGTGGGTGAAAAAGCGGGCGACTTGCTGCCTTTCGACCCGAAAGAATTTGTGGATTCTTTGTTCGAATAGGAGCGCGGGATCGAAGACGATTCATACCAGAGCTTTCCTCCGCGCCGGCAATAGGAATTCGTTCCTCCGTGTTTCCGTGCCTCCATGGTAGATTCTCCCTGAATGCCCCCACACTCTACCGACGAGCAGCTTGTTCACCGCGCCCTCGAACTCGCCCGCCAAGGCATCGGTCTCGCATCTCCCAATCCTTACGTCGGCGCACTCATCACAGATCCGCAGGGCAACATCGTCGGCACCGGAACCTACACCTACGCGGGCGTAAAGCATGCCGAAGTCCTAGCCCTCGAAGCCGCCGGCGCAAAAGCCCGTGGCGGCACGCTCTACATCAACCTCGAGCCGCACGGGCACCAAGGACGCACACCTCCTTGTACTGTTGCCCTGATTAACGCCGGCATTCACCGCGTCGTGGCCTCCATGCCCGATCCCAATCCCAAGGTCAGCGGCCGCGGATTCGATCAACTGCGCGCCGCCGGAGTGCATGTCGAAATCGGGCGTCTCGAAGATCAGGCCCACCGCCTGAACGAAGCCTTCGCCCGCTACATCCGCCATACCACGCCGCTGGTCACGCTGAAATCCGCCATGACCCTCGATGGCAAGATCGCCCCGCCGCCGGCCGCTACGCCCAGCCACAGCACGCCCCAGGCCGGCGGATTCTCTGGCCACTGGATCACCGGCGAAGCCGCCCGCGCCCACGTGCACGAACTTCGCCATCAGCACGACGCGATTCTGGCCGGCGTTGGCACCATTCTCGCTGACAACCCGTTGCTCACCGACCGCAGCGGCCACCCGCGCCGTCGCCCCCTGATCCGCGTGATTCTCGACTCGCGCCTGCGCCTGCCGCTCGAATCGCAACTGGTGGAAAGCATCGCCCGCGAACGCGGCGGCTCCAATCCGAGCAACGACGTCCTCGTCTTCTGCACCTCCGCCACCGCGCAGAAGAAAGCTCAACTCGAACAGCTCGGCATCCGCGTGGAAATGCTCCCGGACACCGCGCCGGACCATCGCCCCGACCTGCCCGCCGTCCTTCGCCGGCTGGGAGAACTGCAAATCACCTCCGTCATGATCGAAGGCGGCTCCAGCGTGAACGGGACCGCGCTAGCCGCGAACGTCGTGGACAAAGTCTTTCTGTATTACGCACCCAGGATTCTCGCAAGCGCTGGCGCGATTCCCTTCGCCTCCGGCGCAGGGTTTCTCAACGCCGCCCAGGTCAAACAAGTTCATCTGCACCGCTTCGGCGAAGATTTCGCGGTTGAAGGCTATTTACGCGATCCCTACGGAGATTGAAACGGCGTTTCACCACACAGAGGCACGGAGGCACAGAGACTCAGAGAAAATCACCCCTTGATTTGTTCTTCTCTGTGACTCTGTGGTGAGCGAGCGTTGCGGGTTTATGATGTTTGGTTCATCCTGGAGGCACTCATGTTTACTGGCATCGTAGAAGAAGTCGGACGCGTCAGCCGCATCGAACAGCGCGGCGAAAACCGCCGCATCACCATCTCCGCCAAGAACGCACCCGCAGAACTCGGCATCGGCAACAGCGTCGCCGTCAGCGGCGTCTGCCTCACCGCGCTCGATATCAAGCCCGGCTCCTTTTGCGCCGATCTGGCGCCCGAAACCTGGGTGCGCACCTCGTTCTCGCGCATCCACGAAGGCGCGCTGGTCAATCTCGAACTGCCCATGAAGGCCGACGGCCGTTTCGGCGGCCACATCGTGCAGGGGCACGTGGATGGCGTCGGCAAGTTGATCGCTTTCGAGCGCATCGCGGATTCGGAAAACTGGTGGCTGCACGTCGAACTCCCCGAAGACGTGGAGAAATACACCGTTTTCAAAGGCTCGATTTCAATCGAAGGCATCAGCCTCACCGTGGCCAAGCTGGAGAGGAAGCGCTGCACCATCGCCATCATCCCGCACACCGTGGAGATGACCAACCTGCACTCGCTCAAACCCGGCGACCCCATGAATCTCGAAGCTGACCTCATCGCCAAGTACGTCGAGAAGATGATGAAGTCCGAGTCGTCAGAAAATTCCCTGACAGTTGAGGAGTTGGTGCAGCAAGGGTTCTAGAAGCAGTCAGTCGTAGAGACGTTGCTTGCAACGTCTCTGCCGGCACCGCTACGGCCGCAGATGCATGGGCAGCACAGGCAGAGACGTAGCGAGCTATGTCTCTACGAATGGCATTTCTCACGCTTCTAATTTCAACTCATCCAGTTCCAGAAATTCCTGAATGATCGGCTCCTGGGATTTCTCCATCTCTACATACGGGCCGAAGAAGATCGCGCGGCCTTCGTGCAGGAACATGACCCGGTCCGCCAGTTTCTTGGCCAGGCGCATGTCATGGGTTACGACGAGGCTGGTCAGGTTGAGTTGAATCCTGAGCCGCTTGATGAGGTCGCCGAGCAGTTGCGCCATCAGCGGGTCCACCTGGGTGGTCGGTTCGTCATAGAGAACGCATTCCGGCCGCGCCGCCAGCGCCCGCGCAATCGCCACCGATCGTTTCATCCCGGTCGAGAGATCCGGCGGCAGAAGGTCACGCATCTCCTGCACGCCCACCATGTGCAGCAAGCCGTCCACGATCTGGTAAATCTGGTCTTCGGTCAGGTCGCGCGTTTCGCGCAAGGGGAAGGCCACATTCTCCCCGACGGTGAGCGAGTCAAACAGCGCTCCGTTCTGGAAGACCATGGTCACTTTCTTCCGGATCAGTTCCAGTTGCTCCTCACTGTAGTCGGTGATGTCCTCCCGGGCCACAATCACCCGTCCCGCATCCGGTTTGAGAAAGCCCATGATGTGGTGCAGAGACACCGACTTCCCCACACCGCTGCGCCCCAGAATGCAAACGGTCTCCCCCGGCAAAACGTCGAAGCTCACGTGATCGAGCACGGTATTATCCCCAAACGCTTTGCACACGTCCCGGAACTCGATGTAGGGCTCGATTTTGGTTTCGTCTGGCATGAAATCAGCTTCTAGCTTCTAGCTTTTGGCTCTTGGCTCTTGGCTTTCAATTCAACCTTTATCATCCACGCCCCTGTCATCCTGAGCGAAGTAACTGGCCCGCGAATGCGGACCAGTTACGCAGTCGAAAGACCTCGTGCTCACTAGCGGCGGCACGGACCTCGCGAGGAACTCGCATCACAACCGCAAAGTGTCCGTCTGCCCGCACGCCTCCGCCAACTCCTCCGGCGTGTTCAAATTACGAAACATCTCCGCAGAAAATCCGCCAGCCCTCAACTCATCCTCGCCAATCACCAGCGTTCGCGTCCCGTCAAACAACGCGTCAATCTTATAACGCCCTTCCCGCAGCGCTTTCTCCGCCACTTCCGCAAACTCCCGCCGGTACACCGCGCACAACGGCTGCCATCCCCCGGCAGCGCGCGCCACCGTCACCATCGCAGCCGAGCTCCGCGCCCGCGTCAGCAAATATTGCAACAGTTCGCTCGTCACAAACGGCAGATCTACGGCCAGCATCAGATTCCACTCCGCCGCCGACGCACACAGCGCCGCATGAATCCCCGCCAGCGGACCGCACCCACGAAACACATCTTCCACCGCCGGAGCGAACTCGCGAAACTTCGCCGCCTCCCCCACGACGCGCACATCGTGCGTCACCCCCCGCGCCACCTCCAGAGCCCGCGCCAGCAGCGTCCGCCCGCCCAGGGTGACGAAAGCCTTGTCCACCCCCATGCGCGTGCTCCTTCCCCCAGCCAGGATGAAAACGGTCACATCCAACGCGCTATCCTCCATCAGCCGATGATACACGCGCCGTGCCAGGCTCTCCGCACGCCCTGTGTCCGGCGCAAGCCCTTCCATCTACAGGCTTTTGTGTACGATTCGGTCTCTGCCCTGCACGAACGTAACCTACCCAAACTCTTGCGTTCGCGCGATGATGACCTTGCGTCCGAGGCCAACTGACCCGGAAGTAACCATCATGCCGCAAAAGATCATGGATGTGCTTATGCTAGGGCGCTGCTCCCACGAGTTCTGCTGGCCCCGCCGTGGCGCCGACGGCGAGTATTACCAGGTCTGCCTGCTCTGTGCCGCCGAATACAAGTACGACTGGACCACCATGCGCCGCACCGAGCGCGTCCAGCACAAGCCCGAGACCGGCAGCGCTCGCCGCAGCCACACCCGCGAGAAGAAGCCTTCGTGGGTGCCGCGTGCCCGCCGTCTCAAGCTCGAAATTCCTCTGCGCTACCGCGTCAACCGCACCAGCACCTGGTTCGAAGGCAAGATCGAAAACATCAGCCAGAGCGGAGTACTGTTCCACGGTCCGCAACAGCTTCCGGTCAACGCTCTGGTCGAACTGGTGTTCGAGATGCCTGAGGAAATCTCCGGCCGCAAGAACAGCAACGTCGTCTGCCAGGGCCGCGTCATGCGCGCTGGGGACGCGATCGAGCCCGAGGAAGGCCAGGTCGTCCTGGCCGCTTCCATCGTGGACTACAAGTTCATCCACTAGGACACCACGGAATCTGCTCAGCTTTTCCCACTGCAAAACGGCTCATTAGCATCTAAACTGTACTGAGATGCCCGGCCCACGCTTGGGCGATCAGGAGTCGCGTATGAAAACCTCTCCCAGGCTGTCTTGCTTCGTTCTTGCCCTCATTCTGTGCCTGACCACCAGCTGCGCCAAGAAGCCCGATGACGGCAAGATCGCGAGCGATGTTCAAAGCAAATTCAGCCAGGATTCTGGCCTTTCCTCCAAGCAGCTCACCGTGCAGTCGGCCAACGGCGTGGTGACGCTCGGCGGCAGCGTGGACAACGACGCGCAGCGCGAGGCCGCGAGCCGCCAGGCCGCTTCCGTTCCCGGCGTGAAAGAGGTCGTCAACAACCTGCAGGTGGGCACCGCGAGCACGGTCGCAACGGCTGAAACCCCGAAGACATCTCCGCCAGCCCCGGCCCAGACCGCAAGCGCGCCCCCAGCAGACAAAGCCAAACCTGCAGCTGGCAAGAAAGCTCCGAAGGCCAAGGCTAACGCCGAGCCGCCCGCGGACCAGGCGCCCGACTCGAACTCGAGCCAGATGACGGCCGACGCCACTCCTCCGCCCCCGCCCGACAACACGCCGCCTCCGCCGCCCGCCCCGAAGAAGTTCATCATTGATCAGGGCACGCAGGTCAGCGTCCGCCTGATTGATCCCATTGACAGCGAGAAGAACCAGACCGGCGACAGCTTCCACGCCACGCTGAACGCGCCGCTCACCTCCGACGGAGAAGAAGCCGTACCTGCCGGGGTCGAACTGACCGGCCACCTCGTCGAAGTGAAGAGCGCAGGAAAGTTTGCCGGACAGTCCGTGGTGGTGCTGCAACTCGACAGCCTCTCCTCCGGCGGCCAGGTCTACAATTTGCAGACCGATCAGTACCGCAAAGACGGCAGCTCGCGCGGTAAGAATACGGCGGAAAAGGTTGGCGGAGGCGCCATTCTCGGCGGCATCATCGGAGCCATCGCGGGCGGAGGCAAGGGCGCAGCCATCGGCGCCGCGGCCGGTGCCGGCGTCGGCGGCGGCGTTCAGGCGGCCACTAAGAGCCAGCAGATCAAGCTGCCCTCGGAAACGGTGCTCACCTTCACCCTGCAGGCGCCGGTCACCGTGGTGCAGGCCCCAAAACCGGACGCGAACCGCCAAAAGCTAAGCGACCCGCAATAGCAGCCGATCCCGACCCGCAGAGACGTAGCTTGCTAGGTCTCTTTTTTCCCCCGGCAGGCACGCTTCGCGTACACTCTCTGTCGCAAGCGTTGCCGCCATGCCTTCGATCACCGCACTGCTGCATACGGAAAACGATGCCTTCCGTCTGGGCCGCTGCCTGGAGACACTCTACCCCTGCGACGACATCGTGGTAGTGGACCACGCCTCTCGCGACCACACCCTGCACGTCGCCCGCGAATACGGCGCGCGTGTTGTGACCGCCGTGCCTGGGTTTCTGCCCATTCACTATGTTCGCGCGGTTGCTTTCGATTGGATCCTCTGCCTCGACCCCCACGAATCTCTGACCGAGAGCCTGGCGGCCAGCCTCTACGAATGGAAATCAACTCGCAGCGTCCCCACCGCGCCCGCCTACTCAGTTTTCCTGCGCGAAGAAACAGCCGAGGGCTGGGTTGACCTGCCCACGGCTCAGACCCGCCTTGTTCTCGCGGCCTGGAACCGCTGGAATAATCCGATGCCTGCCAGCGACCCAGTCGCCCTCGCCCTGGAAGGACCACTCCTACGCTTCGCCTTCCCCTAAAATCTGCGATCTCCCTTTGGCGGCCCATAGTCTGTTGCAACGGCGTGGAAGGGTTGAAGCAGGAGGCACGGTGCGGGAGTGTTCACTCGTCACACCCACTTGTGACCCACATCACAGTTCCTATATAGTCCTCCTTCTAGACTGCAACGTTGTGGAATTTGGGCTTGGCAAGCCCAGGAGGCAGATCATGCGTGTAATGAAATTCATCAGTCTGGCCGTGATTCTGGTCATGATTTCGGCATTTGCCGTGGCTCAAGCCGCCCCGGCGCAGACTCCACCCACCGTAAAGCACGTTCCCATCGCGAATGCCCCGTCGTATTCGGGCAAAGAGATGTTCGACACCTATTGCGCCGTTTGCCACGGAAAAGATGGCAAGGGCAACGGCCCCGCCGCCTCGGCGATGAAGGCCCCGCCGACCGACTTGACCGTTCTGGCGCAGAAAAACGGCGGCAAGTATCCGTCCGCTCACGTAGCTGCGGTGATCGGCGGACAGGAGAACAACCCGGCACACGGCAGCAAAGATATGCCGATGTGGGGTCAACTGTTTTCCAGCATCAGTGAGGGTCACCAGGCTCAGGTACAGCAGAGAGTTGCCAACCTAGTGAAATACATCGAGACTCTGCAGGCAAAGTAGACCAAAAGAATAGACGTCGTCGTCGCCCCTGTGACGGTAGCGACGCCATCTCAACTCGGCCGCGGCGGGCTCCGCGCCCGCCGCGCTGGCTGCTGGATGAAGGCACCAATGGGGTAGCCTGTCTGCCATTCCCTACCCCGGGCCGACAAACGCCCTGCGGTCAATGTCTTGCCGCCCACTGGCCATTCGGGCAGTGACTTCAGTACCTTGGTTCCCGCCCGCGCCAGCGCCTTATAATCTTCCCAGAGCACGAAAAATCAGGAGATTTCTGCGTTCTCAGGAGGGAGAAGCCCCACGCCGCTGCATGGCGTGTCGCATCTCCTTGGTGGATCGTTGCTAGGGATCGTCGCGAAGCACATGGACCCGCTTTTTGCCATGGCGATTTTTGTCCTCGGGCTGGCCTTTGGCAGCTTCCTGAACGTGTGTGTCTATCGCCTGCCGCGGGAAATTTCGGTGGTGACGCCGCGTTCGGCATGCCCCAAATGCAAGCAGGCCATCGCTTTCTATGACAACGTCCCGATCTTGAGCTGGCTAATCCTGCGCGGCCGCTGCCGCCATTGCAAGGCTCCCATTTCGTCGCGTTATCTGTGGATTGAGTTGCTCACCGGCGTGCTCTTTCTGGCCTGCTACTGGTATTTCGGGCTGACGCTTTCCCTGCTGAAATACTGCACGTTCGCGTTCCTGCTGCTCGGCCTGATCTTTACCGACGCCGAAACCAAGTTGTTGCCCGACAAGCTGACGCTGCCCGGACTCGCGCTCGGCCTCGTCTTCAGCCTGATCGTTCCTGTCAATGATCTCGCTTCGCAGTTTCTGCCCGGAATGGTGAGCCTGCCCTTCAGCAATGACCTCATCGCGCGCCTGCTTTCCCTGTTCGACTCCGTGCTGGGCGCCGCCCTGGGGGCTTCGTTCATCTACGGCGTGGGAGCGATCTACCTGCGCTGGCGCGGCATGGAGGGCATGGGATTCGGCGACGTCAAACTCATGGCCATGGTGGGCGCGTTCCTCGGCATCAAGCTGACCGTCTTCACCATTTTCACCGCTTCGCTGGCCGGATCTTTCTTTGGCCTCACCACGGTATTCGTCGTCTGGCTGAAACGCACCCACCGCTTCATGCGCCGTCTGGCCAGCGCGCAAGCCGCGCGCCGCCGCGGATGGCAGTCCGCGCAGATGGTGTACCGCTACTACCAGATGCCCTTTGGCGTTTTTCTTGGCGGCATGGCCATGGTCGCGTTCTTCTTCGGCAATCAATTTCTCGGCTGGTACAGGAGCCTATGGTAGGAAGCCTCACCAACCCGGTCATGCTGCGCGCTGTCGTGGTTCTTATCTGCGCAGTGTGCGCCTTCCTGATCGGCCTGGTTCTGATCCGCCGGCTGCGCCGGAACATCGCCCAGGAAGCCGACCTCTCCGAGACTTCCACCTCGCTGGAAACTCTGCCCCTGCATCTTTACAGCAATGTGATCCAGCAGCTCAAGCAGCAGAAGCATGAACTGCGCGTACAGTCACAGGCTGAGCAACATCGCGCCCGCATCACCGAGACCTTCAGCCAGGCCGTGCTCTCCAACTTGTGCAGCGGCGTGCTGGTATTCGGGCCCAATGGACTGGTCAAGACCGGCAATCCTGCCGCGAAAGAAATTCTCGGTTTCGCCTCCGCCACCGGAATGAGCGCAGAAAACATTTTCCGCGGCGCGGTGATTTGCAGCGCCAACGACACCGACCGCGAGGCCGCTCCCGGCGTTTTCCCCGACGATACTCACGATGAACCTGTGCGCCTGGCCGACGAAGTGGACGCCGTGCTGCACGGCGGCAGCCGGCGCCGGCAAGTCGGAGCCCAATACCAGACTCCGGCGGGCCAGCAGCGCTTCCTCTCCGTGACCGTTTCTCCCGTGCCCGCCGAGGATGGCAGCCTGCTCGGCGTCGCCTGCCTGATCAACGACCTGAGCGAACTCGAGCGCATCCGCCGCCAGCAGCAACTGCATGGCGAGATTTCCGCCGAGATGGCGCTCCGCCTGCGCACCTCGCTGGCCACCATTGCCGGCTACGCCCAGCAACTGGCCAACAGCCGCGATCCCGAACTGGCCCGCCAGATCGCCGCCGACATCGCGCATGAGGCCGCGCATCTCGACCGCAGCATCGGAGGATTCCTGACCGAAAAGCGTGCTGCACCCGGCGCCGCGGCTGCACGCTCCGTTGGAAAATGAAATGAAAGAGTTGGACGAGAGACGCGCAACAGAAAAGATCGGAGATTTACCAGGAATACAGAAGGGGAGACTTATGAAACGCATGACCTCTGGTGGCATCGGACTCGCTCTGGTTCTCGCCCTGCTCGGCCTTCCCGCCGGCGCGCAGAATCAGGCTCCGTCGAATTCGCAACCCTCCTCCTCCTCCTCCGATTCCTCACTGGGAACCTACGCCCGGCAGGTTCGCAAGGAACCCGGCGCCGCGCACAAGCCGAGGGTGTTCGACAACGACAATCTGCCCAAGGACGACAAGCTTTCGATCGTCGGCTCGGCCACCGAAACGGCCACCGACAATTCTGCCTCCCAGTCCGAAGAAGCCGCCCCCGCCCCGGCCGGCAGCGAAGCCAAAGCCCCAACCGAATCCAAGACTGAGGCCAAGGCCGAGGGTAAAACCGAAACCCAGACGGAAGCCGAAGCCAAGACAGACACCAAAACAGAAGGCAAGTCGGAAACGGCCGAAGCCCAGACCGAAGCCAAACCCGAACCCAAGCCCCCAACCCAGGTCGCGGGCCAGGTCGCACCTCCCGCCGCGGAAACCGCTTCCTCCGCAAGTGCGGCGACCGCTCCCAAGACTCCGGAAGAAGAACAGGCTGCCAAAGAGGCACAATGGAAGAAATGGAGCGAAAGGATAGATTCCGAGAAGGAGCAGATCGGTCTGCTGGGCCGCGAGATCGAGGTGTTGCAGCGCGAGTATCAGCTGCGCGCCGCCGCCATGTACGGCGACGTCGGCAATCGTTTCCGCAACCAGGCCGAATGGGACAAGCAGGACGCCCAGTACAAGCAGCAGATCGCCGACAAGCAGAAAGCTCTCGACGACGCCAAGCAGAAGCTCGACGACATGCAGGAAGACGCTCGCAAAGCCGGCGTTCCTGCCTCCGCCCGCGAGCCCTAACCCACGTAGCGACAGCCGCCCTCACCACCGCTCATGTTAGTGACAGCCGCCCTTCGGCAAGCTCAGGGCAGGCTCTCGGCTGTCCCGCCTACCACCGATCGCGTGGGGACAGCCGCCTCGGCTGTCCCGCCGTTATTACCCTCCTAACCTAGCCCCGAACCTCCCCGCTTCCTGCAGTCCCCAGATCTGCTTCACGTGATGCATCCCGTGCACCAGGTGAAATTTCCGCCACTGCCCGCCGCTCAGCGGTCCGAGAATCGGATGGTCCAGCAACTTCCGGCGCCTGCCCAGATGTTCTTCACATCTGCGGATAAGTTCATCCATCTCGCCGATCTTCGGCCCAATTTCCGCCACCTTCTCCCGCGGCGTGCCTCGCGGACGCGCCACTGCCGGGGCTTCCCGGCCCGCGGGCATGTATCCGAAACCCACCACCACCAGCACGCGCCCGCACTGCCTCCAGCTTGCGGCTGTGGACAGGGGATGGCCCGCCTCCAGCACGCGCTCGAATCCTTTTATGGTTCCGGTGTAGGTTAGGTACAAGTGCTCCAGCACTTCGGCGGCGCACCACTTACCCGGCGCGTGCCAGTTCAACTGCTCCGCCGACAGTCCGGCTGTGGCCGCCGCGATTTCCTGCCGCAATCTTTCCAGCCCAGGGTCCAAACAGGTTCCCTTTTCCGCCGCTTCGGGTAGAATGTTGCGCGGCTATAAAATCCATCCAAGTTATAACAGGAAGGACGTCATGAAAACGGCCAGTCTAGCCCCTTACCTCCCGGGCAGTAAGTTGGGAATGTTTTTCTCGCGCCGTCGCGACCGCAAACCGATTCTGCGCGCGACCACGATTCCGCGCGGGACGAAGTACGCTTGGTGCTCTGCCGTCCTTGTTCTTCTGGCGCTGTTCAGCGCCTGCTCCTCGGAACCCAGCAAGACTGCGGAACAAGCCAAGCCCGCGCCCAAGGGCCCGGAACTTGTCACCGCCCGTTCCGCCTTTCAAAAGGTATACATTGCCGCCCGCGGCTGGAAACAGGACGCCCAGCCCTTCCGCCTCGAGTCCATCGTGACCAGCGATGGCAACGGCCACGACGGCAAATGGGCAATCTGGCGCGGCAGCTTTGCCTCCGCCACCGGGCGCTCGGCCAAGTCCTACACCTGGTCGGGCAGCGCCGCCGAAGGCGCACCCGAACGCGGCGTTAATCCCGGCATCGAAGACAGCTACAGTCCTTCCAACGCTTCCACGTCAGTCTTCGACATGGCTTTCCTCAAGGTGGATTCCGATCAGGTCTTCGCCACCGCGCAAAAACACGGCGGCGACAAGATCCTGGAAAAAGCGGCTGACACTCCGGTGTTTTACGTCTGCGACTGGAACCACAACACCAATGAGCTGGTCTGGCACGTCATCTACGGGGCCAGCCGCGAGACCGCCAAGTTGACGGTCGCGGTCAACGCTTCCACGGGCGAGTTCATCCGGGTGGAGAAATAACCTTTTCCGGACGCCATGGAAACCACGCCTCCGGCAGAACCACGGCGCGGGAGCGCATTAGCGCTTCCCCTTGCCGCTTTCCTTGTGCTGTTGAATCTGGGCTTCGATCTGGGAGAAATAGCGGTACAGCGCCTCGGCGGAAGCGATAGCTCGCTTCAAAGTCTGCCGTTCCGCAAAAGCTACTATGTCTTGTGCAGAGTACTGGAGACGAACACGGTCAGCGGCGCATTGCGCGCTCAACAACTCCACCTTGGCGGCGGTCAAATCAGTCATCAGGCGGGCTACATCAATCTGCTTCTGGGCTGCAGGCACCATCTACAACACCTCAAGGTCAGGGAATTTGCGCAGGCGGATCCCGGGATCCGCTTTGGGGAGGACTGCTTCGTCTCGACGGAGCCCGCGCTGCGTGGTTGTTATTTGTTGCTGTTGTCCAATGATTATACGACGTTAGTTATACAAAGTTAAAATAATTCCTGAACGAAGCTGGAGGAGAATTGCCCCGTCAACCCGATCCCGGCCTGGAACAGCGTATTCTCGACGCCGCCTCGCGCCTGTGGGCCCGCGGCGGTGAAAAGTCGCTCACCATGCGCGCCGTGGCCAAGGCCGCCGGCACCACCACGCCCACCGTCTACGAGCGCTACCGCGACCGCGACGATATTCTCCGCGCCATCCGTCTCCAGACCCGCCGCGAACTGTTCGCCGCACTCACCCGCACTCGCACCCTGCGCCAGGCCGTCCGCCGCCAGATCGATTTCGCCCTCGAGCACAGCTTCGCCTACGAAGTGCTATTCGACGGCGTGGGTGAGCCTCCCTCCTCGCACGAACCCTGGCCCTCGTTCAACCTGATTCGCGAACGCGTGGCCGAGCGCCTGGGAGGAAATCCCCGCAAGTACACCCGTCTGATGCTCTCGCTGTGGTCCCTGATGCACGGCACCGCCATGCTGATCATTCGCGGCCGCTTCGAAGGCGCGCTGCGCACACAGACCATTCACGCCTGCCTCGATGCGCTTGACTCCATCCTGCGCTCCGCCGCCCGCCCCGGGGGAATCGCCCGCAGCGGTCCCAAGTGGCCCGCCAACCTGATACTCGGCGAGGGCGGAAAGAGCCGACTCGGCAATGGCAACGGAGACAGGAGCAAGGGTCGTTTGAAGGCAAGCAAGCAGCGGTAACGCGACATCTGAAACGGGCGTTCCAGGTTACTTCGCCGGCTTCGCGTCCGCAGTTGGCCGCTTCAGTCGGTCGAGAGCTTTCTTCGCCTGCTCCGCCTCCGGGCCATGAGGAAGAATCTTCAAATAATTTTCGTATTCCTGGCGCGCTTCTCCGGGCCGGTCCATCTTTTCCAGGCACACCGCCAGGCGGAAGGTGGCCACCGCATCGTTGTCCTTGTACAGCAGGGCCTCGCGATAGCGGTCTTCGGCGGCGCGGTAATTCTTGCGCCTGAAGTAGAAGTCGCCCACCTCCACGTCCTTCGCCGCCTTGTGCGGATCCCAGGGATGAAACTCGCCCACATCCGCACCGGCCGCCGACATCTCCGCATCCGTCAGCGCCCCGGAACTCTGCGGATGCGCCTTGGCGTCGTCTGCCGGAGGGCTCAAGTCAATCTGCGTGTCTTTGCTTGAGCTCTCGCCCGGTTCATCGTCCAGATCGTTCGCGTTGACGCGATCGGAACGAGGCGGAGCCAGACTCGGCGTGCGCGTCTTGGCTGGTTTGGAATCTGGAGACGAAGCTGGAGATGAAGCTGGCGACGACGAGTCCGGCGTTTGCGCATTCGCCGGAGCATTACCAGATGGCGTGGAAGAATCCTGCGCCCACACTGCTGCCGCGCAGCCTAGGAGCAAAACAAGAAACAAACGACGCATACTCTCATTCTACCGCGAGGTGGAGCGAGCCAGGAACGTGCACCCCGGATACTGCACGCACAAAAACCCCGGTGCTACAATTCAGGCTCTCAGGAAAAGGAGCGTTTCCATGAAACGATTCGTAGTGACGGTTCTGCTGCTGTTGATTGTGGCCGGGCCGTCGTTCGCCAAGACGCACTCCGATATGTATTCGATCCCCTGTACCACATTGTGGAGTGCGGTGAAGGACACTCTCCGCAACTCGGGAAAGTACGGGATTATGTCGCTGGAGAACACCGAGATGGCCGCTTCGTACTCCATGGGGATGGGGTCGGCCGGCCAGAAGCGAATCAACTCTGTCGCGCTGAACTCCAAGGGAGACGGCTGCGAGATGGTGGTCCAATCCGGCTTCGGCGGGTGGGGCACCAACGACGCGGGCGATTTCAAGAAGCGCGTGGATGCATCCCTGGACAAGCTCAAAGCCGCACCACCGGCCACTCCCGCAGACGCCAAACCGGACGACACCAAGAAGTGACGCGCTTGCTCCCGCTGTTGCCGTAGGAAATCGAACCCTGCCTGCCGGGGGCGCCTTTCCGTGCGTCCGATCGAAGCTGCTTGTAGCTCCGTATCCAGGGACCCAGAAAAAACAGGCCGCTCGCGGGAGGCATGGAGCGGCCTGGTTGGCGAAGTCCTCCGGGGAGGAGGGAAAAGCTATGCGTTACATGGACGACGGACTGCCCGTGGTCGCAGGCGTCGCCGCCGGCGTAGTGCTACCCACGGTATTCGTCATCAGCCGCACATCCACACGGCGGTTGTCGGCTCGGCCCACGGAGGTCTTGTTCGTCTCCACCGGCTTGTCCTTGCCCAGCCCGATCACGTAAATCTTGTGTGCGGGCACGTTGTATTTCGAGGCCAGGTACTGAATCACCGAGTTGGCCCGGCGCTGGCTCAGATCGTAGTTGTAATCGGCCGGCCCCACCGAGTCCGTCCCGCCCTCGAGCGCGATGATGTAACCCTTGGTCGAGGCAATGCTCGACGCCAGCTGATCGAGCGCCTGCATGGCCTTCGGCGTCAGCACGTCTTTGTTGAAGCCGAACTTCACCGAAGTCTCGGCCACGGGATGATAGTTATCGAGATTGGCGACCGTGTTGGTCAGCGCGCCCACGCGAGTGTTGGCGGCATCAGCCGTCTGCTGGGCCGAGGTCGCGGTCTGTCCGGCGGCCTGCGCCTTCTGCTCGACGTCAGCGGTCTTGGCGTTTACTGCCGCCAGTCCGGCCTGCACCCGCGCGTCCACGTCCTTGATGTCTTTGGTGTTCTTGGCGGTGAGGTCGTCGAGTTCATTGGTCTTGTTGATCAGCGGCGTGGTCTGCTGTTTCACATAATTCTTGCTGGAGCAGCCGACGGTGGCCACCATGCTGGCTGCCAGGCAAATTACTAACGAAGTGCGATTCATAGGGTTGAGGCTCCTTCTTCCAATCTTGTCGTAGCGCGCCCTGGGTTGCCGCGCGCGGAATTTCCAATCTTTGAGGCCCTGGGAAATGACTGCTTGCTGCTTACAAGTCCCGCTTCTACTTTTGCACGGGACATGCCAGTGTTCCGTACCGGGAACGGCTGAGGTAAGTATATCCGTTTTCAATGGCTTGCGGAAACAATTGTGGGTGGTCCAACCGCCTCACCACGCCCGCAGCAACGCAAACCCCACATGGCGAATGGAAATTTTATACGGTAAGGGCTTAGATCGGGCTCCCAGACCTGCCGGCGCTCCCAGCAAAGGCCACAATGCAGGACCGTATCCGCGATGCCTTTCACGAACGGGAGAATCCCTTGCGAGAAGAGAGATCAGGAGCCCCTCCCCTGATCGCTCCCACGTGCCGAGGGAAGCGCTGTTTGCCACGGTTGGCTTTGGCGCGTTCCAGATGCTCGCGGATGAGCCGCGCGATAGGCAGACCGGTCTGCCGGGAGGTCTCCCTCCACGCGAGAAGCTCATCTGTGACACGAATTGTCAGCGCACGACTCATACAACACTTGTAACACAGGTCAGTCTGGTCTGGGTCCCTTGGCTCGGCTCGGCTCGCTCTTCTTCTTCGCGTCCTCAGCGGCCCTTCCTCCGCGGCCTTTGCGGTCAAAAGCTTTTGCGGGTGCAGCCGTCACGAGAACCGCGCCTGAACGTAAAATGGAAATCAGACGGCCGCATGGATCTGCTCTCCAAAATTCGCACCCTCCCAACCGAGCCCGGCGTGTATCTCTACAAAAATGCTGAAGGCGACGTCATATACGTGGGCAAGGCCAAGAACCTGCGCAGCCGCGTGGCCAGCTATTTCCATGAAGGCCGCTGGGAAGACGCCAAGACCGGCACGCTGGTGCGCGAAGCCGTGGACGTGGACTACATCGTGGTCGCCAACAACAAAGAGGCCCTCGCTCTCGAAAACAACCTGATCAAGCAGCGCAAGCCACGCTTCAACATTCTTCTACGCGACGACAAGACTTACCCTTACGTCAAGCTCACGTTGGGCGAGAGCTGGCCCCGCGTCTACGTTACGCGCCGCTTGCGTAAAGATGGCAGCGAGTACTACGGCCCGTACTTCCCCGCCAATCTCGCCTACCGCATCGTGGATCTCATTCACCGCAACTTTCTCATCCCGTCGTGCAAAGTGGACCTGACGCGCTTCCATCCACGCCCCTGCCTGCAGTACTACATCAAGCGCTGCCTGGGCCCGTGCGTGAAAGACCTGACCACGCCCGACGTGTATCAGGAAGCCGTGCACGACGTGAAACTGTTCCTGGAAGGACGTCCCACCGATCTGTCGCGCTCATTGCGCGAGCGCATGGAGCAGGCCGCCGCCGCCGAGGAGTACGAACGCGCCGCGCGCTATCGCGACCTGATCTCCACGGTTGAGCAGTTGCAGGAGCGCCAGCGCATCGCCGCCGCCGAGGGCGACGACGCCGACGTCTTCGGCTACCACTATGAAAACGGCATGATGGCCGTGAATCTGTTCCACATGCGCGGCGGCAAAATGGTGGACCGCCGCGAATTCTTCTGGGAAGACCTGCCGGAATTAGCCTCGAATGCCGGCGATCCCTCAGAACATGTGGGGACGGGCGCCCTCGCCCGTCCTGGCGAGCGAAGCTCGCCGGCGCATTTGGCTGGCAGTACAACGGATGACGGCGACAAACCCAGCCGAGCTTCGCTCGGCCCGGACAGCCGAGGGCGGCCGTCCCCACATGAGCAATTTGTTCCTGGCGAGTTCTTCTCTGCCCTGCTCAAGCAGCTATACATCGGCCAACCTTACGTGCCGCGCAATTTATATGTCCCCGTGGACTTCGAGGACCGCGAGGAGCTCGAAGATTTGCTCTCCGAGCAGAACGCGGGCGAGGGCGCCTTCGACTCGCGCTCAGGGCGGGTCCGCGCCACAAGGGTCCATATTGTCGTGCCGCAGCGCGGCGACAAGCGCTCGCTCATTGATCTCGCCGGCAATAACGCAAAGCAGTCCTACGACCAGCGCTTCCGCGTGCTCAAGCCCAACGCGCGCCGGATTCAGGAAGAACTGCAGGAAGTTCTCAGCCTGCCCGAACTCCCGAAACGCATCGAGTGCTTCGACATTTCGCACATTCAGGGCGCGGAGACGGTCGCTTCCATGGTGGTGTGGGAAGACGGCAAGATGAAGAAATCCGACTACCGCAAGTTCATCATCCGCACCGTCGAGGGCGTGGACGATTTCGCCTCCATGCGCGAAGTCGTGGCCCGCCGCTACAAGCGTCTACAAGAAGAAAGCAAGCCACTGCCCAGCCTTGTTCTGATTGACGGCGGACTCGGCCAGTTGCACGCCGCCGCCGAAGCGCTGGAGTCGCTTGAAATCATCAACCAGCCGCTGGCCGCGATCGCGAAGCGCGAGGAGATTCTCTACGTCTACGGCCAGGAGAAAGATCCCCTCGCGCTCGATCATCATTCGCCGGTGCTGCACCTGATTCAGCTCATTCGCGACGAAGCCCACCGCTTCGCCGTCACCTTCCACCGCAAGCGCCGGCAGATGCGCGACCGCTCCACCGAACTGCTGGGAATCCCCGGCGTGGGCGCGAGCACGACCCGCCGCCTGCTCGAACACTTCGGCAGCGTAAAGGCGGTTAAGCAGGCGGACGCAGCGGCTCTGTCGGCGGTCGTAACCCGCGCCCAGGCCGAGGCGATCACCAGCTACTTCCGCAAGCAGGCTTAACCGATCGCGGCGCTTCAGGTTTTCTGTTTCTCCGCCCCGCGGAGACTGGCATTCACGCCTCCCTGAGCGCCGGCGTTTGTACCATAGCGCGCCCCCACCCTCGCCACGGCATTCATGATTTCAGCGCCCACCTGAAACCCTTCTTGCGACGGACTGGACATAACAATTCCGTACGCCGCGAGAAGCGGCAAGAGTTCCCTGACCGGACCCAGTGGCGGAACCGGGATCGGAATTCCGTTGACCAGTACCAGTCCTCCGCCGTCACCCACCACTCCATATAGGATTTGACCGACGATGGACGGGGGGATTATGGGTGGCCTGGGCGGTTGCGGACGCCACGTTGCCACACGACTGAACCAAAGCTCCTGCTTGCCGGTCCTGGTGTCCGTCCATAGCGCACAAAAATCGTCACCCGAAGCCTCCAGCCCGAAATACTCGCCGATGAATGTAATGTTCTTGTCCCCATGCGACCACGGAGCATCTATGGCCGGGTCCCACGCGTGATCGGTCACCGTGGTCCAGAAGAAAAATTCCACAGGTAGCGATCCCTGGAAAAAGAATGACGAAGAAGCCAGCTTCACATCGATTCGAAACGCATTGTCCGGCGGCTTCTTTCCAAATTCGTAAAATGCGCATCCCACCAGGCCGGATTGGTTCACGGCCAACTGAGGGTGAAAGTGTTGTACGGGCACTGTGTCGGCAAAATTCGTGTTGGCCAGCACGGGCTTCCCGGAGGAATCCCCGACCCAATTGCCGCTCGCATCGCAGACGCGATAGTAGATTCGTGTGAACGGTCCCCGGCAGTCCGCCCATGCCACCACACACCCGCTCGCACCCAAGGGCACAACGGTCACAAGAGTGAGGACACGAAATGTGCCCCCTGGAAAAACAGGAAACTCGTCATCCACCAACGGAAATCTGCTTGAAACGTCCACGATGCCATCCACCACATCCTGGGGAGCCGAAAAGGAGTTGCCGCCGTCGGTGGACCGGACGTAGCGAACCGACGATGAGCCTGGCACATGCCACGCAATGTGGATGGTGCCATCGCCGCTGACGCACATGCCGGGTGCAAACACACCTTCTTGCGTAATGTCTGTCCCGGTCGCGCTTCCCCCAACTCCCGTCCAGGTGTTACCTCCGTCGGTGGAGCGTGCAAATCGCAGTGGCGTATCCGCTCCCCAGCATGCGTAGACATTCCCGTTGTGGGGGCTTGAGCCAGAGACGTCAGCCGTGGCCCACTGTTTGTCGTCTGCCGAATCAGAATGTAATTCCGTCGGCGGGGCCGACCAATTCATTCCGCCGTCTCCCGAGCGGAAGACGTACATGCCTTGCCCCTCGATCTCTGCACTGCCACCGACAAAGGTTACCGGCTCGGACACCAGGAAGGCATGATTGTTGTCGTCATAGGCGAGCGCCGGGTCCGTGTATCCGATCCAGGCCTGGGGAGTATTGAGCCACAAATCGGCTGAGTCGGTCCAAGTCTCGCCGCCATCGGTGCTCCAGGACGTGGCTGTCGTGAACGTATATTTCTGGTTGTCTATGAACCGCTTCGCGGCCGCGATCATCACCTGCGAATTTTGCGGATCCACTGCCAGGTCGCTTTCGCTCCGCGACCCCGAAGTCTGATCGGCCCGGTTCTGGTCGAAAGTAACCTGAATGTTTGGCCCTGGAAATAAACCCCAGGGCAGCGGGATAGGGGAGGGGAAAGGCTTATGGCCCATTGGAACCTCCGGCACTTCTGAAGCGCCAATACGTCAAGCTAAGGTTTGGCGTTCAGTGGGGCAGGAGTTTACCACAGCATGCAAGAGTAATATTGTCCAACTCAGATCTTTCCGGAAAAGCGAACAAGCTCGAAGAAGCGGCCATCGAGAGGCCACGTCCGCGGGGGAAATCTCTTCTACTCCCTCTTCTCCGAGTTGCCCATGTCGAGCACAACCTTCCAGCTTGCGTCTTTCTGCAGCTTCCAGATGCTGGTGTACTTGCCGTAGTCAACGGCGGGTTTGCCGTCTTTGTCTTTGGAGTGGAACTCGTAGGTGCCATAGGTATAGCCGAGATCGCCCGAAGCTGAGATGTCGGCTCCCACCGGCGTCCAGGTCAGCCGATTGTTCTTGTCGTCAAGAAAGCCCATGCCCTTGGCAATCTCCGTCTTGCCGTGAATGAGGGGTCCGCCGTTGGGCACTTCGACAGCATCGTCGGCGTAATACGCCATGTATCCCTGGGAACCCTTCTCGGCCGCCGCCTTCATGAATTCGCCTTCGAGTTGCTTGAGCGCGTCGGCGGTGGCCTTGGGCGAGGCCGAGACCGTGGGACGAGCAACGGGCAGCGCGATGGTCGCGACCAGAAAGGCGACTACAACAATGGGCAGAAAAGTCTTCATGGCAGCCTCCGGATTCTTCCGCGGCCCATTCTACTCCGTGAGCGGTTCGCTCTTCCGCGGCTTTTGCTACACTAGCGGGCATCCTAAGCGGGCATCCTATGAATCGCATTCTTGCTGCTCTTCGCGCCTTTTCTTTGTTGGCTGCAACGGCCTTGCCGGTCGCATTCGCGCAGACCTCCAGCCTGCCGGATTTCGCCACGCCGCAGGAAAAGCACCTGCGCAACGTGCATCAATTGACCTTCGGCGGCCAGAACGCTGAAGCCTATTTCTCCGCCGACGGCAAGAAGTTGATCTACCAGTCGGCGCACGGCGACGTGAAATGCGACCAGATCTTCATCATGAACATTGACGGCAGCGACCAGCACATGGTCTCGACCGGCAAGGGACGCACCACGTGCAGCTTCTTCTATCCCGACGGCAAGAAGATTCTTTACGCCTCCACACACCTGGCCAGCCCGGAGTGTCCGCCGCGACCCGATTTTTCCAAGGGCTACGTGTGGGCGGTTTATTCCGGATATGACATCTTCACGGCGAATCCCGATGGCTCGAACCTGAAACAACTCACCCATACTCCCGGTTACGACGCCGAGGCGACCATTTCGCTCGACGGTAAGAAGATTGTCTTCACTTCCCTGCGCCACGGCGATCTCGACATTTATTCCATGGACGCCGACGGCGGCCACGTCAAACAACTCACGCACGAACTCGGCTATGACGGCGGGCCGACGTTTTCGCCCGACCGCAAGTGGATTGTTTATCGCGCCTATCACCCGACGACCGAAAAAGAGATCGCGGACTATAAAGAACTTCTGGCGCAGAACCTGATCCGGCCGACGTCGCTGGAAATCTGGATCATGAAGGCCGACGGCAGCGGCAAGCGGCAGATTACGAACCTGGGCGCGGCCAGCTTCGGGCCGGCGTTCACGGCGGACGGGAAAAAGATTATCTTCTCGTCGAATTACGATCCGGAGACGCACGCCACTGGCGGCATGGGCAATTTCGAACTGTGGATGATCAATCCCGATGGCAGCGGCCTCGAGCGCATCACCTACAGCGACGGATTCGACGGCTTCCCCATGTTCTCGCCCGACGGCAAGAAGCTGGTGTGGGCCTCCAACCGCAACGCCAAGGCTCCGCACGAGACGAATATCTTCATCGGGGATTGGGTGCCGTAGGAAGGCATTGTTGATTTTTGATTGTTGATTGGAACCGCGAGCGTCAGGCTTCTTGATTCCTGAGCGTTTGGACTGCCAGCCATCCCACCACGGCCAGCATTCCGCACCAGCCCAACAACCGCACTACCGCCGCGATCTGCGTGTCGTGGTCGAGCACGCCGAGGCTAGAGAAGATCGCGAAGAAGTCGTGTTCGACGAAATCCGGGTCGCCAGTCGTGACCAGCGGCAGCACCTGGGCTCTTGCGTCGGCCATATAGGTTGCCGTGTAGAGCCAGTTCTCGAAAAAGAAAAACAGGGAGAAGACGAAGCCGGCGGTCTCGCGCTGCGTGAAGAAGTACGTGGCCAGAAGAAATGGGACCAGCCACTGCAGCAGCGTACCTCCCCAGAGGCAGAGCGTGGGGCCGAACCAGCTGAACAGATTGTGTCCGCCTTCGTGGACGACCAGGTTCGCGCTGTCAATGAAAAGGAATCCGCCATGGGCGGAGAACGCGTAAGCGAGGAAGCCGGCGTAGAAGATCAGCCACGCCGCCAGCGCAGGGCGGGAGACGGGCTTCCAGGGCTCGTCGAGAATCGGTTGCAGCCACTCGATCATGGGCGATTTAATGATTCTAAGGGCGCAGATTCGCAGGACCAGATTACGAACGTACGCGTGGGCCAACCGGCGTGGCCCGGAAAACGTGTTTCTTGTTACAGTGGTCTGGCGCGGCTGGGTCCATCTTGATGCGCATCGTTGGATTTGTGGTCAGACAGACGTAGCAAGCTACGTCTCTACGAGTGGGTTGGGCATTTTATGAAATTTCGGCAGTGGATTACCGCGATTGTGCTGCTTCTGCTGGTGGGTGCGGCTCTTGTCGCGTTCGTCGAGACGCGCGAGGCGGCGCCCGCAAGCGAGACAACGGCGGCGCCCGGCAAGCGGCTGCTGGGGCGGAAAGCGGCGCCGGCGGCGCATCCGCTGGTGGACCAGCGTCCCCTGCAGACCGCCCGGCGGATGGCGGCGCTGGCGGGCACGGCGGAAGAGCAGGTGCTGGCGCACGCGGCGGAGAAAGTCGGGGATCATGAAGTAGATCTTGCCTTCCTCGACTCGCTGCGCACGGCGGAAGAAAATCCGCCGCCGCTTTCGCCAGAAGCCAAGCAGATCGCCGACCGCAAGAAAAAGGCCGAGCAGGCCCTCAAGGAGGATCAGGAGAATATCACGCTGCTGACGCGCAGGCTGGCGGCAGCGCCCGAGTCGCAAAAAGATAACCTGCAGGACCAGATTGACGTCGCCAAGGCGCAGATGGATCTGGATCAGGACGAACTGGACGATGCGGCCGAGGATCTGGAGCAGGCCGGAGGCGATCCGCAAGCCAAGATCAAGCGCCTGCAGGCCGAGCATGAGGCCGGCGATCACAACGTGGCGCCCGCCGGTTCGGCGGTGAATCCGCACGAGCAGGACTACCAGGCGCATACCCTGCTGAGCGTGTTCCGGGCGTGGCAGGCGCTGCGCGAGAAACGAGCGCTGCTCGAGGAAGCGCGGGAGGAAACCGCGGCCAAGCAACTCCGCCTGAGCCAGCGGCACGAAGCCCTGACTGCGCAGGTGGAAAAAGACAACGAGAACCGCGAAGCGGCCAAGCAGCAGGCCAAGGGATTCGCCCGCGGCAGCAAGGCGGCCAGCCGCGAAGAATCAAAGGCGTCGGCCAAGTCGGCGCTCGACTCGCTGAAACAGTACACGCGCGATCAGAAAAATCTTGCCGACCTCGGAAAGCGTGTGCAGGACGAACAGGATCTGAACGACATCTACTCCAACTGGATTGCGCTGGTTGAGACCCGCGAGCAGGCGGCGCTGCACCAGCTGATCGAGGCCATCCTGTGGATTCTGCTGGTGGTGCTGGCCGTGTACCTGGCGCACCGGCTGATTGAGCACCTGTTCACCGGCATGACGGCGGAGAACAAGCGCATTGACACGCTGCGGGCGGTGGTGAAATTCGCGGCGCAGGCGGCGGGCGCGATCGTAATCGTCTTCATCATTTTCGGCATGCCCACGCAGACCACCACGGTGCTGGGCCTGGCGGGCGCGGGGCTGACGGTGGCGATGAAAGACTTCATCGTCGCGTTTTTCGGCTGGTTCGTGCTGATGGGACGCAACGGCATCCGGGTGGGTGACTGGGTGGAGATCAACGGCGTGGGCGGAGAAGTGGTCGAAGTAGGATTGCTGAAAACCGTGCTGCTCGAAACTGGAAGTTGGAGCGACGCGGGACATCCCACGGGACGGCGGGTCTCCTTTGTAAACAGCTTCGCCATTGAAGGACACTTCTTCAACTTCACGACATCGGGGCAGTGGATGTGGGATGAACTGCAAGTGCAGATTCCGTCAGGGCAGGACCCGTATCCGATTATTGATGGCATCCAGAAACTGGTAGAAAAGGAAACCGCGGCAAACGCCAGCAAAGCCGAAGCCGAGTGGCAGCAGGCCACCAGCCGCTACCGCGTGCGGGCGATTTCGGCGGTGCCGGGGATCAACGTGGTGCCCAAGGGGTCTGGGATTGAAGTGCACGTCCGCTACATCACGCGGGCCTTCGAACGGCACGAGACGCGCAAGCGGTTGTATGAGGCCGTGGTGCAATTGATGCATGGGAAGCGGGAAGCGGTGAAGCAATAGCATAAAGCTCTCTTGCAAAGCACCCGAGGACGAGAACATGACCAGCAAGATGCTTGCGCTGATCCTCCTGACTTGCGCTGGCTCTAGCCTGCTTGCCGCGCAAGCTCTCCCAAATGAAACCAATGTGTTGCTGCGGCGTTATCGTGCAGGAGAAAAACTGACCTACTCCATGAAAGGTATCAACGAGGATCGGCACTATGAAATTCAGGCTGACGGAATCGTAATAAAAGACTCTGCCGGAACGTACTTTGAGGAGTATCGCTGGTCAAATCTGATCTCCGACAATCAGAAGACGGCTCTTCCTCCGGCAAGTCGGGATTTTCGTCAGCAGGTCACGCTCGATCCTAATCACAGTTGCGCGTTCCCCAACCTCAGCCAGGTTGACCACAGGCTGATCGGCCCCATCACCGATCTCATGAGCTTCTATGCCGACTTGCGGCTAGCCGTAAGGACAGGCAAACTCGCCCATCCCGGGGATCACTTCTGTTTCAAGCGCAGCGCCCCTAACTCGTGGGCGGATGGCACTCACGTCCTGATTGGCGAAGACGCGATCGATTTCGATCTAACGCTCAAGGACGTCAACCGGTCTGACAACACGGCGACCTTGGTTGTCCGTCATGTACCGCCCGAAAAACCTGAAATCAAGCTCACAGTAGACTGGATGCGCAAACCGGTGGCTGACACTGCCAACAACTGGGTCCAGGTGCAGAGAGCTGAGAATGGGAAATATCTGGCAGCGGTGGGCAAGGAAACATTCGATGTGGAAATAAAGCTGAGTCTGGCGGATGGAAAGATACTGTCGGGCACTCTAGACAATCCAGTAGAAACGGTCGAGCGCGAATGTGAAGACGCTGCTCTTACCAGATGCGGCGATCCGAGACCTCATCCGATCAGAAGGCAAATCGAGATTTCGTCGGGACGTTAACAGATGGTGCTGACGGTCAGCAGCCGGTTAACTCTCGCTTCCAGATCTTGGCGCAAGCAGACCTTGACTGGCTCCGGGAGGCGCGATGCGCGCAGGACATCGCGCAGGACTGTCGGCGGAAGGCGGCGGGCGAAATCTAGAGCGCGGGCCAGCGGCGTATGCGGGTTGCGCAGCAGGGCCAAGCGAATCTCCGGCCGCTGAGACCATTTCGCATGATGGCAGACTGCCTCGACCAAGGCCGGCGTGGCCTGCGGGCGCTGCAGAGCTTTGACGAGAGCGGCTTCGGTGAGGCGTGAGTTGTCGAGTGCCGTTTGCCAGACGCGCGAATGTTTGTCAAGCAGCAGTGCGCCGGCCACGGTAGCGGAGCAGCGGCGGGCGAGCGAGATGCGTTCGCCCAACGTGATCGAGGAGAGGCGCACGATCAGTTGTTCCTCAGCGACGCGCTTCAGGTCGGCGGGGGCCGTGGGCGTCAGCGCGAATTGTCTTAAGTCGAACGTGTAGAACTCGCGGATCAGACGCAGCGCAACGCGGCGCGGGGCGCGGGGATGCGCGGCCAGCGCGAGGCGGACCTTGAGCGACTTCATGACCGCTGCGTTCTTGAGGACCGGTTCGAGGGCATCAGGGAGCAGGTCAGGGGACTTGAGCAGTGCGAGAGCGAGGTCCTCCGTTAAGGCAGGTTCGGTGAGGGTAGAGACCGGGGCGGGATCCGATTCTGGTCGAGTGGTTGGCGGAGCCGCAGGGGTGTTGTCGGATTGGGATCGTTCTTCAGCCATTGGCCCTTGATTCACTACAGCGGAGGCGGCTGTCCCCGCATATTTCACTTTGCTGCAGCAGCCTTGCGCGCCAGGCGCAAGGCGCCCTCGACTGGTTCGACGACGTGCGGCTTGATTTCTGCGCGCGAGTCGAGCGTGCGGAGTTCATTGTAATAAATCTGGCGGACCAGTGGGGCGTGACGAAAGACGCCTCCGGTCATGGCCACGGGGACAGAGGCTACGCTGGGCGCGGTGAACAGGCGGCGGATAATGACCGCGGCGAGTTGCGCCAGTTCCCAGCCCGCGCTGGTGAGAATCCGTGTCGCCAGGTTGTCCTGGCTGGCCGCGATGGCCGGAAACAGCGCGGCGAAGTCGGGAGGGGGGATTGAATTGGCGGCGCGCGCCAGATCCGCGAGTGAGGTCACGCCCCAAGATTTCTGGAGCGCTGAAACATACGGTGAATCTTCAAGCGCGGAGTGTTCTTTTGAATTTCCTCCCAACAGGTCTGCCGCCCGCAACACGGCGCTGACCGCCTCGCGACCGATCCAGTGAGCCGAGCCTTCGTCGGAGATGGCGAAGCCCCAGCCTCCGGCGCGGGCGGTGTTGCCCTGCGCATCGCGTCCGTAAGCGATGGAACCGGTGCCGGCGATGACGATGACGCCCGGACCGGTGTCGAAGGCAGCTTCGAGGGCGATCTGCATGTCGCCGACGACGGTGACGGGAGTGGGGAGAACTTTTGCGAGAATGCGGCGCACGACCTCGGCCAACTCGGGACGCGCGGCACCGGAGCCTCCGATGCAGGTACGCGCGACTTGTGCCGGAGTAATGCCAGCGGCGGCGCAGGCCTGGCGCACGGAGCGCTGCAACGACTCGCAGGCTTGCGGTTCGCCGACGCGGACGATGTTGCTGGGTCCGGCGGTGGCTGTGGCGAGGATTCGCGACTCGTCGCCGACGGCGCAGGTGGTCTTGGTGCCGCCTCCGTCAATGCCGAGATAGTAGGGCACGGGTTAGTTTTAACACAGGGGTCAGGGGTCGGGGATTAGTCCCTGAAAGTCTGGCTTCATGGGGACTACAGAGTCTCACTCGCGGACGCGCAGGATTCCATCCATAATTGGCTTCTGTGCGCAGTCGCTTGGGCACGCGAACAGAAGGAACTCCAATAGGATGACGGCAAAGGTTCGGATTCTGGAACTTGGTAATACCGGCGACGCGCGGGGGTTTAGTTTTACGGCTCCGGCGGAGGCGCTCACGTTTGTGGGGCGCATGGCGGATGTGCATCTGGCTTCGACCGGGCCGGGAGCGGTGCGCGGAAATCATTATCATTTGCGGCGGCGCGAGGCGATCGTAATGCTGCCGGGGCCGAAGTGGTCGCTGCACTGGGATGAAGGCGAGGGGAAGACGGCCCAGCATCGCACGTTTGGCGGGACCGACGCGGTGCTGGTGCTGGTGTCTCCGGGAGCGTCGCATGCCGTGCGCAATGATGGAGAGGGGCCGCTGTGGCTGTTCGCGATCTCGTCCGAGGCATACGATCCGGCCGAGAGCGTGGCACGGAAAGTGGTGTAGGAGGATTGAGTAATTTCATGATTGAGAAATTTGGTAATTGAGTAATTGGGTAATTTGAAATCGGAACAAACCGAGGGGTTCTAAATTACGCAATTGCACAATTACCAAATTACCCAATTCCTCAATTTCCGCATGGGCCTGAATCATCTTGATTTCGCGATCATCGGGCTTTACCTGGCGGGGATCACGCTGTTTGGGCTGCGCTTCCGCAAGAAGCAGCGAACTCTGCGGGATTATTTTCTGGCCGGGCGCGAGATTCCCTGGTGGGCGATCGCGCTTTCGATTGTGGCGGCCGAGACCAGCACGCTCACCATCATCAGCATTCCCGGGCTGGCCTATGACACGAACCTCACTTTCCTTCAGGTAGTGATGGGATATGTGGTGGGGCGGGTCGTCATCAGCTTCGTGCTGCTGCCGCATTATTTCCGCGGCGATCTCTATACAGCGTATGAACTGATCGAGCGGCGCTTTGGGCGCGGCCTGCGGTCTTTGACCGCGGGGTTGTTCTTGCTAACGCGGGCGGCGGCGGAGGGCGTGCGCGTATATGCGGTCTCGATCGTGGTGGCGATCGCACTGGGGACCGGCGAAGTGGCCTCCATTGCGATCATCACTTTATTGACGCTCATCTATACGTTTGAGGGCGGACTGGCGGCGGTGATCTGGACCGACGTGGTGCAGACGGCAATTTACGTGGGCGGGACGCTGGTGGGGCTGGCGACGATTCTGCGCCTGGTGCCGGGAGGATGGACGGCGATTCATGCGGCCGCGGCGGGCGCGGGAAAGCTGCAAGTGTTCGATTTCAGCGGTAGCGTTTGGATTCCGTACACGTTTTGGGCTGGAGTAATTGGCGGAGCGATCTTCACGACGGCGAGCCACGGTACGGATCAACTCATTGTCCAGCGGTTGCTGGCAGCGCGGGGCCAGAAGCAGTCTGCAATGGCGCTCATTTCGAGCGGCGTGGCGGTCTTGTTCCAGTTCGCGCTGTTCTTGACGGTGGGAACCATGCTGTGGGCCTACTACCGGGTGCCGTCGTCGGTGTTTGGCAGGGCGGACCGGATTTACCCAACGTTTATTGTGACGCGCATGCCGCACGGAATTTCAGGGCTGCTGATTGCGGCGATCCTGGCGGCGGCAATGTCGAATTTGAGCGCGGCGCTGAATTCGCTGTCCTCGAGCGCGATCATGGATTTTTATGTACACCTGCGGCCGCAGGCAGACGAAAAGACCAAAATGCGACTGGCGCGCGTGGCTACGTTCGTGTGGGCGCTGGTGCTGTTCGGGCTGGCGGTGATTGCGCTGCACAAAGCGGGACGCGTGGTGGAAGTGGGGCTGCAGATCGCGTCGGTGGCGTATGGCGCGCTGCTGGGCGCGTTTCTGCTGGGCGTGCTGACGCGGCGGGCCAATCAGCGCGGGGCGATGGTGGGGATGCTCTGCGGGTTGGCGGTGGAATTGTATCTGTGGAGGATTCAGGTTCCATGGACGTGGTGGGTGATGGTTGGAACGGGGGTGACGTTCGGGGTGGGGTATGTCGCAAGCTCTATTGCGCAGGAATAGCTTTCTTTGCGATCTTTGCGGCTAAGAGCTTCCGGCCTCTCGTATACTGGCTCACTTCGACTATGCTACAGTTACCGGTTTCCCGTCCTGAACTTTCCCGCGACCTTGGGGTGAGCCACGCCTCAGCGGTAGTCGTCGGGACGATCATCGGCAGCGGGATTTTTTTGGTTCCCGCGGAGATGATGCAGGCAGTCGGATCGGCCAAGCTGGTCTATCTGGCGTGGATTGTCGGTGGGCTGCTGTCGTTCTTCGGGGCTCTGACTTACGCTGAACTGGGCGCCATGCGGCCGCAGGCGGGCGGGGAATATGTGTACGTTCGCGACGCCTACGGGCCGCTGGGAGGGTTTCTCTATGCCTGGACCTGGTTCATCGTGGCCAAGCCGGCATCGGTGGCGACGGTGGTCACCGGGCTGGTGCGGATTCTGGGGACGTTTCCGGTCTTCTCTTTCTTCTCGGCCAACATTATTTCCGCGCCGTTCGCCGTCTCCTGGGGACAGATGGTCGCCATCGCGGCGGCCATTCTGATTTCGTTTCTGAATTACATCGGTGTGAAAAAAGCCGGCGAGTTCCAGTTGGTGTTCACGATCCTGAAGGTCGCGATCATCCTGGGGATCGTGGTGGTCTGCTTCAGCGGTGGAGGCGCTGCCGGCGGAAGCTGGAGCCACTTCGGCGGAACGTTCGCGGGCGCCAAGGGCGGGGTCGCGGGCTTTATGGCGGCGCTGGTCGCGGCCTTGTGGGCTTACGACGGATGGAATGATCTCAACATGGTGGCGGGCGAGGTGAAGCGTCCGGAACGGAGCATTCCGATCGCGCTGATTGCGGGAGTGGCCACGGTGGGCGCGCTCTACGTGCTGGTGAATGCGGGCGTGCAGTACGTGCTTCCTGCAGGCGTGATTGCGGCTTCGCCGCGGCCGGCGTCGGATGCGGTAGCGCTGGTGATGGGGCGGACGGGCGCCGCTATTGTCTCGGCGGGCATGGCGCTTTCGATGCTGGTCACGCTGAATGGCACCATCATGAGCGGCGCGCGAGTGCCATTTGCGGCGGCGCGGGATGGATATTTCTTTCGCGGGCTGGCCGAGGTGCATCCGCGGTTTCACACGCCGTCGGTGGCGATTGCGGTGCAGGCGGCGTTCTCCATTCTGTTGCTGCTGCTGGGGGCAAATTTCGGGCAGCTGTTTTCGTTGGCGATTTTCGCGGAGTGGCTCTTTTACATGATCGCGGGGAGCACGGTGTTTGTGTTCCGGCTGCGGGAGCCAAACGCGGCGCGGCCTTACCGGATGTGGGGTTATCCGGTCGTGCCGGCGATCTTTGTGGTGGTGGCGGCGGCGCTCCTGGGCTACACGTTTAAGAATGATTGGCCGAATTCCGGGTATGGAGTGCTGGTGATTCTGGCGGGGATTCCGGTGTTTGGCTATTTCTCTTCTATGCGGCGGAGGCGGGGCGCGAGAGAAAGCTTTTAATCGCAAAGGACGCGGAGAAAAGCCGTAGAGATCGCACAGAAACCAAGGGAAACCAGGCACAGAATTTTTCCACAGGCTTAAGCAGTCTTTCTACCCTCTCCTTCCGTGTTTTCTGCCGATTTTGACCGTAGTCAGCCGGAGACGTCGGCGGAAACGCTTGTCCCTGGCCCGTTCTGGGCTGATCTCACAAAGGGACGTGGCCGCGGTTACTTAAGGTCAAGAGCCGTGGACACGTTTACCCCCTGTCCTAACTCCCGTATTTTGAAGACTCCAAGTCCCGGCATTCTCCCCATTCCGGGTCCCAATTGGAGCGACATTTCATGGCGACAGCTCGCGGATTTCAACTCGGACTACTGCCTGAACGCAAGATCAACAAGCAGGCGCTGGCGACCGCCTACGGCCTGGTGACGCTGGCGGTGCTGCTGCTGATCAACATTGGGTTGCTGGTGCCGGAAAAGCTGCAACTGGCGCAGTACCACGTGACCGAGTTGATCCCCATGCCTTCCCTGCGGCCCGAGCCGGAACCGGTCAAGACGGAAGTACCGAAGATCAAGCCCAAGCTGCTGCCTGCGGTCAAGCTGCCGGTGTTTGAGACGCCGAAGCTGGTAGTGCCCCGCGAAGTAAGGCGTGAAGCGCCGCAGCCGGTGGAAGCGCCCAAGGTGGTGGTGAACCAGTTCGTGGCTCCGCAACTGAAGATCGCGGGCGGGGCGCGTCCGCAACTGCTGCATACCGGCGACTTCGAGGGAAGCTCGAAGCCGCCCACGGTGAACGCGCCGGTTGAGAAGGTGCAGACCGGCGGGTTTGGCGATCCCAACGGGCTAAAGGGCACGGGCAAGCAGGCAGCCAAGCTCTATGCAGCCTCGATGGGATCGTTTGACATGCCCGTGGGTGCGGGACAAGGCAACGGATCGGGCGGAGCCAAGGGAATTAAAGGAACGGTGGCGAGCGCGGATTTCGGCAACGGCATTGCCAACGGCGGCAAGGGCGATGGACGCAGCAACGGCAAGGGCGTCTCGACCGGCGGATTTGGGTCGGAACAAGTGGTGCATCAGGGGCCGAAGATTGCGGCGCCGGATTCCGGCAACACGACTCCGGTGGAGATCACGTTCAAACCGAATCCGGTGTACACCGACGAAGCGCGCAGTCTGAAGCTTGAAGGGGAAGTCCTGCTGGAGATGAGTTTTGCAGCCAACGGCACGCTCTCGGTGAATCGCGTGGTGCGCGGTCTGGGGCACGGGCTGGACGAGGCGGCGATCGCAGCCGCCAACAAGATCCGGTTCAAGCCGGCGCTGCGCAACGGGCAGCCGGTGGATTCGACCGTGATCGTACACGTGATGTTCCAGATGGCGTACTGAGCGGGCGACCCGGCACAAGTTTGCGGTTTTGGCGAAGTAACTCTGGCGGTCTGGCAGAGGATCGGAAGTGGACATAGGCGACGGCAACCAGGTGACGGCAGCAAGGTCACCCAACCTGGGTCACAGAAACTTGGAGAACAGAGTCATGCGTACTTGGAATTGGATCCTGACGGCGGCACTGCTCGGATCGTCTTTCATCGGAACGAGCGCGGCCGCACAGCAAGCGGCGGATTCACAACCGGCCGCACAGCCGACCACGCCCGCAGCGGCGCTGGCGGCACAACCGTCTCAACCGGATGCTTCGACGCCCGCATCAACGTCAACTGCGCAGACGACGCCGGCTGCGCAACAGCCGACAGCGCCCGCGCCTCCGGCGGCCGCTCCGCAAACCATGGACCAGGTGGTGAACCTGTTCATCGAGCGCGAGCATGGGCTGATCAAGGCTCTTGCCAGCCGCACTCCGGTCGTCGAGACCTATCTGCAGAACCTGGCCAACGATCCGCAGCTGGGCCCGGTTCCGAGCCAGGATCACTACTTCCTCGGCCGCATGGACATGGGCGAAACCGTGGACCGCAAGGACTATCTAAAGGAAGAAGAGAAGGGCTTTCAGACCCGCCTGATGGGCGGGTTTGCCAAGCTGTATAAGGTCCAGTACCAGCCCCTGGGCTTCTCCTGGATGGTCTACGCCGACCGCACCGACTTCGACCGGGAGCACTACGATTTCAGCTACATCCGCCGCGAATTTCTGGGCGACGTACGCTGCCTGGTTTTCGACGTGAAGCCAAAACCGAAATCCGGCCGCGGCCGCTTTCTGGGCCGGGTGTGGGTGGAAGACCAGGACTTCAACATTGTGCGCCTGAACGGAACCTACTATCCGGCGCCGCGCAACTCATACTTCTTCCACATGGACAGCTGGCGCTTGAACCTGATTCCGGGCTACTGGGTGCCGGCCTACATCTACAGCGAAGAAGGCGACTTCAGCGCGGGCGTCAAGAACAAGATGGCCTTCAAGGCGCAGACCCGCATCTGGGGCTATGACCTGAAAAAGGGCATCAAGGACGACGAGTTGACGCAGATTCGCGTGGACAGCGTGAAAGACGACAGCCCGACGGCGCAGGATGCCTCGCCGCTGCAGGCTGAGCGGGAATGGCAGCAGCAGGCCGAAGACAACGTGGTGGAGCGCCTTACCCGGGCCGGCTTGCTGGCTCCCGAAGGCGACGTGGACCACATTCTCCAGACCGTGGTCAACAACCTGGAAGTCACCAACAACATTGATCTGCCGCGGCCGGTGCGCACGCGCGTGCTGCTCACGGCTCCTCTGGAAACCTTCAGCGTGGGCAATACGATCGTGATCAGCCGCGGGCTGATTGACGTATTGCCCGACGAGGCCAGCCTGGCGGCCGTGCTCTCACACGAACTGGCGCACATCGTGCTCGGCCATAACCTGGGCTCGAAGTTCGCCTTCAACGACCGCATGCTGTTCTCCGACGAAGGCACCTACCAGAACCTGGGCTTCAAGCACATTCCGGAAGAAGAGCAGGCGGCGGATAAGAAAGCGGTCGAGCTGCTCAAGAACTCGCCCTACGCGCAGAAGCTGGACAACGTGGGCCTGTTCCTCAAGGCATTGCAGGCGCGGGCAACCATTCTGAACGCGCTGCTGACCACGCACCTGGGCAATCCTCTGGCCGAAGGCGGAACGGTAAACCGCTTGACCGCTCTCGAGTCTCAAGGCCCGGCGCTGGACAACAGCAAACTGGATCAGATCGCGGCCCTGCCTCTGGGCGGGCGCGTGAAGATCAATCCCTGGGACGACAAGGCGGAAATGGTGAAGACGGCTCCGGTCGCCATCACCTCGGCGCGCGACAAGATGCCGTTTGAAGTCACACCGTTCTATCCGCGGCTGGCGCGCTACGGCGCGGGCGCGGCTGCGAACCCGACTCCGAACGCGACTCCGACCACCGCCGCCAACACCAACACGGGCAACTAACAGGCAGGGCGTTACTCCAAGTTGCAGGAAGACGTGGGCCGGCATCCGGAAGAAATTCCGGGATGCCCGGCCTTCGTTTGTTTGAGGGCGCTAGCCGTAGCAGACTACTTGTCCGGATTGGCGGCCAGACTGGCGCGGGAAACCTGCTTCCCATGAACCCAGATCGTGACGACGCTATCGTACGAGTCCAGACTTTCCAACGGCGATTTCTTCAGCAGGACGAGATTCGCTATTTTGCCCGGCTCAATGGTTCCGACCTGCGAATCGATCTTGAACTTTCGTGCATTGTTGATGGTGGCGGCCCTGAAGATCTGTTCGAGAGATAGACCAGCCTTTTTGAGTTGCTGCATCTCCAGATAGCCGTTCAGTCCAGGTAAATTTCCGTAGGTCGAAGCCGAGGGCGTGTCGGTGCCAAAGAGAAAATTGGCGTCTTTGGACGCCAGGTAGCCAACCACCTGGCGCACGCGCCGTAGAGGGCCGTGGTCGAATCCTTCGAGCACAACTGCGTCCGGCGCGTCGTCCTCAGAGATCTCTTTCTTGAACCATTTGCCCTGGGGAGAGTTGAACCACTCCAGCATTTCCGCAGGAATGACCCTTGGGATTGCTTGCATATTCAGGTATTGGGGGTCGAAATATGCGCGAAGTCCTCCCATGACCTGAATCGTCGGTTGGTAGCCAACCCTCTTGTCCACGATGCGATCCAGGAGACTCTTGATTTCGGCTGGGAGTTCGGACTGTTTTTCGAGATCCCCCCAATTCCACATGCCATGTGCGATGACGTCCACGTCCCCGTCGACGGCAAATTTCTGGGCTTCAAATGAGTTGGCGTGCATCATGAGCACCAGGCCGGCTTGAGTCGCATCTTTGCGAATCTCTGCGACATTCTCAGCGCTGATGACAGGCAACTTCTTGTCCCGCCCAAAGCCACGCTCGAAGTAGGTTTTGATGCAAATCCCACCGGAGTTCTTAACCCTGGCTACCGCTGCCGCCGGAGTGTGATCTTGCGGCTTGTACTCAGGAGGAACACTGGCGGCCTGCTTGGGATCGTAGATGAAGTTGGGAAAGACCTGGAAACGTGTTGCCGGGGGTGCAAACGACATGGGATATCCATTGGCGATCGGCAAAGACTGCCCGCAGTCGTACAAATCGGGGTGCAGCGGGGATTGCCTGAATTCATCCAGCACTCGGCGCTCGATCACGGCCAAGTCAACCAGCGTGGTGTAACCGAAGTACAGATAAGAGCGCGGGAGTTGCTTGAGGTATTCATTGATCATCACCGACTTGGCTGGTTCCGGACCAAAGCTCATCTCGTACTGCACGCCGGGAATAGAAGCAAGATGGACGTGCGAGTCGATGAGGCCGGGAATAAGAAATTGTCCCTTTCCGGAAACGACAGTTGCGCCGGCCGGCTTCTTTGTCCCTTTTCTCCGCTCGACGCTGACAATGCGTCCGTCTTCGATCAGCACGTTACCCTCTACGATGTGATCGAGGCTCTCCGGCGAGACGATCGTGACGTCAATGATCCAAATTCGGTTCGTCCCCTGGTTTGAAGCTGAACCAGCGCAGGCTGCAACTGAGAAGAGCAGCACAAACACAACTGCGAACAATTTCATACCCGCTCCTTATGAAGAGGATGCCAAGAATTGTTTCCCCGCTAAGATGTTAGCCCAGGCACATTATCTACTCTCTTGCGACTCGTTGCTGACAGCTCTGTTGGCACTGAAACGTTGCTGGTACTGAGGAATTACGAACTGGCAGGAGGAAAGGTTCCACGAATCGCAGGTTGAGGACTTTACAGATCCACGCCCGCCCCTACGGTGTGCAGTGGAAGATCAGCGCGGGCAGGATGTTGAAGAGCTGGAAATCAAGGCGGACCGAGCTGAAGCTGGATTTCAGGTAGGGCAACAGCGTGCGGTTGTACTGGAAAACCAGCAGCGAGCCCTGGGCATTGAGCGCGTTGCGGGATTCCGCGACGATCTCCTGCCGCACCGGTTCGGTGAATAGGCTGTAGGGGAGACTGGAAATGATGTAATCTGCTGGCGCCATTCCTTGTTCGGCCAGGATGCGGCGCACGTGCGCGGCCGATCCGTGGACGATGCGCAGGCGCGGGTCCGCAATGGTGGCGCGCAGATACTGCACGAAATCTTCGTTGAGCTCGATGACCACCAGCACCGCATCGGGGCGCATGCGCTTCAGGACTTCGCGCGTGATGGTGCCGACGCCGGGTCCAAATTCCACCAGAACCGAGGCGCGGTCCCACGCGATCTGCGCCATCAGGTCCTTCACCAGAAACGGAGAACTGGGCACGACCGAGCCGAGCATAGACGGATGCTTGAAGAAGTTGCGTGCAAATAGAGCGACCGACGATGGCACGGACTTCGGGGTGGCAGATTCGGACATTCCGATGCGTCCCCAGACGGCGCGCGTTCGAGTGCAGCCTTCATCGTAGCCGATGCAGGGTGATAGGAACCCGGATGCCGCGAACGGAAGTATTGATGACGTTGGTACTTTGGTCACGGGCGGGAAGCCGGCTCGGCTTTGCTCTTGCTTTGCGGCCTTCGCGTGGTTTCAGTGCGAAATGCGGCAAAACAGCCTTCAACGCGGAGGATGCGCAGAGTGCGCGGAGAAAATCAGCGGAGTGGGTCGTTGACAATGAGGCATCGGCTCCCAACGAAGTGCCCTCGCCTGCGTCGCAGCACTGGCAATCAGATCTTTCGCCGGATAGCGGTCCAGTTCCTGTTTCGTCTCCGCCAACAGCGGCCGTCCATATAGTGGGTTCTGCGGGCGGTCAACCGCGCGAACCCGCCGACCAGACAAAATAGATAGGCGATGATTTTGTTATGAATTGCGCGGTTTGTTCTTGCCCGGCAGCGAGGCTGGGTTTTCATGTGTGCGCTCCCGGAAGTTGCCGCGCATACCGGCGGCCAGGCTGACGCTGGATTCACCGAAACGATCACGCAGGCGGTCGGCGGCGGCCAGCGCGCTTTTCCAGCGCTGCTGGCGGGCGCCGTCGAGCAAGTCAATCTGGCCGGGAGCGGTTGTGAATGACGAGGCGTGCACGCCCAGTAGCCGCACTTGCGCGCCTTTCTTCCAGTTCTTGCGGAAGAGGGCGCGGATCTGCTCGAAGATCTCCGTGTCGAGCTGAGTCGGAGCCGTGAGAGTGTGGGCGCGGGTGATGGTGGTGAAATCTTTGTAGCGCAGTTTGAGCTGAACCGTACGGGCGTGGAAGTTGGATTCGCGCAGGCGGCGGCCTACCATCTCCGAAAGACGCGTGAGCGTGGCTTCCAGCTGGGTGACGTCGGCGGTGTCTTCGTTGTAGGTGTGTTCGTGACTGATGGATTTGGCTTCAAGGTCGGCTCCGACTTCGGAGTCGAACCAGCCGCCGGCGTCTTCGCCGCGGGCCTTTCCGGCGAGCGCGAGGCCCCACTTGCCGAAACGATCTTCCAGTTCGGATTCTTCGAGCTTGGCAAGGTCTCCAACTTCTTGGATGCCGAGGGCGTGCAGGTGGCTTTCCATCACTTTGCCAACGCCGGGGATTTCGCGCACGTCGAGCGGGGCAAGAAATTTCGCCTCTTCGCCGGCGATGATCCAGAGCACGCCGTTGGGTTTGGCCTGCGCCGAAGAAACCTTGGCGATCAGGCGCGAGCTTCCGATGCCGACCGAGCAATTCAGGTTCGTATCCGCTTTCATGCGCTGGTGCAGCGTGTGCGCGGCTCTGAGCGGCGGGCCGTGCAGGCGTTCGGTGCCGGTCATGTCGAGATAGGCTTCGTCAATCGAGGCCATCTCCACTTGCGGAGAAAATGTACTGAGAACTTTGTAGACCTTTTCCGAACATTCACGGTAACGCTCGGGATGGCCGTTGACGAAGATTGCGTGCGGACACATTTTGGCTGCGGTACGAAGCGGCATGGCGGAATGCACTCCGAACTTACGGGCTTCGTAGGAAGCGGCAGAAACGACGCCGCGCTCGTCGCGCTGGCCTCCAACGACGACGGCCTTCCCTTTCAGCGCAGGATCGTAAAGTTCCTCCACGGAGACGAAGAAGGCGTCCATATCCACGTGGAAGATGGTGCGGGGGAAGGCGGGCTGTTGGGCGGCAGCCATGCTAAGCGGATTTTAGCAGCCGCTGCGCCCGGGACTGGCGGCTTTCATGTGCGCATCCTCGCCGCGCTAGCCTGCTCCTTCCATCGTTGAACGTTCACACCCATCACGATGAGCCACAGCTCCAGTGGAATTTCCCCCAGGGCGGAGGCGGTCGCGATATAGGGAATGAACAGATGGTATGCGAGCGGCGGGTACAGATAGGTCATGAAACCCAAACCACTGAGCGCCAACATCACTCCCAGAATTCGAGGCAGGAAAGCGGACCTGAAAATGAGGTAGCCGGTCAGGACGCACCAGAATCCATGGAATACTAAGTCGATGTTGAAGGCGTAAGCATTCAATTTGACAAACATGAGCGCCAGCGCCTGCCACTGTTCCGCCGTGAATGCGCTCAAGGAGCTACCGCCTTGCAGGATGAGCAGAGGAGCGAGGTACAACAGGCTGGTAAGAGCCTGAATAGCGCATCCCACGAGAATGACGAACGCTGCGAGCAAAGAGACGCTCCGGTTCACAGGTTTAAGCAACTCATACATGAGGAGCGCCCATGCGATATGGCACGCAACCCCGATGAGCGAGGAGGCGAACCCCAACCAAAACAACCGCTCGTGTCCCAGCATATTGGCCGCTGTAGCCGCGGCGTTGGCCGCGACAACAAGCCTGTCAAGAACGATCACCTGGCCGAATGTGGCGGTCAGGGCTTCGAGCAGTTGAAATGCACCGGCCATCCTGGCCTTAAGACGCGGCGACGCTTCTGCGATCCGTTCCATCATTTGAATACCTCCCAGCAAGCAGCGTGGCCCGGGCCGTGCGACTTCATTGGTCGTTATCCCGGAAGCCCCGTCGGCAGCCCAACTGCCGGGGCTGCCGGAGGGCGCAGAGAAGTTGCGCAGTACGGGCAGTAGACATCATTCACCCCAACCACGCGCTGGCACTGTGGACAGCTCGGGCTCAGTTTGAAGCTGCAGCGAGGGCAGAAGTTGAATCCCGTCTGCAGGGCGGTGCCGCATTGCGGGCATAAGGAAGGCAGAGGTTGCCGCAGCAGGAAATAGAGGATGATCCCCAGCGCGTTGGGAACGAACATAGCCAGCAGAGTCCAGACCCAACGATTCATGCCTCGGCGTCCGGCATCGCGGTTCACGTAGCCAATGAGCAGGCAGTAGAAACTCAGGAAGATTCCGCACAGTGTGCCCAAGCCGACGCGTCCCCAAAAGGGCGGCGCCTTGGGATCATGCGCCAGGACCACGGTAAACAAAACCGGAATGCAGACAAGAACCAATCCAGCCAGCACCCAAGCCCACCGCGGGATGAACCGCAACTCGTCACCGAACACGGTATGTTTGTCGCTTTTTACCTGCACTTGATTTCTCCTTTATCCTCGAAACGCGCCGTTGCTGCCGCTCAGGTGTGTGCCGTGCGCCAGAAACAGAACGCCGGCTGCGATCGTGGGCGCGATCCAGAACAGCACGAAACCTACTTGCCAGACCGGGCTCGGCATCTGGCTCCATCGTCCCATCCACTCAAATCCCTTCCAAATCAGAGGCGTGGTAAGTGCGGATGAAATCGCCACCAGCCCACACGACATTGCGACCAGGACAAGCCGCTCCCGCCTCTGGCGTAGTTCGCCGGCGCGTATACGCACCCGCATCTGCGTGGCCCGCACCAGGGCAGAATCGGCGGCCAGGGGCTGGGAGCGCAACGCGCGAACCGCCCGCCCCGCCGCTTCCGCATAATCACGGCAGGTGGCGCACTCTTCGAGATGGGCTCGCAGCCAGGCCTGCTGTGCGCCGGAGAGATCTTTGTCGTTGTCACCAGCCCCGGCCAGCGCGATGAGTTCGCGCGCCTCGTCATGTGGGTTCCGCGTCATGCCTGTGTTCCCTCCAACTGACCCATCAGCAGATTGAGCCCGCGATACAACCGGGATTTCACTGTGCCCACTGGCGCCCCGGTCACTGCGGCAATCTCATCCAAAGCTAATCCATCCTGGAAGCGCAACACGATGGCCTCACGGTACTCCGCCGGAATGCCGGCCAATGCGGCATTGATAAGCTCGGCATGCTCGTGCTGCTGCACAACTTCCCACGCCGTGGGCCGGGGATCGGCCGGTTCGAGCGGCGCATGGTCTTCGCTCTCCATCAGCCCATCCAGGCTGACCGGGCTTTTCCTGCGCAAATGATCGATGGTCAGATTTCTCGCGACGGCGTAAAGCCAGGTGCTGAATTCGCGCCGGCCGTCGTACTGATGGCCGCGTTCCAGCACGCGAATCCAGGTTTCCTGAAAGAGATCCTCCGCCAAGTCACGACTTCCTGACAGGTAGATCAAATAACGCAGAAGCCGGTGCTGATACTGCTCGATGAGACGGTCCAGCAGGTCTGGATCACGCCGGCGAAGACCGCGAGCAATGGCGCTGGCCTCGGATTCCATCGTATTCACGAACCAATAAGCTACGGCGTTCATGCTACTGGGATATACGGGCGAGGCGGCAAGAAAGATGCAGGCGGGAAGAGATTCGCGCGCCATGGATAAGCTGTTTATATTCAGCAAGATATAAGCGGTGGAGACAGACGGATGGTCGCGATTGGTTCACCACCACCCTGTTCACAAGACGCGCAGATTAGGCCAAGACTTTTTCGACCGCAGCGGCAGGGGACCCGCACATCTGTCGGACCTTCTCGTAGACTTTGCCGTATTCGCGGGCGGAGGCATTCCAGGAAAAATCCTTGTTCATGCCGTTGCGCATGAGTACTTGCCAGGAGGTCTGGTCGCGGTAGGCCTGCAGCGCCTGCCGGATGGTAGCCAGGAGAGCTTCGCCTTTGTATTCGGTGAACTTGAAGCCGGTGCCTTTGCCGGTGCGGGCGTCCCAGGGCTCGATGGTGTCATCGAGGCCGCCGGTGGCGCGAACGATGGGTACGGTGCCGTACTTGAGGCTGTAAATCTGGTTCAGGCCGCAAGGCTCGTAGCGCGACGGCATCAGGAACATGTCGGCTCCGGCTTCGATTTTGTGCGCGATGGCGTTGTCATAGGCAATTTTGACGGCGATCTTGTTGGGGAACTGCTTGTTGAGGCGGAGGAAAAGTTCTTCGTAGGGCTTGTCACCGGCGCCGAGGGCAACCACGATCATTTCTTCACGCGCCAGCCGGTCCATGATCTGCGCGATCAGATCGAATCCTTTCTGGGCGGCGAAGCGGGAGACGATGCCGATTACGGGCAGCTTGAGATCTGCTTTGGCGACGCCGAAGGCGGTGAGCAGGTCCTGCTTGCACCTGGCTTTGTCGGCGAGATCCTGCGGGGAGTACTTGGCGGCGGCGAACTTGTCGGTCTGGGGGCTCCACTCGTCGTAGTCCACGCCGTTCAGGATTCCGGTAACGGTGGCGGCGCGATCGTGCAGCACGCCTTCCAGGCCGAATCCGTATTCGGCGGTCTGAATCTCCTGACTGTACTTGCGGCTGACGGTGGTGACGAAGTCAGAGTACGTGAGCGCGCCCTTGAGAAAATTAACCTGGCCGAAGAATTCCATCTTCGACATGGTGAATAAATCCCAGGGCAGCATGAGCAGAGGAAGGGTATCGGGCGGGAACAGCCCTTGATATCCCATATTGTGGATAGTGAAAACCGTGCCCACGTCGCGGAAGGCTGGATCCTCGGCATAGACGGTGCGGAGCAGCACCGGAACCAGCGCCGACTGCCAGTCGTGGCAGTGAAATATCTGGGGCACGCCGAGAATTTTTGAGGCTTCGAGCACGGCGCGCGAAAACAGGGCAAAGCGCTCGGCATTATCGGGGTAGTCTCCGGCGGGAGTGCCGTAGAGGGCGTCGCGGTCAAAATATTGGGGATACTCGACGAAATAGAAACGGACGCCTCCCTGACTGCCTCCTGTCACCACCGAGGCGAAGCGATGTTTGTCATCGAAGGGGACGGTGATGCTGCGAACCACCGTGGCGGGTTCGGTAAGCTTGGTCTGGCGATAGCGCGGCAAATAGACGCTGACCTGATGGCCCAACGCGGCGAGCGCGCGGGGCAGCGCGCCGACCACATCGGCCAGACCGCCTGTCTTGGAAAAGGGAACGCCCTCGGACGCGGCGAATGCGATGTGCATGACTGCGGAACCTCCGCGCCGATTTTTGCGGCGCACGTTATGATGAATGTTTGAGGGGCCCTGGGTCTTTCCAAATACGCCCAGCCAAATGCGCCGGGACCGACTTGCAAGTCTACTTCCCGGGAAATAAGGGGTCAACGTGCCAAAGGTCGCTTCTGCTCATCGCCCGCAGAGTAAGCCCAAATTGGGACAGCACTTCCTTAACAGCGAAGACGTGGCCGCGCGCATCGTGGAGGCCCTCGGCGACGTCTCGCAGGACACGGTACTCGAAATCGGCCCGGGCAGGGGCATTCTGACTTCCCTGCTGGTCCGGCGGGCGCGGCGGTTGATTGCGGTGGAACTGGATCGGGTGCTGGCGGCGCAGTTGCGCCTGAAGTTCAGCATGGCGCGGAATGTGGAAGTCATCGAGGCCGACATTTTGGCCATTGACTTCGATTCCCTGTTTGGACCGAAACCCGGCTTGAGCCGTCCCGGCATCGAGATCAAGCCGCAGCCGGTGAAGGTGGTGGGCAACATTCCCTATTTCATTACCTCGGACATTCTGCTGCGGCTGTTTGCGTACGAAAAGTATTTCGCGAGCATCGTAATTATGGTGCAGCGGGAGGTGGCAGATCGCGTGGCGGCCGAACCGGGAGGGCGCGATTACGGGCTGCTTTCAGCCACCACGCAGATGCACGCACGTGTAGAGAAGCTGTTCACGGTGCCACCGGGAGCGTTCGCGCCGCCGCCGAAAGTGCATTCGACGGTGCTGCGATTGACGGTTGCGCCGAGGCAGGAACAGTTGGGCGTGGCGGGCGATGGGTTCAGGGATTTCCTGCGGCTGTCGTTCGGCCAGAAACGCAAAACGCTTTGGAATAACCTGAAGGAGTCCTTCGACGAGGCGGAATTGAAGCGCGCACTGGCACACGCGAAGGTGAAACCCACGGCGCGCGCCGAGACGCTGAGCCTGGAAGAGAGCGCGGCCATCTATCGGGCCTTGCGCAACCCTGACCATCGCTCGTAGCATGGGCTCAAACAGGCTCACCGGAAGGAGGGCCTATGGCTACCAGCACACTTCGCCATCCCGCGGTCGCGGGACGATTCTACCCACGCAATGCTGACGACCTGCGCGCCGAGGCGCGCGGCTATCTGGAGCAGGAGCCTTCTGCACCGGCTGTGCGTGCGCTCGGTTGCATCGCGCCGCATGCCGGCTACATGTATTCAGGGCACGTGGCGGGCGCGGTGTTTGCGCGGGTGGAAGTCCCCAAGCGCTGTATCGTGATGTGTCCCAACCACACCGGGATGGGCCGGGCGCTGGCCATAATGAGCGAGGGCGCGTGGGAGACGCCGCTGGGCGATGTTCCGATCGATGCGGAGTTGGCCGCAGCTCTGAAGCTGCGCTGTCCCCTATTGCACGACGACCCGGCCGCGCATCGCGCCGAGCACGCCGCCGAAGTGGAACTTCCCTTTCTGCAACTGCGCCAGCCCAAGCTCCGATTCGTGCCCATTGCACTGGGCACGGGGCAATTCGAGGTCCTGGAGCAACTCGGCGAGGCGTTGGCCGACGCGATCAGGGCGCAGGAAGATCCAGTGCTGATGGTGGCTTCGAGCGACATGAACCATTACGAGTCGGACGCGGTGACACGGGTGAAAGATCACCGGGCGATCGAGCGAATCCTTACGCTGGATCCGCGAGGACTCTATGACGTGGTCACCGAACAGGACATCAGCATGTGCGGCTTCGGCCCGGCGGTGGCCATGCTGACGGCAGCGCGGCAATTGGGGGCAAAGTCGGCCGAACTGGTGAAATACGCGACCTCGGGGGATATCTCGGGGGACCGGGAGCTGGTCGTGGGCTACGCCGGGATAGTGGTGCTTTAGAAGCGCTAATGCGCGTTCTGCAATTCCAGAAAACCGCACGGAAAACCAGCAAAATAACGGCAAAAACCAAACGCTCGAGCAAGTACGTCAGTAACTTTCTCCCGCCCCGTGGGTCCTCTAACCTAGGCCAGAGAGGGCTCGGGGAGAGGTCTACCTATGGGCAGCCGGTACTGGCTCTGGTTGGCGGGGCGCCTGCTCGCGGCGGGAGTGATCGTGCTCTGGGCCGCGAGTTTCCTGCGGACCGGCAGCGGGGAGAAAGAGTTTCAGAAGACGCTCGACGCCATGAAGCAGGTGCACAGCTTTCGCGCGGCTTATCTGGCGAACCCGCCCGGCCAGCGCGCTGAAACGCTTTGGGAAGTGGACTGCGATCGCGGCCTTCTGCATTATCAATCGCTCTCTGCGGAAATCGGCGGCAATCCGCCGCAGGGATGGAACCAGGACGAATTGCACGTAGCGGAGTGGGTGTACCAGCGCCAGGCCGATGGGACCTGGTCCCACACCAAGTACACAGCCGGGAACCGCTCGGCCAAGTGGTACTGCGTCCGCCTGGAGCAAGGCACCGACAGCTACCTGCTGCCCGAGATCGCCACCATGATCAAGCGCGGCATTATTGAGGAAGGTGACAAGAAGACTGTAAACGGAGTCCGCTGCCGGGAATGGCGGGTCACCATGAAGAACCGTTCGATCAACCTTGAGCACGACACGGTCTGCATCGGCCTGGAGGATCATCTGCCGTATGAAATGAGCACCGAGGGGAATCTTACTCACTACTCATTCTCTGACTACAACACATCCATCCAATTCGACGTGCCGGAAGGGCCGCCGCAGGCGGAGATGCGCCAGTGATGATTGCACAGTGATGCATCGAACTAAACCAGTTTGGGAGCACATTCCATGAATCGAACACTATATTCCGCGTCCAAAGTTACGGCCGGCAGGCACTGCGCCCACTTGTGGACGATCGCCGTTTTGCTCTGTGTGGTTGTGCCCAGCGTGGGCGCGCAAGTTCAGCAGAGCGGCTCTCTGGCCGACGCGGCCCGTCAGGCCCGAGCCCAGAAACAAGGCCAGTCCCAGGCCAACCTCAGTGCGGCGCAGCAGGTGGCCGATGAACTGTCGGAAGATCAGAACGACAGCGACGCGCCCAGTGGATTCAAGACCTACAACGCCGGCGATTACAAGGTGTGGGTCCCGGCTCCCTACAAGGTGGATGGGAACGACGACGCAGGTACGGTGTTGTCGGGGCCGAATATGGGAAGCAAGCATGCCCTGATCCTACTGGCAAAGCCTGTTGCCCTCACGGGAGAAAACGGCGATGCGGCATTTCACGACGCCGCCACTCAGTTTGCCCACGTGTACTCGCAGTCGGCGAGGTGTACTAGGACGACGCTGGGCAATCACGAGGCCTACCAGTGCAAGATCGAGGCGGCGAACCTGCTGGGACAACGGGTGAGCGGCAACGCCATTTTTTTGCGCGGTTCTGGCAATGTTTATCCCGTTTTCTGCTTGTCCCCGACCGACAGCCGCGCCCGCGATATCGTCAACGACCCCCATTCCACCCCCAGCCAGAAAACGAGCGCGCGGCAGACCCTGGATCTCGAAAAACAGGATACGAAGGATGTCTGGCAGAAGTGCGATTCCGTTTTCCAGTCGGTTCGGGTGAAGGAGGTCAACACCGCGCAGGAGTCAGGACAAGCGGCGGTGCAACCAGCGACAGCCAGCGGAACCCCATCGGGACCCACGGTTGGGCCGGGAGCGCCGGCGCAGGCCGGAAAAACTGCATCCACCGGTGGAAACGAAAGGGCCAGCGCCGGGGCCCCGGCCTCGCTGGCAGACATTGCACGGCGGCTGAAGCAGGATCCGGGGCAACCGGCAGAAATTTCTCCTGCCGCGCAGAACGCTGCCCCCGGAAGCACGGTGCCGGCGGGTTTCAAGGTGCAGGCTTTTCAATATTGCGCCGCCGTGCACCAGTGCTGGGACGCGTCGGTGCTGATTCCGGTTGACGCCCAGCTGATCAGCTCCGACTGCAAGCAGTATGCATTCGAAATCAAGGTGCAGGGATCTCCGTTTCTGTTGATGGCGGGCCCGGCGGGGGGCGACTGTGATGGCCGCAGCGCCAACGATGCCAGCCTGGTTCGCTGGAAGGAACTGGTGGACCCGGACAGCCGGCGGGCGCCGGGAACGTATTCGACGATCAGCAGCCAGACCCGGAAACTCGATGGGAAGGCCGCTGCCGTTATCACGATCGGTTTCCGCAAAGGGCTGACCGAGTGGATGGGAAAGCGGGCGGAAGTGGAAAATAACGGAATCCAGGTGGTGGTGGGCTGCATGGCTCCGCGCGAACATTTTGCCGACGGGGACGCGGTCTGCTCCGCGCTGATTGAGTCTTTGCGCCTGCCATGAGCCTGGAGGTTTCAGTTCAGCGCGCGCTAGCAGTACTTTGGACAGGCTTTATCTGCGTGGGGCTTTCCAACACCAACAAAAAGGGGCGGCCGCGCTTGGCCGCCCCTTCATGCTGTAAGTGGATATGGTTCTAGTGATGTGTTCCCCCCGAACTGTGCCCGCCGGAAGAGCTATGTCCAGCCGACGAAGGGGACATGGAGTTGTGTTGCGGCCCGCCAAAGCTGGAGGTTCTACCCGAACTGGCCGAGAATGGCGCCCCCGGATGCAGCACGACAGAACCGTTCTTGGCGACCTGGTTGTTGAGATGGCTGAGACTGCCGAAGGACCCGCGCGGAATGCCCAGGCCGGCTGAGCCGGAATTCACCACCACTCGCGACGACGGCAGAACTGAGGCAGGTCCGCCTTTCCCCACCACGACCGTGCTCACCGTTCCTGCTGGTGCGACCAGTGGGTGAACATGGACTACTCCCGTGCCCGTATAGCGCGGCACAGTGAGCCAGTTGTTCCATCCGCCGGGCTGCCACATCCAGCCGAATCCGGGGATGAACATCCAATTCCCGTAGCGGTAGGGCATCCAGCCCCAAGGATAGGCTGAGGCATACATGTAGCCAAAACCGGGATACCAGGACCAAGCGCCATCCATGAAGGGATCCCAGCCGACGCCGGTGAAGTAGGGTTGCCACATCATGCCGTAGCCGGGGACGTTGGTGTAATTGCCGTAATAGCCCAGATCGCTGGCACCGTATCCGTAGGGCGCAGAGTTGTTCTTCGCATACTGGTCGTGGTAAGCGATCGCTTCCTTGTCCCAGGAATCGAGCGGTGCTTCCTGAATATCGTTGGCCAGAGTGTACTTGTCGTCATCAGCAGGGTTGAAGGTCGCGGTTTTCCTCTTCCCGACTGTGACATTGGCGGAGGGACCTTGCACTTCGACGTCGCCCTTGAAAACGGCCAGGTTGGCGGCTTCGGGCGAGGTATCCACGCGGAAGTGGGCGGCGTGGTCGAGCACAAGCTTCACGCGGGAGAAGTTCAAACTGAATTCGTCTCCGCCCTTGCCCAGCCAGCTGATATAGGCCATGCCTTCCACTAGATTGATCACCGAGATGCGCTTGCCCGAGTCGCTCAGGCCGAGCGTGCTGAACTGGACGCTGGAGCCAGGCGCGAGGCGCAGGGTGCTGCCGTCTTCAAACTCGATTTCGGCGCGGCCATTTGTGAGGGTCTTAACCTCAGTTCCCTGCGTGATGGGAAGGTTGACAAAGGCGTTTTCGAATCCGGTCCCGGTGTTCTTGTCAATTTGAACGGAACCCTGCACGTCGCTGAGGCGAACGATGCGCGCCTGTGAATCGGCCAGGGCGGGCAGCGCCAGAAGCGCGCAGGCTGCGGCGGAGAGCCAAGCAAGACCAAATCTGGGAAGAGGTGGTTTGGACATAGCAACCCCCAAGGATTCTCTACTCAATTAGAACACGGTTTTCTGGGAACAGTTGTAAAACTTGGGTCTGTCGGTACATGGCCGGCCGGACGACCGGCGAGGATCCGGCCTGGCAGAGCTTGGGCGATTCTGGCTCGCTCTGCCTCCCCTCCCTGCTAGATGGATTTCGGCGGCGGGTCAGCGCCCTGCGCGGTCGCCCATTTCCATGATCCGCTGGGCGCGGGCGCGGACTACGTTGATGACTGAGCTGTCGTCGTAGATTTCCTGCAGGACTGGCTTTACCGCTTGCAGTTCGCTGAGTTCGCCCCGGCGGGCTTGATCTTCCATGCGCTTCAGTTCTTCGTCGAGGGCCAGTTTCTGGTAGCGGTGTTGGTGGGCGAGGCGGCGGCCGAACTCCAGGGTGGCGGCTACGCTTTGAAACAGTGTGGTGAGCTGCTCGACGGCAGGCAGCTTGGAAATATTGTACTCGGCAGCGAACTCTCGCTGGCCGTCTTTGTAGGCCAGTTTCTTGGCGCCGGTGAAAGCCACCTTCTTGTTTCCCGAGTCGAGCTTTCCTGAAAAATAGCCGGCTTGCTCGGCGAGTTCGAAGATGCGGGTGCGGGTTGCATCGGCGAAGCTGAACTCGGTCTGGTAGTTTTCGCGGTCGTCGGAATCGGCGGAGATACGTGCGGAACACTCGTAGCGGGCCTGGCCGTCGGAACGCACCGAGATGGAATAGTGTTCCGGCTCGGAATCGGGGAAATCGAGAGAGAAAGTGATGGTGGCTGGCTGGGCAGCACGAACGGGGAAACCGCCCAGCAAGACAATCCACGCGGTCAGCCAGACGGCGCTCGGAACATGCCGCCGCATCGGCCGCAGGCCATACCACAGCATCTCCCACGAACAACCGAGCTTCCTCATCATGTTCCCAAAACCATGTTCTCTAAAATCGGTCTCTCGAAAGTGGACCGCACGAACCGCTAGGAGATTATGCCAAAAGCGGGGACGGGGTTGGGAGAGCTCCGTTATTGCGAGACCGCCCGCTGACGGCGGAGAGTGCCCGCGGTATGGATGTGGCAGATGGCGATGGCGAGGGCGTCGGAGGCGTCCATGGGCTCGGGCGGCGCGGGGAGATCCAGAAGGCGGGTCACCATGTGCTGCACCTGCTGCTTTTCGGCGCGACCGTAACCGACCACCGACGACTTGATGGTCAACGGCGAGTATTCCGCGACCTCCAGACCGGCGGCGGCCGCGGCCAGCATGGCGACGCCGCGAACTTGCCCGAGTTTGAGCGCCGATTTCACATTGAGGGCGTAGAAAACATCTTCAATCGCGACTTCGTCCGGCTGGTGTTCGGAGATGATCGCACCCAGTTGCATGTAGATGCGGGACAAGCGCCGGGGCAGAACTTCGCGAGGGGAAAGCTTGATGGCTCCGCAGGTCAGGCAGCAGAGCTTTCCGCGGCTGTCTATCTCGACCACACCGTAGCCGGTGAATTCTCCCCCACAATCAATGCCCAGGACACGCATGTGAGTGCAGTGTACCGCGGAACCAAGGCAGATCCTAGCGGAAGGAAAGCGGTGGTGCTGCTTGTGCAGGCCAAGTCGGTGTATCTTGAATGCCTTCCATAAGAATTTTGAATTTCTGAAAGCCGGCACCCACACCTTAAGATGATCTTCATCCGGCGTGTTCCGGAAGGAGACTGCAATGAGAGCTTCGCTTGCGGCTACACTCGTGACAGTACTGCTGATAACGGGCGCTGCCTTCGCCCAGGAGAAGGCAGGAAAGCAAGAGAGCGCGACGGCAGCCTCGGCCAAGCCCCTGACGGTATCGGGCAGGGTAAGCACCGACGGCAAGACGCTTCTAACCGACATTGACTCAGAGTGGGCGGTAGACAACACCGAAGTCCTGAAGGGTCAGGAAGGCCGCCGAGTCACGGTAAAGTGCTACGTGGACACGGAAAAGAACCGGATACAGATCCTCTCCGTAAAAAGAGCTGACAGCGAAGCGAATTACGCGGCCAGCCACTCCGATTCGGCTTTCCGGCGCTAGCTTCAGGAGAGTGCCAGCAGCTTCAGCTTCCCTCAATTTGATGTTACTCTAGTCCTTCCGAACGACTGATTACCCTAAGCCAGGGGCATTGCATTCTGCCCCAGCGCCCGGGGTGCATCTGGGGACTTCGTTCCGGACTCAAGCGTAGGAGCAAGCGATGAAAGTTGGCATGTTAACAGGGGGAGGAGACTGCCCCGGCCTGAATGCGGTGATCCGCGCGATCGTGCGCAAAGGTGTGTTTCATTATCACGACGAATTTGTGGGATTTCTGGAAGGCTGGCGCGGCCTGATCGAAGACATGAGCATGCCGCTGGACCTGGGCGCGGTCAGCGGCATTTTGCCTCGCGGTGGCACGATTCTGCGCACCTCGCGTACGAACCCATCCAAGCGTCCGGATGGCATTGATCGCTGCCTGGTCACGCTTAGCCGGCACAAGGTTGATGCCCTGGTGGCGATCGGAGGCGACGACACATTGTCGGTGGCGCAGAAGCTCCATGAAAAAGGCATCCAGGTCGTGGGCGTGCCCAAGACCATTGACAACGACCTGAGCGGAACCGACTACACCTTCGGATTCGATACGGCCTGCAACGTGGTCTGCGAAGCGATTGACCGCGTGCATACCACGGCCGAGGCGCACAATCGCGTGATGGTGGTGGAGGTTATGGGGCGCGATGCGGGCTGGATCGCCCTATACAGCGGCATTGCGGGTGGTGCGGACGTGATTCTGATTCCGGAGCGGCCGTTCGATGTGGATAAGGTAGCCGATTCCATCCGCCAGCGGCATGAGCGCGGACGTTACTTCTCGATTGTGGTGGTGGCCGAGGGCGCCAAGTTTTCCTCCGAAAGCGGCAACGGCGCTCCCATTTTGCAGGACATGGGCAAAGACGAATTCGGGCACGCCAAGCTGGGCGGGGTGGCGAACATTCTCGCCCGCGAGATTGAAAAGCGCACCGGGTTTGAGACGCGCGCGGTTGTGCTGGGACACATCCAGCGCGGCGGTTCGCCCAGCGCGTTTGACCGCGTGCTGGCAACGCGCTACGGGCTGGGCGCGATTGACATGGTGCATCGCGGCGAGTTCGGCTGCATGGCGGCACTGCGCTCGAACAAGATCGTCTCCATCCCGCTGAAAGAGGCGATTGCCCGCAACCGTACCGTGGACAACGAGATGATCCAGATCGTGGACGGCCTTTTCGAAGAGGTCGGCGAGAAGGAAGCGGCGAGCGACTGAGAAGCCGGCGTTCGTGCTTTCACCCCGGAAAGCGGTTTCATATCGGTCGGCGGCTGGCGTAAAGTAAAGCGGGCTTGCCCGCACTCCGATGCAGAACCTCTACCTCCGGCTCGCTCCCGCGCTGGGTGCAATCATTGAATTGTTGTTCATGACTGCGGCTGGATGGTTGATACTCCGGTCGCGGCAACGAGTATGCCCCCAAGCCGTACCTTCGCTCTTTCAATCGCTCCAGTTAGCCTTTGACCGCCTGGCGCGGCGGCGAAGACTCGCTGCGTTCGCGGTGGGCGCTGGAGTAGTCATCGCACGAGTTGCACTGATCCCTCTGCTCGGTGTTCCAGAGCCGGGATTCCACGATGAGTTCAGTTATTTACTGGCAGCCGATACCTTCGCCCACGGCAGAATTACCAATCCGACTCATCCCATGTGGATTCACTTGGAAACTTTCCACGTCATCCATCAACCGACATATATGTCCCTGTTCCCACCGGCACACGGGCTGGTGTTGGCGATGGGACGACTCATGGGGCATCCGTGGATCGGGCAACTGCTCGTCACTGGCGCCATGTGCGCCGCTCTCTGCTGGATGCTGCAGGCCTGGATGCCTCCGCAGTGGGCCTTGCTCGGCGGCGTCTTGGCCGGCCTGCGCCTGGGGCTTCTCAGCTACTGGATGAACACCTACTGGAGCGCTTCGGTTGTGGCTCTGGGTGGGGCCCTTGTTCTTGGTGCTTGGCCGCGAATCCGCAAGCATCCGTCTGTTGGTCAATCGGCAATACTCGCTCTCGGCTTCGTGATTCTTGCGAATAGCCGGCCTTTCGAGGGATTCATTTTCGCGATGCCGGTGGCGCTCACCATGATGGTCTGGCTGTTTGGGTCGCAACGTCCACCCGCACGGCAAGCCCTCGCGCGCGTCCTTCTTCCGATGGCTATCGTGCTTTTGATGGGCGGGCTTGCGACAGGGTGGTACTACTACAGAGTCACCGGGTCGGCTTTCCGGATGACTTACGAAACAAGCGCCGCACAGTACGGGACCGCTCCATATTTTGTGTGGCAGACGCCCCGCGCCCTGCCCAGGTATCACCATCCTGTAATGCGCGACTACTACCGCTGGTTCCTCGATGAGTTCAACAGAAACCGCACAGTCAGGGGATATTTGCAGCGGGCTGCGGAAAAACTTGGCACTTGGTGGCAGTTTTATTTGGGTCCGCTGATGACAGTGCCATTGCTGGCGATCTCCCGAGTCGCGCGTGAACGCAAAATGATTTTGCCGATATTGATCTGCGCAGTCATGGCAGCTGGATTAGCGTTGGAAACCCGGACCTTAGCCCATTACTTTGCTCCAGCCACCGGCGCGCTCTATATTCTGCTAACGCAAGGTCTGCGCTATTTGCGGTGGTGGCGGCGGCCAGAGGGTATTGGACCTGCCATAGTGCGCGCCCTTCCGGTGATAGCTTGCGGGATGATTCTGCTGCGCGTGATTGCAGCGGCAACTCATACGCCGATCGAGCCACGGTGGCCGCGCGGGAATCTGGAGCGGGCTGCAATCGTGCGCCAGCTCGACCAAGTGCCAGGCACACATCTGGTGTTTGTCTGCTACGGCTCGCATCACGATATTCATCAGGAATGGGTCTGGAACGAGGCAGATATTGACAACGCTAAAGTCGTATGGGCGCGCGATATGGGTGAGAATGCAAACGACGAACTAGTCAGATACTTCGGTGCGCGCCATGCTTGGCGCATCAATGGCGATGATTCTCCTGCCAAACTTGAGCCGTATTCAGCTGGGCCGATGAACAACTGATCAGAATGGAGGCAGACGCTGGAGACAGGTACTGAACCTACCTCAGTCGGTTGGCTCACGGCGCGGCGTCTGCGCGCTCACGGGACGATTCTCGCCCTTTGTCTTTGGCTGATGTATGGGTGGAACCTTGCGACGCCCGGCCTGCGCGACCGCAGCGACAATCTTAAAGGAACCGACTTTCTGCATCTCTACACGCTGGGATCGCTGGCGGAGGCACACCGCGGCGCCGATTTATACGACATGAACGCGCAGACTGTGCTGGCGAGGCAGCGCCTGCCAGAGGCGGCGGGCATAAGATACCTGCCCTTGTATCCGCCGCAGGTTTCGATGCTCTTCGCGCCGCTGGCGCGCCTCTCTTATGGCTGGGCGCTCGCTCTGTGGTGGGGTTGTAGCGTTGCCCTGTACGGCATCTGCTGCTATGGAGTATGGCGAGTCTGCTCCAACCTTCAGGATCACGGTGGCCTCGTCATGCTGCTCGCAGCTGGATTCCCTGCCTTTTTTCACTTAGTCGCGTGGGGACAGACGTCTGCGCTGGCCCTGGCGTGCTTCACGATTATGTTCTTTCTGCTGCGTGCCCGGCGGGAATTCCTGGCGGGGCTCGCACTGGGCTGCCTCATCTTCAAGCCGCAGCTGGGCGTGGCCGCGGCCGTGCTTTTTATTTCGTTGGGAAGCTGGAGGGTTGTAGCCGGGGCGGTTCTTTCCTCGGCCGCCGAACTCTCGGCCGCAATTTTTTATTACGGAGTTCAGCCGCTGTGGGCCTGGCTGGCTGCGATGCGCAACGCACCCTCAGCCCAGGCGCTGCTGGAACCCAGGCCCTATCAAACTCACTCGCTGCGGACGTTCTGGAACCTGCTGTTTCCCTGGGATCATCTTGCGTTCGGATTGTACGTTCTGAGCGCGGCTGCCGTTCTCGGCTTGACGATCGCGATCTGGAAGCGCGGGCCGTCACGGCCGCTGGCCTTGCGATATTCTGCGCTGCTTCTGGCTTCGGTCCTGGTGGCGCCGCACCTTACGGTGTATGACCTGGTAATTCTGGCTCCGGGGATTCTCCTGCTGGCCGACTGGCTGGTGGGGCAGCCGCCCAGTTCGTTGACTCGGAGCCTTGGAACCATCCTCTATTTGATTTATGCCCTGCCCCTGTTGGGACCGTTGGCGCGGTGGACGCACGTGCAACTCTCGGTCGTCGCCATGGCGGCCGGTGTGTACGTGATCTGGCGCATCCGTCGTGAGGATGTTCCTGCCTCGGCTGTTGCAAAAACAGCTTAAACCGCGAAGAACGCTGAGGAATCCCAAAGGACGCGAAGGGAGGCCCGGGTGAACCGCGTCGTCCGAGGAGCCAAACCTTCAGAGAAGCACTACCGCGACCCGAACAGAAACGTGAGGGCTTCCGGAAAGCGCCGCGCCCAGGCTGATTCGTGATGCGAAGCGCCCGGATCAATGACCAGCTTCAGGCGCCTGTCGCCGAGTCCGGCGCGACGGAAAATGCCGGCCAGTTCCCGCACGTCGTCCACCACGCTCTGATCGCGCTCTTGGCGTCCGGTTTCAGACGTGCCCGTGGCCAGGTAAACCCGCTCCGGCCAGCGCTCTACTTCGTGGCTGTCACGGATCGCCTGCCGGTTTGAGGCCCATAGCGATGGGCTTTCGAGCAGCAGTCGCCCGAACACACCCGGGCGCACCCCGGCGGTGTAGAGCGCGATGAGCGCTCCCAGCGATGAACCTCCCAAGCCGGTGTTCTCCGGCCCGGTGGCCACGCGGTAATTGCGGGCAAGAAAGGGCATCACTTCCTTGATCAGGAAGTTGGGATAACGGGTTCCCTGGACGCGCAGCATCATGGGATGCAGCGAACGATGCGGCATGTATTCGCGGATGCGGCCCCGACCGGCATTGTCGAGCCCCACGATGATCATCGGTGGGATGACGTCTTCGCGAATCAAGCGGTCGCCGGCTTCATCGGCTTGCCACTCAATTCCCGTGAACGACGTCGTCGCTTCGAACAGATTCTGGCCGTCATTCAGGTACAGCACGGGGTAGCGGCGGCCGGCGTTCGAGGAATCGTCGTAGCCGGGGGGAAGCCAAACGCGGAGGAAGCGCGTGTTCCGGAAAGTGCGGCTGCGAAACTGGTGCAGGCGCAAGTCTCCGGTGGCCGACTCCCCGCGGATCACACCGGCAGTTCTGGGGCCTTGACTGTCTGTTGTCTGGATTTCTTCCATCAGGAAAAGGGCCCTACCAGAATACAACGGCTGCCGGGTTTCACGCGCCCGCACCTCTCGCTTTGACCACGATCGCGAGAACGCTGATCAGGAAAATCAGCAACAGCGAGATCAGGCACAGGATGCACCATGTGGTCAGCAGATAAGCTTCTACATAAGTCAGATACAAGGCAAAGGCCAATCCGGCGAGGGCTACGCCCAGCAGGCGGTTTGGGGTTTCGGGCCGCGATTTCCAGAAAGTGGACAGGACCAGAAGCGCGGCATAACCGGCGACACCGATCCCGGCCACCGGAATCCCCACGATGCTGGAATACTCGCTGCGGTTCACGATATCGCAACTGAACTGCTGGCTGAAATCGCAGAATTCGGTCGCCGACTTCGCGTAGTGACGCTGCAAGGAGATGGCCGACACGATCATGCCCGCCAGGGACAGAACGGCGAGGGATGCGAAGAGGATTCGACCGCGACTGGGTGCAAGATATCCTTCAGAAGACGGAGGATTCGACCCGGTCACGGCAGGCTGCACCCAGTCTTGTCGCTCAATGCGTCAAGCGACAAGACTCCCTCTTTCGGCGGGTTCGCGCCGAATTGCCAACTGGGGAACAGCGTCACACCCGCAACTTTGCAGTCGAAAGCGAGTTCTTTCGAGCCCTTCACGGCGCACTCGGTGTAGGGGACGTAGCGGAAAGCCGCGCCAAACATGTCTTTCTGTTCGAGGCAGTGCGGACACCAGTAAAGGCCGTACATCCGGGCCTGCTTCGTGGCCAGGCACTTCGCGAAGTTGTCGTACTTGTGATTCTTGTAGTACCAGCCTGCTCCATACGCGCCCGCCAGCAGAATCAGGATCATGCCCCAGATGAGGTACTTGCGATTGATCGTGCTGCCGGCGTCCGCGCCCTGATGCTCCTGCTGCCGCATTCTGCGTTCTTCAGACATAGCCCATTTCTTATATCACGGCTGCTAGACCACGACCTGTAACGCTCCGGGCAGCACATCCAGTTCCTCACAATGCAGGGTCAACACTTCCCCATCCACCATGACATCAACGGGGGCGTCGAGGTTGAACTCCAGGTGGCGCACGGCCTTGCGCTCCGCCAGCGGATGCTCGATATGCGTGCCGTCGTACAGAGTGGGCAGGTTGCGGATCAGACCCAGCCGTCCGATCGGCCCCCAGCGAACGTATTCCATCAGGCCGTCGTCAATCTCGGCCTTAGGCGCAATCATCATGGTGCCGCCGGTGAATTTGCTGTTGTTGAAGGTCAGGAAAAGACAGCGGCGGGCGTCGAATTCGGTCTCGCCTTCGGCTCGCACCGGGAAGGGGCGGCGCTTGAAGCGTGCCAGGGTGAGGAAAATGGAGGCCATGTATCCGAGTTCTCCCCATCCACTGAAGCGGCGGGCACGGAGGGTCGCCACATCGGCGGTGAAACCCAGGCTCAACAGGTTGATGTAATGAATGACGCCGGCCCGGTGGCGCAAACGCAGCACGTCGCAGGTGCGACTACGCCCAGCCAACAAAGAATCGAGAGCATGATCGAGGCCGCGGTTGCTGAAGTCGCGCAGGAACGAGTTGCCCGTGCCCAGCGGCAGGAAGGCCAACGTCGGGCGCCCGCCGCTGAGGGCCTGCGGATAGAGACCATTCACGATTTCATAGGCAGTGCCGTCGCCACCGACGGCGATGAAGTTACGCTGGCCGCGGTCATAAGCTTCGCGTGCAATCCGAGTGGCTTCTCCGGAAGTGCTGGTTTCCGCGACTTTGACCTCAACGCCACCAGCGCGCAGACGCTCCAAGGCCGGAAGCAGCAGTTTGCGGCTCCGTCCGCCGCCTGCCGCCGGATTCACGATTGCAAGATAGGTTTGCCCCAAGGTTCCAGATCCATTCGCCGCAAATAATGGCTGCGCCGGTCACAAGCCCACGATTGCTTCCCGCGCCACGGACTTCCCGATCTCTTCGGCCAGCGCCTGGCGTTTGATCTTCATGGAGGCGGTGCGGGGGAAGTCTTTTTCCCAGATCAAATATCCGCTGGCGCGTTTGAAATCGGGCAACCGCCGGTTTCGCACCGAGATTTCTTGCAGCAACTGGCTGTCGAATTTCTGATTCTGCTCCAGCCGGAGTACAAGCGTCAGAACCTCGTGGCCGAGTTCCTTCTTCGGCCAGATGTAGTTGGCGGCAAACACAGAGTACTCTTTCACCGGCAACCCGTCGAAAACAGTTTCGATGTCTTCCGGGTAGATGTTCTTGCCGCCTTCGGTGACGATCATGTTCTTCTTGCGCCCGAGCAGATGCAGATGACCTTTGCGATCCAGGCGACCCAGATCGCCGGTTAGAAGCCAGCCATCAATGATGGTTTCCATGGTGAGTTCGGGGTCATTCAGATAGTGCGACATGACCGTGGCGCTGCGGACGACGACTTCCCCAACTCCCTCGGCGTCGGGATTCAGGATGCGCAGGTCAACTCCCGGCAGGGGCTTGCCCACAGTGTCAGCGCGGAACGGCCTGAGATCGTTGAGCGTGAGAGCTGTGCCCGCCTCGGTAAGACCGTAGCCGTTGACCACCGGAATGCCGAGATCGTAGAAGAACTGCATGGTGGAAGGCTCCATGAAAGCGCCGCCGGTGATCAAAGCCAGCAAGTCGCCCCCAAAGGCGCGGTGCACGCTGCCCAGCAGCATGCGGCTGAGCTTCACGCGGGGCTGACCGCGGGTCAGGAGTTTGTTGATCGCGATCATAGTGTTCAAAAAGGCGCGTTTCCATGACGGCAATTCGTCGAACTTCGCACGCAGGCCGCGCTCCAGATTCTTCACGATCACGGGGACCAGCGACACGTAAGTGATGCGATAGCGGACAAAGGCGTCACGCACAAACTCGGGACGCAGCGTGCGCAGGTGCACCACGCAGGCGCCGCAGACAAAAGGCCCGATGAATCCCACCATGAAATCAATCGCGTGATTGGTGGGCAGAATGCTCAGGTAGCGGACGCCCGGCCAGAAGGGATACCAGGCGGTGAGGGACCGGCACTGTTCGATATAGTTTTCGTGGGTGAGCACGCAGCCCTTGGGACGTCCGCCGGTTCCCGAAGAATAGACGATGCAGGCGATGTCTTCCCGTTGCCGCATGACGAAGTCGGGGGCGCCCTTGCGTTTGAAGTCCTCCCAGCGGAAAGCGCCAGAGAGGTCCGCCCCCAGGGGGGCTTCGGTCACGAGAACGACCTTGGTCGCAATCTTCTGAAAATCCGGTTCCTGGGTGATGGCCTGCCACAAGTGGTACTCGACGACCAGCGCCTTGGCTTTGGAGTGAGCCAGCAACTGCAGGTGCTCAATTGCGGTGAGCTTGTAATCCAACGGGACGAGCACGCCACCGCAATAAAAGATGGCGTAGGCGGAAATCAGCCACTTTGACTGATTCGTCATGATGATGGCCGCGCGGTTGCCGGTATCGAAGTCGGCGTCTTCGAGGGCGCGCGCCAGGGGCAGGGCGATTTCCTTGAAGTCGGAGTAGGTCAGGCGCACTTTCTCGCGATCGCGGTCCGCTTCGATCAGGCAGATTTCGGCGGAAAAGCGGTCGAGCGCGTCGCGCAGCGCCGCGCCCAGACAAGTGTATTGGCGGAGATCGAGCATAAGAAACTGTTGATTTTTGATTGTAGATTGTCGATTGAACGTGAAGATACGGCGCTGATGGCGATGTTCCCTGACAATCAACAATCAAAAATCAACAACCAGCAATTTGGTTCTAGAGCCGCGCCTGAATCTTGCCGGCCAGGGTGCGGAAGTCACTCACGCCCTGCAGTTCATAATCCGGCAACTCGACATGGAAGTGGTTTTCGAGCATAGTCAGCAGGTCGAGCGTCTGCAGGCTGTCAATGCCGAGCGCTTTGAAAAAGTCTTCATCGGGAGACAGTTTTTCACGGGGCACTTGGAAGTGCGCGGCAGCAAGATTCAGGATTTCGTCGAGCGTGTTTTCAGCAGTTTGCATAAGCAGTCATTCTAATGCAGTCATGCCAATTCAGTTCGGTTAGGGCAAATACGGCTGCGCGTCTGTGCTTTCGACAAATTTCTTCAATCCCGCTTCTACCGCGGGTCGCGCAAATAGCTCGCAGAAAATGTCAATTTCCCGCCGCAATTCGTCATGCGGGATGGGTTTAATGAACTGCTTCGCCTCGACTGCGGTGTGGCGGTCGAACTTTGCCATCTGTGCCGCGGTTGCGCGAGCGACTCGCAGCGCTTCGCCCTCAGAGACAACCTGACTCACCAGACCGATCTGCTGGGCCTTGGTAGCGTTGAAGCTGCGGCCGGTCAGGAGCAGGTCACGAACTATCGCATTTCCCAGATCCCGCTTCAAGCGCGGGATTCCGCCGAATCCGGGAATCAATCCCAGCCTCAGTTCGGGAAAGCAGAAGCGGGCCATCTTGTCGGCGATGATCAGGTCGCAGACGAGAGCGAGTTCGAATCCGCCGCCGAATGTGACCCCATGGACCGCGGCGATCGTGGTCAGTGGCGAGGAATCGATCCGGTTTAACACGCGATGAATGCGCTCCAGAAAATCACGCACGCCCTGCACGGCCTGCGACTTCTCCATCGCTTGCGAGCGCTGGTAGAGTTCGCGCAGATCCGCGCCGGCGCAGAAACCTGACTCCAGCTCGCTGTATACGATGAGCGCATGCGCGTCGCGCTCCAGATCGTCGAGGGCCTTCGCAAACTTCTCGAATTCCCCCAGGGAAAGCGATCCCAGTTCGTTGCAGGGCGGGCGGTGGAGGGCCAGTTCGATGACCCCGCTCTTCAGTTCCCACGATAGCGCCTGCCCTTTGAATTGCTTCACGCCTGAGATCGCCCCTTTCGCCGCCTTAATTCAGCCTAGACTGCGTGCTTCACCTTGTACATATCTTCGATCTCGTTTTTCATACGGGCGGAGATCAAGTCGCGCTTCAGTTTGCCGTTGGCCGTGAGCATTCCATTCTCCACGGAGAACGCCTCCAGACGCAGGCAGAACGCCCTCACCTGCTTGTAGTGCGGCAGTTGGGGGTTTACCTCGTCGAGGGCCACCTGCACTTGTTCGCCGGTCACGCTGCCGGTGACCAGCGCAGCGAGATAGCCACGGCCGTTGCCCACGACGACCACCTGCTGCGCACCCGGCAGATGAAGGGCGATTTCTTCTTCGATCATTTCCGGAGAAATCTTGTGCCCCGAGCCGAGAACAATCAGATTCTTGATCCGGCCGGCGATGCGCCAGTTGCCGGAGGCGTCCATTTCTCCCTGGTCGCCGGTATGAAACCATCCGTCGCCCAGTACTTCGGCGGTCTGCTGCGGACGATTCCAGTAACCGGGGAAGATGTTGGGGCCGCGCACGACGATTTCATCATTCTCGCCCAGCCTCATCTCGATGCCGGGAATTGCGGGCCCGACGCGGCCCGGTACCGGATTCGCCGGATCGTCCATGGTGCAAATGCCGGTCGTTTCCGTCAGCCCGTAAACCTGCAACACCGGGATGCCGAGCATGCTGAAGTAGTCTTGCGTCTCGGGAGTGAGCGGGGCTGAGCCACAGATCAGAGCTCTTAGATTCTCTCCCGCCATTTTCTTGCGGATCGTGGGAAAGACCAGAGCGTTCGCCAGCCCGAGCCAGATGGAGTCAGTTGCCTGCAGCTGCTTTTCGTTTTGCCGTATCCATGCCACTTTGGCCCTCGAATAAATCGCCCGGGCAATGCCGCCCTTCTCTGCGATCTGTTCGTCCACGCCGCGCCGCATGCGCTCGAGCAATTGCGGCACGTTCAGGAAGTAGTGCGGCGCTACAGCGGGCACGTCGTTCGGAATTTTCGTCAGATCGGTGTTCAACGTCACCAGGCTGCCGCGAAGAATAAACGTCAAGACCGCGATCCAGGACGCGCAAAAACTAAATGGCAGGTAATGGAAGACGCGGTCCTGTCCCCAGCGGCCACCCATCAGCGAATCCAGCCGGGCGGACGTGCAGCCCAGCATGAATCCGACATTCCCTGCAGTTAACACAACTCCCTTCGCTTCGCCGGACGTGCCCGAGGTGTAGATGATGGTCACGGGATCGGCATCGCGCACCTGCGGGCGATCAAGCTGAACTCCGGCTACGCCGGCAAAAATCTCGTCAAACAGGAAATGCGGCGCAGAGGGCCAGGTTCGCTGAATTCCATCGCGTAAGGTCGCATCGCCGCAGCAGATGAGCGCCGGCGTGCTGTCTTTCATCATCGCGACCAGTTCGGCCGGGGCCTGGCGGAAATAGAGCGGAACCACAATCAGTCCTTCGGCGATGGCGGCCAGGTTCATCGCGATCCAGCGAATGCTGTTCGCAGCCAGCAGGCCGCAGCGGTCGCCCTTCTGCAGTCCTTTGGCCGCCAGAAACGTTCGCGCCTTCTGGATAAGCTCCAGAAATTCGCTGCCGGTCATCCCCGTGACCTGGCTGTCGCGGATTTCCTGCAGCACACGGACGTCCGCGCCTGCGTTGGATTGCGACGCCTTGAACTGCGGCGCTTTGAGCTGCGAGAAGATGTCACCAACGAAGGGCATAGGTGTGGTTGCGAAAGTGCGATCAGCTATAAGCCGCCGCCAATTGGCGCAGCGAGGAACTCATCGGCGGCAGGTAGTCATCCCAGCTCCATTCGCCCCGTCGCGTTGGGAAGTCGGGATAGAGGCGCTGCACCTCTTCTTCAAGGAAAACGCCCATGCGCGCCATAACTTTGAGATTCTTCACGACCGTTCGGGCAATTCCGTCGGCGATACGTTCGCCCTGCGTGGCCAGAACCTCAAGCGCCGCGAGCAACCTTTGCTCCAGATCGGGATCGTCCACGTTCATCAGCAACTCCTCATGCCCACGCTCTCGCATCAGATTACGGATGCGCTCGTCCATGGTGATGCCGGCCGAAGGCACCAGCGCGGGCATGGAGGTCACTATGCCGTGATAGCGCGAGGAGGCCATCATGTGGCAGGCGCGCAGAATGCTGACCAGTTCGTACATGTTGTACTGGTCGGAGGTCAGAACGGGCACGCCGCCCAACTGCTCGGCAATACGGTTGGCGGGACGAGCGTCGAGGCGCTCGGTGGCCGCCAGAATCACGAACACATTGCGCCGCTTGCGGAAGGCGTCCACCGCGCCGGCAATGGAAGTCAGATAGTGCTGGTAGGCGCGATCGGCCGCCGGGCCCGAGTTGTGAAAGTAGACGGTGCGGTAATGGCTCTCTTTGTATGCGCCCGTGAGGCTGTGCAGCGCGTACTTGGCGACTGACGCCCGCACGGGCCATTCAAAGGGATTGATGGGGCACACGACCAGCACCGGAGTTCGTCCTTCCCATCCGACTTGCCGGAGGGCGTTCTGCCCGTATTCTGCGGGCCGCGGTTCGAAGGTCCAGGCAGTGTCGGTACCCAATTCGGTCGGAACGCCGAGTTCCCGCAGCACCGCGCGCGACTCTTCGTTGCGCGTGATCACCAGAGAATTCCTGCAATAGCGCGCGCACATCTTGGCCACCAGCGGATCCATGTGACCGGCCTCAGCGCCGTAGCCTACCGAGAGTTTGTTCTGCGCGGCTGCTATACCGAGCGAACCGATCATCATCGTGGTCAGGGCATTGGCGAACTTGCTCTTGAACATCGAGCCTTCGCAGGCGACCACGCCGTGATGCCGGGGCACTTCGTTCGCCAGGAATGGCGGAAAAATGTCGGGCAGGTGCACCTGGTTGGTGCCGTCGAAGTATCCCTTCGAGAACTCGAAGTTCTGGCTCATCACGCTGAACTCAACCTGGCTGGCGCCGAGGATATGGCGAATCTGGCGCAGCATCTCTTCGACGCGCACGTCCGATCCCATGTTGCGTGTGCCGTTGTACCCGGCGAAGAGCAGCTTCAGTTTTTCGCCCGGTTGCCAGGGTGCGCCTCCGCCGAGGATCCACCTGGTTTTCGCGCGCTCGATGTTGCCGCTGACCCACGCTTCCAAAATGAAATCCATCATGCGGCGGTACCTCCCGCGGCGGCGGGCCAAGGCTGGTAGTTGTAGCGAAAATTATTCTCGCGGCTGAATTTCAGCAGCGGGAAACTGTACTGGGAAAAAGGCACCGGCTTGCGTCCCAGTTCGAAGGTCACGCGCGTGTTATCGAACACGGTGTTCCACACCAGATAAGGCATGAACACTTTCATCAGCGAAGCGCCGTAGCCGAGCGACCCCTTGCGGTTGGAGAGGAAGTTGACGGAGCCGGCAAACGGCTTCTCCGTAAAGGGCAGAAACATGGGGCAGCGTTTCTGTTGCGCCGCGGCCAGCGCCGTCGTCAACTGGCGGAAGGTCTGCGAAGACGTGCCCGAGGAAAGATGATAGGTGTCGTAGTTCGGCTGATCCTTCTGGTGCAGCGTGGCGATGGCATCGGCAACGAAGTCCACATTCACGATGTCAATCTTGTCGTTGGGACGGAACGGCAGCACGGGCAGACCCGCCAGAAACACAAACGCCTTGACCATATCGAACTGCGTCGTCTCGGCATGGCGGCTGTCGCCGAGGACGATGCTGGGGCGGAAAACCGTCTTGGGCGTGTCGGGGAGCAGCACTCGCGTCATGTGCTCGCAAAACTTCTTCGTACGCGCGTAGGGATCGTAGTCGGAGCGGTCCCACTCGATGGAGCGGTCCTCGGTGACCACTTCGTTGTGGCGCTTGCCGGCCACGGCCACGGTGCTGACCTCGCTGAAACGCCGGAGGCCATGGTAGTGCTCGGCATGCCGAGCCAGCGTCAGGACTTCGAGTGTGCCTCGCAGGTTCACATTCAGGCAGCTTTTTTCCGACTTCCGGTTCAGCGACGCGGCGCAGTGAATGACGGAGTCTGTGGTGTGAACCAGTCGGTCGTATTCGTCGCGATTGAGGCCGAAACCGGGCGAAGTCAAATCGCCGCAGAACACCCGCATCTTGGTCTGCAGGAATTCGAAGAAACGCGGGAAATTCAAGTGCAACTGCAGAGACTGCCAAAGGCGCAACTGGGCCTCCTGCGGGTCGCGCGCCCGCACCAGCAGATTCAGCGCGGCGCCGTGGCCTTCCAGCAGATTGGCGGCGACGTGCGCGCCGATGTATCCGGTCGAACCGGTCAGGAATATCGCCACGTGGCTCCGTTGGTCCCGGTCTTCACGGCGATGCCGTTGGCGGGCGCAAGTTGAAAGCTGCGAGGAGGCCGCGCTTCCAGAGGCCGGCCTTCGATCAAAGGATAAGTCCAGCGGCGCAGCGCCGGGATGTGAATGTTGATCCAGTACTCCCACCAATCGAGCGCCCGCGTATCGTAAGCGAAATCGTCCAGCTCCTCGGGAACGAGCGCGTGCGAGAGCTTCTCGATATTTTCCGCCGCGAAATCATGCTCATGCAGCAGGATAAACGGCTCGAACAGTTCAATCAGCTTTTCCACGCGTTCCAGGTTGCGCTCGGTCTTAACCAGGGGCGCCTTCCGCAGTGGCAGCGGAGACATGATGCGCTGAATGGACTTCACGATCGCCTTCTGCGCCGGCGCCGACATGCGGTTATAGCGCGTCTTCGAGACCGGAATCGCATCAAAACGCAGGCGCAGCCAGGATTCCAGCCCTTCCTGGGCGCGGTAATGCTTGCGGTGCGCGAGAGAGGTCAACTCGATGCACCGTCCCATGTCGCAGGGATTGGTGACCGAGGTCGCAAGCTGATACAGGGGGGCATGCCGGCGCTCCATGACGGCGGCGGCAATCAGGGTCATGCCCGCGCACACCGCATCTACTGGAATGATGTCCAGCCGCTTGCTTTCGTTGGAAGGCAACTGGCGGAAATATGTGCCCAGCAGATAAGAAAGCGAAGCCGAAGTGTTGATGCCTTCGTTCCATCCCAGAAACGGCTTCGAGACTGAGGTTTCCACGATCGCGGGACGCACCACGGCAATCGGCAGTCCCGCGCCGCGTTTGGCGATCAGCGATTCGGCCAGACTCTTGGTGAGCGTGTAGGTGTTCGGCCAGCCCAGTTCCTTGGCGCGCCGCGTCCCGGCTTCGGTCAGGTAGGTCTTCAGCCAGCGAACCCGGTTCTTGCGAATCTGGTTTTCTAGCGCCGCGCCCTGAAGGTCTTTCGCGGCGTGTTCTTTGGAACGCGCCTGCAGGCGCAGTCCCGAGGTGACTTCCTCGCTCTCGGACTGCGTGTCGGCCCGCTTGATCAACTCATGCAGGGTTTTCCATTCCTGTTCGGCATCGAAGCCGTCCAAGCCGCGCGGGCTATAGTTGGGAATCAGCTTCTCGCTGACCCGACCATCCTGTTCGCCAGCCACGTAGCAGGTCGAAAGATGCAGCAGGCCGGCATGGTCGGCGGTCCGCATGAAATCAACTACGTGAACCGCGGCATCCGTATTGGTCGTGAGCGCATCGCGCAGGTCGGGATTGAAATCGGTCAGGCCCGAACTGTTGATGATCAAGTCGAGATCCTTCTGCAGGCGGCGCGAGGTCTCAAAGCTCAGCCCCAGACCCGGCTGGGTCACGTCGCCTTCGACAACTTCGATCTTCTCGCGCAGAAACTCTGGGAGACTGTCTCCGTAGCGCTCAAAAAGCGGATCGAACACGGGAGAATCTTCGACCATCTTCTCAAAGCGCCGCTCCGCCGGATTCGATTTCTGCCTGCGAATCAGCAGGTAGATGCGCTTCACGTCTGGCAAATCCAGCAGGGTATTGGCCAGCCATACCTTGCCGATGAACCCGGTCACGCCGATCAGCATGACGTGCTTTCCGGCAAAAGCCCGCCGGACGGAAAATCTCTGGGACTGCTTCTGGCCGTCAAAATGGACGACGGGCCGTTCGGGCGCCGCGGCCTGTCGCTCTGCCGGAATCGCCGCCGCGCGCAGAGCCTCGAGGGAAATGTCCAGATGGCGAGCTAGGGTCTTGGGAGCCCGGCGGCCGTCCGGCATGTTTTCGCGGAAGGGAGCAAACGCGCCGCGCGGGCGGATCACCGGCTCCAGCAGCCTGCCGGTCGCCACGCCATCGCGAAACTCCAGGCGGTTGGCCACGATCCGCTTGACCCCCAGATGCTGGGCCAGAGGGCGCATGATGTGCTCCAGCGCCTGGCTCACCAGCACCACATCGGCGCCAGCCTGCACCAACTCTTGCACCTTTTGCACGCCCTGCTCTTTCAAGCGCGGCTGCAGTTTGTATTGGAAGTACTCCTCACCCAGCAGATCGAGGCGGTCGCGGGTGACCCCGCGCAGGACGGCGTGCACCATTCGTGTGGCAAATTTGCGGTTGGTGGAGTACAGGAACGGGCGCAATAAGGCCGCCAGAAAGATCAGGCCGCGGCGACGGAAGCGCTCGCTGAAGGTCTGAGCGTTCCAGGTGAAGAAAGCCACCGGCCTGACGACGGTCAGGTCAAGGAGGCTGCCTTCCACCCGCCAGTAGACGGTGGGGGCCGCACTGGAATTGTGGTTTACCGATTCCAAGATAATCTTCGTTCCTACTATGGGGCTCCCTTATCAACAGGCAGACGAAGTCCCTATTGTAAACAATTGAGGGGATGGAGCGAAGGGGAAGGCGGCAGATTGCGCTTCCCGGCCCCGAAATCGCAAAAACCAGACCCCAAGCGACCTCCCGCCTCATTTCTCCTTTTCATCGCCTATCTGCCGCCCCACGGCGAGCGCAATTATGCCGCTGAGGGCCACGGTCGCCCCGATCGCCAGCAGCCCTCCCTGAAACCCGCCGTTTGCGGTTCGAAAGAATCCGACGACGTCGGGGCCGAAATATCCGCCGAGATTTGCCAGGGAATTGATGACGGCGATGCCAGCGGCTGCTGAGAGACCCGCCATACGCGAAGTGGCCATCGCCCAGAAGGGTCCCACCATCGCCTCGGCACAGGCCAGCCCGAGCCCGATGCCAGCTACTACCAAGACCGGAGAATTTCCGTACCCGGCCGCCGCGAGCCCAGCCGCTCCCACAAAGGCAGGAATTGCGGTGTGCCAGCGGCGCTCGCCGCTACGGTCGGAGTGCATCCCGACCAGAACCATCACGATAGCGGCGACCAGGAACGGAACCGCCGCCACCACGCCCGTCCAGATATAGCTGAGCCCCGACACAGCACGGATCACCGTCGGCAGCCACAAAGTGACCCCGTACGCCGTGGTCGAGACGCCGAAGTAGACCAGCGACAGCAGCCAGATCCTCGGACTGAGAAGAACTCGCAGCAGACTGCCCTGCGGCAGGCTTGATTCTGCCTGCTGCTCGCTCGCCAACTTCTCGAGCAGCCAAGCGCGCTCCTCGCCCTTCAGCCAGCGTGCCTCCTGCGGGCTATCTGAGAGAACCCGGTACACGGTTGCTCCGAGCAGGATGGCAGGCGCGCCCTCCATCAGGAACATCCATTGCCAGCCGGCGAATCCGGCTCCATGAAGCCCGAGCAAGGCCCCGGAGATCGGGCTGCCGACAATGCCCGCGATGGGATTCGCCGTCATGAACCAGGCCACGGCCCGGGCCCGGGCGTTAGCCGGGAACCATCGCTTCATGTAGAGGATCATGCCCGGAAAGAATCCGGCTTCGGCCGCTCCCAGCAGGAAGCGCATCGCATAGAAGCTCCGTGGCCCATGAATGAAGATCATCAGGCAGGAGATCACTCCCCAGGTCGCCATCAGGCCTGAAATCCAGCGCCGGACGCCGAACCTTTCCAGCACGAGATTGCTGGGCACCTGGAAAAGGAAGTACCCGGCGAAAAACATCCCCGCAGCACGCCCGTAAACGCGGTCGCTGATGCCAAGTTGGTCGCGCATCTGCAGCACCGCGAAGCTGACGTTGATGCGGTCGAGGTAGGCGACGATGTAAAGCAGGAACAGAAACGGCATCAGCCGCCACATCAGCCGGGAGACGACGCTGGATTCGAGGCGGTTGGGTACGGTTTCCAAGAGCATTCCCGGAGGCTGATTTTGATGCCCGAGGATTCTACGCCAAGCCGAGCTTTTCCCGAATCGTGGCGGCGATTTCCGGGGGCGAGGATGTGATGCCGACGGTCAAGGCAGTTTCCGTTTCCTCCAATTCGGCGAATTGGCTGGCCAGAATCTGCTCGCCCGCAAAGTGTCCTTGCCGCGAGCGCAGGCGTTCTGCGATTAAGTCGGCGCTTCCCTGCAGATACACAAATCTGACCTCCGGGCCGGCTTCCAGTTGCTGCCGGTAGCTGCGTTTCAACGCCGAGCACGCCAGCACAACGTTGCGGCTGTGAGCGATCCAAGTGGTGATCTCAGCGCGAAGGCGTTCCAGCCAGGGCTGACGATCCTCGTCCGTGAGCGGGATGCCGCGCCGAATCTTCTCGACGTTGCCTTGCGGATGGAAGTCATCCGCGTCGGCGAACTCCCATCCCAGTTGTTGGGCCAGCAGACTTCCAACGGTCGTTTTGCCGGCGCCCACCACTCCCATCACAATGACGACCATGTGAGATTCCAGCCTTGCCTGTCTCCTAGGTGAGCTTTCTCGGCGCCGGTCCTAAGGTTGTCGAAGATTATGCCATGCGGCAGCAGAAATGCCGCCGGCAAAGACGATTTCCCGCCGCTCATCGTAAAATGCGCAGAGGCTGCCGATTGAAACTCACCGAAGATCCGCACCGACGGCTGAACGCCCTGACCAACGAGTGGGTGCTGGTCTCTCCCCATCGCGCCACGCGCCCCTGGCAGGGGGAAGTGGAGCAATCGAAGACCACACCAGCGCCGGCTTACGACCCGAACTGCTATCTCTGTCCCGGAAATCCTCGGGCCGGAGGGATTCGCAATCCCGCATATTCCTCGACTTTCGTCTTTGAAAATGACTTTGCGGGTCTAAGTCCAAGCACGCTGCCGGATCGTTTGGATCTTGACGGCATGGGGTTGCTCGTCGCCGAAGCGGAACCCGGCATCTGCCGCGTAATCTGCTTCTCTCCGCGTCACGACCTGACGCTGGCGACGATGAGCCCGGATGAGATTGCACCGGTGGTTCGCACCTGGATGGATCAGTTCAGGGAGCTGGGCGCCATCGAGGGCATTCGGCACGTCCAGATTTTCGAGAACCGCGGCGCCATGATGGGCGCGAGCAATCCTCATCCCCATTGCCAGGTCTGGGCGACGTCTTCAATTCCGGAAGCGCCCGCCAAAGAACTGGCCGCACAGCGCGCCTACTGGAAATTGCACAACCGGTGCCTTCTGTGTGACTACATCCGGTTGGAAAAAAAGCAGCAGGTTCGCCTGGTTTGTCAGAACGACAATTTTCTGGCCCTGGTGCCTTTCTGGGCGGTTTGGCCGTTCGAGGTTCTGCTCTGCAGCCGGCGCCACTTCGGGAGCATGCAGGACTTCACCGCGGACGACGTTCGATCGCTTGCCCAGATTCTTCAGCAAGTGACTTCGACCTACGACAAGGTGTTCAACGCTCCCTTCCCTTATTCCATGGGCTTTCACCAGTCGCCAACGGATGGTCCGGATCACTCCGAGTGGCACTTTCACGCGCATTTCTATCCGCCGCTGCTGCGCTCGGCGGCAATCCGCAAGTTTATGGTCGGTTTTGAAATGCTGGGCATGCCGCAACGCGACCTCACCCCGGAGAGTGCGGCGGAGCGATTGCGCAAACTCGCGGCGCAATCCGCGCTGTAACTTGCAAGCTGATGACAATGTATTCTTGCGAGAGGAAGGAATCATCCTCAGTTGAGGTCTTCAGAGGTCTTAATGAGAACCATACCGCAATACGCAAAGCTAGCACTCATGATAACGGCGTTCGCAGTCATGATCGTGGCGTCAGTGGAGGCGTATCAGGCAACCGCAATTCCGACCGCAAGGCTGATCAATCCCGATGATCTGGTGAAACTCCTGCAGTCTTCCGGCAAGGAGAAGCCGCTCATGATCCAGGTCGGGTCTCGCGTTCTTTTCGCGCAGGCGCACATTCCAGGATCGGAGTACATCGGCCCGGCTTCGAGTGAGGCCGGATTGCAGCAACTGCGCAAGCGAGTCGAACCGCTGCCCCGGACAAAGTTCATCGTTCTTTACTGCGGATGCTGTCCGTGGACGCATTGTCCGAACGTTAAACCCGCCGATGATGCGCTGCGAGCTTTAGGATTCACCAACGTCAAGGTGCTGTACATCTCCGACAACTTCGGCACGAATTGGGTGGATAAGGGCTATCCAGTGGCAAAGGGAGAGTAGGCCCGGTGATGAAGGAAAAGCTTTTCATTGCCGCGCTGATTCTGGCCGCCGTCGCCGGGTTTTACGTGTTCACCCATAGCCATTCACACTCGGGAATCGCCGCTGTGAAGGATCATCCGCTTGCGCCCGACTTTACCCTCCCACAATTGGATGGACAGCAACTTCGCCTCTCTTCCTACCGGGGCAAGGTCGTTCTGCTCGACTTCTGGGCGACCTGGTGTGTTCCGTGCCGGGAGGAAACGCCGCATTTCGTGGAGTTGCAGCAGAAATATGCCGATCACGGTTTGCAGATCATCGGGGTTTCCATGGATGACGGACCTGAACCCGTCCGCAGTTTCTATCAGCAATTCCACATGAACTACCCGGTCGCCATGGGGAACGCGAAAACGGGTGAGCTTTACGGAGGAGTGCTGGGATTGCCGATCGCGTTTCTGATTGGCCGCGACGGGCGCATCGCTGCCAAATACACGGGAGCCACGGGTGCCGCAGTCTTCGAAAAGGCCATCTCTAGACTGTTACAGACTCAGTGAGTTCGCCGTGATCCCAGTCGTCGCTTTGACCTCTTCGCGCTATACTAAGGGGTTTTTGGACGGAAGGCAGGCATGCGGGAGACCATCAAGCAACTTTGGCCCGAGATTGATTGGATCAAGAACCTCCAGCTGCGTGAGCAGGTTACCCAGACTTGGATCAAGGCCCTCGAGCGCAGCCCGCTCAAGGGCGACGACCTGAACCAGATTCCGTTCACTTTGCTCGTTCCGAATTGTCCCATCACCTTTATGGAGCACAAGCGCTGTGTCGTGCACATTGCGCGCGAGAGCGCCAAAGCCATGCAATCCTTTATGGGACGTGCCCTGCCGATTGACCTGGACACGGTGATTGCGGGAGCGATTCTGGCCGACGTGGGCAAACTGCTGGAGTACGAAATCGGCCCGGACGGTAAGAGCCGGCAGAGCGAGCGCGGTGAGGCGCTGCGTCATCCCTTCACCGGCGTCGCGCTGGCGATGGAATGCGGCGTTCCAGACTCCGTGTGCCACATCATTGCCGCTCATGCCGCCGAAGGCGATCTGGTCAAGCGAACCACCGAAGCGTTCATTGTGCATCACGCCGACTTCATGGCGTTTCTGCCCTTCAAGAATCCGAAAAACATCCGAGTGAAATCGTAAGGAGAACGTCCTTGTCTGCCACGAAACCCGCCCCCTCGAAGGAGACCGTCACCGCTCGGATGTCGCGCTGGGCGGCCAGTTTGCAGTATTCGAACCTTTCCCAGGACGCCGTCTACCAAGCCAAGCGTTTTCTGCTGGATTCCTTGGGATGCGCGCTGGGGGGCTACCAGCAGCACGACGTAAGGATTGCTCTCGATGTGCTGGACGAAGTTGCCGGTCGTGGAACGGCCACCGTGATCGGGACCGGCAGGCACATCGATCCGGTCTCAGCCTCGCTCGCCAACGCGCTCATGATCCGCTGCATGGACTACAACGACATTTACTGGAAGCAGGACCCTTCGCATCCCTCTGACATTTTCCCGGCGGCGATCGCCTGCTGCGAGCGAGCGGGCAGCGACGGCAGGGAGTTGATCGTCGGACTTGTGCTTGGCCACGAGTTCGAGATGCGGCTGTGCGAAGCCGCGTTTCCAGGAATTCGCGAGCGCGGCTGGCATCACGCCACGCTGACCGCGTTCGTGTCGCCGATTGTCGCCGGCCGCGCGTTGCACCTGCCCTGGGAACAGATTCAGCATGCCATCGGCATTTCCGCCAGCCGCCACTGCACGCTCGGCGCCGTTACTGCTGGGAAGCTGACCATGATGAAGAACACGGTGGATCCAATGGCGACGCAAAGTGGCGTGCTCGCGGCGCTGCTGGCGGAAAAAGGCTACTCGGGCCCGGAGCACGTGATTGACGGCAAGGAAGGGCTGACCCACGTTTTCGGCCCGGAGTGGAAGCTCGACCTGCTCACCGATGGCCTGGGAGATTCGTGGCGCATCACGCAATGTGGTATGAAGGCCTTTCCGACCGAAGCCTTGACCCACACGCCGATTTCCGCCGTGCTCGATCTGGTGAAGACCAACGATTTGCATCCTGAACAAGTGGAGAAGATTCAGATTCGCTCCCTGGCGCGCGCGGCAGACATTCTCTCCGATCCCAGCAAGTATGATCCGCACACCAAAGAGACTGCCGATCACTCGCTGCCTTACGTGATCGCCGCGGCGCTAGTCGAACGCCAGGTCACTCCCGTGCAGTTCACCATGGAAAAGATCATGGACCCGAAGATTCGGGCGCAACTTAAGAAGGTCGAGGTGGTCGCCGATCCGGAGATCGAAAAAGTATTTCCAGCGCTGCAGCGTGTGATCGTCAACCTCACAACCACGGACGGCCGGACGTTCTCCAAGCAGCTGGACTATCCCAAGGGCGATCCGCGCAACCCGCTGACCGATCAGGAAGTGGAAGAAAAATTTGCCGCTCTCGCCGATGGAGTGCTATCCCAAGGCGCGCAAAAACGAGTGAAAGAAGCTATCTGGAATTTGGAACGAGCCGAGTCCGTGAGCAAACTGATGGCGCTCATGAAATCTGACCTGGCAAAGAGGAAGCCCGCCGCAGCCAGGGGCAAGACCAGGACCCGCGCCAAAGGCCGGACAAAGAAGCGCTGAGCCAGAGTTCGCTGACCCAGGGTTTGCTGACCCAGGGTTTGCTGACCCAGCGTTCACGCATCATTCGGGTTCGATGAAGCGTGCCGCGATCCGATTGGAGTTTTCCCATGCCGCAGACGATGGTCGAAAGGATCGCGCAAGCCCACCTCGCCGAGGGCCCGCAGCGGCCGTTGCGGGCCGGCGATTTCCTGTCCATCCGGCCGTTTCACGTGATGACGCACGACAACAGCTCGGCCGTGATGAGCAAATTCAAGGCCATCGGCGCGAAAAAGATATACGACCCCAGGCAGTTGGTCTTCGCACTGGACCACGACATTCAGAACCATGACGAATCCAACCTGAAAAAGTATCGCTCGATTGAAGCCTTCGCCAAAGAGCACGGCGTTGATTTCTATCCTGCCGGCTCCGGCATCGGCCACCAGATCATGGTCGAGCGCGGATATGTTTTACCGGGATCGTTCGTGGTTGCATCCGACTCGCATTCGAATATGTACGGCGCGCTGGGAGCCATCGGCACGCCGATCGTCCGCACGGACGCAGCTGCGGTTTGGGCTACCGGGGAATTCTGGTGGCAGATTCCGCGGGCGATTCAGGTCGTGCTGGAAGGCCGGCTACCGGAGGGCGTCAGCGGGAAAGATGTGATCATCGCTCTCTGCGGCCTCTACAACCACGACGAGGTCCTTAACGCTGCGGTTGAGTTTTCCGGGCCGGGCGTGGCCAGTTTGACGATGGACGCACGCTTCTCCATCTCCAACATGACGACGGAGTGGGGACCGCTGGTCGGCTGGTTTCCTGTGGATGAGGTCACTATCCGCTATCTTCGCGGCGTGCACCAGCGTTTGAAAGCCGTGCAGGTTGAGCGCTTCACCGAAGCCGACATCGAGAAGTGGGCCGCTACTCCGCCACGTCCCGATCCCGACGCCGCCTACGCAGCCCGCATCGTTCTTGATCTCAGTCATGTCACGCCGCACGTTTCCGGGCCGGACACTGTGCAAGAGATGCAATCGGTCGCTGCGATGGAACAGAAGAAAGTTGCCATTCAAAAGGCATACCTGGTGTCGTGCGTGAATTCCCGCGCTGAGGATCTGGCAGCTGCGGCGCGCGTCTTGCGCGGCAAGAAGGTCGCGCCCGGAGTGAAGTTCTACCTGGGAGCGGCCAGCGCGTGGGTGCAGCAGGAAGCAGAAAAACGCGGCGTGTGGCAGACCCTGCTCGAAGCCGGGGCAATTCCGCTGCCCCCCAGTTGCGGCCCCTGCATCGGCCTGGGAACGGGGCTGTTAGAAAAAGGCGAGGTCGGCATCTCGGCCACCAATCGCAATTTCAAGGGCCGCATGGGATCGCGCGAGGCTCAGTGCTATCTGGGAAGTCCGGAAGTGGTTGCGGCGTCGGCGGTCGCCGGCTACATCACGGGGCCGGGTCAGTTTTCCGGGCGCGCCCCGGTTCGCCAGTACCAGGAGTTTGCTTTCGACGGGCCACCCGCCGAGCGCGTGCAGATCCTGCCCGGTTTCCCGGAACGTGTCGAGGGCCGGCTGGTATTTATGCCGCAGGATAACGTCAACACGGATGCCATTTACGGCAAGGACTACACCTACCGCGACGACATGACGCCTGAGATGATGGCCAAAGTCGTGATGGAGAATTATGATCCAGAGTTCGCGCGGCGCACCGGCGCGGGAGACGTGGTGGTCGGCGGGTTCAACTTCGGCACCGGATCGAGCCGCGAACAAGCCGTCACCTGCCTGAAAGCCAAGGGCATTCCGCTGGTGATCGCGGCCAGTTTTTCGCAAACCTATCTGCGTAACGCTTATAACAATGGCTTCTTGTGCATCGAGGTTCCTGGCCTGGTCAAACGGCTGCGCGAACAGTTTGCGGCAGCGATCGCGGAGAAAGAGAAAACGATCGTCCCGGGAGACGCTGTGGATATAGATTTCACTTCCAGCACTGTCACCTGGCGCGGAGAACAATTCTCCTTCCCGCCATTGGGTGCGGTGCCGCAGTCGTTGGTCATTGCCGGCGGCGCGGAGAACGTAGTCGCGAAAAGGCTGGGATTGGCCTAGCACCGTAAGGATCAGTCTGTCGTCATTTTCAGGAGATTAAGCAACCATGGCGAAACACACCGTAATCACGATGCCCGGAGACGGAATCGGCAATCAGGTTTTGCCTGAAGCGCTGCGAGTCCTAAAGGCTGTCGAGTTTGACGCCGAGTACATCCACGCCGACATCGGCTGGGAGTGCTGGCGCCGCGAGGGCAACGCGCTCCCCCAGCGCACGATTGATCTGCTGGCCAAACACAAACTGGGACTCTTTGGCGCCATCACTTCCAAACCGAAGAAAGAAGCCGAGGCCGAACTGAATCCAGAACTCAAGGGCAAAGGCTACTCGTACTTCAGCCCCATCGTCACCATGCGGCAACGCTTTCACCTGGATACCTGTGTTCGCCCGTGCATTTCGTTCCCCGGCAATCCGCTGAATTTCATTCGCAAGCGCACCGATGGAGGCTTTGAGGAGCCGGTCGTCAATGTAGTCGTCTTCCGGCAAAACACCGAGGGCCTGTACGCGGGAGTAGAGTGGACCAATCCTCCCGACCAGGTACGCGCCGCGCTTGCGACGCATTCCAAATTCAAACCGTTTGCGGCGGTGCCCGGCGCCGATCTCGCGATCTCTGTGCGGATCATTACGCGAAACGCGGCGCGCAAGATCTGCAAAGCAGCTTTCGAGTGGGCGAAGAAGCAGGGCTACAAGTCGGTGACCATCTGCGAGAAGCCCAACGTGCTGCGCGAGACTTCTGGAATGATGGAAGACGAAGCCAAGGCGGTGGCCAAGGAATTTCCCGGAATCGCATTGTGGTCCACCAACATTGACGCGCAGACGATGTGGCTCACCAAGAATCCAGAGGACTACGGCGTGGTTGTGGCCTCGAACCTGTTCGGCGATGTGATCTCCGACGCTTTCGCCGGCCTGGTGGGAGGCTTGGGATTCGCAGCATCGGGCAACATCGGCGACGAGGTAGCTGTATTCGAACCCACGCACGGCTCCGCACCGAAGTATGCCGAACTCAATCCGCCGATTGTGAATCCGATTGCCATGCTCCTTTCGGCCGTCATGATGCTGGAACACGTCGGCGAAGTAGACAAGGCGCGCCGCATCCGCGAAGCGATTGCGGCTGTGGTGGAGGAAGGCAAAGTGCGCACCTATGACATGATGCGCATTTCGGGCGGAGCCAGGTCCATCAGCCAGGGTGCGGCCAGCACGGTGCAAATGGCGGATGCGGTACTGGCCAGGCTGAGCTGAACAGGAGTTTTTCTCATGACACTTGCCATGGAAACTCGATCGGGCGAAGCGGGACACTGGGGCGCCGAGATACGCTCCGACCTGCACGTGCGGATCGAACCGCGCGAGCGCGGCGGGGTAGAGATTGATCTCGAGTCGCGTGTCAAACCTTACTACGGCGACTCAATCCGCCGGCAAGCCGAGGAAGTGATCGAGGCGTTGGGCGTGCGGCACGCTCTGGTCCAAATCCATGATGAAGGCGCGCTGCCCTTCGTAATTGCTGCGCGCATCGAGGCTGCCGTCCGGCGAGCGGGACTGGCCGAAGGCACCAGGGTGCTCCCGGACCGAATGGCGCTGCCCGCAGCTTCGGCTGGTGATCGCATGCGGCGCTCGCGGCTCTACGTTCCCGGCAGCGAGCCCAAGTACTTCATCAACGCGGCGCTGCACGGGGCCGACGGGGTCATCCTAGACCTCGAAGACTCGGTGCACCCCGGCGAAAAAGACGCTGCCCGGCTGCTGGTGCGCAATGCGCTGCGCGCGGTTGATTTTCTCCACTGCGAGCGCATGGTGCGCATGAACCAGCTTCCCTTGGGACTGGAGGATTTGCACGAGATCGTGCCCGAGTCTCCGGACTTGATCCTGATTCCGAAAGTCGAGACTCCGGATCAGGTCGTCGAAGTCAGCCGGAGAATCGAAGGCGTGAAAGCCGAGTATGGGGTCACGCGCCCGATCTGGCTGATGCCCATTCTCGAATCGGCGCTGGGGATCGAGAACGCGTTCGCCATCGCAAAAGCGAGCGATCAGATTGCAGCGCTAACCATCGGACTGGAGGACTACACTGCCGACCTTGGTGTGGTGAAAACCGCCGGTGGCGCGGAATCACTGTACGCGCGGCAGGTCGTGGCCAACGCGGCGCACGCGGCCGGGGTACAAGCCATTGATTCTGTATTTGGTGACGTCGGCGACATGGACGGCCTGCGCGCCTGGGGCCTCAACTCGCGCGCTCTCGGCTTTGAAGGCATGGGCTGCGTTCACCCGCTTCAGATTGCCGTGATTCACGAAGCATTCGCACCCACTTCGGCCGAGATCGAGAAAGCGCAAAAGATCGTAGCTGCCTTCAACGAGGCGCAGGAAAAGGGCCTGGGCGTCGTGAGCCTTGGGTCGAAGATGATTGATCCGCCAGTCGTGCATCGGGCCCTGAAACTGATGGAGCGGGCCCGAGCGATGGGCCTCGCCGACTAACATGAGTGAGTGAGTGAGTGATGGAACGCGATGGGGGTTTAGTGGCTATTCTCGACAAGTCTGCACTGACAGCAAATGCGGCAGGACGCATGGTTCCGGAAACGGTGAATGGCCGTCCTCAAGCTCCCTACAAAGGCGTGGGCCAGCACCATCCGGCTGGAACCAAGGCCTCGCCACCAGTTCGCACGGCTGCAGACTATCCCGATGACGGCGACAAACGTGTCCCTGATCTTGAAACGGCGCTGCGAAAATGCGGGCTGCGCGACGGCATGGTCATTTCTTCCCACCATCATCTTCGCGATGGCGACCGCGTTGCCCTGATGGCGCTCGAAGCTGCGGCCAGAATCGGCGTCAAGAACCTGATGTGGTTCCCCAGTGCATCCTTCCCTTCGCAAAAGGGAGCGATCGAGCTGATGGAGTCGGGCGTCATCGAGCACATCGAAGGCAGCATGAACGGGCCGCTGGGTGATTACTGCACTCAGGGCAAAATGCGCGGCACGGGAGTCTTGCGCTCGCACGGCGGACGCTGGCAGGCCATTCAGGACGGCGAAGTCCACGTTGACATTGCAGTGATTGCGGCGCCGACCGCCGACCCTTTCGGCAACTGCGATGGCTCGCATGGAAAATCCGCCTGTGGCTCGCTGGGCTTCGCTCTCGCGGACTCGACCTACGCCGATCACGTCATCGCCGTCACCGACAGTCTGGTTCCCTTCCCTTGCATTCCCTGGCAGATTCAAGGCAACAACGTGGATTACGTGGTCGAGGTGGACTCCATCGGCGACCCGGCCAAGATCGTTTCCGGCACCACGCAAATCACGCGCTCGCCCGACCGGCTGCGCATCGCCGAGTTCGTGGCGCGATTCCTGCGCGAGGCCGGCATCATGCGCAACGGCTTCTCCTTCCAGGCGGGCGCGGGCGGCATCGCTCTGGCTTTCGTCAGCTATCTCAAGCAGATGATGAAGCAGGACGGCGTCAAAGCCCGCTTCGTGCGCGGCGGCTCGACCAAGTACCTGGTCGAACTGCTGGAAGAGGGACTCACCGACTACATCCTCGACGGACAAACGTTCGATCTCGATGGAGTGCGATCCATCGCCAACAACCCGCGCCACGTGGCCACTTCTCCGTTCACTTCGTACAACTACCACGGCAAGGGAAACTTCGCTTCCCTGGTGGACGCCGTGGTGCTGGGCGCTACCGAGGTGGATACGAATTTCAACGCTAACGTGGTCACACACTCCGATGGACGGCTGCTGCATGGCATCGGCGGATGGCAGAACTGCCTTTCGGCCGGATGCACCATCCTGGCCGTGCCATCCTTCCGCGATCGCATTCCCGTCATTGGAGACGAAGTCACCACGCTGTGCGGACCCGGCGAATTGATTGATGTAGTCGTGACCGAGCGCGGCATTGCCATCAATCCGCGGCGCCAGGATTTGATGGACGCAGTCCAAGGCTCGAAACTTCCCATCCGCCCCATCCAGGACATCAAGAAGGAAGTCGAGCGCATTTGCGGCGGCAAGCCCCAACAGCCAAAGCGCGGAGATCGGCCCGTAGCCGTCGTCAAGTGGGTGGACGGCACCGTGCTCGACACCGTGTGGCAGATTCCGTGAACTAGGACTCGGTTTGCCCGCGCCGCATGAGCCGCGGAAGCAGGATCAGAATCAGTCCATAGAACAGAAGCGAGACCACCAGCGAGGCAGCATTGCCGAAGCGCAAGTCTTCAAACAAAAGCTTCAGCGTGCCGAAGGCGACGGCGGCATAGGCCACCCAGCCCAGTTCGACCCGTTGCCAGCGTGCCCCTAAGAAGCCAAGGCCTAGAGCCAAGGCGCAGTTCACAATCGTGCGGACCACCGAAAGGTGCGACGCGGCCACTTCCAGCCGGCCCGTGGCTAACCACACGATCGCGACCACGAACAGTGCAGCTCCCGCAAAACCCACCAGCGCCGCTGGAACGACCCACAACAAGCGGCGCTTGTGCGAATCTTCGATTTTTCGCGCTCCGATGCCGTAGCACAGCGCGCCAGAAACGGCGATGATCCATACCCCCCAATCAGGCGCCGCTGGTACCGCCCCGGCCAAAGCGCCTCTGACATACGCCGGCAAAGGCGAGACAGCGGCCGCCGCCGCCAGATAGAACGACGCGTGCAAGCCAAGGCTGAACTTCGCCGTGCGGGTGTACACGAAAGCCGCCGCTATTCCGGCCAAACACAAGAACGGCGCCAGCAGATTTGTGCGAAGAAGCAGGAAACTCCCCGCCAGTAGCAGAGCCGCTGCCCAGGTGGCGGAGACACGACGGTTTCGGTTCTGCGATTCTTCGGTGAATCGCGACAAAGCTCCCCAATAGCATACGGCCGCAAACAGCAGGAACAGCGTGCCGAAAGCCGGCGCCGCCGCGCCTCGCGTAGCGCGCATCGAGCCGAACGCGGCCAGCACGAAGGCGATCACGCCTTGCCCGATCTCAAAGAACGTGATCCGCTGGCGCAAGGCGAAGCTGCGAACTCCGATACTGCCGCCGTAGATCGCCAGCAGAACCAGGCACAACACAGTAATGGTGCTTGAGCCAACGGCCGGATAGCCCTCCGGAATCGTCTCTGATGACGCGAGTAAATACACCAGGAGCCAAACGGCAAAATCGGAGGCCAGCGCCGGGACAGCTCGCAGGCTGAGCCGGTGTCCGAGGCAGGCAGCGATTTCTGTCGCCAGGGACACGGCCAACAAAGCCGCAGTGAGCGGCACCAGCTGATGAGTTTCGATGATCAGCGCCAGGGCCGTGACCACCGCCGCAAGCGTCGCCACCCATGGGATCAGCTGCAGGTCGCGCCGCCACGCCAGGGCCAACGCCAGCACAGCGAAAGCAACCAGAACGACCGCCGCGAAAGCGGGTGACAGGACCTGGAAGCGCACCGTGGATTCCCACAGCAGCGGAGCGAGGATGAGCGCCGAGGTGATGCCATAGGCGGTACTTGCAAACCGGCTGGCGGGGTGAGTTCTCGCCGCCCAGACCATCCAGAAGCACGCGTACACGATGGCAACGAGCAGCACCGGCAGCTTTGGGATCGTGCCCAATTCCGCGATGGCACGCAGCAGGTAGGCGCCGGCGATTCCAAGGACTGCTTTTCCCAGCACAGGTACAGCTCCACCCGGCATCTCCGCCGGAGGAAATCCGCGCCAGGTGGCGGGGCCTTTCGATCTTTGCAGTGGTGCGCTGATCAACTGGGCTGGCGCGGGAGTGGGCCGTTCGGATTGGCCTTCAAGCGCGGCAACCCGGCGTTCCAGTTCCCGCACTCGTTCGCCCAGTTGCTCTACAACCGATGCGACGCTTTCGACAGCTTGCGCCATACGCTTCTCCGCATCTGCCCCGCCAGACAGGGGCCTAGCTGGTTCCGTGCGCCGGAGTTGCGCCGGCGGCGGGAATCGCCGCATCCGGCCAGGGCGGCAGGAGTTTTACCAAGACCCAGAGAATCCCAAAGGGAAGAATCATGAGCGCGATCGCGGTGAGCATTCCCTCCCGCGTGGCAAAGCTCATCTTGTATGTCGTGTATCCGAGGAAACTCTTGGAAAAGAGCTGGCCGCCGATCACGACGTTCCAGCGCATCGCAAAAATACCGACCACGGTCAAACATCCTGCAAGCCCGTAGATTCGTTTGCGCACGGTGTCGGTCAGCTTCAGAATCTGGGCCAGTCCCAGCAACGCGATGGGCGTTACCGTGCCCAGAAGAATCTGAACAATGACCTGCGATTTCCAGAGCCGCGTGTGCACCATGAAATCCAGGCTGCGGAACGATTCGTCGGCTTCATAGATGCGCTGCAGCAGATCGAGCATCTCCAGGCTGAAGTCAATCACGAAGGTGTAGAACAAATACTGCGCGATCTTGTCCAGGCAGCGGATATCAATTTCCCTTCCCCGCAGGCGCGTGGACAGCATGTAGAGCAACATGACGGCCGCAATGCCCGACACCATGGCGGAAAAGATGAAGACGATCGGCATCAGCGGCGACGACCACCAGGGGTTGGCTTTCACCGATCCAAAGATGAAGCCCACATATCCATGCAGCAGAAACGCGGAAGGAATTCCAATGACGGTAATGAAATAGCCGAGGCGCTCGTCAATCCGCAGAGAGCGTTCGCTGAGATTGCTCGATCCCAGGGTGAGCGCGCGATAGACCAGCCGTGCTGCGCCCGTGGTCGTCTGCGACTTCACAACGATATCCCGCCGGTAGTCGAGCCAGATTTCCAACAGCAGCACTGCCATCAGGTACCAGAGATAGACAAATCCGAACATGGCCATGGCGGAAGAACGGTGCGGCGTCAGATACATCTCAAGCGAACGCTCGGGATGGCCAAGATGCAACTGCAGCGGCAGGGGCGCAACCAGCAGAAACGCCAACGCCGTAAGCAAGGCCAGCCGGTAGGTCGGTTTCACGGCCTCCACGCGGAACACGCGCTCCAGCGAAGCGAGAATGAAGGCCCCGGCCACCAATCCCGTGATGAAGGGATAGAGAACGATGAGGACGCTCCACTGCAGTTCCACTTCGTTCGGATACATGAAGCCTTCAACAGGGATTTGCACAAGCCTCCTTATTGCACCGAACCTATCTCACTGAAGCAATCTCACCGAACTTATCGCACTGCATTTATCTGACTGAACCGTCCATGCCGTTGTAAAACACCTTCGCGCCGGTGGCCATGTGAGGTTTCAAAACCTGCACGCTATGAGTTCGCAGGAACTCATGAATCGGGTCTTTTGGATTCTTCAAATCGGCAAGCTGGCGCGCGCCCGTGGGGCACACCTCGCAACACGCCGTCGTCAATCCCTTGTTAATGCGGTGATAGCAAAGCGAGCACTTCTCCGCCGTCTTGGTTCTGGGATTGATAAAGCGGCAGCCGTAGGGACAGGCCTGCACACAGTAGCGGCAGCCCAGGCAATAATTCTTGTCCACCAGCACGACTCCATCCGGCGTGACGAACGTCGCGCCGACCGGACAAACCTGCGTGCAGGGAGAGTCCGCACAGTGGTTACACAGCTTGGGGACAAAGAAGTTCTTGCCGCCGGCGTCTTGATTGGGCGGGAAACCCTGCTTGCCGCCGTTGGGTGACTCCACTTCCGGCCGCTCAAGCCTCCAGTCGGCGACGTGGTAGCGCTCGATCCAGGTCCGGTAGAAACCGTCAGGAACATCGTTTTCCTCCGCGCAGGCGCGGACACAACTACCACATCCGATGCACTTAGGAATGTCGATGAGCATCGTCCACCAATGCTCGGTGAGTTTGTAGTTGGGTGACAATTCCGGCGTGCCCGCGAGAACGTATTTCCACGCGACCGCGGCGGCGGGCAGCAGTACGAGCAGGCGACGGCGGGTGATGTCCATTATTTCTTGCCCTCCGTCTTTTTCTCGACCTCGGCTTTGGTTTCAGTCTTGGTCTCATTCGTGCTGGTTTGAATCTTCGGGCGGTGCGGCTGATGGCAGGTGTCGCAAGCGATGCCTCCCGAGTGATCCGCAGTCACCACCTGCGGAAAGCCCTTGGGCTTGGCGCTGTTGGCCTCGTGACAGCGGGCGCACAGGATGGCGGTGTCGAGCTTCGGCGGCGTCACCGAGGAGGGGTCGTCGGCATGTTTCGCCAGTGGTCCATGGCAGGCCTCGCAGGCGATGACCACGTGCCTGCCCTGCTTCTTCTGCTCGACAACGTCGGTGTGACAGGCCTCGCAGGCATCGTGGCCAGCAAACGCAATGGGCCGCGCCGCCGTTTCCGCGATGGCGGCTCCGCGATAGTGCCCATACTGGCCAAAGCTGGCAGGGACGACTGCGGCGCGCAAGATGACGAATGCAAAGAGGGCGATCACGATGACAACCGCAAGCCGGGCGAGGTGTTCAGTATCCTTAAACAAGTTCGTTATCCCTGCGCCGGACTGCGGGCGCGATCTGCGCGCATGAGATGCGCAATGTTCTTCGATACCTGCTATTTCTTCCGGGAACGATGATCCAAGTCACAGGAACCTGTGACTCTGGTCACTACGCACACTTTCAGTAAAAGGCGAAGATTACACCTCCAGCGGGAGAGACCGGATGTCAACACGCAGCCAAGGGATGGCCGACGGGGGCGGTTCGCCGTCTCCGCCCATCGTGCGCAGACGATTTGTTGGGGTGCTACTCGGTGGCGGATTCTTCGCGACTGCCATCGCCTTCATTTATCCTGTCTTGCGCTACTTGATCCCTCCGAAGGCTTCCGACCTGGGAAGCGATTCCGTCGTGGCGGGCCGAGTCGGAGAGTTGAAGCTGAACAGCGGAAAGATCTTCCGTTTTGGAAGCCGTCCCGGCCTGCTGATCCGCACTGCCAGCGGAGAATATCGTGCGATGTCCG
>DATFNP010000067.1:0-34374 GCA_035266345.1 Candidatus Sulfotelmatobacter sp.
GGGAAGAAAGGCCAGAACGTCCGCCTGGCGGCCAAGTTGCTCGGCTGGAAGATCGACATCAAGAGCGAGGAAGAGAAGCGGCAGGAAGTGGAGCAGCAGATGTCGGCGCTGGTCACGCAAACGACAACGCCGCTGGAGAGCGTGCCGGGCCTGGGCGAGGGATTGGTGGAGAAGCTGAACGCTGCGGGTGTGACCACAGTGGAAGCGCTGGCGGACATGACGCCGGAGCAACTGGAAGCCATCGAGGGCATCGGCCCCAAGACGGTGGAAAAAATCAGTCTCGCGGTGAATAATTATTTCGCCAGCCTGGATGCGGGAGCAGTCGCGGCAGAAGGCGAAGTTCCAGCGAAGGGCGTGGCCGCCGAAGCTGAGGCGGCGCCGGAAGTTGCGGTGGAAGCGGCAGCGGAAGAACTTTCTGCCGGCGAAACCGCGACTGAGGCGGCAAGTGAGACGGCGCCAGAAGCCGAGTCCGCTCCGGCGGAACACGAAGAGCAGGGACCGCAAGACGGCTCCGCTCCCGAAACAATTGAATAGTTATGGCACGCGCAGACATGTTTTTTATGATGTGCGAGTGCGGAAAAGCTGACTCCGTGAGGCTTGCAATGAAGACATAGGCCACAATGCGGGGCACAAGAAAGGCCGGATGAGTAAGGTTCGAATCAACGATCTCGCCAGGGAGCTGGAAGTTAAAAGCAAAGCCATTCTCGACGCGCTACCGCTCGTCGGGGTGACGGAGAAGAAGACGCATTCCAGTTCTCTCGAAGAGCATGAAGCGGAAAAGGTGCGGGTGCACATCCGCGGCTCGTCCGAAGCGCAGTCGCAGTCTGCGAAGTCGGCGCGCTCCTTGCGCGGCGAAGAAGAAATCAAGACCAAGATTGATTTGTCGCACATCTCCCGGCCGGGAGACGTGCTCAAGGCCATTACACAGCAGAAGGAAGCGGTCGCTCCGCCTCCGGCGCCTCCGGCGCGCGCGGCAGCACCTGCGCCGGTAGTCGCGCGGCCTGTGGTCGCGCCTGCAGTTGTAAAGCCGACGCCGCCACCTGCGGCGCCGGTTGCCGCGCCTGTTGTGCTCGCGCCGCCGGCGCGTCCCGCAGTGACGGCTCCGGTGGTGGAAAAGCCTGCGGCCCCTTTGGCACCGCCCGTAGTGGCGCCGCTTCGTCCAATCGCTCCGCCTCCGGCCGTAGTGATGGCGCCGCCGTCTGCCCCGCCACACACGCCTGCAGCAACACCGATTTCAGCCGCTCCACCTCCGGCCGCGCCTCAGCCGCCTGCGCCGCGAATGATCGTTCCGCAGACTGGGCCTCGTCCGGTGTACAAAGCTCCGCCGCCGCGGCCCATCGCGCCGTCAGCGCAAACTGGAGCGCCCGCAGCCGGCGCCCTGCGCCCTGCACCCGGACGTCCCGTGCCCGGCCAGCCTATCTTCCAGCGTCCGCGTCCGCAGGCTCCGGGAATGGGCGGACCGCGTCCCGCGCTGCGTCCCGGCGAGCGTCGTCCCATGCACCCAACGCGCCAGGCTCCGGCGGGCGCTCGTCCTCTCGGTGTTGGTCCGGGGCTGCCGCCTCCAGGACCGGCCCGTCCCGGCAGTCGACCGGGCGCGCCCGCGCGCAGACCCGGCCAGCGTTACGTGCCGCGCGGCGTCAAAGAAGGCCCGATGAAGGGCTACGTTCCGCCGCCGCGCATGGTGGTGTCGAACGAGCCGATGCCGATTACGCGCAACATCACCATCACCGAAGGCGTCAGCGTGAAAGATCTGGCCGAGAAACTCGACATTCGCGCCAAGGACCTGATTTCGCGCCTGCTGGGCCGGGGCGTGTTCGCCACCATCAATCAGACGCTCGACGCCGAACTGGCCAGCGAGATGGCGCGCTTCTTCGGCGCCGACACGAACGTGATCACGTTCGAAGAGCAGGCTTCGAAAGATATTGACGCAGCCGCGGCGAGCGGGGAAGATTCCGCCGTCGAGGTTACGCCGCGTCCGCCGGTGGTCACGATCATGGGCCACGTGGATCACGGCAAGACCACGCTGCTCGATGCGATCCGCCTGACGAATGTTGCGGGAGGCGAAGCTGGAGGCATCACGCAGCACATCGGCGCCTACAAAGTCCGCATTACCGATCAGGAATCGCCGGCTTACGGACGCGAGATTGTGTTTCTCGATACGCCGGGTCACGAAGCGTTCACGCGCATGCGTTCGCGCGGCGCCAAAGCCACCGATATTGTCGTGTTGGTCGTGGCTGCCGATGACGGCGTGATGCCGCAGACGCTCGAAGCCATTGATCACGCGCACGCCGCGGAAGTTCCCATCATTGTTGCGGTGAATAAAATTGATAAGCCCGAAGCCCTGCCCGACCGCGTCAAGAAGCAGCTGGCCGACCGCGGCCTGATGCCGGAAGACTGGGGCGGCAAGACAGTCTTTGTGGACGTTTCGGCGAAGAAGAAAACAAACCTCAACCTGCTGATGGAAATGATCTGCCTGGTCGCCGATTTGGCGGAACTGAAGGCGACTCCGGAACGCGCCGCCACAGGCGTGGTGCTCGAAGCCAAGCTCGATCGGGGCCGCGGACCTGTAGCTACCGTGCTGGTGCAGAACGGCACGCTCAGCGCCAGCGACAATTTTGTGGTGGGCAACGTCTATGGCAAGGTGCGCGCCATGTTTGACGATCGCGGGGCCGCGCTGCAATCTGCTCCGCCCTCCACGCCGGTCGAAATTCTAGGCATGGAAGGCCTGCCCCAGGCGGGCGATCAGTTTGTCGTGGTGGCTGACCGCGACAAGGCCCGCGGCATTTCCGAGTACCGCGAGCAGAAAGCGCGCGAAGCCGCGCTGGCCAAGAGCTCGCGCGTGTCGCTCGAAGGCCTGGCCGAGCAGATCAAGACCGCCGGCACCAAGGAACTGAACATCATCCTGAAGGGCGACGTGGGCGGGTCGGTGGAAGTGCTCAGCGATCTGCTCGCGAAACTCTCGAACGACAAGGTGCGGCTGAAGCTGCTGCGCTCGGGCGTGGGCGCCATCACCGAAACCGACGTGCTGCTGGCCTCGGCCTCGAACGCCATCATCATCGGCTTCAATGTGCGGCCGGAACGCAAGGCGCAGGAACTGGCCGAGCAGGAGGAAGTGGATATCCGCCTGCACTCGATCATTTACGAACTGCAGGACGAGATCAAGCGGGCTATGACCGGCCTGCTCGAACCGACCATCAAGGAAACCTACCAGGGGCGCGCCGAGGTGCTCGAAACCTTCCGCATCCCGAAAGTCGGAACCATCGCGGGCTGCCGCGTCTCCGACGGCCTGATCAAGCGCGATTCCGAAGTGCGCCTGCTGCGCGACAACGTGGTCGTATTCAAGGGCAAGGTTCAATCGCTGCGCCGCTTCAAAGACGATGCCAAGGAAGTCACCAACGGCATGGAGTGCGGCATCTCCATCGCCAACTACGGCGACGTCAAAGTGGGCGATGTGATCGAGGCGTTCGTCACGGAGCGGATTGCGGCGGAAGTAATCGCTTAAACTAGTTCTCAGTTCTCAGTTCCCAGTTCCCAGTTCTCAGTTGCAGTCGTGGTGGTTTTACTGAGAACTGACAACTGAGAACTGAGAACTGGGACTGCATGCCCATCGCTTTCCTCACCCTCGAACTCCACATCGAAGCCGCGCAATCACTCAAAGACCGGCGCCAGGTGGTGCGCAGCCTGAAAGACCGGCTGCGCGTGGGTTTCAACGTTTCGGTCGCCGAACTCGACGCCAGCGGCCTGTGGAACCGCGCCACCATCGGCGTGGTCAGCGTCTCCGATTCGCGCGCCTATCTTGATGGCTTGATGAAAAAAGTGGAACTGGCGGCCACGCGCATCGCCAACAACCACGGCGCCGATATCGCGGATTCGTTTGTCGAATACTTCTAGAGCGAAGGTCATGTGGTGACAGCCGCCTCGGCTGTCCCGCCGGTCTCTCTTGCCAGAGATGGGAAACCCATTGATGATTTCCGCAACACCCTCTAACACTTCGTTACCTCGGTACTTAACCCTCCCCCAAGAAAGCGGGCGACAATAGCGCTTCCGGGCCAACACGCGTTCCCGATTTTCTGATATTCTCATGCGTTTTAATGAGGGGTGATGAGCGTGGAGAAGCGCGGGCTGAAATACCATCGCGGGCGGGTTGGCGAGGCTCTTCGCGAGGAGATCGAAACGCTCGTGGAAGGCGAACTGGCCGACCCGCGCATCGGCCTGGTGAGCGTGACGGCGGTCCATATCGCCGATGATGGGCGCTCGGCGCAGGTCTGGGTCAACGTGGAGGGTGATGACGGGGATGCGGACCGGAGTATCGAGGGCCTGGAAGCCGCCCGCGAATACATTCGGCACGAACTAGTCGAGCGTCTTCGCCTAAGACGCGCCCCGGAGTTGTATTTCCGGCTGGACCGCGCGGAACAGGAAAAGGCGCGAGTCGAGGAATTGTTGGCGCGGGCGAAAAAACGCAGCAAGACCCGCAAGGAACCTAGTGGAGAGAAACGGCCATAACGACAGAAGGCACAGCGACCTGCTCGCCGATGTGCTGCGGCAGATCGGACAGCGCGAACGATTCGTACTGACCTCGCACGCCCGTCCCGATGGCGACGCCATCGGATCGGCGCTGGCCTGCTGTCAGGTATTGCGCGCCATGGGCAAGCACGCCGACGTTGTGCTGCACGATGGCGTTCCCCGCATCTACCGCTCGCTGCCATTCGCCGATGAGGTGGTGCAGTCGAGCCGTGTCCCGGGCAGTTACGAAGCGGCGATCATTCTGGAGTGCGACAGCATTCACCGCACCCGACTGGAAGGCCTGGAAGACCAGTTTCTCATCAGCATTGATCATCACGTGAGCGGACGTCCCTTTGCCCACGTCAACTGGATTGATCCACACGCGGTGGCTACGGCGGAAATGGTTTTCCGGCTGGCGCGGGAAGCTGGGGTGAACTTTTCTCCCGAGATCGCGACCTGTCTTTACACTGCGCTGATGACCGACACCGGCTCGTTTATGTTTCAAGGGACGAATGAGAACACATTTGCGCTCGCGCGTGAACTCGTGCTGGCCGGCGCCGATCCCGCGCACTGTGCTCGCGGCATTTATTTCGCGCACTCGGTGGCCAAAATTCGCCTGCTGGGCGAGGCCCTGCGCAATCTGAATGTGGAAGGCCATATCGGCTACGTCTGGGTGTTGCAGAAGCAGATGGAGCGCTGCGGCGCCATCGAAGAAGACTGCGAAGGCCTGGTGAATTACGTGCTCTCGATCGGCGGCGTCGAGGTGGCGGCCTTCTTCCGCGAGTTGCCCGACGGGCGCTTTCGTGTCAGCCTGCGCAGCAAGGGCAAACTTGATGTGGCCGAGGTCGCTGAGAGTTTCGGCGGCGGCGGCCACGAATGCGCCAGCGGATGCTCGCTCGACGGCCCGCTCGCCGACGCCGTTCGCCAGGTTCTTTTCCAGCTTCGCCGCGGCCCTTCCGTACAATGAAAACTATTGTTAATTTTGTGATTGTTGATTGTTGATTGAAATCCATCGGTAGTCCGCCCTTGGGTTTTTTCAATCAACAATCAAGAAATCAACAATCAATAATTCCCCCATGACCATGCGCACCCGCACAGACGCGCTCCTGATCGCAGGCTTCTGTGCGTTTCTGTTTTTCTACGGCGCGGGACAGTTCGGACTGATCGGCGCCGATGAGCCACGTTATGCGCAGGTGGCGCGCGAGATGCTGGACCGTCATGACTGGATCACGCCGGTGCTCGGCGGACATGCCTGGCTGGAAAAGCCGCCGCTTTACTACTGGCAGGCGATGCTGTCCTATTCCATGTTCGGCGTGAGCGACGTGGCGGCGCGCGTTCCGGCGGCGGTGGACGCCACGCTGCTGGTGGTCGCCGTGTATCTTTTCTTCCGCCGCTTTCGTCGTGGCGTGGAGGTGGATGCCGCGCTGATCACGGCCTCGTGCGCGGTAGTGATCGGTTACGCCCGCGCCGCCTCGATGGACATGGCGCTGGCCGCGGCTTTCGGCGTCGGGATGATTGCATGGTGGGCCTGGCGTGAGAGCGGGAAGCAAATCTACCTGGCGGCGTTTTACGTTTGCGTGGCGCTGGGCATGCTGGCCAAGGGGCCGGTGGCGCCGTTTCTGGCGGGGGCCGTCATCGTGCTCTTCGCGGCGGCCACGCGCGAATTCCGCCTGGTTGTTAGGACGCTGTGGCTACCGGGCATTCTCGTGTTCTGTGTGGTGGCTCTGCCGTGGTACGTCGCGGTTGAGATGCGCAACCCGCAGTTTTTCCGCGAATTCATTCTCGAGCACAACTTGGCCCGCTTCTCGAGCAATCTTTACCATCATCCTGAGCCGTTCTGGTATTACCTGCCCGTCATGGCTCTCGCACTCGTGCCGTGGACGGTTTTCGTAGCCGCCGCGTCTTTTCAATCGGTACGAATCTGGTGGGCGGAACGCAAGTCAGTGCCTTCCGAGCCTGATCTCGAATTGCAGTTTCGCGTGTTCGCCTGCTGCTGGCTGGTTGTGCCGGTGGTGTTCTTTTCCCTCTCGCAGTCGAAACTTCCGGGCTACATTCTTCCCGCGGTTCTCGGCGGAGCAGTGTTGTTGGCTGAGTACCTGCGGCAGCATCTGGAAGAGGAAGAGGGTCAGCCCGTCTCGAAATGGCTGGCGGTGGTGCACGCGCTGGTGGCGACGGCGCCGATTGTTCCTGCTCTGCTCGTTGCGTATGCGGTGACCGAGCGCCGCCTGCCCGCGGGACGGCCCATGTTTTTCGCGCTCGCGGTAGCGTTCGTGCTGTGCGTCGCGATTGCGATGACGCTGGTCAGTCGGTTGCGCCTGCGCATGCTGCGCTTTGTCACGCTGATTCCGGTGGTACTGGCGGTCGCGGCAGTGCTGAAGCTGGGAGCGACCTCGATGGATCAGACGCTTTCGGCGCGTCCGCTCGCGGTGGAGATCGCCGGCGTGGAAACTCATCAGCTTCCGCTCGCGCTCTGGGGTGTTTCGCGCGAGATGGAGTACGGGCTTACGTTTTATCGCAATCAGACGGTTGCTCGCTACGAATTGGGGAATGTGCCGGCGGGGGAGCATCTGCTGGTGGTTCCGTCAGCATGGAAGATAGCCAAGGATAGCCTGCTGGCGGGCCGCCGCGTAACCTTTCTCGGACACTTCGCGCCTCAGGAAGTGGATTATTATTGGGTCTCCGCCACAGGTGCGAAGCCCTGAGGACTACGCGGCACGGCTGAAGCCCCGTGCCTGTTAAGAAGGCTCTACTCCTTCGAATATGCCAGTTCTTCGATTTCCGGCTTCGGTGGAGCGCCGGCCTGGGCCGTGGTGCCGTACTCGAATCCCCTATCGAAAGCCTTGATGTTCAGCTCGCGGAAGCTTGGCGGCACGGAATCGGCCACGGCCTTGCGCACAGCGTCGGCAGTGAGAAGTTTCGTGACCGCGGTGAAGAAGCCTACCATCACCGAATTCAGCACCATGCGCTTGCCGAGTTCCTCGGCGAAGCGCGTGGCCGGGACCGCGTAGACTTTGGGATCGCCCTTCAGGTTCGACACGCGCACCAGATCTTCTTCAATGATGAGCGTACCGCCCGGTTTCAGTTCGGGAGCGAAGCGGTTGTACGCCTCCTGCGACATAATCACCATGATGTCGGGATGGGTGGTGTAGGGATACAGCACCGGCGAATCGGATATCACCAGCTGAGCGCTGCACGCGCCGCCGCGCGCCTCCGGACCGAAGTTCTGGGTCATGGTGGCGAAGCCGTTTTCGTAAATCGAAGCCGCCTTGCCCAGCACTACGGCCGAGAGGATGACTCCCTGACCACCAAAGCCTGCCACGCGAATCTCAGTTAGCCGCATACGCACTCCGTTTCTACCTCGTCCCCGAGGTAGCGATCGCCCAGCGTTTCTACATACTGCGCGCGCATCATGGTTTGATAATCGGGACGGTCGCGGTCCACAAACTTGCCCACGGCGATTTCGCCATTGAGCGTGAGTCCGACTTCGCTAGTGGGCGCGCCGTGCTTCACCTTGCTCTTTTCCTTGTAGTACTTCATGGTGTCGAGGCCGTCGCCCATCTTGTTGCGACGCTGGTAGAGCGTGGGGCAGGGCGAGATGACTTCGATGAACGAGAATCCTTTTTTCTGAAAGGCTTCGCTGATGGAGCGCGCCAGTTGCCGCACATGGAAGGTGGTCCAGCGCGCCACATAGACGGCGCCCGCAGCTTCGACCAGGTGGGGCAGATTGAACGACGGCTCAAACGTGCCGTAAGGATTGGTGGAAGTGGTCGCATGGCCCGGCGTGGTCGGCGCCGTCTGGCCGCCGGTCATGGCGTAAATCAGATTGTTGACGCAGATCACTTTCAGATCAATGTTGCGCCGGGCCGCGTGGATGAGGTGATTGCCGCCAATGGCGGAAAGATCGCCATCGCCGGAATACACCACAACATTCAGCTTGGGATTCGCCAGCTTCAAGCCGGTGGCGAACGGAATGGCGCGGCCATGCGTGGTGTGGAACGAATCGAGCTTCACGTATCCGGCCACGCGTCCGGTGCAGCCGATGCCCGAGACCAGCGCCAGAGAGTTCAGATCAATTTTCGATTCGATCAGGGCGTGGGCGAACGAGTTCACCGTGGTGCCGATGCCGCAGCCCGGGCACCAGATATGGGGCATGCGGTCGCTGCGCAGGAACTGTTCTACGGGATTTTCCGCGTCGTGCGGGTTGTCCAGAATATTCAGCATCGGCTTGCCTCCACGATGGCGTTTAGAATGTCGTCAGGATTGTGGACCCCGCCTCCGGCGTGCGACACAGCGAAGGTCTTCGCCTTGCCGTGGGCGGCGCGTTCGACCTCGCGCACCATCTGCCCCAGGTTGAGTTCAGGTACAACGAACGCTTTCACCTTCGCGGCCAAATCGGCAATCTTCTTCTCGGGGAAAGGCCAGGCGGTGATGAGCCGCAACTTTCCGACTTTCATGCCGCGATCGCGCGCCACGTCAATCGCCCGCTGCGCCACGCGCGAGGTGATGCCGTACGAAACCACGACCACATCGGCGCCCTCCAGTTGGTCTTCCTCGAACAGGCAGATGCGGTCCTCGGCCGAGCGAATCTTGTTCTGCAGGCGCCGCACCAGTTTGTCCTGCATCTGCGGCGTCATGTTGGGGTAGCCGCGCTCGTCGTGGGTCAGGCCCGTGACGTGAAACTTGTAGCCCTCGCCGGCGTGCGCCATCTCCGGGACCATGTCGCCATTGGTGCCGTAGGGCAGGTAGTCCTGCACCGATTTGTGGGTGTGCTTGCGCGGAGTGACTTCGATCTGGTCGGCAGGAGGGATCACGACCTTCTCGGTCATGTGCCCGACCACTTCGTCCATCATGAACATCACCGGCACGCGGTACTCTTCCGCGAAGTTGAAAGCCTTGATAGTCAGGTCAAAGCACTCCTGCGGCGAGTTGGGACACAGCGCGATGATCTCGTAGTCGCCGTGCGATCCCCAGCGCGCCTGCATCATGTCGGCCTGCGCCGGAAGGGTGGGTAAGCCCGTCGAGGGCCCGCCGCGCTGCACGTCCACGAACACGCAAGGGGTCTCGGTCATAGCCGCGTAGCCGATGTGCTCCATCATCAGCGAGAAGCCCGGGCCCGAGGTGACCGTGAAGGCCTTGGCTCCGCCCCACACTCCGCCTTGCAGCGCGATGGAAGCGGCGAGTTCATCCTCCATCTGGATGAAGCATCCGCCTACCGTGGGCACGCGCGCTGCGAAGCGCTCCACCACTTCGGTGGAGGGCGTGATGGGATATCCCGCCGCGAACCTTGCCCCCGCGGCCAGCGCGCCCTCGCAGCAGGCGTGGTCGCCGTCAATAAAATGAGTGCCAGTTAAAACGCCATGAGGATCGGCTTTCATTTTTCACCTCCGCCCGCCGGCGGAACCTTGTTGCCGTAGATCGCGAAGTCGGGGCAGTACATGCCGCACAGGTCGCAGCCACTGCATTTTTCCGGGTGCACGACGTGCGGCGGATGATAGCCCTTCGAATTAAAAGCGGAAGAGAGCGCGAGCACGTGGGTAGGACAGAACTCCACGCAGAAGCCGCAGGCCTTGCAGCGCTCAACGACGATCGAAACGCGTCCTTTTGCCACGAAATCCCCCAGCTAAGGAGTAACGATCACTCCGGATGATGCAACGCAGGATGTGATTATGCGTTGGAAGCGGGAGGGCGCGGTGTGATGCGCGTCACAGATCATCGTGAGGAGGCGCACGAGGTGGCACCGGGGTCATGATCGACGTAAGAGACTGCTGGCACGGGAGTTAGACTGTCGCTGCGTGAAAATCTGCGCGGTGGATTGCGAGCCACGAGCGAGCTTCCGGTGACCGGGATCACGACAAAAAGTGAGGTAAAGCACGAACCATTTCATCGCCGCGACACCTGTTGCCGCCCCGTGTTCCCCCGTTTGCCTCTCTCGGGCGAACCCACTACACTCGAAGTTTTGCCGCGACTTGGCCGCTGTTGCCGTGGGGCCTTGGGGCAGAAGTCTTGGAGATCGTTCTTGGAGATTCTTGACCTCAGGCATTTTTCTTCCGCCGACCTGCGTCCTCTGCTCGACGACGAGACGCAACTGTGGGCGCGCCTACTCTCCTGGGACTACTCCGGTTCGGCGGAGATGATCCTCCGCTATGTGGATGCGAAAATCCTGCCCGGCTATGCGGCGGTGGACCGCGGCCGCGTTTTCGGCTATTCGTTTTTCGTCTATGAGGGCAACAAGGGAGTCATCGGCGATCTCTACGTCACCAACGGCACGCGCCTGCCCGACGCCCGCCAGGTCGAACTCCGCCTGCTGACCCACGTGATCGAGACGCTGCAACAGTCGCCGGGAATTCACCGCGTGGAGGCACAACTGCTCGCGCACGACGCCAATGCTGTTTCGCGGCCGTTCCTTGACACCGGATTCCAGCGCCACCCGCGTCTGTTCATGGTGCTGACACTGGGCAAATCCGCGACGGAGAAAATCCCCACTCATCCCGAGGTCGAAATCCGGCCGTGGGCGGAAGCTGACTACCAGCCCTCCGCAGCTGTCATCACGGCCGCCTACCGCGGCCACGTGGACGCGCAAATCAACGATCAGTATCACACCTTGAGCGGATCGCTGCGCTTCCTCAACAACATCGTGCGCTTTCCGGGCTGCGGCGTGTTCGACGCCGAGTCCTCGTTCGTGGCCCTGGACCGCCGGGCGAAGAGCCTGATTGGATTGATCCTGTGCTCACGCGTGCGCCACGACGTGGGCCACGTGACCCAGGTCTGCGTGCTGCCGGAGTACCGCTCGCGGAGAATTGGCGAGTCGTTGATGGCCGCAACCGCGAGCAGTCTGCGGAGGAGAAATTTCTCGCTGCTCTCGCTGACTGTGACCGAGGCCAACGCACGAGCGGTAGACCTCTACCGTCGCCTGAATTTCGACACCAAGAGAATTTTCGACGCGTTTGTGTGGGAAGGGTGAAACCGTAGAACTGTTGCTTGCAACGGCCTAGCCGGCGGAGGCACGTGTGCATGTGGCGAGAGAGATGTAGCAAGCTACGTCTCTACGAATCGCGCGTCACTATCTCCGCAACACCCACATGGCCCAGCCGGCCAGCAGGGCTCCGCCCAGAAACATGACGAAGCAGTAAACGCCGTAGCGCACCATCTCGCGCGTAGTGTCGCGGTGCGTAATGCCGAACACGATGGAGGCGAAAAGGGCAAATACCGCCGCCGCACTGAAGTGATTAAGAGTAATAGGCAATTTTAACTTCCGTCTCAGGTTTCAAAGTGTCAAGGCTTCGATGTCTCAAAAGACAACTTTTGCAACTCTGAAACCTTGAAACTTTGCAACCTGCTTACTGCTTTTTCCCGATCGCGATGTGATACGCATCCGCGATGGAAATAAAATTCAGCAATCCCGCTACGATCATAAACTTTGTCCCATAATCCGCGGTGGCGAACGCGATCGCGCCCTGGCCCCAGTCCATGGCCAGCGTGACAATGTAAAGTCCGCCCGCGCCCACGTTCCCGATGAAGCCGAGGATGTCGAGAATATCGCCGCCGTTGGCTTTGTAAATGCGGCCCTGCATCGCCAGCCCCAGCAGAAACAGCGTTACGATCGAAACGAACAGAAGCCCGCCGCGAATCCAGCGCTTCTGGATCATGTGCCCTGCGCCGGGTATCAGCCAGCCCAGTGCGGGTGCGAGCACGGCCATCAGGCTCAACGGTTCGGCCTCGGCGACTTTCGTTTTTTCTGTGGTGGAATTTGCCATTCAGATGGTCACAATCTCACGTTGAATTTTCCCCGTCACTTCCGCCGACTTGGCCCGCACCAGCACATTCACTTCGCTGCGCACGCCAAACTCGGGCAGGTAGATGCCGGGCTCGATGGAGAAGCAGGAGTTGGGAAGAATCTGCCGCTCGTCGTGAATTTCCAGATCGTCCATATTGGCCCCATTGGAATGGACGTCGGTGCCGATGGAATGTCCGGTGCGATGGATGAAATAATCGCCGTACCCCGCCTTCTTGATATGCCCGCGGGTGGCGCGGTCCACTTCCCATCCGGCGATGCGGCGGCCGGCGTTGATGGCATCGAGGACCGTCTTGACTCCGGCGTCACGGGCGTCGCGCACGATCTCGAAAACTTCACGCATGCGATCCGGCGGCGCCGCGCCCACGAAGCCCATCCACGTGATGTCGTAGTACACCGCGTTCGCGGTGTTCTTCTTGCCCCAGACATCGAGCAACACCAGATCGCCCTCGCGAATAGGCACGGGACGGCTGGCGTGCGGCTCATAGTGCGGGTTGCCGGCGTTGGCGTTGACGGCGACAATGGGAGGATCGTCGGTCAGAAGGTTCTCCCGCGCGAACGCTTCCATAAACCACTGCTGGATTTCATGTTCCTTCGTGCCGCCGTTGCGCACCCGGCGGCCAATCTGTTTGAAGGCCTCGGCGACAATCGCATCAATGCTGTCGCGCGCGGCGAAGTGCGACTGAATCTGCTCGTTGCTCCAGGTGGATTCGAACTGCGCCACCAGGTCCGCGGAACTGACGACGTTTTTCCCCAATCCGCGCAACAGGTCAATCGTGCCGCCATCCACCAGCGAGATGGTGAAAACAATGTTGTTCGGGGAATACTGCATGGCGAGGTCGCGATGGTTCGCCAGGATGGTCTTCAGCTTGTCGAACAACTCCTGCCAGCCCGAGTACTGGTGCTTGGTGCCGGGGAGGGAATCGAGGTGTCCCGCTTCGATCTTGTGCACCAACTTCACCGGTTCGCCCGCGGCCGGAACCAGATAAAACCAGCGCCGCGTCACCATCAGGCCCGCCGGCAAACCGAGCACGCGGTAAGCGATGGGATCGCGATGGTGATGATCGTAAAACAGCCACGCGTCAATATTGCGTTCGCGCAGCGCAGACTGGATGGCGGCAAGGTTCATGGGCAAACTTCTATTGTAAACAAGAGGAAGGATTTGGGCGAATCCGCAGCGCAGCTTAGGGGGCAAGCACCTTCTTCTTCAGCGTTGCTGGCAGCGTCTCGCACGCCGTGCGCAGCACCAACCGCGGAGCGCGCCCGCGAATCTTCATCAGATACGGCACGGTGCGCTCGGCGTCAAACTTCGCGGTCTCGCGCAACAGCCAGCCGAGGCCCTTCTGCACCATGTCATCGCCGTCCGCGAGCAGCGAGTCCGAGAGGTTCACGATTTCAGAAAAAAACATCTTCTCCCGAGCCCCACGAATCAGGGCCACGCAAGCCGCCCGCCGGCGCCACCGGTTCCGCGACTTCGCCCAGCGAAACACGGCTTTCGCTCGCTCCGGCTTCGCCGCGACCATCGGCGCGATCAGGTAATGCACCAGCCCATCGTGGTCGGCCCAGCTGCTGACGCGGTCCAGCCAGCTTTCGAACAAGCGAAATTCGCGGTCGCCGAACTCCGGGTCAAGTTGCTCCAGCAGAAAGACAGCCGCGACTTTCTCTTCCAGCACCGAACCGGAAAAAAGCTGATCGGCAATCCGCACCAGGAAGTCGAGCCCGTGCTCCTTGCGAATCTGTTTCCGAAAACGCCGCGCTGCCCGCCGCAAGTCGCCCGTGTACCATCCGTGCGATTTGATTTCGTCTTTGAAGAACCACTGCACGCCGGCGGCATGCTCGGCCGAGCCGCCGCTCTTCAGGGCGCGGCGAATCTCCGCGGCAATTTCAGAGGGGGAGCTGCTGGGTTGCCGTGAAGGATCTCGCATTTTCGAGCCCGGCGCTTCGGGCTCAGGCTTCTGAGTTTGCGGGCGTGCCATCACCTTGCCTCGGCAGGCTTCTCTAACCTGACATATCTGTCATAAACCCAGAGCAGCCCGGCCGTCGCCACGCCTACTCCGGATACCGCCCACCAGATGAGCCCCGGCTGATGCAGAACTTCCCCGAAGTGATGAATCAGGAATCCGCCAAACCACCCGCCCACGAGCGACCCAATCCCGATGGGCAGGAAGGCAAAGCCCATATAGGTTCCCTGCTGCCCGGAGGGTGCGAGGCGCGAGATGTATTCGTAGTAGCGCGGCTGTTGCGTGATCTCGCCAATCGCCACCACGATCAGCGTTGCCACCGCCATGGTCACGCCGGGATGCAAAATCAGCAGGATCCAGGCCAGGCCCGAGATCAGGGTGCCCAGCGTGATGCCGCGAAACGACGGCATTTTCTGCGTGAGAATACTGACCACCATTTGCAGTGCGATGACCGTCAGCGAGTCCCACATGAGCAGCATTTCGGTATTGCTCTTTGCGTTCACGTACTCATGGATGTAGATGGGCAGAATGATAAATTCCTGCCAGAAGGCGATGTAATAGCCCGAGAAAATCAACAGAAACAGCATGAACCGCCAGTTCGACGCGACGGTCAGAAAGTTTCTGGCGACCTGGCCGAGGCTTTCGGTCTGCACCTCGCCGGAGCGGCGGGGTTCCTTGAACAGGAGCAACACGGCGAAGAACATCATGAACACGCTCAAGGCCGCCATGCCGAAGACTTTTTCCACGCTGAGATGTTGGTGCACCCATCCCGCCAGAAAAGGCCCCGCAGCCCCGCCAATGTTCACCAGGGTGTAGTAGATAGAGTAGCCAATGGAGCGCACGTTTTCCTTCGAAGCGCGGGCCGTGGTCCCGACGACAGAGGGCTTCACGAGCGCGATACCAAGTGCCGGCAACATCAGGATAAGCGTCACCAGCACGACTAGAGGCATGGCGCCGCGCAGAGGAGCGAGCCAGGAGGCTCCGATCGAGCCCAGGAGGAAGTACGAGATCGTCAGAATCAGGTAAGCCAGCGACAGCGCCCGGCGAAAGCCCATCCGGTCCGCGAGAGCACCGCCGAACGCCGCCAGAAACCACACCAGCCCGCCGAACAATCCCGCCAGACTGCTGGCCCGCTCGACGCCGAAGTTCAGGCTCTCATGCAGATATCGGGGCAGGGAGGCAAACGCCGCGTAGTAGGAGAGCCGCTCGAAGAGCTCGCTGATGTTGGCGACCCAGAAGGGTCGCTCAAACCCGGTGCGAATTTCGTGGAAACGTTCCGAGAAGGTCAATGTGGCTCCTCTATATTTCCAGCTTTGTCATCCCGAGCGAAGTCCGAGCCGCGTTCGCGCGGGGAGGACGAGTCGAGGGACCTGCTGTTGCCCGAAGCTACCCCAGTCGCTGCCGCACCAGCTCGGCGGTTACGCCCGCCACCCGGATCACTTTATTCCGGCTGGTCAGGCCGGAGGCAATGGTAACGGAACCTCGTGGCACCTTCAAAAGTTTCGCCAGGAATTCGAGGCAGGCCTCATTCGCCCTCCCCTCGGTGGGAGGCGTGGTGAGCGAGATTTTCAGGGCATCGCCAAGCTCGCCGGTGATGGCGTTCTTCTTCGCGCGCGGGTGGACTCTAACAGCAAAGCTGGCGCCCTTGTCGCTTTCCTGGATTGCAAACATGATTCACCGAACACTTTGTCATCCTGAGCGAAGCGAAGAACCTATGCACTCCGCTGGTACATCGGCGCTGCCGGCTGACTGCACAGGTTCTTCGCTTCGCTCGGAATGACAAAGTGGAGAGAGGGACAGCCCCCGCTCCGTGCCTATGCTTTCGCTCTTTCCCCAAAGATCGCCGTTCCCAAACGGACGCAAGTCGAGCCTTCCTCGACCGCCACTTCGAAGTCGTGTGACATGCCCATGGAAAGCACGTCCATGGCGACCCCTGCGAGCCTGCGCGCCGCAATGGCATCGCGCAGAGCGCGCAACTTGCGGAAGAAGGGGCGCGCGCCTTCGGGATCGTCAGTGAACGGAGGCACCGACATCAGCCCGCGAAATTCCAGCGCTTCGAAGCGTGGAGCCGCCAGCAGCATTTCCTCGAGCTCAAGCGAATCCGGCGCAACGCCACTTTTAGCTGCCTCTCCGCCCACGTTGATTTCAATCAGCACCGGCAGATTCTTGTCCAGAGCGCGGGCGGCCGCATCCAGCTTCTCGGCCAGTTTCACCGAGTCCACCGAGTCCACTGCTCCGAACAACTCCACCGCCTTTGCCGCCTTGTTGGTCTGCAAGTGTCCGATCATGTGCCACTCGGCGTCGCGCAAATCGGCCACTGCGTTCGCCTTGCCCGTAAACTCCTGCACGCGATTCTCGCCGAACAATCGCAATCCAGCGGTATAGGCTTCGCGAACGCGTTCGGGTGGGTGGGTCTTCGTTACCCCCATCAGCGCGATGCCGTCCACAGACCGCCCCGCGCGCCTCGCCGCGGCCGCCATGCGTTCGCGCACCTCCGCGATGTTCTCAGGAATGGACATAAAAAACGAAACCACAGAGGACACAGAGTTACACAGAGAGTGCTGCCTCGTCCTCTGTAACTCCGAGTCTTCGGTGGTTCACAAACTTACATGATCGCCGTCGGCGGCGCCGGATCTTCGGGTCGTCCCGCATTGGACAGCGGCACCAGGATCATGACTGCCGCCAGCACAATCAGGGCGATCAGGCTGGTCAGAGGCGACTTGCCGATCCCAAGGTCATACAACGCTGTGCTGGCATGAGGATCGTGGGCCAGCCTGCGGGCAATGATGGCCGCGATGGCGATGCCGCACAACGCTTCGCCGGCAATCAGGCCGGATGCAGTTAACACGCCGGCGTTATCCACCCGAGCCTTCTGTGCGTCGTTGAGACTGCGGCGGTTGCGCAGGGTGTCTGTGAGCCAACGGATGAGTCCCCCGACAAAAATTGCGAAGGTCGTTCCCAGCGGCAGATACATTCCGACCGAGAACAGCATGACGCTTTTTACTTCGATCATGATCATCGCAATGCCCAGCAGGATGCCCACGACCACCAGCGGCCATGCCATGTCCCCTCCGACTATGCCTTTGGAGAGCATGGCCATCAGGCCGGCTTGCGGCGCGGGCAGATCGGGCGTGCCGAAGTGATACACCTTGTCGAGCGTCGAGAGCGGGAAGAATAGAACCAGCGAGGCGACCACGATCCCGAACAGGTCACCGATCTGCATTTTGGCCGGCGTTCCCCCGAGAATGTGGCCGACCTTCAAATCCTGCAGCATCTCGCCGGCAACCGCGGAAGAAACGCAGATGACGGCTGCCACTCCCAGGACCGCAGCCACTCCACCGGCCCCGGAAACTCCCAAAGCGACCATCAGCAGCGCCGCAATCACCAGCGTGCACAGGGTGAGCCCGGAGACGGGGTTGTTGGAAGAACCGATCATTCCGACCAGGTTTCCGGACACCGCGGCAAAGAAAAATCCGACGACGATCATGATGCCGGCCGCGACCAGCGATCCGGCAAGGATTCTTGAACTTGAGAGGTTGCCCGCGCCGCTGATGAAGTAGTGGTACAGCAGAATCATGGCAACGAAAACCAGGGCGATGCCCGCGAATGCGACCTTGGAGCTGAGGTCGCGCTCGGTGCGATTGGTGGAAGCATGAGCGACCGCAGACTTCTTCAAGTCCGTAATCGCCCGCCCCATCCCGACGGCAAGCTGCTTGCGCATCTTGAAGAGCGTGTAGGAAGCGCCGACGAGCATGCCGCCGACCGCGATGGGACGCACAATCGAATAGTAGATGGAACTGGCTAACAGACTCCACGAGATTTCCTGCCCCGCCGGTTGCGCGGCCTGGATGTAAGGACCGATCGTGAAGGTTAGGAGCGGGACCATCAGCCCCCAAGCCAGCACGCCTCCAGCGAAATTCAGCGCGGCCAAGCGCGGACCAATAATGTATCCGACGCCGAGGTAGGCCGGGCTGATGTCGGGCGCGTTGAACAGGGTGGCCCCGCCCGTGATGGTGGTCGCGACGTTGGGGTTGGTTCCGGTCCGGAGAAGCAGCTTTTTCCCGAGATCACTGATCTTTACGTGGAATGTGTTGCTGGGACTGAAGATATTGATTGCGCCGAGCAGAAACATGAACGCGCCGAAACCCATGTTGGCGAATAGAATTTTCGCGGCCCTGGCCCCCTGCTGCCCGGCCTTGTGGATCTCGGAAGCTGCCACCGACTCCGGGTAGGGAAGATCAGGGTCTTCGACCATCACGCGGCGAAGGAGGGTGACGAACAGGATGCCGAGCGTGCCTCCGATCATCATCAGGGCAACGGATTTCCAGTACTGGTCTTTGGTCAGACCGGGCCACAACCCGGCCATCACGAAGGCCGGAATCGTGAACACAGCCCCGGCCGCCACCGACTCGCCGATGGACCCTACGGTTCGGGCGATGTTTTCCTCGAGCAGAGAACCTTTCATCAGCCGCAACAGCGCCATGCCGATCACAGCGGCTGGATAGGTCGCGGCAATGGTCATGCCGGCCTTCAGACCCAGATAGGCGTTCGCCGAGCCCAGCAATGCCGTCAGGAACAGCCCGATCAGCACGGCGCGGAAGGTAAACTCCTTCATCTCCATGGTTTCGGGGACATACGGCGTGTGTTTCTTCTTGGCAGGAAGTCCGGTTTCCGGGCTGCTCATGGGCGCAATCCTTTAAGGGCGTGGGATGGAAGCAAGTTCATCGTTATTGCCTTGTTCAGACTAAATGAAAACTCGCGAACGGCGCACGTTAGCACGCGGCAAGGGCGCGTGACAAGTGCGGGCGTCCGGCTCTGGAGCTCCTTGCACAAAAGACTTTACGCTTGAGGAGAAGGCGAGTAGCATCCGCCAGCAAAGGGGATACTTCATGAACCACCCGGTTCTTGCCGTAGTGTCCGGCTGTGTGCTGCTGGCCACTGCTGCCAGCTCGCAGACGAAGCCGGCTGCGTGGACGACTCCATCTGCCGCGGAAATCAACGCGGTCTATCCCGAAGTGGAGTCGCTGTACTTCGATCTCCATCGAACCCCCGAGCTCGCCATGCATGAGCAGCAAACGGCGGCCAAGCTGGCCGAGCGCGTCAAAACGTTGGGATACGAAGTGACGACGGGCGTCGGCGGCACCGGAGTCGTCGCTGTGCTGCGCAACGGGAAGGGCCCTACTGTGCTTTTGCGCACTGACATGGACGCCCTCCCTATCGAGGAAGAGACAGGTTTGCCGTTCTCGAGTCATGTCGTCGTCAAAGGCGACACAGGAACGGCGATCCCCGTGATGCATGCCTGCGGCCATGACATTCACATGTCCAGCTGGATCGGAACCGCGAAGCTGATGGCAACCAACCGGGATCGGTGGCACGGCACTTTGATTCTCATCGGCCAACCGGCCGAGGAGACCGGGGAAGGAGCCCCCGCCATGATCAAGGACGGATTGTTTACGCGCTTCCCGAAACCCGATTTCGCCCTGGCCATTCACGACAGTGCGAACCAGCCGGTCGGACAGGTGGGCTTCACTCCGGGGTACGCGCTGGCCGCGGCGGACTCGGTGGACATCACTATTTTCGGGAAGGGCGGCCACGGCGGCCGGCCTCAGAATACGATCGATCCAGTGGTCATTGCCGCCCGCACGGTCCTCGCCTTGCAGACCATTGTTTCGCGCGAGAATAATCCGTTCGATCCGGTCGTTATCACTGTCGGCACAATCCACGGCGGCACCAAGAACAGCATCATTCCGAGCGAGGTAAAACTGCAACTCACCGTGCGAACCTACAAACCCGAAGTACGAAAGCGCATCCTGGCGTCGCTAGAACGCGTCGCCAAAGGCGAGGCGATCGCCGGGGGCGCTCCCAGGGAACCGCTGGTGAAGGTCACCCCTGCCGCCAACGCCACGTACAACGATCCGGAACTGACCAGGCGCCTGGTCGCCACATTGCGAAGTGTTCTAGGGCAGGCGAATGTGGTCCAGGTCGAGCCGACCATGGTGTTTGAAGACTTCGCGGAATTCAACCTTGCCGGGATACCCTCCGCCGATTTTTGGGTCGGCGCGGTTGAACCGGGCAAGTTTGCCGCAGCGCAGCAGTCTGGCACCGACCTCCCGCAGCTTCATTCGTCCACCTGGGCTCCCGACTATGCGCCCACTCTCAAAGCGGCGATCACCGTCGAAACAACGGAATTACTGGAGTTGCTGGCGCACTAGGATGCAATAGTCGGGCGCGTCGCAGGAGATCACACACTCCGGTCATATTTGCCCGCCGCGTTCGGTCGTCGGTGTGGTGGCTCCCCCGGCCGGGTGTACAATAACCATAACTGGTCTGCCGCCCCTTCGAAGTTCGTCAACCCGAGGTGCAAGTGCAATGAGCGACTCCCCCGACCGGCCTTTGATTCCTCCGTACCGTTGCCCAGATTGTGGAAGTGAGGTCGGCTTCCGTTCGCGGCGGCGAACGTTTACCGAACGCTTTCTTCTCCCGCTGTTTCTCATGCAGCCGGTGCGCTGCGGGGAATGCTTCCGGCGGGACTACCGGCTGATTTTTACCCCGGTGCGCGACCGGTTTTCCGATAGTCGGATGACGCCGGGCAAGGCGCCGGCTCCGTCCGACCACCGCAACGTTGCCTAGCGGCGGTCATCGCCGTTATACTGCCTGTAACCAGCAAGCGTGCCCGCGGCGCAATTTCAGGCCCGGCGGGCCAGTGGAGGCTGTCTTCAGCAGTAGTGAGGACCGAATCCGGGCTATCCAGGCCAGTGTCGCGGCGGCAGGGTCTGCTATTGTTTCGCCGGAAGTAGTTTCCCGGGAAATTCCTTCGCAGAGAATGGTTTGGCGGGAAATGGCAGGGCGGGAAATTTCCACCCCGGCCGGCCGCTCGTGGGTGCAAAGAGCCGCCGAGAGCCTGTTCTTCACTCTGTTCCCCTCTGATTGCCGCCTATGCGGCGAGCCCCAGTTGAATGTCTCCCGGCTTCCGGTGTGTCCGGAATGCCTGGCGCGGATCCATCCGATTCGGGGCAAGGTCTGTTCCATTTGCGGGGAGCGCGTGTTCTCCGCGTATGCGGCCAGCGATCCCAGCGGCCAGAGGCGCTGTCCAGTGTGCCGCCGGGCGGCGCGCCCTTTCGCCCGCGCCGCGGCCTATGGCAGTTACGACGGCGAATTGCGCGGCCTGATCCACTTGCTGAAGTACGACGGTGTCCGCCCGGCTGCGGGCGTGCTGGGGCGGGTGCTGGGGGAAACGATCGCGGCCATGGAGCCGGCCTTCGAGCGGGGGACGGTGATGGTCATTCCGGTGCCGCTTTACAAGACCAAGCGCCGCCAGCGCGGGTTCAATCAGGCGGAACTGATTGCGCTCTCGGCCCTGAAGGTTGCCGGGAGCAAGCGCCTGCAACTCGCCACCGGAGTTCTGCTGCGCACGCGCGAAACCGAGTCGCAGATTGGCCTGACCGCCCACGCGCGCCGCGAGAACCTGCGTGGCGCCTTCGCCGTGCCGCGTACCGCGGAAGTCACTGGCCGCGATGTGCTGCTCGTGGATGATGTTTACACCACGGGAACCACAGTCTCGGAGTGCGCCCGGGTGCTGCGCCGGGCCGGAGCGGCCCAGGTTTGGGTGGCCACTGTGGCGCGCACGCTGAAACTGGCGTCGCAGCTCGGGAAAATCGAGCCGGAAGAAGTGGAAGAAGAAGGTTCCAAAGTTTCAGAGTTTCAAGGTTTCGAAGGTGAAGGCGAAGCCCCCGTGGAATCTGGAAACCTTGAAACCTTGAAACCTTGAAACCTATGTCGTACAGGATGGAACACGAGGCAGGACCAACAGCCCGGCATGCCGCCGGCCTGTTCCCGCCGGCGGCTCCGCACCGCGCCAGCGATGGCCATGCTCTGCTCGCGCCCGTCCTGGTGCTGAACGCTTCCTACGAGCCCATCAACGTTTGCGCCGCGCGCCGCGCGCTCGTGCTCGTGCTCAAGGGCGTGGCCATGACGGAAGAAGAAAACGGACACTTCCTGCACGCGGCCCGCGTGGCCATGCGCGTGCCTTCGGTGATCCGGCTGCTCGAGTATCGCCGCATTCCGCACCAGAGCCGGGCGCTCTCGCGCAAGAACATCCTGCTGCGCGACCGCAACACCTGCCAGTACTGCGCTACCGTGTTGCCTTCGAGCGAACTGACGCTTGACCACGTCATCCCCCGCTCCCGCGGCGGCTCGTCCACCTGGGAAAACCTGGTGGCCTGCTGCCACGCCTGCAACCGCCGCAAGGGCAACCAGATGCCCGTCGAAGCCGGCATGAAGCTGATGCGCGAACCCCGCGCCTTCAACTTACACACCAGCCGCCACATCATGCGCCTGATGGGACGGAGTGACGATAAGTGGAGGAAGTATCTGTTCTACTGAGGTTTCGGAAGATCGACGTTCTTGAAGAAAACCAAGCCTTGTCATCCTGAGCGGCGTTCTCTGCCGCGAAGGACCCCTGCACCTGGCCGGGGAGTGCACGGATCCTTCGCTTCGCTCAGGATGACAAGGCTTTTGATCTTGTCCTTGAAACTCTGAAACTCTGAAACCTTGAAACCGGCCTACTGCGGCTTCTTCTGCTCCGGCCCCTGCGCCGGTGGTTTCTGCTGATCCTTCGGCAACTCTTTGCCCTCGTACAGAATCTTCACGTTGGTGCCGAAGCGTTTGTAGTCTTCGTACTTCACGATCTCGCGGATGTGCACGTCTTCGGTCTTGAAGTGCAGTTCGTCATCGGCCATGGTCTTGGCGGGGAACCAGTACAGGCCGTCAACTTGCGTGCGCCACGTGGTGAATTTTGGAAACAGGTTTTCCTCGTCACCGTGTTTCTTGCGGATGTCGGGCACGGTCTTGCCGTAGGTCTTCACGATCTGGAAGTCGTGATCGTCCACCCAGACGCGTCCCTGAAAATAGCGCTGTTTGCCCACGATCTGCTTGGGGGCGATGTCGAAGACATAACAGTGCAGTTCGTCTTCCTGCTGCTGGCCGACGTAGAGGATGTTGTATTCCGGCAGGTCTGCGGTGGTCAGGACGAACGGCAGCTTGTGCCGGATATCCGCAAAATCCTCCTGCGACATGTAAATCTTCGTCAGGCTCGACGACGGCGCGAACACCACGTTTTCGATGCGCTGTCCCTTGTCGTTGAAAATCACATCGAAGACTTCGCGGTACTCGCCGTCCACCGTATCTCCATCCACGGTCTGGACCTTCACATCCTGGCGGTAGGTGTACTGCTCGCGGGCCTTGGCGAAGTCGGTCTCCTTGGCCGCGAAACGCTGGATGATTTCCTCGGGAGTCGTGCCCTGCGGGGGAGCGGTCTGGAGCGGACCTTCCTGGGCGGGCGCAGATAGGGCCGCCAGCCCGCAGGCCAGCAGCGTTAGAACAAACAGCAAACGACGGGCTACCGATCTCATACAGTCTAGTTTATCGGATCAGAGCCAAGCTGTCGTAGAGACGTTGCTGGCAACGTCTCTCTCGCCACATCGGGGACGGTGCCAGCAAGACGTAGCCAGCTACGTCTCTACGAAATGCGATGAACTGAAGACGGCGACCGCGGCGGCCCTCCCTCCAACCCCTCTCCGCTCAGCGAGGCCGGAGGGAGGTCGCTGCAGTTCTGCCAGTTACTTGGATGCCGGCTCGCGAAAGAGGTTGCCGGAGGCGGAAAACCACCCCGGTTTGTCATCTATAACTACGCCTTGTCATCCTGAGCGGCGTTCTTTGCCGCGGAGGATCTATGTACTTTGCCGGCAGCATCGGCGCCGCCGCAACTGCATAGGTCCTTCGGCCTGCAAAGAACGCAGGCCTCAGGATGACAATCTAACGGGAGGGGTGAGGTTCCCCCGCGTCTGTGCGGCTTCCGGCTGGAACGGGTGCCGTTCGTACCACTCCACACTCAAGTCCCGCCATGCTGGATTGGCAAGCACGATCAGAGCAATCTTCCTGATCCGGAGCCAGCCCTTGATTCGCTTTTCGCGCTCGATCGCGTTGTGGATGTCCTCGAAGCGTTCAAAATACACCATCCGGTCGAGTTTATATTTCGCGGCAAAGCAGGAGCCAGTCCCCATTTTGCGTTCGCGCACTCTGCGGACGAGACTGTTCGTTACACCGGTATAGAGCGTCTTAGAGCGGTTGCTCATGATGTAGACGAAGTATGTTTTGGGCGGGCGCATGTGGCGGATCCTTCCTGTTTGAAGGATCGCAGAGACGGTGTGCCGTGTCTGTGACGAATGAACATCGATTTCAACAAGGCTTGTCGTCTCACAACAGCGTTGTCATCCTGAGCGAAGCGAAAGACCTATGCACTCTGCTGGCAGCATCGGAGCTGCCGATGAGTCCATAGATCCTTCGGCCTGCAAAGAGCGCAGGCCTCAGGATGACAAGGCCGTGGTAGCTAGTAGCTAGAAGCTAGAAGCTAGAAGCTAGAAGCTAGAAGCTGCCTGCCTCCCCCTGTTACACTCATCCGTTTGCTGGAGGAGGTTCCTCATGCGCCGTCTTCTTCTCTCTCTTCTTGTGTTCGCCTTTACACTTCCCGCGCTGGCCCAGGCCAAGCATCCTTTCACGTTTGAAGACATGATGAAGCTGAAGCGCGTGGGCGATCCGCAGGTTTCGCCCGACGGCAAGTGGGTGATCTTCAGCGTGGTGGATGTTGATCTCGATGCCAACACCAAGACGCCGCACATCTGGATCGTGCCCACGGCAGGCGGGCAGGAGCGCGAGATCATCACCGATCAGGACGCGGACCGCCCGCGCTGGGCGCCGGACGGAAAGCATTTCGCTTTCCTCTCGACCAAAGAAGGCGGCTCGCAAGTTTGGATTGCTGAGTTTAATTATCTCGATGGCACCGTCATTGGCGTGCACAAGTTGACTTCGATCGCCACGGAAGCGAGCGGCGAGCTGTGGTCTCCCGATGGCAAGAATATTCTGTTCACCTCCGATGTGTATCCCGAATGCGACGGTCCAGCCGCGCAGGAGCAGGAGTGCAATGCGAGAAAGGTGAAGGACGCGGACCAGTCGAAGGTGAAGGCGCAGACCTTCACCCACCTGTTCTATCGCCATTGGAACGCGTACAAGGAAGGGAAGCGTAGCCATATATTCGTGATTTCCAGATTCATGGAACCGATTGTGCACGATCCCAATGCGCCGCCCGTGGACACGCTGCCGCGCGACCTCACTCCGGGCGACTACGATGCGCCGGTGTTCTCGCTGGGCGGGCAGGATGACTATGCCTTCTCTCCTGACGGGCAGGAGATTTGCTACGCCTCGAATCACGACAAGAATCCGGCGGCTTCCACCAACAACGATCTGTGGATCGTCCCGGTCAATGTAGGCAATGACCATGTGGGGACAGCCGCCTCGGCTGTCCAGGTTTTGGCACAGACCAAGAACATCACCGCCGACAATCCCGCCAGCGACACGTCGCCGCTCTATTCGCCCGATGGCCGCTACATCGCCTACCGCGCCCAGCAGCGTCCGGGATACGAGAGCGACCGCTTCCGCCTCATGCTCTACGACCGCAAGACGGGGGAGAAGAGGAATCTCACGGAGGACTGGCCCGGGTGGATCGAGTCGATGGTTTGGAGACCTGATTCCAAGTACATCTTCACGACGGGCAGCGATTCCGGAAGAACGGCAATATACACGGTTCGCTTGGTGATGTCGGGGAATCACGAGGTTCAAGGAACAGCGCCGCTCGCCGTTATCGGAGAAGCTACGAACGACTCTATGGTGTTTACGCCCGACGGAAAGTCAGTGTTGTTCAGTCGTAATTCCCTGAAATCTCCCCCAGATATCTATAGGGCAAGGGCTGACGTAATGCTGGTGACGATGACGAAAGAGGAGAGAGACCAGCTCTATGCGATGGAGCCTTTTGTTCTGGGTGAAGCGAAGCAACTCACTCATTTCAACGATGCCGTCCTGTCGCAAGTCGATATGTCCCCACTCGAATCCTTCTGGTTTACCGGCGCTTACAACGACAAGGTCGAAGGCTTTCTGGTCAAGCCGCCGAATTTCGATGCCTCGAAGAAATATCCCGTGAAGTTCCTCATCCATGGTGGGCCGCAGGGGGCCTGGGGAGACGACTGGAGCTATCGCTGGAATCCCGAACTGTTCGCGTCACCAACTTCATCGGCGAGCAGCGGATACGTCGCCATCATGATCAACTTCCACGGCTCGACCGGATATGGACAGAAGTTCATTGACGCCATCAACGGCGACTGGGGCGGCGCTCCGTTTGAAGACCTGATGAAGGGCCTCGACTACGCCGAGCAGACGTATCCGTTCATCGACAAAAACCGCGAGTGCGCGCTGGGCGCCAGCTACGGCGGATACATGATCAACTGGATCCTCGGCCACACCGACCGCTTCAAGTGCCTGGTGTCGCACGACGGCATGTTCAACGCCGAGTCGGCCTGGGGCACGACCGAAGAACTCTGGTTCAACGACTGGGAGTTCAAAGGCACTCCCTATGACAATCGCGCGAGCTATGTAAAGTGGTCGCCGCACCAGTACGCGAAGAACTTCAAGACGCCGACGCTGGTCATTCACGGGCAGCGCGACTACCGTCTCGACGTGAGCGAAGGCTTCCAGCTTTTCACGACGCTGCAGATGGAAGGCGTGCCGTCGAAGATGCTGTACTTCCCCGACGAAGGCCACTGGGTGCTGAAGCCGCAGAATTCGCGGCTGTGGTACCAGACGGTGAATGACTGGGTAGACCGGTGGACGAAGAAGTAATCAACCGAGGGACAGCCCCTCAGGTTTGTCATCCTGAGCGAAGCGAAGGACCTGTGCACTCTGCTGGCAGCATCGGGAGCTGCTGAGGAGTCTATAGGTCCTTCGGCCCGCAAAGAACGCGGGCCTCAGGATGACAAGGCAGGACTCTCTGGAGGGTGACGTCATGCGAAAGCCAAAATCTCGACCGCGCCCGAAAAAAACTACCCCTGAACCCTCCCAGGCCGATGCCCAGAAACAGCTCGACTCCTTCCTGGCGAAATACACGCCGGAGATTGAGGCGTTTGCCTGCCGGGCGCTTGCGAAAATGCGCAAGCTCGTCCCGGGCGCGATCGAAATGGTCTACGACAACTACAACTGGCTGGTGATCGGCTTCAGCCCGAGCGAGCGGCCCTCGGAGGCAATTTTCTCCATCGTGCTGCCTCCCGGCGCCGTCACCCTGTGTTTTCTGCAGGGAGCAGGACTGCCCGATCCGGGCGGACTTCTGCGGGGGAGCGGCAACGTGGTGCGGAATATCCGGCTCTACACCAGCGGGGAGCCGGACGCGAAGCTGCTCGATGATCCTGAAGTGCTCAGCCTGATCAACGTGGCGCTTAATCGCGCCAAGGTGCCGATGCCTGCCAGAGCGCGCCGCAAGCTGATCATCCGGGCGGTTTCGGCGAGACAACGGCCGCGGCGGAAGGCGCGGTAGCGTTCCGCGGTTCCCGGCCATTCCCGGTATTCTTTCGATGCGATTCGTAGAGACGCAGCTTGCTGCGTCTTGCCGGCGGCGCCCGTGCTGGCAGCAGAGACGTTGCAAGCAACGTCTCTACGGTGCGTTTCAGGCTAGGGCGGCTCCGGAGGGCGGGGAATTGCGGCCGCCGGGCGTCCGATGGGCCGTAGTTTGGATCCTGAGGCGTCTCCGCCGATAGGGGCCGGCAGCAACTCCAGGGGATAGTCGAGCGCGGCGCTGGTTCCGGCGGTGACGGCGACATCCACTTCCAGTGGTCCGCTGAAGCCTGCGCTCGAAGGCGTGATGCTGGCCAGCCCATTGATGTCGGCCGTTACCGTTGTCTGGCTCACGCTCAGGATCACCGGCATGGCGGGATTGGTAGGGTTGGTTTCGCCGCTGCCGCCCGTGGACGAGGTTCCCTGGGGACGCAGCACCGTGGTTTGAAACACAACCGCTGCACCCAGCACAGGGTCCGGAGGCGAAGCGGAATCGGTGACGCGCACCACTACGGGCTGAAACCCCTGCGCCTCCGAGATCTGCCCGGCCCCGGCCACCAGTTGCAATTGCAACTGTGAAAGTGGCACCGGGTTGGCGTAGAAATTCTGGCACGGGGAATTGGACGGGGCCACACAGGCGCTGACCTCCACCAGCCCGGCCAGTTGCGACAGCGAGAGCGTGACGGGATGGCGACCGTCGCTCCCTGCGCGATCCATGGCGAGCTGGCCGCCGCTGGTTGCGGTCAGAGCCGCGGTCGGGACCGAAGTCCACTGGCTGAAGGCATCGGCGACCAGGGAGTTGGCAGAAGCGTTGGGCAGGATGGGGCTGAGATCTCCCTGATCGGTGTAATAAGTAATCTGCCCCAGCGGCCAGACCAGCGGCTGGCCGCTGGCCGTGGATTCGAAATAGCTGGTTCCGGCGATGTATTTGGGGCCACCCGCGCGCGAGAGCAGAGCAAAGAAGAAAACGATCGCCAGCGCCAGGGCCAGCCTGAGGAGGAATGAGCGAACGGTAAATGCCATGCGGTTTGTCATGGTCACCTCTTGCGCTCACTCCTCCCCGCGGGCTTGCCGCACGCTCCGGTCAGGATGACGCCCGCGTTGCAATAGAGACTTTCGAGTCTCAGATTGCACCACGACGCCCTTGATTGCGCGACTTTCCCGCCCAGCCGGGTTTATGGTTGTGAAGGCTGGCGGACTGGGGAGGTCGCATGCGGGTTGCAGGATTTTTCATCTGGACAATGAGTGTGGTCTTTGGTTGCGCGGCGATGCTGAGTGCGGCCGACGCGCAGACTGTCACGGCGGTGTGTTCTCCCAAGATTGTCGCCAACCAGGAGGTTGCAACCGCCGCCCAACGCGAAGCTGCGGGGGACTTGGCGCAGCCGCCGCTTACCGATCATGCCAACGGCTTTGCCTGGCCGGACGCGCCGCTGGGGGTGGTCAAACTGGACGGCGGATACGCGTTCTTCGGCAGCGACGGTGCGTTCCACTCGCGCCAGCAGTGGCAGGGACAATGGTACGGAAACAATAAGTACGGGTCCATCACGCGCACGCTGGGCACTCTCGACAATCCGCTGGGCACGGCGCCTCCGGTGGACGTAACCATTGGCCCGAATCCTGATCCGGCCGTCAATCCTTACTACCAGAGCTATGACTACATGGGCGGCGGGCCGGTTTACAAAATTCCCGACGGCCTGTGGGGAGCCGGCAACCTGCTCATGGTGTACCACGCGGAGATTCCTACGATCACGACCCAGAGTTTCTATTCGGTGCTGGCGCTGGCGGCGTCGAGCGACAACGGCCTGAACTGGACAGACCTGGGCGAGATCGTTCGTGTCAATCAGGGCTACCGCACCGACATGGACGGATTTGATATCGGCGACTCCACCCTGGTGGTTTCTCCCGATCACAAGTATTTTTACATCTTCTTTCCGGACTGGCGGGCCAACGGCAGCACGCACTGGGGAAACTCGGTGACGCCGGTGTCGGTCGCCCGCGCGCCGATTGCGGCCGTGGCCGAAGCCGCCTTCGGAGCCAAGCCTCACGCGGTCGCATTCCAGAAGTATTACGCGGGCTGGAATCTGGATCAGGGGCTGGGCGGCTACTCGCAGGGCCTCAACCCGACGGCCTCGTATGGGGGAAATCTCCAGGTCGCCTATAACGCCGCCCTGCAGCGCTACCAGATGCTGATCAATGCGGGAGTGGTCGTCTACTACTCCGAGTCGCTGGACGGCCTGAGTTGGTCGCCCTGGAGCCTGTTCTACGACTTCCGCAATGAGAAGGATCAGCCGAGCGTGTACGTGGCCTTTGTCGGGATGGGCGACGATCCCAGCATTCTCGGCAAACAGTTTTACATCTTCTACACCAGTTACCCGAACACCGGAGCGGGATGGACCGGGGCTTCGGTGCACCGCTTCACCGTGTCGTGCCCGTGAGAACGGAAGCCAGCGGCAATCGTTGACGGGAGAAGGGAAAGGAGGCCTCCCAGAGACACCCCCCCCATGTGAAATCATGTTGGACTGGACTCAGATCAGATCAGATCATCTCAGCTCTGCCTCAGATCAACTCATCTCCTCGCAACTCAACTCCTTGCGTCCTGGTCGTCATCCCTTTGTTGGTGCGAAGGCGCGGGGCGCGTGTGGGGTCCTGGGTGGAGATGTGTGGATTTTGAGTTGGGGCGGAGTTGCGAGTGAGTGGCGTGCGTGCCGCGTGGGGCGCGCCCGTTCACCTCCTCACGAGTCACAGTCCGTGTTACCATGTGCCCGAGTAACTGCAGTGAGATACCAAGACATATTCGTGCCTGGGGGATTTCCCCGCCACACCTACAATCCCCGAGCCGCCCTACAACTTGAAGAAAAGCTCAGCGAAGCAAGAGACAACCTCTGCAAACTAGTTACAGTCACAGGGCATACAAAATCAGGAAAGACCGTACTTACCAAAAAGATCTTCCCACGAGAAGACGCCGTGTGGATCGACGGTGGGGTCGTCTCAACTGAAGACAACTTCTGGGACATCATTATCGAACAGCTGGACTTGTTCCAAGCAACGGAAAAGGAAGAAGGAAAAGAAATCGAAGTGAAGGTTGAAGGCAAGGGGAGCGCAGAGGCCAACTTTCTGGTTGCAAAAGGGTCCGGCGAGGTTGGCGCTGGAATAGGACGCACGCGCAGTTCCGGACAAAAATTCGGCCAGACGCTCTCATCGCGTGTAGTTGCCTTACGCGGCCTTGCACACACCAAGATTCCTCTCATCGTCGATGATTTCCACTACATCCCAAGAGATATGCAGGGCAATATCATCCGAGCTCTTAAGCCACTGATCTTCGATGGCCTTCCAGTCATCATCATCGCTATACCGCACCGGCGATACGACGCAATAAAAGTGGAACGAGAGATGACGGGGCGAATCTCGGCGGTGGAAATACAACCTTGGTCGGAAGATGAGTTGCAGTTTATACCACGCACTGGGTTCAACTTGTTGACGTGTGCCGTTCCCCAGCGGTTGAGCGCTCTGCTAGCGACCGAGTCAATCGGTAGTCCGCACCTCATGCAAGATTTCTGTCGGGGGCTGTGTGGTCTTCTAGGTTTTAGAGAAGATGTCGTCATCAAAGAGCTGGTTGTCACCGACGAACAATTACAATCGGTTTTTCGGAATGTAGCTGACACAATTGGTCGCCCGATGTTTGAGAAGCTTGCTAGAGGTCCCAGGCAACGAAGTGACCGACTTCCTCGACAACTAAAAGATGGACGCACGGTGGATATTTATGGGCTTGTTCTTCACGGATTAGCGCACATTCGCCCTGCGCTAGTCAGCATCGAATACGAGGAGCTTCGCGCCGCAGTTCGTGAGATTTCAAATGGCCAGATCCCTCAGCTACAGGAGATCGCTCGCGTCCTAAAGCACATGTCAACAATTGCCGCGCGAAAACACGGCGAGGGTTCTCGTTCTATTTCCGAATGTTCCGGGACAAGAAGACAGGAAAAATGCGACCCAGTGGCTACGAACCTGGGATTTCGATTGAGAGCATAGATGCGGCGAAGGCGATTTATCGCCCGATTAAGTACAAATTTCACGACAGAGATGTGGAGCAAGAAGAAGAAGCCAAACAATCCTCGAACGTCCACATTCTCGACCTGAAGACTCTAACCTCGGTTCTCACCGGGGAGGTCTACTCATTTCCATCCGCGTGTGACATCTTTGGAGCCCCGGCCAGCGGACAGCGCAAGCCTCACTCGCGCGTAACGAAGCCCGCGATTGAGCGCCTTCTGAGAGGTGTGACTGCCGAGTTGGAATTGCTGAATCGCCTGATGCGGGAATTTGGCCAGAACCCAGTTGATCTGCCGCCTGACCGCTGCTACTCACCCGCCACTTTGGCGAAATCCTATCTTTCCGCAATGGGCATAAAACCACCCCAGGAAAAGTTCAAGATACCGGACAGGATCAATGGAATTGCTACGCAGGCGTCCGTTGGAGGGCGTGCCGAATGCATGATCCGACAGACACCCGTACCGTGCACGTATGTCGATTTCCATGCGCAGTTTGCCTCAGTGAGCAAGTTGCTAGGCTGCCGAGAAATATTGTGCGCGGAGAGTTTGGGATTTACCGATTTCACCGTGGAAGCACGTCAGCTGTTGGAGCGCGTCAGGTTAGATGACTGTTTTCGCCCGGCACTCTGGAAGAAGCTTCGCTGGTACGCGCTCGTCGAACCAAATGACGATGTTGTCCCAATCCGGGCGAAGTTTGGCCAGCGAGTAGATTCCGACCCGACCATGGCCTGGAATTGTCTCGCTTCAAAACAGCCAATTTGGATTACGGGACCGGACGTAATCGCGGCGAAACTGATGACGGGCAAGCCGCTCAAGATTTTAGAAGCTATCAAGGCTGTTCCGCGCGGGGTGCAACGTGGACTCGTGCCCGTCAAACTGCACTCCGAGATTAAAGTAAATCCTCTTCGGGACGATTTGGCCGTCAAGTTGGTCGAATTGCGCTCTGCAATGAAGATTAAGAACCCAGCGCTGGCAGGCGGATTGAAAGTGGCAGCGAATAGTACCGCGTTCGGAATATTTTCCCAACTGGACGTCAGGTCTTTGGATTCGCGCTCTCCATTGCATATTTTTTCCGGGGACACGGACTATCTGACGCCGCCTGCTGAGGTTTGGGAGCGCCCTTCGGAATTCTATTGCCCGCTGATCGCGTCACTTGTGACGGGCGGGTCGCATTTGCTGTGCGCCATGTTGGAGCGCGTTGTGCGGGACATGGGAGGTCAGATCGTCGCCATGGACACAGACAGCGCGATGATCGTAGCGACGAAGGATGGCGGTGCGGTTCCATGCGCAAGCGGTCCACACAGGCAAGCAAACTACCAAGCGGGTAGCGGAAACGCCGCCATCCGGGCGCTCTCTTGGGACGAGGGGGAGAGTATTCGTGAGCGGTTCGAAGCCCTTAATCCATGGCGCAAAACGCTCAAAACTCCGTTCCTGAAGCTTGAAAAAGAAAACTTTGATGCGAATGGCAATCGCCAGCGGCTGAACTTTTACGGCATTTCAGCAAAGCTGTACTGCCTGTTTGATCTGGACGGAAACAGGCTGCTCGTCCGCAAACCTTCCGGCCACGGTCTAGGATTTCTTCAAGCACCCTACATAATTGCAGACTGGCAGCGAAGGACAGGACGGACATGGAAAGAAGACTTACCGCCTTGGATATTTGAGGCGTGGCATTTCATCCTCTCGCGGGAACTCGACCTTCCACATAGGCCGCCAGCGTGGTTTATGCAGCCTGCCGTCATGGCGGTACCGATTACCACACCTCAAGTCTTGGCACGACTGGGCGTCTTCAAAGATGATCTTCGTCCATTCACCGTGATGACAGTCCCATTCCCCAAACGAGAAACCGTCAGGGACCCCCTCTGGACCGGGTACTTCATCATGCCGCACACAGACAAACTCAACGATTTGCACGGGCGTACGATGGTAAACATTGTCAGCGGCGAAACCTTCCACATCTACGATAAGAATTCGTCGAGATTGTCTAAGCCTCCGCGCTGGCTGTCTCTCAGGACGATGGAAGATGAAATCAATCACATCTTGTCGAGAGCGGAAAGCAAGTTCTGCACTCCAACCGGCGGCGTATGCACGAGCGCGACGGTCGGCCTGCTTGCCCGTAGGCATATCGTGGCCGGTGATTTTCACTACATCGGCAAAGAGGCATCTACGCGCTGGGCGGGCGGCCCCGATCCGTCCATGCTTGCTGCAGCGGGAGCGCTGGACCCGGCGGATGAGACTTTCCGCGAGTACGAAAGAGTGGTCGACCCGAAATATCTAGATCAAGTCCGGACAGAAGCGAAGCAATTTTCTAATAAGCTGCTCTCTCGCCAGTCCGGAGTTGCCAGGTGCGCAATAATCAACTTCAAGAAGGGAAAAAACACGATCAAGCCACGTACGGTGCGCAAACTGACAAAGGCCATCCATGACCTGCAAAACAAAACTATGAAGAATTAGCAGTTGCGGATAAGAAGGGGAAACACTCCCGGCGGGGTCAATGAGTGTAATAGAGCGTGGGTGTTGAAAAAGTCACCGTGATTAGCAATCGGAGTGGGAGCAGAAGCGTGGTACAAGGAATAAATCCTTGCCATGTTCTGCTGGATCACCATTCTCGGAGGGGTGCTAATCATGATGGGGCAACACGATCGTT
>DATFNP010000068.1:0-88673 GCA_035266345.1 Candidatus Sulfotelmatobacter sp.
GGCTCATAACCCAAAGGTCGGTGGTTCAAATCCACCCCCCGCAACCAACCTAAATGATTCGCAAAGGCTTGCTGGCTCACGTCGGCAGGCTCGTTTTGTATCTGGGAAAGAAGTCGGCCCCCTCTACAACTCCTCTGGAGAGGTTGCTTCGGAGGAGATTGAAGGGCGGTTCGAGAAATCATTCGCCGAACCGGCTGCTGGATCTCGATAGCGCCACGAACCCGAACACCTAGCTAGCAGGTGGGAGCGGTCTCATAGTTCACACACACCGAACTCTCATCGCCGACGTACCAGAGAGCGGACATGTCGGTCTGATCTTTGAAGTCAGTGAACCAGAAGGTGTAGCCGAACCCTCCAAACTTGATGAGCTGTCCAAAGCCGAACTGGTCAGCAAAATCGTTGGGATTGCAGGTTGTGCCGTGGTAGAGAACGGCATTAAACGGGTAAGTGCCGGGATTCGCCACCGAAACGTCAACCGCCTGGTACTGATGCCCATTCTGCTTGTACCAGCAGCCCTTGAACGTGGCGTTGGGGTTGGAGGGGCCGCTGGTCACTTTCAAAGTGAGCGCAGCTGATTCGGTGGTTTTGCCGTTACTGGCGGTCACAGTGAGCGGGTAAGTCCCGGTCTGCGTGCTGCTGTCCACGGTCAGCGTGAGTTTCGAGGTTCCTGAGCCGGGGGCCGGGATGGTGGCCGGATTCAGGCTGGGCGTCACGCCGACGGGCTCTTTAGAGACACTCAGTTGCAGCGAGTGATTGAAACCGGATGGAATCTTGGTAGTGACGGTGGAAGTCCCCGATTGGCCTTGCTGGACAGTCACGGTCGCGGGTTGCACGGTCACGCTAAACGTGCCGGAGGAGCCCGCAGGCATGACGCTGAGACTGGCTCCTGCCATCGAACCGTTGTAACTGGCGCTGATGGTAACGGATGTGGTCTGGGTCACGGCCGAGGTCGGTACGGTAGCCGTGGCGCTCGTCACTCCTGCCGGAACTGCCAAGCTTTGCGGAGTGCTCACGACGCTGGGGTCGGAACTGCTGAGCACTACGCTCAGGCCGGAAGCGGGCGCAGCCGCGGCTAGCGTGACCGTGATTTGAGCAGAGGCGCCTCCAGTCACGCTGGAGGGGCTCAGCGTAACGCTCGCCACGCCATCCTGACCGGAGGGCGTCACGCCAAAGCCGCCGGTGCCGCTTGCCGCCGATCCTGAGCCACAACTCGATAGCGGGATCAAAGCTCCGGCGAGCACCAGAGCCCAAATGTAGATTCCTTTAAAAGGCCGCATGACGGTGGTTCCTCCCTTCCGGAGGAGCAAATCTGGTCTACCTCAACTTATCTCGCAGGGGCAAACGCCGGGAAGGGGTCGAAGGTACAGCAACCGCCCGCCCCGGAAGGGCACGGAGAGGCGGCCAGTGGGCCAGGTGGGTTAGCGGTTACCGTATCCGAATAACTTTCGGCAGTCGGATCTCAAGAAACTGCCGAAAACGGGAACTTGCAGGCCACCTTTTTCAAGGACGAATTTGCAGGAGATGAGGCAGGCGCGCCACTTGTATTCCTCGGTCCCGTGTTTCTTACCGTAGGCGGTGATGTCCTCCTGGGACACCCCGAAAACCACCGCTCCGATCTTGGACCAGACGCAGGCGCCGGCACACATCGCGCAGGGTTCGTGCGTGGAATACAACACGAAATCCGGAAGGTACCGGCCGTACCCGGAACAGACATACTTCAATGTTTCCAGCTCGACATGCTTGATGGAGGAACCGGAAGTTTTTACCCGGTTTCCGGCAGACGCTATCACCACTTCCTGTTTCCCTATCAGACGTGTAATAACGGCGCCGATGGCATAGTCGCCCCGGTCGCGGGCGCGTTTTGCCTCTGCGATGGCAAGCTGCATGTACTTTTTCTTCGGCTTGTAGGTGGGAGGGATCATTTTTTCTCCGCAATGATTCAGGGAGTATACCCCGCGAAGCGGACCGGTTGGGTCCAACAATTCAGTTCGACCATCCCAACTTCGCCGTGGCTTCCCTGCTGCCTTGGACCTTGCTGCACCAGCCCAACCGGGGGTATATACTCTTCCTACATTCGGCTGTTTTTGGACGCTTTTGGGACTGTGCGGGCTGTCTCCCAAACCCACGACACATGCAAAATCGCAACCCACGAGATCCCCAAGATCGAGGGGACACGACGAACCAAGGCGGGGTGGGCGTTCCCGTCAAAGGAGATAGTTCCGGCTCCAACCCTCCCTCCGGCCCCGACAGCCCCACGGTGGTGGATGTTCCCAAACCCGCTTTCGATCCCGAGGCGACGTACGTAGATCCTGAGGCAACTTTCGTAGACCCCGACGCGACCCTGGTGGACGGAGTTCCTCCACCCCCACCTCTTCGCACACCCGGCCCCACTCCCGCCCGCAGACCTCGCATCCAGGCCAGCGTCTCTGCGATGCAACCCGGCGATGTGCTGGGCGACCGCTACGAGATCGTGCAGATTCTGGGCGAAGGCGGGATGGGAGCCGTGTACAAAGCGCGGGACCGGGAACTGGATCGTCCCGTAGCACTGAAGGTCATCCGGCCCGAACTGGCGTCGAGTCCCGCGATACTTGCACGCTTTAAGCAGGAACTCCTGCTCTCCCGCCAGGTAACACACAAGAATGTCATCCGTATCTACGATCTAGGCGATGCCGATGGTGTGAAGTTCATCACCATGGAGTTCGTTGAAGGCGAGGATCTGCGCGCGCTGATCCAGGAGAAGAAGAAGTTCTCTCCGGAAGAAGCGGTGGAGATCATGCAGCAGATCGGCCAGGCCCTCGAAGCGGCGCACAACGTGGGCGTGATTCACCGCGATTTGAAGCCACAGAACGTGATGCGTGAGGCCAACGGCCGGATTCTGGTGATGGACTTCGGATTGGCGCGCACGATCGAAGGCGACGGCATGACCCAGAGCGGGGCCCTGGTAGGGACGATGGAATACATGTCGCCCGAGCAGGCTTTGGGCAAGGAACTGGATCAGCGCTCCGATCTTTTTACCGCAGGCCTGATTCTTTATGAACTGCTGACCGGCAAAATGCCGTTCAAGGCAGAAAGTGCCCTGGCCAGCCTGATCAAGCGCACGCAGGAACGGGCCAGTCCGGTTTCCGATCACGATGGCACGATTCCCGGGGCCTTGACCGGGGTCGTGAGCAAATGTCTGGAGCGAGACCCTGCCCTGCGCTACCAGAACGCCACCGAACTGCTGCGCGATCTGGACACCTGGGAGGGCAAGCGGGCTGCGGCAACGCTGGGTTTCCACGCGGATGTGAAGCCGTGGGGACAGACGGTGCCCTGGCCGCTGGTCGCAGGCATAGCCACCGTGCTGGTTCTGGCGATGGTCGGATACGGGTTTCGAGCCAAGCTCTTTTCGCCGTCGGCAGAAAAGGTTGCCTCTGCACCTGCCAGGTCGTTGGCCATCTTGCCCTTCCGCAACGCGTCCGGCGATCCCAGCGTGGATTGGCTGGGACCCAGTCTGGCCGATATGCTGAGCACGGATGTGGGCCAGTCCGCGCGTTTGCGCACAATCTCCCCGGAGCGCCTTCATCAGGTCCTTTCCGATTTGCGCATCACTCCCGGAACTTCGATTGATCCCACCATGGTGGGCCGCATTGCCGAATTCAGCAACGCCGATACGCTGGTCTGGGGCCAATATGCGAGATTCGGCGGCCAGATACGCATAGACGCCACATTACGGGACCTGAAACATGATCGCAGCGTCCCCATCAAGATCGAGGGAGTGGATGAAAAGGACATTCCCGGCGCGGTGGACCGCCTGGCGGCTTCGATCCGCAACAATCTGGCTATCTCGCCGGACGTAATCAAGGAACTGCAGGCCAGTTCCTTCCAGCCATCCTCAAAGTCCGCACCCGCGCTCCGTGATTTCGAACAGGCTGGGCAATTGTTGCGTGATGGCAAGTACCTGGACGCAGTCAAGATGTTCCAAACTGCCATCCAGGAGGATCCGCAGTTCGCCCTGGCCTATTCTCGTCTGGCTGAGGCCGACTCGGCTCTGGGTTATGACAGCGACGCAGAGCAGGCCTCCCGCAAGGCAGTTGAACTCAGTTCTCCACTGCCCCTGGCGGAGAAGTACTTGATTGAAGCCAGCCACGCCAGCATCGTGAAGGACAACAAGAAAGCGATTGCGGCCTACGAGAACCTGGCCAAGACTTTCCCCGATAACACGGACGTGGAGTACACGCTGGGGAGTCTCTACGCGGACAATGGCGATTTCGACAAGGCCAAGGAGCAGTTTGCGAAGATTCTGCAAGCCGATCCCAAGAACATAAAAACACTCTGGCAAATGGGGAGCGTGGAATACCAGCAGGGAAACCCGCAGGGGGCCCTGGAGCCGCTCAATAAGGGGCTGAGCCTGGCTGTCCAGGTAGACAACCAGGAGCAGAAGGCGCTGCTCCTGCAGGCGTTGGGCATCTCCTATCGGGAGATGGACAAGCCGGAGGAAGCCATCAAGAGCATTCAGGATTCGATGGAGATTACCCGCAAGCTGGGCATGAAGCGGCTGCTGGCGAACAGCCTGGCGGAGTTGGCCCTGGATCAGATCACCATCGGGAAGCCGGATGCGGCCATGGCCAGTTACAATCAGGCGCTGCAAATCCTGCATGAAATGGGAGTGAAAAAGGACTACGGCGACATTCTGATCAATCGCGGCTTGCTTTACAACACGCGCGGCGACTACGACAAGGCGCTTCAGGACTACAAGGATGCGCTGCAAATCCAGCGCGACGCGAACGACGTGAACTTCGAGGCGCTGTGTCTCAGCAACATTGGTATCGTCTACTCCCAGAAATACGATCTGGACAACGCACTCATCTATTACCAGCAGTCCCTCCAGCTACGGCAACAGCTGAACCAGCCCGTGTACCTGGCGGAAACGCTTAGCTCGCTGGCCGACGTGTACATGGCCATGGGCGATTACGATCAGGCGTTGGCAAACCTGATGAAGGCGCTGGATGTCTCCCGCAAGGCAAATGACACCAAAGGCGCCGCAGATGTTTCCGGATCAATCGGCAAGGTCTTGATGTACCAGGGACGTCTGGGAGCTGCCGTGAGCGCCATGCAGGATTCTGTGAACGGCTGGCGCTCCACCAACAACAAGAGCTTTGAGCTGGCCGACGCACTGAATAACCTTGCAGACGCCCTTGCCCTGGCCGGTCGCGGCGACGAATCGGGCAAGCTTTTGGAAGAGGCGACCAACCTGACGAGCGGACTCAAGAACGAGAGCATTCACAGCGCGCTTCTAAACACCCAGGGAGACGCGGCTTTCTATCGTGGAGACTATAAGGCAGCGGGTAGCGCCTATGGACAGGCTGCCCTGGTCGCCGCCAACGCAAAGGATCGCCAAAACATCTTGATCGCCAAAATGAACCTGGCCCGCGTTGCCATGGCCGAGGGGCATGGGGAGTCCGCGGTCGGCGAATTGCGCTCCGCCATCCAGCAGGCTGACAGTCTCCGTTTGAAATATTATTGGCTCCGCAGTTCCGTTGACCTGGCGGAAGCGATGATCAAGAGCAAAGATTACGCCCACGCGCGACAGGAACTGGACCAGGCCCTCAACATCAGCGAAAAGCTGGGCACGCGCCTCGAGACTGCCATCATTCATTTCCAGCTTGGGCATCTTCTGAAGCAGAAGGGCGACGCCGCGGGAGCTGCCGGCCAATACCAGCAGGCGGCCACTCTACTGGACGAAATCAAGAAAGAGCAGGGTGCGGAGCACGTCCTGGATCGCGCGGACTTGAAGGTGATGTATGCCGAAGCGGCCCAGGGGGCCCGACCGGCAAAGAACTAGCCCGCCTCTTCACGACAACACCTTCTCAGAACTCGGCGCAGTGCGCGTACCTTCGATCCCTATCAGTCTCCTGTGCCTGACAGCGAGATCTTTTGCGGACTGTTCATCGCATTGTCGGTAATGACCACGCTGCCGGTGTAGTACGTTCCTTTCATCGCCGGCGTGAACGTGACGTAGATCAGGCAACTGGAGCCGGGGGCGAGCATCCCGCCGTTGACGCAGGTGGTGCCGCTGCCCAGCGCGAAAATGCTGCCGCCGATCGAAATCGTGTTGAAGGTCAGCGGTACTACTCCTGTTCCTGAGTTGAACACCGTTACTTTCAGCGGTGAAGTGGTCTTCCCGGTCGGCTGCTTTCCAAACTGCAAGTACGACGTTGACAGAGACGCTCTTGGGTTGATGACCCTGACGCTCATGTACGCCGTTTGCGGGCTGCTCGGCGCGTTGTCGGTGACCGTCAAATAGGCGTAGCTGCCGGGGTTCGGCAGGACCGGATCGTCGCTGTCGCTTTGGAAGTGCACCGTGACGTGGCAATTGGCCCCGCCGGCGAGCGACTTCCCGCAGGTGCTGTAGACGATCTGGAAATCATCCGGATCGCCCGGCGGCTGGTTCGAACCGTCGTTATTCGATCCAGGAATATTGATGCTCGAAATGCTGATCGAGGCGCTCCCGGGATTGCTGATGGTGAAGGTCTGCCTGGCGCCCTGACCCTGATACAGCGGGCCGAAGTTCCAACTCGACGGCGAGATGGTTAGCGTGGGCGGAGGATTCACGGTTATGGTTCCGTTGGCCGAACTGGCGGCGAAGTTCCCTTGTGCCGCGTAGCTGGCACTCAGCGTGTGGGTGGTCGCGCTCAGGCTGGTCAGCGTGAACGTCGCCATGCCGCTCCCATTCAACGCAGCCGCGAGTGGCGTGCCGCCGTCTACAGACAGCGTTACGTTGCCCGTGGGCGTGCCCGCGGTCGAACTTACCGTCACCGTGACAATCCCGTTGGCTGGGTAAGTCACCGTCGGCGCACTGATGCTGGTCTTGGTGGCCGCAGCGTTTACTGTTAACGCCCCCGCCGTAGGCCCGCTGGCGGCGAAGTTCCCTTGCGCCGCGTAGCTGGCGCTCAGTGTGTGGGTCGTGGCGCTGAGGCCGCTCAGCGTGAACGTAGCCATTCCGCTCCCATTCAGCGCAGCCATGAGTGGCGTGCCGCCGTCCACACTCAGCGTTACGTTGCCCGAGGGCGTGCCGCCGGTCGAACTCACTGTCACCGTCACAATCCCGTTCGCGGGATAGGTCACCGTCGGCGCACTGATGGTGGTGGTGGTGGCTGCCGCGGTTACAGAGTAGGTCGACGAAGAAGCCATGCCCTGATTGCCGACATTGTCCACTGCGGTTACCGTTATGGTGCCGCTCGCCAGTAAAGGAGAGCTGCTGATTGTACCTGTGCAGTTGACAGGCTCGGTTCCGTAAGGGCTGCATCCAGTGAGAACAAAATTAGGCCCGGAGGCGGTGCAGAGCTTGGTGCCGGAACCACTCCCGTCGTTGCAGCTGAACGACACGTTGATGGCCGGTCCATTAAACATGGTAGAGGCGGAACTGAGAGTGGGCCCAGTAATCACTGGGGCCTGCAGGTCAACCGGATACGGACCTGCGGAGACGCCGCCGGCAACCGGATTCCCCGCAAGGTCAGAAACCTGCAAAGGTGGAGGAACAGTCCCGGCAGGGTTCGTCATGGCTCCCGCAGTGGCTGCCGTGTTGTAGGTATTGTTCGCAACATTTGTGAAAACCGAAACGTTTTCCGTCTGGCTACCCTGAATGCCGGCGGATGGCGGCATACCGAAGCCGGATCCGGTTACACCGGCAACCCAATTTTGATCCGTCACAGTGCATTGCACTGTGATGTTGCCGCTGGGCCCGCCGTACCAATTGCCGTAGACCGGCGCTGGCGGGGTGCAGGAAGTAAGAGTGGGGGCTACGGTGTCAACGCCAACGGTCACAAAGGGGAATGATGCCCAGTTGGCTGTCGGATCGGTTAACTGAGGACCCTGCGGGTTGAATACCAGCCCTTCGGTGAGGGCGCAGTCGGTCGTGAAGTAGTGCAGGTAGTAAATTCCATTGTTCAGGCTGTTGAAGCTGCCGGCAGAGGCAAACGAAGCCGGCGTTCCACTGCTCGGACAAATGGGTGGCGACGCCAGGCTGTGACTCACGCCGGAGTTGTAATTCGTTGCGTCAGTTGCCAGCGGGTAGGTCGTATCCGGAAGCGGCGCGCTGGCCGATGAAAGGCCGTAGGTCAAGCTGTAAGGGGGAGCAGCCAGGAAGCCGTTTGCCGGCGGATTAGTTCCCCCGGGCGAATAAGCCGCCGCATAGGAATTGAACGCGGCGTTAATGGTCGAGTTGTTGACCCAGCCGCCGGGGTTCTGGTTCGTGATGGGCGTCGATGCGGTAGGAATGGTCAGGGTTGCGGTAGGCAGCGGGTGGTTCGCAACCGGGAGGAACACCGAGTTCTTCAAGGGGGCGCTGCCGCCCGGCTGGTTATCCGCTGCGCCCTGAATCTGGGTCAGGATGTCGAGCGGGCACAAATCGCCCGCCAGGCCGCCTGTCAGTACGCAGTTCGCTTCTGAGTAAATGGGTGTGCCGGGGGGCGTCGTCGTATTAAATGTGGCGGGGCTGGGTTCGAGCGAAGTGCAGGTAGTTGCATTCTGCGAACCCGGCGCGCACAGCCAGTTGTCGCCGCCCATCAACAAGCCCGGTCCCGTGCCGTTGGCGCAAGCCGCGCCGCTCACGTTTCCCAGGTAGTAGCTGCATGCGTTCGGCGATGCATTGTAAAGAAAATTGGTCCCGTTCACCGGCGCGTCTGGCGAGGCGAACTGCAAAGACTCGTACAGATTTCTCAAGCCGTTGGGCGACGACGGGTCGCAGTTTGCTCCGCTCGTCGTCCCGTTGGCCGGGTTATAGCACTGCACCAGAAAGCCTTTGCACATCGGCGCGGGAGGCGTGACGGAATAGTCCAGTTCGCCCGAAAGTCTGAAGCAAACGTCAGGAGCGGAGGATGTGCCGGCCACCAGTTGGTCAAAGAGTTGCTGCGGCACGGCGATATCGGTAACGATGGGTACGGTTCCTGTAGGAGGAGGAGCCAACGCGGTGCTGTCCACTATTGAGACGTTCTGGTTCGGATTACTGTCGAACGCGAAGGTATTGGTCGGTGTGGGATTGCCCGTGATGCTGCCGCCGGGCACGATTCCCGCGGGGCTGCAATTTGTTGCCAGGAAAAGTGTGGAGTTGTCGTAGGCGACACTCCCGTATTCCTGAAGGGTGAACAAAGCCTGCAGGGGAGGGGTTGAGGTCTGGAAAAAGAAAGTACCGAGGTTGATCGGGGGGAGGCCGCCCGCGTTGTTAGGGTTCTCGCCCAGTTGGTGCAGAATCGCATTGCCTGGATTCGCGAACGTGTCGGGATCCAGCCCGTTCAAGCTATTAAACTCGAAAACAAGCTGGTCCTCGTAGTTCGTAGTATTGCAGTTGCTGTAGTAATTGCCCCCGTAGTTGGGGGCTGGGCCGTCGGTGCAGACGTTTCCGGGAGGATAATTGAGGCTGCCGACCGATGTTCCATTCACCGCGGTGCCGTTGATGGACAAAAGGACATAACTGTCCACGAGAACGTTCCCCAAACCGTCCGGAGTATTGGAAAGGCTGGCCGTGGGGCTTGCCGGACAGCTCAAGTTCAGCGTGTTACTCGCAATCGTGTACGGGTTGGGCAGTTTGTTATTGTTGGCGTCGGTGCTCGTGACATTGGTTTCGTTGAAGAGCTTGATCGAGCCGTACGCGCCGCTCAACGGGACGGTGGGGAAGCCCACGTTGGAACTGATGGTGAGGAGCGCTGTCTCCAAGGTTGTGGCAGGGGCCAGGGAAGCGTTGTAATGCAGACTCACCTGGCAAGTAGTGGGAGCAGTAAATGTCCCGGTGCACGAATTTCCGTCTATGACGAAATCGGCCGGATTGTCAGTGCCGAGCGCGGGGGAACTGGCGCCAACCGTCGTTGCCCCAAAAGTGACAGGGCTGCCCAGTGATGCACCGCTGATGGTCACGGTAACGCTTTCGTCAGCGCTGGCGGGAGCAGGAGGATTTCCCGTGGCAGGAGTTCCCGTGGGCACGCCATAGGAAAGGTTGACCGGCGAAGCTGAAACCGTCTGCGCCAAGGAGTTTTGAGCGGCAAGGCCCAGACCCAGCAGGACAAGAGCGGCAAGGGCCATCAGGCGGAGATTGGTTGCGAGAAATTTCATCGTGCGCTCCTTAAGGCGAATGAGGAATCCCAGGCTAGACGTCGATCGTCCACGGCTAAGATCTACAAAGACTCACTGCAAGGCTACTTGGCAGTACGACCTGGCACCGATTCTTCTCCGGCAGTTGATTCGACTCACGCTTTAGGACGATGGGGGACACCATCCAGGTGGCGCGGCCAGACAGTCACGAGCCGCAATTTTGCACTCTGGTAACTCTGCTGTCAACAATAATTGCCACCAAAACTCAGCGCTACGTTCTGAGCACTGGAAAGTAGCAAGTTTCTTCACACTATATGCACAGCTTGGCAACCGGCCAGCCTCTAGCGAGCGCCAACGCGTTCCGTCAGCGGTCCCCACGCCCGCGGGTTTGCCAGTACTTCAGTAAGGCCCAGCCGTCTGGTGGTCCGCGTCGTTTCTGCTATACTGTCCCTGACGCTTTTGCCACGGTTTGCTCGTGACGCGGTGGTCGCTACTTCAAGACCAGATTCATCTCCGCCTTTCCTGCCTGCCGTTTTAGTTAGCGCCAATCTAAAAAATGAATGTGTGAGCGGCATGGCAGCTCTCGACGTGTGTCAGAGTGTGTGTGACAACAGGCCCCTCCAGAAAGAAACAAAATCGAATGACTACATTTACCGAACTGCCCTTGTCTTCCGCATTACAGCGGAAGCTGGCGGCAGCTCAGTTCACCGACCTAACACCCATCCAGGAACGTGCAATTCCTCCCGCACTTGAAGGCCGAGACGTGATCGGCACAGCCCAGACGGGCACCGGCAAGACGCTGGCGTTTCTAATTCCGCTCATCGAGCTGTTGAACCGCGAACCGGCGCGCCACACGGTCGCTCTGGTGCTGCTGCCGACGCGCGAACTCGCGATTCAGGTGCATGAACAATACGAACAACTGCGCGGCAAGGATCTGCCGAAAGCCGCGCTCGTGATCGGCGGCGTCCCGGAGAAGGCGCAGATTGAGGGCGTTCGCGCCGGCTCGGGGCTGGTGATTGCCACTCCTGGGCGGTTGCAGGACCTCATGGACCGCAGGTACGCCGACCTGCGGCGCGTCAAGATGCTCGTGCTCGACGAAGCCGACCGAATGCTGGACATGGGATTCTTACCGGCGATCCAGCGCATTCTCGCGGCGCTCCCTCAGCAACGTCAGACCCTGTGTTTTTCGGCGACGCTGGAGCAGTCCGTGGCCGGACTGGTGCATGACTACCTGCGCGAACCGGTTCGGGTGGCCCTGGGCTCAGTGCTCAAGCCTGCCGAAAGCGTGCAACTGAAGGCGTATGAACTTCGGCCAGGAGAGAAACTCGACGTTCTGCGGCAGTTGCTGTATGCGGAAAAGGGACAGACGCTGATCTTCACGCGCACTAAACGCGGCGCCGAACGGCTGGCCAAGGAATTGGTTCGGGATGGCTTCTCGGCAGCCTTGATCCATGGCGACCGCTCGCAATCGCAACGGAACGGGGCTTTGAACGGATTTCAGGAAGGCCGCTACCAGGTGCTGGTGGCCACCGACATCGCATCGCGTGGCCTGCACGTGGATGATGTGGCCCACGTCATCAACTACGACCTGCCCAAAATGGCCGAGGACTTTATCCATCGCGTGGGCCGCACCGGACGGGCCGGATCTGAAGGCCGGGCTTCCACACTAGTTGCCGGCGTCGAGGTCGTGGAATTGCGCCACATCGAGCGCACTCTCCGGTTACAGATCGAACGCATGCAAGTGGATCCGGCAGCGCCGGAGCAACCGCGGCGAAGGATTCAAAACACCCTCGCTTCGCGGACTCTGACCGCTTTGCCGGGAGAGGTTTTCGTCTAGAATCGCGCACCCAAAGTCGCCGGAGCGGGAAGCTCCGGCGACTTGGCTCGCAATGCAGTTAAGGTTTGATTCCGCCGTGTCCGTGTTCTTCGGCGACCGGGGATTCTTCATCTCCGAGATTGAATAGGGCCGCCTGCGCGGCAGCGTGTTCGCGCAATTCGGCCATCTCGTCCAGGCTGCCCTCGGCGGGCTTCTCCTGTTTACGCTGGCTCCTGCGTTCTGCTTTATCCCGTTGTTTCTGTTGCCGTGTCTGTTCTTTCTGGCGCTTTGTAAACGTCGATCGGCCTCGTGGCATACCCGTCTCCCAATAAGTTTGTTGTTTATAGCTGGCGATCCCGCGGCTTGGCGGATCTCCCTTCAGCGGACCAAATCAGCAGATCAGACTACCAGCGCGGTTCGCGCGGTTGACGGGCCTGGCCACGGTAATCGTCGCGCCCGCGGCCGCCTCCGCCGCCACCGCCAAAGCGCTGGCCACCGCCGCCGCCTTTCGGGCGATCGGTCTTGGGCTTGGCCTCGTTGATCGTCAAGGGGCGGCCTCCAAGGTCGCTCCCATTCAGTGTCGCGATCGCCTTATCGGCCTCGGCGGCATTGGTCATTTCTACGAACGCGAAACCCCGCGAGCGTCCGGTGTCGCGGTCGGTCACGAGGCTGACTTTTTCCACCGCGCCCTGGGCCTCGAAAAGGTTTCGCAGTTCGGCTTCAGTGGTGCTGTGGGGCAGATTACCAACGTAAAGGTTCTTCATTGCATTTCCTCTCTGAGTAGATCGTCCAAGGATCTGGAAATTATTTCCCGCTTCGGAGGCCGGCCTTCAGAATCCCGCGGGGGCGCTGGCAGGTTGCGCATCGCCCGGGTGCGTGCGTTGGAAGCGGAGCGCACCGCCGAAATTCGCCGCGAGGCTTCCAGAATTCCCCAGCGTTGAGGCAGATCTCCCATGTCGGCGGCAAGCGCGGCTCGCACGTCGCCGGCGAAACCTTGGCCGTCAGTCTTCTGAGGCGACAACTCTGCTCCGGGCGCATCCGCGAGATATCCGGGTTTGCCGACCAGGAATGCTAACTGTTGCGGCGGTGTGGCGCGGCGAATGTCCCCACAAAACTGGTCCCGCTGGATCGCGGCATTTTCTACGTTGATCAGGACGAGATTGTAGAGGTCGGCCCGCCACCAGCCACGCGCCTCGCAGATGTCGGCGGCGCAGTCTACTTCCATGCCGAGTTTTCTCATAATCTCGGCGCGCAACTCGCGGCTGCCGGTTGAGCAGTCCACCAGGAGCACCCGTTTCTTGTTGATCACACCGGGGATGGGCGCGGAAAGCGGTAAGGCCAGCAGGTGCGCGGTCATGCGGACACCGGAGCCGCCACCGCGGCGGCCGCTTTGTCCACCGGTTTGGGCTGGGTTGCCGCGCGCGTCAGCAGGTCGCGGTTTCGTTTGCGTCGAGCAATCTTCTGCTTCCGTTCACGGTTAAATCTGGACTTGTCGCCATTCAGTGCGGACATAAGGAACTCCTGTCGGTCTGTTTAATGCATCGCCGGTCGCTTACAACTTCCCTGGTGAGGCGCTTGAAACGACCGCTGTCGTGGATCTTCTGAGCATGATTGGCGAAGCCGCGAACAGCGCCAGAGCCGCCAAGTTGAGTACAGAAACGTGTACGTTGGAAAACTGGCTGTTCCGGAATGGCGTGAATATGCCCAGAACTCCCAGAAAGAGCACCGCCCACACGATCTTGCCGGTGGAAAGGCTGCGGACGACAATCGTGACCGCTGCCACCGACACAATGACGCAAACCGCCATCCTGTAGTCGGGGGCAGACCGAAATAACACGGCCACTGCCAGCACCGCCGTAGCGATGAGGGTTATCAGCCGCGTCAAAACGAGCATCGGGTGCAGCCCCGTCTGGTTGACACACAAACAGCACTGTTCAGGAATGACTGCTGGTGCAAAGAAGCGCCTCTCAATCTCTCAATCGCGAAGGCGCAAGGTCACTGGCATGGCGTATCTTCGAGGTTAAGCAATCTTTAGTATACCTTAGTTCCAGGGCGTCCTGCTGAAGCATCGCAACGCGCGACGGACGCGAGCGCGGGCGAATCATCTTGCTATATGTGCGGGTTACGCGTAAGATGATTTTGTGCGTTAGACCGAATCGGTCGTGAGCAGTTCTTGCCTCAACAGCCAGTAACCTGCCGACAGTACCTCCGAGTCCCTCCAACGTAAATCGATTGAAAGGAACACCAGTATCAACATGGCAGAACAAGGAACAGTCAAGTGGTTCAATGACGCCAAAGGCTATGGTTTCATCAGCCGTCAGAATGGCGAAGATGTTTTTGTGCATTTCTCGGCGATCCAGGCCGGCGGTTTCAAGAGCCTGCAGGAGGGCCAGACGGTGCAATTCGACGTAACCAAGGGGCCCAAGGGCTGGCAAGCTGAAAACGTCCAGGCGCTCTAACCGAGCGAATCCCGCAAAGGGCGATTTCCACGGAGATCGCCTTTTCATTCTTCCATCCGTTCAAGTCTCAGGACTTGAATTGCAAAGAGCGCGCACTGCCCACATGGCTCGATCACTTCCAGGCAGGCCGCGAATGGACTCTCTCTGACACGCGACGAAGTCAACGGTTCCTACGCCATCATCCGGCACAACGTGCGGACCTACCGGTCCGCCGGCGTGGTTGAGGTGGTGCGGGGCAAGCAGAACGCAGAGGCCGCCTTGAAAAGACTAGAGGCCGGCCAAGGCTCGACGGATCAGCACGAGGGCTGGCGCTATTTCATCGAGAAGACCGAGATGAAAGCCGGCACCGATCCCGAGGAAGCCACGGATCTTCGCCAGGCCGACCTGGAAAATCGAGAGTCGAAAGCGCTGCTGGAAACACCCACCTTTATTCGCCCTGACCGCGGCTAGCGCGTCGCTCTACCGGCGGACACCGTACCCCACAATCCTTCGCTCGCAATCCTAAAGATTTCCCCGTTTCATCTCCGCTACGGCATGGTCACAGGCACGCGCGGTCAGCGCCATATAGGTCAGCGACGGATTCACGCAGGAGGACGAAGTCATGGCCCCGCCATCGGTGATGAAAAGATTCTTTACATCGTGGAGCTGGTTGTAGGCATTGAGAACCGACGTCTTCGGATCGCGGCCCATCCGCGCCGTGCCCATTTCGTGAATAGCAAGTCCCGGCGACGCGTCATCGGTGAAGGGCTCGATGTTGCGTGCTCCGGCGGCGGCCAGCATTTCCGCCGCAGAAATTGACATATCTTTCCGCAGCGCAAGCTCGTTCTCGCTCCAGGCGCAATGGATCTTCAGCACTGGAATTCCCCACGCATCAACCTTTTCTTTGTCGAGTTCCACGAAGTTATTGTGATTCGGCAGACATTCTCCAAAACCGTAAAAAGTGAATCGCCACGGCCCTGGCTGACGGATGGAGTTCTTGAAGCCCGGGCCAAAACCCGTCTGGGTTATGCCCCGTTCCCATCCATCGCGAGAGCCTCCGCCCTGAAAACCATATCCCCGCAAGAACCCCTCTTGCTTGGTCTTCACGTTTCGAAATCGTGGGACGTAGATTCCGTTGGGCCGTCTGCCGAGTTCGATGCGATCTTCATTGCCGGGAATGGTGCCGTCCGCGCCTCCGGCCTTGATGTGGTCCATCAGGTTGTGGCCCAGTTCTCCGCTGGAGTTCCCGAGACCGTTGGGAAACCCCGGGGTCGAGGAATTGAACAGGATGCGAACCGACTCCAAGGCCGACGCGCAAAGAAAAATGATCTTGGCGCGAAACTCCAGCGCGGCGCTGGTCCTGGCGTCTATCACGCGCACGCCGGCCGCCCTGCGGGTCCGCGCATCGAAGTTCACGCTGTGCACAATGCTGAAGGGACGCAGCGTCATCCTGCCCGTTTTCTCCGCCGCCGGCAGGGTCGCGTTCACGCTGCTGAAGTACGAGCGCGTGATGCATCCTCTTTCGCACGGGCCACAGTAGTGGCAGGCGGCGCGGCCGTTGTGGTCCCGGGTGAGGATGGCGCAGCGTCCAATCGTAAGTACGCGCTCGCTGCCGAAATGTTTGGCCATCGCTTCCCGCACCACTTTTTCGGCACAGTTCAATTCCATGGGCGGAAGGAACCGGCTGTCGGGCAGTTGCGGAAGGCCCAATGCCTCTCCGCTGATGCCGACGAAATCCTCGACGTGGTCGTACCAAGGCGCGAGATCGGCATAACGGATGGGCCAGTCAATCGCGATGCCATCGCGCAGGTTCGCTTCAAAGTCCAGATCGCTCCAGCGATAACTCTGCCGGCCCCACATGATTGAGCGGCCGCCCACCTGCCGCCCGCGAATCCAGGGGAAGGGCTTGCCGGCTTCCTGCGTGTAGGGATGCTCGGTGTCGCTGACGAAAAACTTCGCCGACCATTCATCACAGGCATAGCAGAGGCGCTGGATCGGCTGATCCACAAACTGGCGGCGGCGGTCCCCCAGGCCGCGGTACTTCATCTCCCACGCGGGCACATGCTCGACGTAGTCTTGCTCGGGCACAATGGGGCGGCCGGCCTCGAGCACGAGCGTTTTCAATCCCTTTTCCGTGAGCTCCTTCGCGGCCCAACCTCCGGTCATGCCGGACCCGATCACGATTGCGTCGTAGGCGGTTTCTTCCTTCACTGGCTCTCCTGTCCCTGCTTGCCGGACTGCATGGCCGCGCAACCGTCATGGCGATCGGGGATGATCTGAAAATTCAGTTCCTGTGTGGCGCCGGCTTCGGATGTGTAGTAAGCGGTCAGCGTCAACTGCCGCAACATGGGATAGAAGCGCCTCTCCGGTTCCGGCGGAGCTTCCGGGGAGTGACCTTGTTCGCGCATCCGCTCTTCCTGCTCCATTTTCTCTCCCAGAGCGTTGAGAATGTCCGCCTGCTGAACGGCCGAGCACTCGACAAAATCTTGGGAAAACAGAGTCTGCGAACGTTCATCCACATCGGCCAGTCCGTTCAGAAAAAGGGCCCGCTCCTGCTGGACGCACCAATCCGCCAGGATCAAGTCAATGAACTCGGCCGCGCCAACGTCCGCGGCTCCGGGAGTGTCGGTGCGGGGAAGAATCATTTCCGCCATGGCCTTCACCGTGGCGTCTTGATGCGGGTTCAAGGCACGAGGCGCAGCCTGTGACCCGGCAAGCGCACGCGCCTCCCGCAACACCGACAGCAGATTCCCTGGGGCCAGTTGGAGTGCGGCCCCCGTCGCCAGAATCCTTAACGCTTCGCGTCTATCCATAGATTTCCCTATCCATAGATCTCCCCGGTAGATCTCTCGAGTCTGAATTTCCCCAGTCCAGCCCAAGATCCTGCCGCGGACAAGACAGCAACCATTGTGCCAGTTTTTTCAGGACCCCGGCGAGGCGGCCTTGATTTCTGCCGCTTTGCCGTCGTGATAGATAATCACCAGCGGTTTTCCCCCGTTCGGATAGCGCACGGTCTTTTGATAAGAAGTATCCCCCGCGTCCGGAACGCCCATGCCAATCGCGAAATCCGCCTGCATTTCGTTCATCCCCGGCTTGACTTCGTGCCGCTCCACGGCCTGCCAGACATCGGCAGGCCAGTGCTTGTAAAGATCGTGCGGATCCTCGATGAAAAACATCTCGTCGGAATAAATTGTGTATTGCTCGTCCGCTTCGAACCCGATTGGCACCGCGTAGCTTTTCCCTTCTTTCTGAAATACAGCCATCACCTGCCGCCGCTGTCCCGCACCCGGGGGCAAGGCGGTCACTACGTCCTTGATCGCCAGTTTCTCGATCGGCAGCAGCAAGCCCGCTTCGTGATCGAAGTCCACGTGCCTGGTGGAGGGTTTATAGCCGTAGTAAGTGTAACGGTATCCTTCCTTCACCCAAACCGGCTGCCGGGTAAGCTGTTTGGCGGACTTCAGGTCGTAGGGATAGAGCTTTTTCGGGGCAACGTAATAGTCCGGATTCGAATAGCCAACGTTGCGCGCCTGCTTCTGCTTTTCGACCTCGAGAGCATCTTCATGGCGCTGATAAAGGATGAAGCCAGTACGGACACCAGCGACCACCAGCGCCACCAGCAGGGCGAGTTGGATTCTCTGCTTCGCCTCTGGACTCATCATGCAGAAACTCTACCAGACGACGAACTCGGGCCGGGCGAATTGATGCGCCAGGATACGCGGCATGCTAGACTGCGGCTAGTACGCGACGTGACGGAGGTGAACATGCGGAAGGCTATTCCCGCTCGTCTCGTGGCTGGCTTTGTCCTGCTCCTTGCCGCGTCTCACTATCAATTGTTCGCCCAGTCACCAGAGTGTCCCCCGAGCAAAGTCCTGCTCTCAGCAAGCGATCCGGCGTACGCCGACGCCATGGACCTGGCAATAACTTTGGAGGCTCACGGTTTTACTGTCCGGTGCATGTTCCCAACAAAGCTGGGAAGCATTTTTCAGGTGGCAGACGGCGACGTTTTGCGCAGCACCATTGAAGGGGAAGCGAACTTCAGCACAAATTACGGTGCCTTCGATGTCATCTTCATGCCCAAGCCCCAGACCTTTGCCGACTTCAGGATAACTGAACGGCGCTCGGATGGAGGCTATCTCTACAGATTCACCGGCACTCCTCGCGTTTTGGCGGGAAATAAGTTCAAGTTCGGGACCGCGACGCGGGAGCACTTCCTCAAACACGACAACCATCTCTTGCTGGTGAGCGATGACAACCTGCGCGCTCGCCTGGAAGAGGCTCTGCATCTGCCGCCGCAAGCGCCTTAGTTGGAGTTCTAAGAGACTTCTTCCTGCGCGTCGTGCGCCGACGCGTTCCTTTCACACACGTTGTACACTGAAATCACAGGAGTTTCCGCGATGCCCATCAGCGAACAAGACGTCATGAGCGCGCTCAAAAGTTGCTACGACCCCGAGATTCCGGTCAATATCGTTGATCTCGGCTTGATCTATCAGGTGAGTTTTGCGCCCGCGCCCGACGACAAACAGGACGTCACCGTGGAGATGACTCTCACAGCGCAAGGCTGCCCCGAGCACATCAACATCAGCGCGCAGGTCAAATCGCGCGTCGAACAACTGCCCGGCGTCTGCAACTGCGCGGTGAATGTGGTGTGGACCCCCGCGTGGACTCCCGAACGCCTCAGCCCCGACGCCAGAAAACAACTTGGCATTGAGTGAGGGGCTAGGGGCTAGGGATCAGTGGTCAGGTCCGAGGTCCGACAGTGTGGGGTCCGAAGCCTGCTATCCGCCGATCTCTTCCCACGCTTCGACCGCGCTCCGCCCGGCTGCGTCGGTGATGCGGCGGCCGGCGCGCCCGGCCATCTCCATCAACTGCATGCCGCGGTCGAAGTAATCCGGCAGGGAACGCCGCACCTTCTCAAACTTCTCCGGATATTCCGACGCCAGCACGGCCAGTCCGACGCCCGTCGCGAGCACTCCCGCCGGATACCGTTTTTTCATGAACAGAATAGCCGCCGCCCCGATTGAACTCAGTACTGCCGCCTTTTTCCAGCCGTCCATCTGTGCCCCCAGGAAAAATATCTCCTGTGCGATTGTACCCGCGGCCGCCGACATGCGCCAAACGCCACATCCTCATCTGGCCTGAGTCCGGTATACTGCCTGCTTTGCAGGAGGCTCCCATGTCGGCTCACTTCCGCTGGTCTGCACTGATCCTCGTTCTAAGTCTTGTCGCCGTCGCGCTAACGGCTCAGACCAAGCCACGCGCCCGCGATCTCGGTGTTCCTTTCGACGGCACTCCCGGTCCCAACAACGCCATCACTGACGTCAAAGGGGTTGAAGTTGGCCACACCACCCTTATCTCTGGCGAAGGCAAACTCGAAGTCGGCAAAGGTCCAGTTCGGACCGGAGTGACGGCCATTCATCCCCGCGGCAAGGCCAACGACGACGCGGTCTTCGCCGCCTGGTTCACGCTCAACGGCAACGGCGAGATGACCGGCACCACATGGGTAGACGACTCTGGTTTCCTCGATGGACCAGTCATGATCACCAACACGCACAGCGTGGGAGTCGTCCGCGACGCGGTAATCGCGTGGAAGGTCAAGCACGGCTCTCCCGACATGGAAGGGTACTTTTGGTCGCTCCCCGTGGTGGCCGAGACCTACGACGGCTACCTGAACGACATCAACGGATTTCACGTCAAACCCGAGGACGCCTTTCACGCCCTCGAGACGGCACACACCGGCCCGGTCGAAGAAGGCAATGTGGGCGGCGGGACCGGCATGATCTGCAACGAATTCAAAGGCGGGATCGGCACCAGCTCTCGCGTGCTCGACGCCAAGGAGGGAGGTTACACCGTCGGCGTGCTCGTGCAGTGCAACTATGGATCCCGTGACCAGCTTCGCATCTCCGGCATTAACGTAGGACGCGAGATTCCCGAGCACACCGTCTGGCAAGACGACGTAGGCTCGATCATTGTGGTCGTCGCCACGGACGCGCCGCTGATTCCTACTCAACTGAAGCGCATCGCCAAGAAAGTCTCCCTCGGCCTAGGCCGCGACGGCAGCTACTCCGGGGACGGCTCGGGGGACATTTTTATCGCCTTCTCCACCGCCAATGCGGGTGCGGTCAGCCCCAAGGGAGTGCACCAGCTCACCATGCTGCCCAACGACTCACTCAATCCAATCTTCCTGGCGACGGTGCAGGCGACTGAGGAAGCCGTGGTCAATGCGATGGTAGCCGCCGAAACTATGACGGGCATCAACAATCACACCGTCATCGCCCTGCCCCACGATCGCTTGCGCGAGGCCCTGAAGAAGTACAACCGGCTCGCCAAGTGATAGCAAGCACGCGTGGGTTACCCTATCGTGCGTTGCGAAGTGGGCTGAGGGGCGGCACTCTGCCTGCCGTTAATCCCCGCCAAACGTCCCGGTGCGCCGATACTCCTGCGGTTCGATGCCAAACCGCTTCAGCATGGATTGCAGAGTCGTGCGTTTGATGCCGAGACGGCTGGCAGCGCCGTCGGTCCCCGAGAGCACCCCGTTGGTTTCGCGCAAAACGCGAATGATGTGCTCGCGTTCCATTTCCGTTAGGTTGTCGTGCGCAAAGTCCTCCGCGGCTTCGAGTTCAAATGGCGGGGCAGCCAGCACCCGCCCGCGGGTCAGGATGACCATGCGTTCAATCATGTTCTCGAGTTCGCGGATATTCCCCGGCCAGCCCCAGTTCTGCAGCACCTGCATGGTTTCGCTGGGAATGACTTCTATCTGCCTGCCCATGCGTGTGGCGTGCTTGCGCACAAAATGATGAACCAGCATCGGAATGTCCGAGCGGCGATTGCGCAACGCCGGCAATTGGATGGGGAAAACATTGAGCCGGTAGAACAGATCTTCGCGAAATTTCTTTTCGGCCACGTCCTTGTGCAGATCGCGGTTGGTGGCGGAAATGATGCGCACATCCACGTGCAGGGTGTGGACGCCGCCGAGCCGTTCGAACTCGCGGTCCTGCAGAACCCGCAGTAATTTCGGCTGCAGTTCGAGCGGCAATTCGCCGATTTCATCCAGGAAGAGAGTCCCCTTGTCCGCCAACTCCAGCCGACCAGCCTTCTGCGTCACCGCGCCTGTGAACGCTCCCTTTTCATGCCCGAACAGTTCGCTCTCCAGCAAGCCCGAGGGAACGGCGGCACAATTGAGCTTGATGAAATTCCTGTCATGTCGCGAACTGAGGGAGTGAACGGACCGAGCCACCAACTCCTTTCCCGTGCCGGTCTCCCCAAGTAACAAGACGGTGGAGTCCGTGGGCGCCACGACTCGCGCCTTTTTCAAGACCTCGCGCAGCGCCGGACTCTGCCCGATGATTTCTTCGAACCCCAACTCGGCCTCGATCTCACTCTCCAGGTACAATTTTTCCTGAACCAGCTTCTCTTTGGCGACCTGCAGGCCGTCGGCCAGTTCCCTCAGCCGCGCAATATCCATGGCCGCGCCGGTGATGCCAATAACTTTGCCGTCCGCATCGAACAGCGGATCAATCGTGACGTCGAACGCGTAGTGGCTCCCGTTGTGGCGGATCTGCACTTCTTCCCGCAAGGCAACGCCCGTTTCCAGGACGCGACGTTTGAGTTCATCCAGGCGCCCGGCCCGCTCGGGTCCGATGATCTCGGCATCGGTCTTGCCCAGCATCTCGTGCTGCCAATAAAGATGCGGGTTGTAAATCCACGTATAGCGCAGGTCGCGGTCCTGGCTGAATACCGTGATGGGAGAATCCTTGAGGGCAACCCGGAAGCGCTGTTCGCTTTCGGCGAGGGACCTTTCCGCCTTCCTGCGCGCTTCTTCCGCCTTCACGCGCTCGGTGACGTCGCGCTGAATTCCCCACGTGCGCAGCAGTTTCCCATCCTCCACAATGCCGATCAAACTGTTAAGAAACACCTTGGGGTTGCCGTGGACATCCACTTCGCGCGACTCGCGCTCCAGTATGCGGAATCCTGAACGTATATATTCCAACGTCCGTTCCAGGTTTCGCGGATCGTTCGGGTCAAGCGTTTCGGCGAGGCGTTTCCCGACAAATTCGTGCGCGGTGAGGCCGTACATTCTGGCCATCGCCTCGTTGCATTCTGCGAGATAAGAGCCGTAGAGGATACGGCGGGCGATTTGGTCCTCGGGAAGATCGAGCGGAATGGGCTGGTCGAGATCCTCGCGAAAGATACCCTCCGAGCTTTGCGCCACGAATCGCCGGTAATCTTCTTCCCGGCGCCGCAGCGCCAATTCCGCACGCCTTTTCTCCGTGATGTCATGCGCCATGCCGCGCACGATTGGCGTTGCAACTCCTTCCGTGCGCAGCGTGTTGTTGTATTCCCATGTCCTGTACTCTCCGCTCCGGGTCATGACGCACAACAGGCCCTGGTCCGCCCCGTGTGCCTTCATCCGGACCAGATATGCGTCGAACAGTTCGCGATACTCGGGCGGGATCAGTTCTCGCATCGGAATCTTCAAAAACTCGGCAGCTTCATATCCCAGAACGCGCGCCGGCGCCGGATTCACCGACAGCAGGTTCCCTTGCAGATCATGCGTACACACCAAGTCTTCACTGTGTTCCACCAAGTCGCGGTACCGGTCCTCGCTTTCGCGCAGCGTGTCTTCCGCCTGCTTGCGCTCGCTGATATCGCGGCAAACCGCCACAAGGTACTTCCGGTCCATATGTACGCATCTCAAACTGGTTTCCACCGGAAACGTCGATCCGTCCTTGCGCTGGTGCACCGCCTGTTGCACCACGAATCCGGCAGTTCGCAACTTCTCCAGCACGCTGTCCCGCATGGCCCCGTCCAACACCGGGTTGATATCGGATACCGTCATCTCCAGCATTTCTTCCCGCGTGTATCCCAGGTCCTTGCAGGCTTTCTCATTGAGGTCAAGAAAGCGCAGAGTGACCGGATCGATCACCACCACCGCATCATTGGATTGGTCAACCAGCGCGCGGAACAGTTTCAACGAGTGTTCTGACTGCTTTTTCTCGGTGATGTCCTGAAGGACGCAAGCCACGCGGTCGATCCCACCAGGGCCTTCGATCGGAAAGTACGAGATGAAAAGGTCCCGTTCCCCTAGCGCCGGGTATTTGTACCGCATTTCGTATTGCACGACCTTCCCGCGGAAACATTCGTCCAGTTTCTCCTTTACGGTTGATTCGAACCCGCCGGGGCTCAAGAGTTCCTCAACTCGGCGACCTACGATCTGTTCTTTCGTCAGGCCGCGATATTTCAGGAAAGCCCGGTTGGCCAGGACGTAGCGGTAATCGCGGTCCAGCACCAAAATCATGTCTTCCAGGCCTTCCAGGGTCTTCTCGTATTCCTGCAGCCGCTCTCCGGCCCGCTTGCGTTCCGTTATGTCCTGCACCGTTCCCACCGCCAGCGGCCGGCCTTCCGCGTCGAACTCAACGCCAGCCAGCACACGGACCCAGATGCTTCGCCCCTTCACCAGCACCCGGCTTTCTCCCTCGTACGTGCCGCCGCTCCCCAGCGCGGCCATCCAGGCCCGCTCGGCGCGCTCGCGATCGTCGGGATGAATTATGTCCCGGCCCTGCAGAGGAGAAACCTGGGCTTTCGGCGGAAGCCCCAGGATGCGGCAGGCCTCGTCGGAAAGTGCAAGGGTTTCACCCTGAAGGTCGTAGTGCCAACTTCCGAGATGAGCGACGGCCTGCGCCCGTTTCAGGCCTGCTTCGCTGACCCGCAGCGCCCTTTCCGCTCGATTGCGGCTGCAGGTCAGAACCGTAAGAAGCACGCCGATGACCGCGAACAATGCCGGCCCTACGAGATCCTCCGGAGTGTGTACCGCAAAGGAATTCGTTGGTTCCAGGAAGAAATATCCACCCCCTGCCGCCGCCAGCACAGTGGCCACGATGCCCGGCCAAAACCCCGCCAGCATGAAAACCAGAACAACCGTGGGATAGAACAACATGAAAGGCAGGTGGGATGGCCCCAACAACCGCAGGCCGAACTGGAGGCCCGTCGCGATTGCGACGGCCAGCACGGCAAACCCGTAGCGCGCCGACCCACTCTGCAGCCAGCGGCCGTTGTCACTTACGATGGGCTCCCTGGGATCGGCAACACTCATAGCCAACCTCGCTCACGGCATGCCGTGAGGGACGAACCCTTACAAGAACTCTCGCTCGCCCGGCCCGCATCGCCTACTTGGGGACGACGCGAACAGGACACCTAGCATCCTAGCAGGGGCTTGGGCCAGTCTGTGATTGGAATCACAAATTCCTGGGGTGTTACAAAAACGGGACAGGCGCGAGCGCGCTCCCCTTTCAGTCTCGCAGGAACGGCAAATGGAGCAAGATCAGTGCTAGTCCTTTACCGCCTTGTCAGTGATCTCCAGCCCTTGGTCAATGATGGCAAAGGCCTCGCGCAGCTGCTGCTCGTTGATGCAGAGCGGCGGGTTGGTGAAGAATGTGTTCCAGCGCACCAGCGTGTAGAGACCCTGTTCGCGGAAGAAGCGTCCGAGCGCAGCCATCTCGTCGGAGGTGCCGTTGAACGGAGCCATGGGCTGCCGCGTCTTGCGGCTGCGCACCAGTTCGACGATGCCGAACAGCCCGATCGAGCGCACCGCGCCCACCGATGGATGTTTGGCCTCCAACTCTCGTCCGAGTTCCTTCATCACGGTGCCCATCTTCCTCGCGTTCTCGATGAGGTGATCTTCTTCGTAAACGCGAATGGTGGCCAGGGCCGCAGCGCATCCCATGGGATGCGAGTTGTAGGTCAGGCCGCCGTAGAAAACTTTGTCCTGGAAGTGCTGCGCGATGTGATGCCGCATGCCGACCGCGCCCAGCGGCAGATAGCTGGCGGTCAGCCCCTTGGCCATGCAGAGGAGGTCGGGGACGACTTTCCAGTGGTCCACGGCAAACCACGCGCCCGTGCGCCCGAATCCGGCCATGACTTCGTCGGCGATCATCAGGATGCCGTACTTGTCGCAGAGTTTGCGGACGCCTTCAAGGTAGCCGTCGGGGGGAACCAGAATGCCGTTGGTTCCGGTGACGGTTTCGAGAATGAACGCGGCGATGGTGTGCGAGCCTTCGAGCTGAACGATCTCTTCGATCATGGCCAGCGAGGTCTCCGCCGACTCCCAGCCGCGCTCGATGCCGTGATAAGGATCGAGCACGCGGACGACTCCGGGAATGCCCGGCTCCGCAGCCCAGCGGCGGGGATCTCCGGTGAGCGACATGCTGCCTGCGGTTGCACCGTGATAGGAACGATAGCGTGCAATGATCTTGTGGCGTCCAGTGAAGAAGCGCGCGAGCTTGATTGCATTCTCGGTGGCCTCGGCGCCGCCGTTGGTGAAGAAGAACGTGTCAATGTCACCGGGACAGATCTCCGCTAATTTCGCGCCTAGCCGCGCCCGCGGCTCGTGCGCCATAAATGGATTCGCGTACGCCAGCGTCGCGGCCTGCTCGCTGATGGCGCGGATCACCCGCTCGTCGCCGTGACCGATGTTCACCGACATCAACTGGCTGTTGAAGTCAATGAAGCGTTTGCCTTCCGGCGTCCAGAAATAGATGCCTTTGGCCCTGGCGACCGGAATGGGATCAATCTTCGCCTGCGCCGACCACTCAAACAGCGTGTGCTTTTTGGTGAGGTCAACCATTTCCTGGCCGGTCATGGCGGGATTAGCAATGGTAGTAGTCATATCAAGACTCCCTTGTCTCGGAGTAGCCGAGTTGCGCTCGAATTTGGACAGCCGAGGCGGGCTGTCACCACATGAGTTGTATTAGAACTTGCGGCTGTGCTCTTTGGCCCAGCGTTCCACGACGACTTTCTTGTCGGTATAGAACTCGATGGCGTCGCGGCCCTGGCCGTGGAGATCGCCAAAGAAACTGTTCTTCCATCCGCTGAATGGGAAATAGGCCATGGGCGCGGCGACTCCGATGTTGATCCCGATGTTGCCCGCCGGCGCCTCGTAGCGGAATCGCCGCGCGGCCGATCCACTGGACGTGAACAGCGACGCCTGGTTGCCGTAGGCGCTGCGTTCCAGAAAGGCCAGAGCTTCGTCCATGTTGCCGGCGTGGACCAGGCTGAGCACGGGACCAAAGATTTCCGTGTCGGCGAGATCGCTGGTCGGCGGAACATCATCTAGAATCGTAGGCTTCACGAAGTTTCCCGATTCATTCTTCGGAAGTTTCGCGTTGCGGCCATCGAGCAGAACCTTCGCACCCTGCTTTTCGCCAACACCGATAAGTGATTCGATGCGCTCCCGGCTCTGCGGCGTAATCACGGGGCCCATCTGCACGCCGTCTTCCAGTCCGTTGCCGACTTTGAGTTTCGCCGCCGCATCGGCGATCGAGTCGCGGAATGTCTTCTGCGCTTCACCGATGGTGACCGCGACCGAGACCGCAAGGCAGCGCTGGCCGGCGCAACCGAAGGCGCTGTCGCTGATGATCTGGGTCGCCATGGGCATGTCGGCGTCGGGAAGAACGATAACGTGGTTCTTGGCTCCGCCCTGGCACTGGCAGCGCTTTCCCTTTTCCGCCGAGCGTGCGTAGATGTAGCGCGCCACTGGCGTTGAACCGACGAAGCTGATGGCGCGGACCTTGGGGTGGTCAATGAGCGCATCCACCGCGGCCTTGCCTCCGTTGACGAGGTTGACAACGCCTTTGGGCAGACCGGTCTTTTCCAGCAGTTCGTAGATGTAGCGCATGGTGAGCGGTACGCGCTCGCTGGGCTTGAGGATGAAGGTGTTGCCGGTGGCGATGGCGTAGGGCAGATACCAGAACGCAATCATGCCGGGAAAGTTGAACGGCACGATGGCGGCGACCACGCCGAGCGGCTGGCGGATCATCATCTCGTCAATGCCGCGGGCGACATCTTCAAGGTTGTAGCCCTGCATCATCATGGGGATGCCGCAGGCCACTTCCACGTTTTCAATGGCGCGGCGCATCTCGGCTTTGGACTCGGTGAAGGTCTTGCCGTTTTCCATGGTGATGATGCGGGCGATGTCATCAATATGCTCTTCGAGCAGCATCTTGAGTTTGAACAGAGGCTGGATGCGATCTTCGGGTGGAGTCCGGCGCCATTCGGGGAAGGCCGCGGCGGCAGCTTCGACGGCGGCATTGACTTCCGCCGCGTCCGCCAGCGGAACGCTGGCCAGGATCTCGCCGGTCGCGGGATTGACGATGTCGCGCCATTCCGAGGCGCTAGAATCGGTCCATTGGCCGTTGATGAAGTTGGTCAGCCGGGTAACGGGTGGTGCGGCTACGGTCATGATGATGCCTCTACAGTCGCGAAGAGTGTTTGCGCCAGGAGCTCATGGTCACTTCGAGTTCCTCTGCTACCAACCAATGATACAGCTATAGGGATCCTTCGACTGCGGTTGGACTTCGCGCTTGACGCGCAAAGTCCAATCCTCGCTCAGGATGACAATATTTCTAAACTAACTGCGCTACTGCGCCCTTCTGATGACATATGGTGGCGATCGCGGACTCGAGCACTCCGAGCGCCTCGTCCATCTGTTCGTTCGTGATCACGAGCGGAACCAGGACGCGGATCACGTTCGAATACGAGCCGGCGGTGATCGTGATCAGGCCGTGCTCGTAGCAGTATTGGGTGATTTTTTTCGTTTCGTCGGCGGCCGGAGCTTTTGTCTCCTGAGCCTGCACCAACTCGATGGCCTGCATGGCGCCGAGGCCGCGCACGTCTCCGATGATGGGCCAGCGGCGCTGCCACTCGCGGGCACAGCGCTGGAAGCGGTCGCCGAGTTCGTTGGCGCGGGCCAGCAGGTTTCCACGCTCGAACAAGTCGAGCACCGCAAGGGCAGCGGCGCAGGAGAGTGGATTTCCGGCGAACGTACCGCCGAGGCCACCCGGACCGGGAGCATCCATGATTTCAGCCCTGCCGGTAACTGCGGCGAGCGGCAATCCGCCGCCGAGAGATTTCGCGGTCACCAGAATGTCAGGCTCAATGCCGTAACGTTCGCTGGCAAACAGCGCGCCAGTCCGGCCGAAGCCAGTTTGGACTTCGTCGGCGATGAAGAGAATGCCGTGCTTGTGGCAGAGCTCGATCAGTACCTTGAAATAGTCAGGAGGAGGCGCGATGAATCCGCCTTCTCCGAGCACGGGCTCGGCGATCACGGCTGCAACTTCTTCGTTCGCGACGACGCGTTTGAAGGTATCTTCGAGATGGCGAGCGCAATAAAGATCGCACGCGGGATACTTCATCGAATACGAGCAGCGATAGCAGTAGGCAAACGGGACGCGATACACCTCGCCGGGAAACGGCGCGAAGCCGGCCTTGTAAGGATGCGTCTTGCTGGTGAGGGCCAGCGTCATCATGGTGCGGCCATGGAAGGCGTCTTCGAAGGCGATGATGCCGGGGCGCTTGGTGTGGGCGCGGGCAATCTTGACGGCGTTCTCGATGGCCTCGGCGCCGCTGTTTACGAAGATGGTCTTCTTCGCAAATTTGCCCGGCGTGACCTCGTTCATGCGCTCGGCCAGGCGAACGTAGCTCTCGTAGGGCGTAACCTGCACGCAAGTGTGCAGGAAGCGGTCAAGCTGGTCTTTCACCGCTTCGACCACAGCTTGCTGGCGATGCCCAACATTGAGGCAGCCGATGCCGCCGGCGAAATCGAGATAGCGGTTGCCGTCCACATCTTCAAGCCAGGCGTCTTCGGCCTTGGCAACGTAGATGGGCGTGCCGTGGGAAAGGCCGCGGGGCACGGCTTTGGCGCGCCGCTCGGAAAGGGCTTTGGACTTCGGGCCGGGGATGGAAGTGCGCAGTTGAATGGTGGACATCTTTGGTTTCCAGTTCTCGTTCTCAGTTCTGATTGAACGGCGTCGCCCTCAGCGGCTGAAGCCGGATTTCTTTTCGACTCAGACGGCACGACTGAAGTCGCGCCCTTCCCGTTCGTTCTAGGTTCTGGCTCGGTGCTCGGTACTCGCAACTCGGTACTCGGCTCAGTACCAGCCGATCGGCGCTTCGTTCAGGTTGATATAGACCTGCTTGGTTTCGAGATATTCTTCGATCCCCCACGGGCCCAGTTCGCGGCCGAAGCCGGATTGCTTGTAGCCTCCCCAAGGCGCTTCAACATACGTGGGCTGCATGTGGTTGACCCAGACGATTCCGGCGCGCAGCGCTTTCACGGCGCGCATGGCCTTGAAGATGTCGCGCGTCCAGACCGCGGCGGCCAGCCCGTACGGGGAGTCGTTGGCGATCTTCATCGCGTCTTTCTCGTCCTCGAACGGAATGACGGCGGCGACCGGCCCGAAGATTTCTTCGCGGGCGATGCGGGCGTTGTTGGTCACGTCGTAGAAAATCGTCGGCTGGACGTAGTAGCCCTTGGCGAATTTGTCGGGGCGTCCGCCGCCGGAGGCGAGCTTGGCTTCTTTCTTGCCGATCTCGAGATAGGCGCCGACGCGGTCGTATTGCTCTTTGCTGACCAGCGGACCCATCTTGGTGTCGCGTTCGAGGGGAGGTCCGAGCTTGATCTTCTTGGCCTTCTCGGTCATCGCCTCGACAAAATTCTTGTAGATGGATTTCTGGACCAGGATGCGGCTCCCGGCGGAGCAGACTTCGCCCTGATTGATGAAGACGCCAAAGAGGGCACCGTCAATGGCAGCTTCGAAATCGGCGTCGGCGAAGAAAATGTTGGGAGATTTTCCGCCGAGTTCGAGCGTGACGCGCTTCACCGTGTCGGCGGCCTGTTTGACGATGATCTTGCCGACGGAGGCGCTGCCGGTGAAGGCGATTTTGTTCACATCGGGATGCTGCACGATGGGCGCACCGCAGGTTTCTCCGAAGCCGGTAACGATGTTGACGACGCCGGGCGGCAGGCCGCAATCGGCGAAGTAACGGGCGAATTCGAGCGCGGTGAGTGGCGTTTGCTCGGCCGGTTTGAGGACGCACGTGCATCCGGCGGCAAGCGCGGGAGCCAACTTCCATGCCGCCATCAGCAGCGGGAAGTTCCAGGGAATAATCTGTCCGGCAACGCCAACGGGCTCTTTGAGCGAGAGGCTCATCGCATTGTCGGGAACGGGATTGACGTGGCCGACAACTTTGGTGGCGAGGCCTCCGTAGTACTCAAAGCAGGTGGCAACGTCGTTGATGTCGAATTCGGCTTCGACGATGGGCTTTCCGGTATTGCGGCACTCGAGTTCGGCGAGGGCAGGCAGGTTCTGGCGAACCTTGTCGGCAAGACGGAACAGGACGCGGCCGCGTTCCTGCGCGGTGGTTGTCGCCCACGGACCCTCTTCGAACGCAGCCTTGGCGGCGGCGACGGCGCGGTTGACGTCGTCCGAACCGGCGTCAGGAACCTGAGCGATCACTTCTTCCGTGGAAGGATCGTAGACGGGGAAAGTCTTCGCCGACTTGCTGGCGACCCACTCGCCGTTGATGAACATCTGGTAAGTCTTCACTTCGGTCTGAACTCCGCTGGGCATGATGATTGCTCCTGGAGGCGCGGGCTAAAGCCCTTGTTGCGCCGCAAACGGCGCGGCTTAAGCCGCGCTCTGAAAACTCACTGGCGCCCTTCGCTCGCCGGAACAGGCGAGACTACGGCGCCTATGGGAATCTGTTGCGCCGCTTTGCGGCGGCCGTACACGAAAAAGAAAAACGCGGCCAGGCCGACGAAAAACATCGTGCCGCCGAACATCCACAATTCGTACTGCCACAGCGACGTGATCTGCTGGGCCGGGAAAAACACGAGAGCGATGCCCAGAGTCGTGGTAAGGAAGCCGCTGAGTCCGGCAAGAAACAGCGTCGTCCTGCCGTACTGGCCTTTCGGAACAGACTCCGTTACTGCAAACTTCACCAGTGCTCCGAACATGTAGACGAACGGGACAAGCTGCAGTACGACCGCCAACGAGAGCAGCTTCTGAAACGTTTCCTGCACGCCGGCCCCGGCAAAATTCAGGATGACCAAAACCGCGGAGACAATTCCCTGCACGATGAGCGCGGCATAGGGCGTGGCGTACCGGGGATGCACCCTGCCGAGCCAGGACGGCATGTAGGAGTCCAGTCCGGCGACGAAGGGAATGCGGGAGCAACCGCCGATCCAAGCCGAACCGATGCCGGCGATGGCCAGGCTGAGCATGAAGGCAAAGGGGATGCTGATCCAGTTCACCCCCACGCGGGCGGCCATTCCCGTCACCGCCTGAACCACGCCTTGCAGCACGTTGACGTTCTTGCCGACCGCGATCAGCAACGTCAGCGTAGCGGCGATGTAGAGAGTGCCGGACAGCAACCCTCCCCAGGCAACGGCTCCGGGGAGAGTCCGCCGGGGGTCTTGAATTTCATCTCCCATCACGGAGGCGAGTTCGAGGCCGACCAGACCGAAGCAGATGACTCCGAAAGAGTTGAGGACGAAGCGCGGATTGGCGGGAATCTTGAAATCGGCTGCGGTGATGCCCGTGCCAAAGCGCAACCAGACGACAATGCCGAGGCCGACGAGCACGGCAGCGGCGATGAACGTTCCGATGGCGCCGAGGTTATTGATCCACTTGCCAACGCCTAGACCGAGAATATTGAGAAGAGTAAGCAGCGCGAGCAGCGCGAGCGAAACGCTGGCAGCGAAGATCTTGTTGTCGGGAAGCGCCTGGTGTCCGGGACCGAGCACATACACCGACACACCGACGAAATACAGCATGACCGTCGGCACGTAGAGCATGTTGTTGGTCCAGTAGCACCAGCCGGAAAGGAACCCGTGGAAGTCGCCGAAGACTTCCTTGGCCCACAGGTAAACGCCGCCTTCGCCGGGATAACGGTGGGCGAGTTCGATGACCGCAATGCCCTGGGGCCAGAAGAAAAGGAGGAGAGAGATGATCCAGAGCCAGATGGTGACGCCGCCATTGGCCGCGATGGAAGGAACAACGTTGAGGTTGAAGACCGCAACGACGAAAAGCAATACAAGATCGCGGCGTCCGAGGGCGCGGATCAGGTGGGGCTGGGCGGCGGATTGTGTCGTCGTGGACAAGTTTCCTGTGTCGGCGAAAAGCAGGTTCCTCGCCCGGGCTTTCGCCCGGGTTCGGAATGACAAATTTTTTGTCGCTTACGCCTTAGTGCGCTACTGCGGCCGGCTCGCGCTCGCCGCGCTCCTGCTGTGCTTTGGCGAGCGAGGCGGCGATGTCGTCGAAGGCCGCCAAGTGCTTGTCAATATCGGCCTCGGTGTGCTGGACGGAGATGGTCCACTGCTCGTCCCACCAGTAGGGCTGCGGCATCACGCCGCGGTTGACCATGCCGAACCAGTAATGGCGCCACAGGTCAACATCAATCACCGTCCAGTCGCGGTAATTGACGATCTCTTTCGGATAGAACATCAGCGCACCGTTGGCTCCGGCTTGCGCGATGTAGGCTTGCAGGCCGACCTTCGCAATGGTCTTGCGGTAGCCGTCAGCGAGCTTTTTGCTCAGCTTGTCCACGTGAACGTAGTTCTCACGGGTCAGGACGTGGCGGAACGTCGCCAGGCCCGCAGCCATGGAGACTGGATTCGTGTTGTAAGTACCGCCGTGAAAAACCTTGTGCTGCGTGATGAGATCCATCACCGACTTATGCGTACCGAAAGCGGCCAGCGGAAGCCCGCCACCGATGGACTTCGCCAGGCAGATCATGTCGGGCTGCACGCCGAAATATTCACTGGCGCCGCCCCAGCAGAGTTTTGCGCCGGTCTTGACTTCATCGAAGATTAACAGCGCGCCGTTCTTAGTGGCGATCTCGCGCAGGCCTTGCAGGAAGCCGGGTTGCGGCATGCAGAGGCCGACGTTCATCAGGATCGGTTCGAGAATGATCGCGGCGATTTCTCCGGGATTCTCCTTAAAGCGGCGCTCGACCGTAGCCAGGTCGTTGAAAGTGGAGATCACCACGTTAGCGACTGCGGACTTTGGCACTCCGAGGCCGCCGGGCACGGACGTGGGATTGTGGATGTCGCCGAAGTCGGGAGCGTGCGGCTTCACGCTGACCAGGGCGCTGTCATGCAGGCCGTGGTAGGCGCCTTCGAACTTGACGATCTTGTCGCGTCCGGTGGCGGCGCGGGCAAGGCGAATCGCGTGCATGGTGGCTTCGGTGCCGCTGTTGCCGAAGCGGCACATCTCGACCGGGAAGCGGGTGCAAATTTCTTCGGCGAGTTCCCACTCCATGTCGTGGGGCATGCCGAACATCGTGCCGGTGGAAAGGCGCTTTTCGACGGCCTTCATCACATCGGGATGGCAATGTCCGGCCATCAGAGCGCCGAAGGTCAGGTTGTGGTCAATGTATTCGTTGCCGTCGAGGTCGCGGAACTTGCTGCCGCTGGCTTCTTTCACGAAGATCGGCCAAGGGTCGTAGGCGCGATAATTGCTGGCCACGCCCAGAGGAATGCGTTTGAGATTTTTCTTGTGCGCTTCGGCGGACTTGGGCGTGCGCCGCTCGAAGGCAGCGAGTTCTTTCTGCAGATCGGGATACATCGAATTGCTCCGGGAAGACTCAGGCCGGCTGCATTTCCGGTAGACCAGCGGGCCATTAGATTGCCCGGGCGGTTGGAGCCGCCCGGGGATGGTTCTCTACTACTTTACTCTGTTCTCTAGAAGTACAACTTTAACGCGAATTGCACCAGGCGCGGATCGCGGGCCTGCTGTATCAGGCCAAAGGTCGTATCGCTGAAGTTGCCGTCCGGGTTCACGAACTGCGTTTTGTTGAACAGGTTGAAGATGTCGGCTCGGAACTGAAAATATTTCGACTCCGATAGCGCAATTCTCTTTGAGACCGTGATGTCCCATTGGTTCTCACCGGGGCCGCAGCAAATGGAGCGCGGCGTCGTCGCAAACGTGCCCAGCGTGGGATCGGAGAACTGGGCGGGGTTGAGATACTGGCCGCCATTGGTCTTGGGGTTGAGAATCTGGAGTGGGCCGGTCAGTTGCGGCGCACCAGCCCCGAGAAAGAACAGGCTGCTGATCAACTCGTTGTCATCCTGGGTCTGGATGCGGATGGGGAAGCCACTCTGCAACTGAATGATTCCGGATAGCTGCCATTCGTCGAGAACCTTCCCGGCAAAACCGCTGTACTTGCGGGCAGGAATATCCCAAACGTAGTTGATGACGAAACGCTGCTTGGAGTTGAACAGCGACAGAGCGCGGCTGGCCTTGTAGTTGAACGGATTGACCGTCTCTTCGAAGCTGGAGGCCCAGTCGAGCGACTTGCTGAACGTATAAGCGGCCTGCAACTGCAGGCCGTGCGAGAATCGCTTCTCCAGGCTGGCCTGGAATGAGTTGTAGGCGGAGGCGGCGATGGTGTCCTCGGCGAAGATGTTGCTGAATACCGGGACGCCATCGATCGGACAACCGGTGCCTGCCGTAAAAGCGGGGAGCGCAGGATTGCAGTTGGGCGAAGAGTGTGGGCGAAGGCCCACCAGGTTCAGAGTCTGCCCCGCAGCCTGCACCGTGCCGCCGGTGGGAAGATGAAATCCACTCGGCAAAAGGCTTCCATTCGTCGCTGGGAGCGTTACGGAGAACTGATTGTCTTCTCCAAATGGCCCGCAACTGGCCTGCAGCCCGTAGGACAGAACCTTGGTGGGATCGTTGGCGGCAAGGGCCGCAATATCCAGGCAGGTTTGCGGATTCGCCGGGTTGATGTCATGCGAAGCCAACAGGCGGTGGCCCTGCGAACCCACGTATCCAAGTTGCAGAACGATATCCTTTGCCAATTCCCTCTGAACCGTGAAGTTGTACTGCGCCGTGTATTGCGTTCGCATGTGAGGCTGGAAATCGCCGTAGAGCAGCATGGGGCGGAAACTGGACCAATCCTGCGCCGTGCCCGGCTTGGGCTCTAGCATGCCAATAAATGGATTCGGGTTTATGGACCCGTTCTGCGCCACAAATGGGGTATTGAAGAACGTTGACTGCAGCAAGGTACTGCCGCCGAACGGAGGCTCAGCGCCGAATTGTTCGAGCACCAACTGCTCCATCGGGTTGTAAAACAGGCCCCAGCCGGAACGAATGCTGGTCTTGCCGTTGGCGCCAAACAGTTTGCCTAATGCCCCGTTGGTGAAGCTCGGGCTGTAGGCGACGCCGATTCTCGGGGCGAACGCTTTGTAGTACGTTTGCGTCATCCCGGCGGGAACCCCTGGGTCTCCCGGAACCACCAGTCCAGTAGGCTCAACGCCCGCGTCCGCGCACGAGGTCACCCCAAAATTACTTTGCTCAGTGGTGGTTAACATGCAGGGGTACACGGTAGAGTTCTGGCCGGGACGGAAGGTTTGCACGTGGCGTAAAACGTCAGTTAAAGGAGTGTCCAACTCCCAGCGAAGGCCGTAATTCAGTGTGAGGGACGGCTTGATCTTCCAGCTATCCTGGGCAAATAGATAAACGCCCGTACTGCGGACGTTCTCTCGCTGCGCCGAGCCCTGAACGTAGTTGTCAACCAGCCCGAGCAGGTAACCCGGATAATTGTCGCCGTACTGGACGGAATTCGAGGTTGAACTATTGAAGGTGAACTGGCCGCTCACGTTGTAGAAAAGGGTCTGATCGAAGCGGTCGCGGCGGACGTCCGCGCCGAACTTCATGGTGTGACTGCCCTTGACCCAGGTCAGATTGTCCGCCCACATAAATGAGTTTCCAACCTGCGGCAGTTCGCCTTCCCAGCCGTTGCCAACTGCGAATCCCCCTGCCACAGAAACGAAGGGAACTCCCGTATGGTTGAAAGGCAGACCAGTGGTAATTCCAGCCTTGCTCGCGTCCGTGATGGTTCCGTTGCTCACGGCGGTGCTAATCAGCGCATTGACGGCGGACGAATCGGAAGTCCCGCCAAAGCACTCGCCCGCAGGAATGGCGGAGGTACACGAAGCCTGCACCGATCCGGTGGATTGCGGATGCTGGAAGGTCAATTGCCCCTCCCGCATGTACGTGAAGCGCGCTTCGTTGACCAGAGAATTGCTGATGGTCCAGGTATGACTGGGGTTGAACTGCTGGTAGCGCGAAGCCACTTTCGCACCGAAGCCCGGTATGTTGGCGCCCGAGGCCTGGAAGTTATAGAAAGGCTGAAGACTATCTCCGTCGTTGTAGTAGTAGTAGAAGCTGAAACTCTGGTGGTCGTTGATGTGGTGATCGAAACGCAGGGTAAATTGATCCTGGTTGTCGAAGCTGGTCGGGACAGCCTGGTACGAGATACCGTCAGGCCGGTTCGCCCCGGGAACGAAGCGCAGCATATCCATAGCGACCGGGTCCATGCACGGCGTGGGGATGGTGGCGTTGCCGTTGATGTCGGTGGGGAATATCGCAGTCCCAGAGAGGCCGCCCCAGGGCACACCAGCGGCCGGGGTCAACCCGCCGGCGGTCGTAATCGCCGCAGTGCAGCCTGGCCTTCCGTTGAGCGCGTCGGCCACCGTCTGATCGTTAATTTGGTTGGGAGTACAAGGATTTCCCGTGCCGGGTCCGGTTCCGGGCCAGCACTGCGGGAACCCACCAGCAAAAACACTGCCCCCCTGTGCTGCCGTGGGTCTTTCCTGGGGCGTGGGAACAATCACCGTCTGGCCTGAAATCCCTTGTCGCACGCGGCGACCTTCATAGGACGTAAAGAAGAAAGTGCGGTCTTTCTTGAGTGGGCCACCGAAGGTTCCGCCGAATTGGTTCTGGTTAAATTGGGGCTTGACGGTGTTGAAGTATCCCTGGGCATTCAGCACCTTGTTGCGGAAGTATTCGTAGACGTTGCCGTGCCACTGGTTGGTGCCGGACTTGGTCACGACGTTGACGACTGCGCCGGAGTTGCGGCCGTACTCGGCGTCGAAGGTGTTGCTGATCACGCGGAATTCTTCAATGGCATCAGGAGTGGGCTGAATCGCGGGCAGGTTGACGAACTGATCGTTGGCGTCCCCCCCGTTGACGCTGAAGTTGTTGGCGCGATCGCGGCCCCCGTTGACGGAAACCGAGCCTGCACTGTCGCTGCCGTAGAAGGTTCCGCCGCTGGATCCCAACTGCGATTGCACGCCGGGCTGCAACTGCAGAAACTGATAGCTATCGCGGGCGTTGAGAGGAAGTTCGTTCACCGAGCGGTTGTTGACCACCGCACCCAGCTGCGTGCTGCTGGTGTCCACTAGCGGGGCCTCCGAAGTCACGTCCACGACTTCCTGGGCGGCGCCCAACTGCATCGTCATGTTGAGCGTGATGACCTGGTTCACGTCTAGGGCAATGCTGTGGCGGACCGCCTTCTTGAATCCGGTCAGATCGAAGGTGAGCGTGTAAGTGCCGACGGGGAGGTTGGGGAAGCCGTAGTCCCCGCTGTCATTGCTCTGGGTGTCGTAGTTCACACCCGTAGCGTCGTTGGTGGCCGTCACTTTCACTCCGCTCAGCACGGCCGCGGTGGGATCGGCAACGCGACCGAGAATCCGGCCACCCGTGCCCTGGGCCGGCAGCAGCGTTGAAAGGGAAAAACAGAGGACGGCAACGAAACAAAGCGATCTCAAACAGGTCGTCCCCAGACGCGGCTGGGAGCAGCGGGCTCGCAATGACGGCATGGAACCTCCAGACTTTCCTCGGGAGAGTTTGGTCCTTCTCGAAAGCGAAAAGCTTGTATCCACCCGGAACCTTGCTATAATCCCGCAAGGTTAGAGAAGCGGGATGGGGACTGTCAAGGAGAAAAAAACAAGTCCCTGCCATGCAAATCTCTGATCCGGACGCAGATCATCGGCCTGGATTTATCGGTGTACGAGCCATGCGACCAACCCGCGCGGAACCGTACTTGAAGATCGGAGCAGTGGCGAAGATGGTGGGCGTCTCGCCGTCGGTCATCCGGTCCTGGGAAAGCATGGGGCTGGCGCGCCCGCGGCGCAGCGAGAGCAAGTACCGCTTGTACACCCGCGAAGATGTGAAGTTGCTGAAACGGGCGCGCTTCCTGCGCCGGGCGCGGGGCTTGAATGCAGCCGCGATTGTGCAACTGATGAAGCGGGAGGGCCGGGTTCGGCCGGCAGCAGGCATTGGGAATGCCGGGGCGGTCGGGGCGCATCTGCGGCAACTGCGGGCCCGGCGGCGGCTTTCGCTGGCGGAGGTCGCGCAGGCGGTCGGAATCTCCGTGGGATTTCTCAGCGCCCTGGAGCGGTCGCAGATGAGCGGGTCGGTGGGAACGCTGCGCAAGCTGGCGCGATTTTATAAGACGAACATCTTGGATTTTTTCGACGCCCACGGGACCGGCAGCCGGCAAGTGCGCCCGGCCGAGCGCAAAGTGCTGGAGGCGGGTGAGGGCGTCCGCATGGAATTGCTGGCCTGGGGCAACACCGTGATGGAGCCGCATCTGTTCCGGGTCGCGCCCGAAGCCGGCAGCGGAGATCCCTACGCCCACGACGGCGAAGAATTCATTTACGTCCTCCGCGGAGATCTGGAGATTACCCTGGATGGCGAGCAGTACCGGCTGAAACCCGGCGATAGTTTTTATTTCGAGAGCGCCACTCCCCATCGCTGGCGGAATCCGGGCCGCAAAGAAACCTGGGTGCTGTGGGTCAACACCCCGCCGACCTTTTGAGGAGATTGAAACCATGGTGGGCAGAGGCGTAACCTGCGAGTCCGGCAGTCAAGGACGTCGCGGAGGGTACATGAACCGGCAGCGAATCGTGAAGTTGCTCCCCGTGCTGGCGGCGATTTTATTCATCGGATCGTGCTCGAAAAAGACTCCCACGCTCAGCCTGCTGGTGTGGGAAGGCTATGCCGATCCTTCGTTCGTGCAAGCGTTCGAGGAGCAGAACCATTGCAAGGTCTCGGCTTCGTACATGGGATCGAGCGACGAATTGATGGCGAAACTGCGCGGGGGCAGCGCCGGGAATTACGACGTGATTTCGCCGTCGAGCGACGTGGCGAGTTCCATAGCGACCGCAGGATTAGCCGCCCCCCTCGACCTTGCGAAGATTCCCAGCTACAACCAGCTTTCTCCGCAGCTTACTTCCCTGCCCCTGGTGCGGGCCAACGGCCAGGTGTACGGCGTGCCCTTCATGTGGGGGCCGGACCCGATCATTTACGACACGACCGCCTTCCCGCAGCCGCCGGATTCCTGGAATGTGCTCTGGGATCCGAAATATAAGGGGAAGATTTCGGTGTGGGACGATCTCTCCACCGTATATATGGCCGCGCAAGTGCTCGGGTATGACAAGCCCGATCCTTCGCAACTTTACAACCTGAGCAACGAGCAACTGGAGGCGGTCAAGAAAAAACTGCTGGAGTTGAAACCGAGTGTCCGCAAGATGTGGTCCACGGGAGGCGAACTGACCAACCTGTTTCAGAACCACGAGGTCGTGATCGCCATGGGCTGGCCGCTCAATACGGCGGACCTGAAAAAGGCAGGGTTCCCAGCCGGCGAGACGATTCCCAAGGAAAACACCACGGGCTGGATTGATCACCTGATGATCACCGCGGGCAGCGAAAACAAGGAACTCGCGCACAAGTTTCTGGAGTACATGATCGCGGCCAAGACGCAGAAGTTGGTCACCGACAAGACGCACTACGTTCCGGCGAATCCGCAGGCGGGGCAGTTTATGACTGCGGACGAGGTGAAGACACTGCATCTGGATGATGTGGACGGCTACCAGAAGCGCATTTATTTCTGGCAGAACGTTCCGCGGCGCGCCAAGTACAACGAGATTTGGAACGAAGTCAAGGCAGCGCAATAGGGCTAGGACGGCATTCTCGCTAATGGGATCGTAAGAAACAACTAACTGCTCATGATCTCCTCGACTACTCCTGACCTGGCAGCGGTGAACGCGCAGTCCGCCGCGAAACCGACTCTGCTCAGCATTCGCAAGGTCGCCAAAAGTTTTGGCCGGAATGCGGTGTTGCGCGATATTTCTCTGGACATTGCGGAAGGCGAATTTCTTACCATTCTTGGGGAAAGCGGATCGGGAAAAACAACGCTGCTGCGGATTATTGCCGGCTTCGAGACCGCCAGTTCGGGCGAATTGTGGATGGGATCGGAGCGGTTGGACGGTCAGCCGCCCTACCGGCGGCGGGTCAATACCGTATTTCAGAGCTACGCGCTGTTTCCGCACCTCACGGTCGAGCAGAACGTCGGCTACGGGCTGCGCGTGGCTAAGCGGCCTGAGGCGGAGATCGAGCAGCGCGCCGCCGAGGCTCTCGACAAAGTAAAGATGACGGCGCACGCAAAAAAGAAGCCGTCAAAGATCAGCGGCGGACAGCAGCAGCGTGTGGCCTTGGCGCGGGCGCTGGTGAACAGGCCGCGGCTGCTGCTGCTGGACGAGCCGCTCTCCGCGCTGGATGCGAACCTGCGGCGGCAGATGCAGGTGGAATTGAAATCGCTGCAGCGGGAGGTCGGTATCGCCTTCGTCTTCGTCACCCACGATCAGGAAGAAGCGATGGTCATGTCGGACCGGATCGCACTGCTGCGTTCCGGCGAACTGGAGCAGGTGGCGACCCCACGCGAAATCTATAGCCGTCCGGCAACCGCTTACGTGGCACAGTTCATCGGGCACACCAATCTGCTGCAAGCGGAAGTGCGCGGCGGCGTGGCGCGGTGCGGGGCGCTCTCGTGGCCGGTTTCGCTAGCGGATGGTCCCGCGCTTTTTTCCTTGCGGCCGGAGCAGGTTCGCGTGGGCGCGGGCGCCGCTGGCGCCGTGCGGGTTCGTGGCCGCGTTGCGCATCAGGCGTTTCACGGCGCGACGGAGTTGATTCGCGTGCAATGTGCCGATGGGCTTGTCCTGGTCGTCAGAACTGCCAGCGGAAACGCTCCGCAGAGCGAAGTGGACCTGGAATTCTCGGCTTCCGATGCGATCGTGGTGCGCGAATCTCCCGAAAGGATCTGATGTTTTCCCGGGCGTACAAGACGGTTGTGACCGTGCCGCCGCTGGCGTGGGTCGCCGTGTTTCTGCTCGTCCCTTACCTGCTGATGTTCTGCTACAGCTTCTGGTCGGTCTCTTCTTCGCAGACGATCGTTCACTCGTGGAACCTGAATAACTATGAAGAATTGCTGATGAAGCCGGTCTACTGGCAGACGCTGCTGCGTTCCATGTGGATTGCGGCTCGGGTAATGCTGTTTTCTCTGCTGCTGGGATATCCGCTGGCGTACTTTCTGTCGTTCTACGCGGGACGGCGGAAGGATCTCCTCTATCAATTGGTGATCATTCCGCTGTGGGTCAGCTACCTGGTGCGTGCGTACGCGTGGAAGACTATCCTTGGCGCGGATGGCGTGCTGAATACGTCGCTGCAATATCTGCACCTTACCAGTCATCCGCTGGATTTCCTTCTTTACAGTCCGTTCGCCGTGGTGCTGACGCTCACGCACATCTACACGCCGTTCACGTTCTTGCCGATTTATGCGGCGCTGGAACATATCCCCCGCAATCTGGTCGAGGCCTCGCATGATCTGGGCGCGACTCCGGCGCAAACCTTCTGGAAGGTCATCTTCCCGCTCTCGATTCCCGGCGTTCTGGCCGGGGCGACGTTTGCGTTCGTTCTGAGCCTGGGTGATTTTCTTGCGCCGCTGTTGTTGGGCGGGCCCAGCGGCATCATGATTTCGAACATCGTGGTCAGCCTGTTTGGCGCGGCTTATAACTGGCCCCTGGGTGCGGCGATTTCGCTGGGCCTGCTGGTTCTGGTCGTGAGCCTGCTGTTCTTTTCCGAGAAGCTGGAAAAGAAATGGAGCTTCTCATGAGCGGCGATACGGCAAACCTCCCGCGCTCACGCTGGCTGCTGGCGCATGCCGCGGCCGTCTTCGGATTTCTTTACCTTCCCATCGTCGTGCTCATTCTCTATTCCTTCAACGGACAAGGGGTGGGCGGATTCCCGCCGCGCAATCTCACCCTCGACTGGTATCGCACCTTGTTTGGCGACGGGCCGATCTGGGATTCAGTGCTCAACAGCCTGCAGGTGGCATTGGCCGCGATGGCGATCTCGCTCGCGTTCGGCGTGCCGGCGGCGCTGGCGCTCGACCGGGCGCAGTTTCCGGGCAAGGCGCTCTTCCGGCGACTGGTGCTGCTGCCGCTGATTCTGCCGGGAATTATTACCGGCCTCTCGCTGCTCATGCTGTTCAACCTGGCGAACGTCAAACTCAGCCTGCTCACGATTGCACTCGGCCACGGCACAGCACTTATCTCGGTGGCGACGACAGAGGTTTTTGCGGGATTGCAGAAGCTGGATCGCGCTCAGGAAGAAGCCTCGCTCGACCTGGGAGCGAACTACTGGCAAACGTTCTGGCGGGTGACGGTGCCGAACCTGAAGCTGCCCATCATCGGCGCGGCTCTTTTGATCTTTACGCTTTCGATGGATGAGATCGCGGTCAGCTTTTTCCTGATCGGCCGCGACAACACGCTGCCGCTCGAAATCTGGGGGCGGCTGCGGCGCGGCATCACGCCCGAAATCAACGCGGTCTCGACGATCATTTTCGTCTTCTCGCTGGTGACGATCATCTTCTGGTACCGGTTGCGCGTTCGCAGCGAGGGCAGGGCTGAAGTAGATGTGGAACTGATGGAAACGCCCGAGGGGGATGCGAAGTGAGCGCAAATCGCAGGGACTTCATCAAATTTGTCGTGGCCGGGGCAGTATCGGCGGGATGCCCGGTAGATCTGTCGCTGGTGGCGGCGCAAACCGGAGAAGCGCACTCGAACGCCGCCAGTGTTGAGGGCGAGGACAATCGCATCTGCCATCAGGTCCGCGATGGCCGGGTATTCTCGCGTCCTCCGGCATCGGCCAAGCATGACGTGGTGATTGTTGGCGGCGGTGTGAGTGGGCTGGCGGCGGCCTATCGCCTGCAGCATCGCGATGTGCTCCTGCTGGAAAAAGAACCGCATTGGGGCGGCAACGCTTACGCCATGGAGTATGAAGGCAGCACTTACGCCGCAGGCGCTGCGTTCCTGGAGGCGAACTCGCAGGCGTTCCACTTTGCTAAAGAGATTGGTCTGGACCCACTGCCGGTCAACTGTGCCGATGGCAGCATCATCAACGGTGAGTTCGTGCCCGACACCTGGGGTGACGGCCTGAACAAGATTCCTTATCCGCCGTTTACACGCGAGAGCTTTAAGAAATTCAAGAAGGAGATGATGGCCATTGATGTAGAAGGCCGGGGCTTGGAGCTGTTCAACGTCCCGTTTTCCAGCTTCATGAAGCTCTACGCGCAAGAGATCAAACAATGGTGGGACGCGTTCGGTCCCTCCAACTGGGGCGCGGCCAGCGACGACACTGCGGCAGCGATGGGCATTGAGGCCCTGCAGTATCTGGCCGCATCGAGCCACCTGGATAATCGCTATACCTGGCCGGGTGGACTCGGCGCGATTAGCAAGAAGCTGGCGGAGATTCTCGAGCCCAAGTATGGCAGCCGGATGCAGGCAGGAGCGACCACAGTGGCCGTAGTTCCTGGCAAGGAAGACGTGCAACTGAGTTATGTTTCGGCTGGGGACTTGAAAACTGTATCCGCGAAAGCGGTGATCATGGCCACGCCGAAGTTCATCACGCGGCGCATCGTAGAAGGGATTCCCGACAAGCAGAGTGAGGCCATGCGGCAGATTCGCTACGCACCGTATTGCGTGGTCAACCTGATTTTCGACAAGCCCGTATTCAACAAGGGATACGACACCTGGTGCCCCGGCAACACCTTCACCGACTTCATCGTCGCGGACTGGGTGATCCGGAAGAAATCGGGCTACAAGCAGAAGCACAACATCCTGAGCTGCTATACGCCCATGAAGGAAGAAGATCGCGGGTATCTGTTGAACGAAACCGGCGCGCGGAAGATTGCGGCCAATGTGTTGCGCGACTTCCAGAAGTTAACCCCGGAATTCAACGTGGATCCGGTGGAAGTCCACATCTACCGCCGTGGACATCCCCTGTATATGTCCACGCCGGGGCTGTTCACGCGGGTGCAGCCGCTGGTGCGCCAGCCCATGGATCGCGTTTTCTTCGCGAACACGGACTCCGAGGGGCCGGAGTCCACGACGAATGAGGCGATCCTCGCCGCCGGGAGAGCGGTACGGCAGGCTGAGGCGCGGCTGGCGGGCAAGCCGGCTCCGAAAGAGACCGCGGTACTGGGCTGAAAACCAGAGCTATTTGCTTCTTCTTCCCTGGTCAATCCGAATTACACCCGCAAGGGATCTCCCCCTTTGCACGTAATTTCGTCTCCCGCATAGTAAAGTGGTAGTAGACAACCAATCAGGAAGGATCCTTTTGAGTTCAAGCATTCGCAACATCGCCATTATCGCGCACGTGGACCACGGCAAGACCACCCTGGTAGACGCCATGCTGCAACAGAGCGGCACGTTTCGTGCCAACGAGCACCACGTCGAACGCGTGATGGATTCGAACGAACTGGAGCGCGAGCGCGGCATCACCATCCTGGCCAAGAACACGGCCATCTTCTATCACGACGTAAAGATCAACATTGTGGACACGCCCGGCCACAGCGATTTTGGCGGCGAGGTCGAGCGCGCCCTGAAGATGGTGGACGGCGTGATGCTGCTGGTGGATGCCAGCGAGGGACCGCTGCCGCAGACCCGCTACGTGCTGGGCAAAGCGCTGGAAGCAAAGCTGCCGCCCATTGTCGTGATCAACAAGATTGATCGCTCCGATGCCCGACCGCAGGAAGTGCTCAACGAGATCTACGACCTGTTCATTGATCTCGACGCCAAGGAAGAGCAGCTCGATTTTCCCGTGCTCTACACCAACGCCAAGACGGGGACCGCATCGAGCAACATCCTCGGCGGCGGAGAAGACTTGCGGCCGTTGTTTGACGCGATTCTGAAGACCATTCCCCCGCCCAAGGGAGATGCGTCTGGTCCGTTGCAAATTCTGGTGGCGAACCTGGATTACAGCGACTACCTGGGGCGGCTGGCCATCGCGCGCGTCTTCAACGGCAAGATGTTCACCGGCGAAGAGGTAGCCATCGCCAAACTCGACGGCTCCCTGCACAAGACGAAGATCACCAAACTGTTTTCGTTTTCCGGCTTGAAACGGACGGATATCACGGAAACCGAGTTGGGAGACATCGTCGCCGTCGCCGGCGTCGAAGGCATCACCATCGGCGAGACGATTACCGACGCAGAGAATCCGGCGCCGCTGGCGCACATCGCCATTGATGAGCCCACGATCGCGATGCTGTTCACGGTGAACACCTCGCCGTTCGCGGGCAAAGACGGCACCTATGTCACGTCGCGCAACCTGCGCGAGCGGCTGGAGAAAGAGCTGCTGACCAACGTTTCCCTGCGGGTCGAAGAGACGGGCACAACCGATTCATTCAAAGTGCTGGGCCGCGGCGAACTGCAGCTTTCCATCCTGATCGAGATGATGCGCCGCGAAGGCTACGAACTCATGGCGGGCAAGCCGGAAATCGTCACCAAGCGCATTGACGGCAAGCTGATGGAGCCGGTCGAGCATCTCACGGTGGACGTTCCGGAGGAATTTGTCGGCGTCGTGATGGAGCAGTTGGGATCGCGCAAGGGCGAAGTCACCAACATGCACAATCACGGCTACGGGCGCGTGCGCATCGAGTTCCGGGTCCCCAGCCGCGGGCTCATCGGGCTGCGCAGCCAGTTGCTCACCGACACGCGTGGAACCATCGTTATGAACTCGCTCTTTGATGGATACACGGAATGGCAGGGCGAAATTCCGCACCGCCTCACCGGCGCGCTGATCGCCGACCGCGGCGGAGTCTCCACGGCTTACGCCCTGTGGGGTCTGCAGGAGCGCGGAGAACTGTTCGTGGGCCCGGGCGTTGAACTGTACGAGGGCATGATCATCGGCGAGAACGCCAAGGACACCGACCTCGACGTGAACGCGGTGCGGGAAAAGAAGCTCACCAACATGCGGGCTTCGACGGCGGATGAGGCCATCCGCCTGGTGCCGTTCCGTCCCCTGAATCTGGAGCAGGCCATCGAGTTCATTGCCGATGATGAATTTGTCGAAATTACGCCAAAGTCGCTCCGCCTGCGCAAGAAAGTCCTGCAAGCAAACCGGCGCAAGAAGAGCGCTTACGCGGCAGTCGAAGAATCGTGAAGCAGCATCGCAAGTCAGCACAAGAAACAAAGACCAAAGCACCCCTGCGCATGTTTCTTGTGCCCTGCAGTTGCGGGACAACCTTTGCCGTGGCCGAGGACTACGACCATCAGGGTACGGCCTGGAGCCGTTACCTTGTCTGTCCCGGGTGCGGCAAGCGGCACGATCCCAAGAACCGTCTGCTGCAGATGGGATTCCATCGGGAAGGATACTGGAAGGTGGATGAGTGCTAGACGTTCTAGGCATGCCCGCCCCCGGCGTTCCCGGGGCCGCTAGAAGTCATCCCATCGCCAGACCGGTTTTAGTGCCCAAAACCCTTGCGTGAAGGCGCTCCCGTAAACCTGCTATACTGCTCGGCGCAATTGACTGTTCGCCAGCTCCGGTCACGATTTTCAGGAACGGCCCTCCCGACCTGCCAAGTCCGCCGAATTGAGCTTGCACTCCGACAGCTCAATGCAGGGGAAGACGCGTGAAGAATATTTTTGTGGGGAATCTCAGCTTCAACACCGCCGAAGATGAGTTGCGTCAGGCTTTCGAAGCCTACGGGCAGGTGGACCGTGTGAGCATCATGACCGACCGCGACACCGGACGGTCGCGCGGCTTCGGATTCGTCGAGATGGCCAGCAACGAAGACGGAGAGAAAGCAATCGCAGCCCTGAACGGTTCGCAACTTGGCGGACGCACCGTCAACGTCAACGAAGCGCGGCCCAAGACCGAGCGCAGCAGCGGCAGCGGCGGTGGGGGCGGCGGCGGCCGTGATCGTGGTGAGCGCGGAGGCCGCGGTGGTGGCGGCGGGCATCGCGACCGCTGGTAATGAAGACTTTGCCGTGAAAGCCTGATTTTGTGACCGTTTGGCGCGGCTTTCCGTTGCCGACACGTTGCAGCGTTCGCGCCTGGCATTGTGCGGGCTGCCGGCCCGGCGGCAGGAATTTTTCAGCTTCGCTTCGGCGATTCGATGCGGCCTTTGAGATTGAAGCCGAATCGCCGGCCCATGTAGACTGTAGTCATCGGTACGCGCCCGTAGCTCAGTTGGATAGAGCGGTTGCCTCCGGAGCAACAGGTCGGGAGTTCGAATCTCTCCGGGCGCACCATCCCCACCAGACTGCGGCAGACCACCCTACCCTCGATTGTCCCCTTTGGCAGGTGACCAGAGAGTTACAAGCGTCTGCCCACGCATTGGTACACTGGAAGGAAGATGGCTAGAAGCTCAATTGGGACCAGGATTTTCGCCGTGGCACTGGTCGGGGTAGGCCTGGCAGGGCTTCCGGCGCACACCCGCGCAGCGGACGAACCTTCATCCCAGCCTCAGCGCCCGGCCTCGGCCGATTCTGGACTTTACCTTAAGGTGCGGCTTTCCACTCCCGTCAAGATGTCGAAGCTCAAGCCGGCGGACGTTGTCGAGGGGACCCTGTCGCGCGATGTCTATTCTGCGGACCGCAAGTTATTTCCCGCGGGCAGCCGCGTGCGACTCACCGTGGACCACCTTGAAAAAAGGCGGCGGGCTCCGAACGACCACTGGCCCTGGGTGATCAAGGTTTTTACTCCAAGGCACGAGACCTATCCGGTCTTCAGGACCGCCACGGTGGCGCAGACGGCGGGTGAGAGTTCGCTGCAGGTTTCGCTGATTTCCATGAGCCGCATGCGCGAGGTGCACCCGCAAGCCAAGTCGCAAAAGAAAGGAAAATCAGGACAGGCGTCCAGCCAGGAAAACGGCGCCGTCGAAGTGCACAAGCCCTACTCCGATCGAACCGCGACGCCCACCATGGTGTTCGAAGCATCCAGCGTCGAGAACCTACCCCCGGTTGCAGGGGATAAGAAGGAAGACACTGCGGCGGAGGATAATCCGTCCAGTCCAGAAATCATTCCCGCAGCTACCCGATGCAAGATTCTCCTTCTGGACGCAATCAGCGCGTCGAAGAGCAAGCCGGGAGACAAGGTGCGAGCGCGCCTCCTCGAACCCGTGCTGCTGAATTCCAGGGTAGTTTTGCCTGCCGGCAGCCTGTTCGAAGGGAAAGTGCTGAAGAGGAATCCGCCGCGGTGGCTGAGCCGGGCGGGATCTCTGTACCTGGCGTTTACAGATCTGACCTTGCCGGAAGGCAGCAGAATTCCGATCGCGGCCTCGCTCGCGGGGGCTGAATTAGACCGGAGATCGCACACGCGGATGGATGCGGAGGGACAACTGCGGGGCGAGCGCCCGGGCAAGGCCTGGATGGCGATTAACCTGGGTGTGACCGCCGGCATCGCCAAAGAAGTGGACGACGGAGTGCAGCTTGTGATCGAGGCCATCGTCTCGACCGCGACCGATGCCTCCACCGCCGGAACCTCGCGCATTGTCGCCAGCTGCATTTCCGGGCTCTACATGGTGACCCGCCATGGCCGCGACGTCGTGTTGCCCCGCTTCACCGAGATGGACATCTCCCTGGACCGGCCCGTGCCGCTGGGTCCATTGCAGGGGGATGCGGCTTCCGCATCGGTAGCGGGAGGAAAATAGCAGCGGTGAACTACCACGCGATTCTGATTGTCTCTTTCGGCGGTCCCGAGTCACGGGAGGACGTCATTCCGTTCCTTGAAAACGTTCTGCGCGGCAGGAATATTCCGCGCGAGCGGATGCTCGCCGTCGCCGAGCATTACTACCACTTTGGCGGCAAGAGCCCCATCAATCAGCAAACTCGCGAACTGATGGCGGCCCTGGAGGGCGAACTCGCGCAGCATGGACCAAAGCTCCCTGTCTATTGGGGCAATCGCAATTGGCATCCGATGCTGGCGGACACGCTGCGGCAGATGAAGCAGGACGGCATTCGGCGCGCGCTGGCGTTTGTGACCTCGGCCTTCAGTTCTTATTCCGGATGCCGGCAGTACCGGGAAGACATAGCCCGCGCGCAGGCCGAGGTTGGATCGGGCGCACCGGAGATTGACAAGCTGCGCGTGTTTTTCAATCATCCCGGATTTATCGAAGCAACCGAAGAACGGCTGCGGGACGCCTTGCGGGAGATTTCAGACACCGCGCTGCAGAAGGTGCAGATCGTTTACACCGCGCACAGCATTCCGCTCTCGATGGCCAACACCTGCGACTATGTGCGGCAACTCGAGGAAGTGAGGAAGCTGGTCTCGGCGAGGCTGGGGATCACGAACGACACTCTCGTGTATCAGAGCCGCAGCGGCGCGCCGGGACAGCCGTGGCTGGCGCCGGACATTCTGGATCACCTGCGCGAGGTGAAGGCGCGAGCTCTTGCCGGCGCGGTGGTGCTGGCTCCGATCAGCTTCATTTCCGATCACATGGAAGTGCTGTACGATCTCGACATTGAGGCGCGGCAGTTGTGCGACTCGCTGCCCTTGCCCATGGTGCGGGCGAAGACAGTCGGCGTCCATCCCAGGTTCATCAGCATGATTCGAGAACTGATTCTGGAGCGGGTGGACCCCAAGGCGGAGAGGCGAGCTCTCGGATCCCTGGGGCCGCGGCAGGACGTGTGTGCGGAAGATTGCTGTCCGGCGCCGCAGCGGCCGATGCGTCCGCAGCCTGCGGTTGGAAGTTAAGTTAGGGACAGTCGGCCGAATTCGAGTCAGCGCGATGAGGCGGGCACGCTGGGATGTTCGAAGTCAGTAGCTTTGGGGCGGCCCTCGACCAGACGCATCGTATCCAGGATTGTCTGGATCACCGGTTCGTTGCCCACGGCGGTGTTGAGCATGACGTGGTAGAGCGAGCGCGTGGGCCAATCGGCGTTGAAGTAGTGCTTCACATAGGCGACGCGCTCGCGATCCACGGAATCCACGAGTTCCACGGCATCCGCTTCGCGGTGCCCGTCCGCGATGGTGCGGCGGATCTTCTCGGCCCGGGGCGCATAAAGAAAAACGTGGAAGGCGCTGGGATTTTCGCGCAGCAGATACGGCGCGCCACGCCCCACCACAACGGCATTCCCTTCCCGCGCAATTCTGTTCATGATCTCCTGCATCATCGCCATCATGCGGTCGGTATCAAAGATATGGCTGCCCAAAGCTGCGCTGCGCTCGGAACTGCCGCGCCAGAATGCTTTTGCCAGGCGGTGCAACCGGCTGTCCATGCGTTCGTCGCAGCGCATGACAGCGGAGGCATCTACGTTGGCCAGGCGGGCAATTTCTTCGGTGAGCAGGTGGTCCCAGAGTTTCCAGCCCAGGCGATCGGCGAGTTCAGCGGCAATCGCGCCGCCGCCGCAGCCGTACTCGCGCTCAATGGTGATGAGACGAAACATGGCCCTGCCCTAGTGTACTGCGATTGCTCCCGGCCGCCCTTTCTTCATCAGAAAGACCAGAGGAACCATGGCCAGAATCGCCACCCCAAGCAGCCAGAAGCAGTCAATATAAGCCAGCATGGTGGCCTGGCGGACCACCACGCTCTGGATCATGGCATAGGCTTGTTGAGTTGCGGCGGCCCCACTGGCGCCATGCGCTCGCAGGGCACTGGCCGCCCCCTTGATCATGGACTGCAGCGCGGGGTTAGTGGCGCTCAAGTGACTGGATAAATTCGTCAGGTGAACCTGCGCCCGGCGATCGAGCATTGTGGTCACGACGGAAATCCCCACGCTGCCGCCGATGTTGCGCGCCAGGTTCATCAGACCCGAAGCAGCGTTGTTCTTGTCTCGCGGCAGGAAAGCGTACGCCGCCGTATTAATCGGGACAAACAGGAAAGCCATCCCCACAGCCTGGAACACACGCGCGCGGGCAACTGTCCGGAAGTCGATTTCAAGATCGAACCTGGTCATGTGAAACAGGGACAACGACAAGACGACGAGACCGAATAAAAGGAGCCATCGGGGAGTGTACCGCGAAAGCAGAAATCCCACGAGCGGAAGTAGGAGGATAATCGCAAATCCTCCAGGCATTAGCGCCAGGCCTGCCTGTTCCGCTGTGTACCCAAGTAGCGTCTGCGAAAATAGAGGCAGCAACAGCGTGCTGCCCAGCAACGCAAAGCCCAGCATGAACATCAGCAGGTTCGAAATCCCGAAGGTGCGCTCGCGGAACAAATGCAGATCGATAATCGGATCTTTGTGCCGCCACTCCCAGAAGATGACGAAGATCAGAGATGCAGCGGCGATCAGCGAGAGCGTCACGATGAAGTGGGACTCGAACCAGTCTTCGCGCTGACCCTTATCGAGTACCACCTGCAAGGTTCCCAATCCGAGCGCGACAAAGCCCAGGCCGACGTAGTCGATGGTGGTTTCGCCAAGCTTGCGGCGCTTGAAATACGGCGGGTCTTGAATCAGGCGCGAAGTAAGCAGGATCGAGAGGATGCCGACAGGGATGTTGATAAAGAAAATCCAGCGCCAGCTGAAGTTGTCGGTGATCCATCCGCCGAGCGTGGGACCGATCGCGGGCGCCGTGACCACAGCCATTCCATACACAGCGAAGGCCATGCCGCGCTTGGCGGGCGGGAAAGTGTCAGCCAGGATGGCTTGTTCGCTCGGCTGTAAGCCGCCGCCACCGGCGCCCTGCAGCACGCGGCAGATGATCAAGGTAGCCAGGTTCGGAGCGAGCCCGCACAGGAAGGAACTCACTGTGAACAGGGCCACGCAGCCCATGTAGAAATTCTTGCGGCCAACCACCGACGACAACCAGCCGCTCAGGGGAAGGACGATCGCGTTCGAGACGAGATAGGAGGTCAGGACCCAGGTACTCTCGTCCTGCCCGGCGGAAAGACTGCCGGCAATGTGCGGCAGGGCAACGTTGGCGATGGAAGTGTCGAGCACCTCCATAAAGGTGGCCAGTGTGACGGCGATCGCGATCACCCACGGATTGACTGCGGGACGCCAGGCATCCGCCTGATCGAGTGTGGCGGCCGCGGCGCTCATTAACGAGTCCAGACCTTGGGCACTACCGACATGCCGGGGCGCAATTGGTGATCGTTGTTCGAGCCGGGATCAAGCACGATCTTGACCGGGATCCGCTGCACCACTTTCACGTAGTTTCCCGTCGCATTTTCCGGGGGCAAAAGGCTGAACCGGGCGCCACTGGCCCCAGCAATACTGTCCACCTTGCCGTTGTAGGTGCGGCCATTGGCGTCCACTTCAATGCTGGCTCCCTGGCCGACCTTCATTTTGCGAAGCTGGGTCTCTTTGAAGTTGGCGGTGATCCAGACGTCATCGAGATTGATGGCTTTCATCAGTTCCTGGCCGGGCGCGACGTTCTGGCCGACTTCCACGGTGCGGTTGCTGACGATGCCGTCCACCGGGGCAAGGATTTTCGTGTACTGCAGGTTCAATTGGGCCTGATCGAGATCAGCTTTCTTGCGCTGCGCCTCCGCGAGGGCAGCGGCCGCTCTGGCGCGAATGACCTGCATCTGTTTGGGAGCAGTGTTGGCGTAGCGCCAGTTGGCTTCCGCCTGCACCAGCCTGCCCTGAGCCTGGGTAACTTGCTGCTGCGCGGCGTCGGCGCCGGCGCGCGCTCCTTCCACGGCCGCGGCGCTGGCCTGGGCAGCAGCAGTGGCCTGGTCATATTGCTGCTGCGAGATTTCCTGCTTGTCCACCAGTTGTTTGTAGCGAACCAAATCGTTCTGCGCCTTTACATTGTTGGCTGCGGCCTCCTGCAGTTGGGCCTTAGCGGCTTCGAACTGCTGTTTGGCAGCCTGGATGCCGGCGCGGGCGCTGTTGACGTCGGCCTCAGTCGCCGACACCTGGCTGCTGGTGTTGACGGATGTGATCGGCACGTTAACTCCGGCCGCGACCGCCGCGGCCTGCGCATCTTCAAAATCCGCCTTGGCGTGGTCGAAAGCGACTTGATAATCGGCCGGGTCGATTTCCACCAGCACGGTTCCTGCCTTTACGTACTGGTTGTCTTCGACGTTGAGCTTAATCACGTGGCCGGAGATGCGGGCGCTGATGGAATTGACGTGGCCGTCCACCTGGGCATCGTCCGTTGATTCGTAGCTGGTCACGTAGCGGTAGACGAAGAATCCGGCAACCAGCAGCACCAAAACTACGATCACCACCCCGATACGGAAGCCTTTGCCATCCGTGCGCGCAGGCCGAGCGTGAAAATCTTCCTCGGTCGCCGGCAAGGGTTTTGTGCCCGTCTCGGGCTGGCTGACTGCGGCGGGAGGGCCTTGAGTGGTTTGTGGCATAGGCTATTGACTGCCTTTCAGATATCGCTTAACGCCCTCTTCCGCGTCGCCGATGGAGCGGGCCAGTTCCACCTTCGACAGATTATGAGCATATAAACTCTGAATGTAGCTTTCGTGAGCACTGGCCAAAGCTTCCTGCGCCTGCACGACTTCCAGGTTGTCGGTAACTCCGGCGGTGAAGCGATCCTGGGACTGGACGAGGGCCTGTTCCGCCAACTGGACCGAACTGCGCGCCACTTCCACCTGCTCGGCCGCGGCGTTCAAATCGAGAAGTGATGCGCGAACTTCATAATCAATGCGGCCGCGCAGATCTGCCAGTTGCGAGCGGGCTTGTTTCATTTGCGCGTCCGCCTCGAGCACATCGCTGTGCACGCGGTTGCCGGCAAAAATCGGGATGTTGAGCCCTCCAGTCACCTGCCAGGTGCCGTTCGACTGGCTGGGCGTCACGCCGATGTCGCCCAGATTCGCGTTCACATCGAACGTGGGATAGTGTCCGGCGGCCGCAGCCCGTCGCGATAGTTCCGTGGCGCGGACCTGTGCCAGCGCGGCCTGGTAGTCGGCACGCGATGCGTATGCGTGCTGCAGATAGGCATCGAGGGGAAGAGGCGCGAGCGCCTGATATGGAGCCTTTTCGGTGAGCACAAATTCCTGCCCCGGCGGTAGCCCAATGATTCGCGCGATCATCAATTTCTGTTTAGCGAGTTCGTTGCGCACCACGATGAATTGCTGCTGGCGAGTTTGCAATTCAACCTGCGCCCGGAGCGTGTCAATAGCTGGGCTCACTCCCGCCTTCTGCTGGTCTGCGGCTTTGTCGTACAGGGCCTGAGCGCTCTTGACCTGGGCCTCCGCGGTCTCCACCCGGGCCGCGGCGGCAATGGCCTGCAGGTAGGCGTTGCCCACGGCCAACACAACTATTTCTCGCGCGTCCTTGTAGTTGAACTGCGCGGCCTTTACGTTCTCCGAAGCCGCGCGCTCCTTTTCCAGATTCCTGAAATTGAAGACCGACTGGCTGAGAGAAGCGCGCGCGTCGAAGTAGTTGAAGGCCGGGACCAAACGTGGGAGAGCGCCGGTGCTGCTGCCGGAAGGAGAGAGTAAGGGAAAAAGTTTGTTGAAACCGAGTGCCGCCAGGCTCTCGGTCTGCGCATTCTCGCTAACGCGGGCGCTGAGGTCCGGCAGCAGGGCGCTGAGTTCTTTCCACCATTCTCCGCGAGCCATCTGGGTCTGGTCGGAAGCCAGCAGCAAGCCCAGGTTGTTGCGCAGGCCCCGGTCAATCGCGTCTTTGAAATCGATTTGCAGAACATCCGCGGTCGCCTTGCCTTGCGGTTCACTGCCCAGGAAAGGATTTTGACTGCCGGGGAGCGAAACACTCGGAGGCGAAGGGTTCCCGCTTGTGGCTTGAGCCAGCAGAACCGACGCGGAAAGTAACGCAATTGCCAGAAATCTATGAACCCATCTCAGGCTTTTCAATGAGAACCGCATTTTCGAGCGTGAAACTTTCCCATCGCATTCATCCATTAGCCGGGACGCCTTTCTCCCCAATCGCAATAGACTTTTTCTCGATTTTCGATTCGCAGGGGTGGCCTCCCGATGCAAAAAGATTCCGCGAAAGCGCAGCAAACCACGCCTGTAGCCCGCGCGAACGAGGTCCGCCTCAGGAGTGCAGTGACTTCGGTGTTTTGCCCTACTCCTGTCGCCGCCGTTAATCTGAAGAGGTACGGAACCTGAATGCCGCGTTTTGCCACATTCGTCGCTCTGGCCATAGTGTCGCTCGCAGGCGTCGCGATCGGGCAGCATGGCGCCCCACCAACCAGCCCACGGAAGGTGGTCACGCACGTCGCGCCGCAATACCCCGAACTGGCACACCGGCTGCATCTGCAAGGCGTGGTTAAAGTGGAAGCCCAGGTTCGGGCCAACGGCAGCGTTAAGACGGCCCGGGTTTTGGGCGGAAATCCGGTGCTGGCCGATGCAGTCATTGTCGCGGTCGAAAAGTGGAAGTTTGAAGCGGCGCAAAACGAATCCACCGAACTGGTGCAAGTTTCGTTCGAGTCGCAGTGAGAGACTTCGGTTCGAACCTAGGATTCTCAAGGAACCCGCCCCATGTCGTCAATGCCAGGAAAGGCAGTCAAACGCGCAATCAAGCGTCTGCCGCGGCGGTACCCGCGCTACCGGTGCGAGTTTCCGGTTGTCGTGAGCCTGTTCTGCGGGGATGGACACCAGCAGCTGAACGCGCATTGCAGAGACCTATCGGAAGCGGGAATCGGCGTGTTGCTGGCGGAGGAATTGACGCCTGGAGAAGTCGTCTCCCTGACCTTTGCCCTCCCGGGAGGATCTGAATCGTGGGAGCTGCGGGCGGTGCTCCGGCACCGGCGCGGATTTCATTACGGCTTCGAGTTCCTTTCCCTTTCCGGACAGCAGGGCAGGATGCTCAAAACCTACCTCCCGTCTCTGGAGCGCGCCGATTGCGAGGAGTAGCGCGGGCTTGGCCGGCATGGCCTGCCTCAGGTCCTTTTGCCTTCTAATCCATTGTTGTGGAGAAGAGTGACTTAGGTCATCTTGAACAGCGGTGACCTAAGGTCCAACCTAAGACAGCACCCTCAGCCTTATAAGGACGGCAGGCATACTTTTCATGAGTGCTGCAATCGGAACCGACTGGACACGAATACTGTCCGATCCGGACCTTGTACGGAACGTCGGCAAACTGCTCCAGGCCTACCGCGAAGCGGCCCCGGAAAAACGGGAAGAAGCCCTGCTGTCGGCGATGCATGAGATCAAGGCCGGCGTGGCGGCTGGCAAGCCCGAGGCGGAGGAATCCGCGGTCCCACCGCCGGTTCCGACCCCTGCTACACCCACACCACCATTTGAGCCCGACTTGTACAGCCCGAATTGGGGCAGCGATCGCCGGCGCCATCCGCGGATCAAGTGCTTCGTTGCGGTCGAACTGCGCGTGGACGAAACCCAGACACCGATCTGGGGAAATCTTTCCAACACCAGCGTGGGCGGTTGTCTGGTTGAAACCGCCAGCCCCGTCCGATCCGGGGCAAAAGTAGAAATCGGACTCTGGGTTCCCAATGGAAAGATCTGGGTCAAGGGATTCGCGCTGACCGGAGTCGTAACGCGCAGCGGTCCCGCCACTGGAGTTCGAGTTCGCTTCGGCGCGATGGTCCCGAACGAGCGCGACAGTTTGCGCCAGTTCCTGAAGTTCGTGCAAGAAACTACTTGGACATCCAGCAACGAGAATGGCTATTTCCAATTCCTGAAGTAAACTGTCGCCCACCGCAGCTTTTTCCCCGCCGCTTAACCCACTTTCCAGCGGAAATTGATACACTCACTGACTGATTGCAACCTTACCGCTGTTAGGGACTCTAATCTTTTGTGGTCCGTGAAACGGCACTCGGGGCCGATGCCCGGCTGGAGGAGCAGAGCCGCATGGTAGCCAGTGAACAGGTTCTAGTGACGGGGAAGCAACTGGATACGCTGTGCATAAACACGATTCGAACTCTGGCCATTGATGCGGTGCAGCAGGCGAACTCAGGCCATCCGGGCGCGCCCATGGGCCTGGCGCCGGTGACGTACTGCCTGTGGCAGGAATTTTTGCGCTACAACCCAGCCGATCCGACCTGGGTCAATCGCGACCGTTTTGTCCTCTCCAATGGCCATGCTTCAATGCTGCTCTACGCGATGTTGCATCTGGCGGAGGTGCGGCAAGTCGGAGCGGACGGCCAGGTCACGAAGGAACTCGCCGTTCCCATGGAGGAAATCAAGCGCTTCCGCCAGTTGGGGAGTCGAACGCCGGGGCATCCGGAGTCTCACCTGACTTCGGGGATCGAGACCACGACCGGACCGCTCGGACAGGGCGTGGGCAACAGCGTGGGCATGGCCATCGCCGGCAAATGGCAGGGGGCGAGCTTCAATCGTCCCGGTCTGGAAATCTTCGATTACAACGTCTACGCGATGTGCAGTGACGGCGATCTGATGGAGGGCATTGGCGGCGAAGCCGCTTCACTCGCAGGACACCTGAAACTTTCCAATCTCTGCTGGATGTACGACCACAATCACATCACGCTCGACGGACCGGCCGATTGGTCGTTCAGCGAAGACGTAGCCACGCGCTTTATCGGATACGGCTGGAACGTCACGCGGGTCGCCGATGCCAACGATCTGGAGATGCTGGCGCGGGCTTTCGAAACTTTCCACAAGACAACGGACCGGCCGACCCTGATCATCGTGGACAGCCACATCGGCTACGGCTCGCCGCACAAGCAGGACAGCAACGCCGCTCATGGCGAGCCTCTGGGCGAAGAAGAAGTGCGGCTGGTCAAAAAGTTCTACGGCTGGCCCGAGGATGCGAAGTTTCTGGTGCCCGAGGGTGTGCGCGAGAACTTCCGCGAAGGCATCGGCAAGCGGGGGCGCGATCTGCATGCCCAGTGGTCGCAGCGATTTGCGGAATATTCGCAGAAGTTTCCCGAACTCGCCGACCGCCTCCACCGTATGCAGCATCGCGAACTGCCCGCAGGCTGGGACAAGAACCTGCCGGCATTTCCCGCCGACGCCAAGGGCGTGGCGACGCGCGAGAGTTCGGGCAAGGTGCTGAACGCGCTAGCGCAGAATGTTCCGTGGCTCATCGGCGGGTCGGCCGACCTGGCCACGTCGAACAAGACCACGCTGAAGTTTGAAGGAGCGGGAGAATTTCAAGCCGGCAGCTATGCCGGGCGCAATTTGCACTTCGGTGTGCGCGAGCACGTGATGGGCGCGAGCGTGAACGGGCTGACCGTATCCGGCATCCGGGCCTTCGGCGCGACTTTCTTTAACTTCAGCGATTACATGCGGGCCAGCATTCGGTTGTCGGCGTTAATGGAGATTCCTTCGATCTTCGTCTTCACCCACGACTCCATCGGCGTGGGAGAGGACGGACCGACCCATCAGCCCATCGAGCAACTGGCCTCGTTGCGGGCCATGCCGAATCTGATCGTGCTCCGCCCTGGCGATGCGAATGAAGTGGTCGAAGCGTGGAGGATTATTGCGCAGCTGAAGCATTCGCCCGCAGCGCTGGTGTTGACGCGGCAGAATCTGCCGACTCTGGATCGCTCCAAGTACGCTCCGGCTTCCGGCGTGGCGAAGGGGGCATACGTGCTGGCCGATGCGCCGGGCGGCAAGCCTGACGTAATCCTGCTGGGCACGGGAAGCGAATTGTCACTATGCGTGGACGCTTACGAGAAGTTGAAGCCCGAAGGCGTCAAGGCGCGTGTGGTCAGCATGCCCTCCTGGGAAATTTTTGAGCAGCAGGACAAGGCATACAAGGAGAGCGTCCTGCCGCCGGGTGTGACGGCGCGAGTATCGGTGGAAATGGCCTCAACTTTCGGCTGGGACCGCTACACCGGGCTCAAAGGGCGGAAGATCGGCATGCATCGCTTCGGAGCCTCGGCGCCTTTGAAAGATCTGCTGAAGTATTTTGAGTTCACCGTAGAGAAAGTTGTGGCGGAAGCGCGCGCAGCGATTGCAGAAAATTAACTCGTAGAGACGTAACTTGTTACGTCTTGCGCCTGCCAGCAATTCAGAGACGCGGGAAGCTGCGTCATTACGAACAGGGAATCGTAGGAGATCACTATGCAGCCAACTGGAATACTCGAAACCTCGAAAGCGACCAGGAATCCGCTGAAGGAATTGCTCAACTTCGGCCAGTCCATGTGGCTCGACTACATCCGGCGCGATTTGTTCACAACCGGCAAACTGCAGCACCTGATCGCCGAGGACGGACTTCGGGGCATGACATCGAACCCGGCCATCTTCGAGAAAGCTATCGGCGACAGTTCGCTCTACGAGGACATTTTGAAGTCGCTCGCCTCCCGCAAAGATCTCGACACCACCGGCCGTTACGAGCAGATTGCGATTCGCGACATTCAGGCCGCGGCCGACTCGCTGCGCCCGGTGTACGAAGACTCGAAGTTCCGCGATGGGTATGTCAGCCTGGAGGTTTCACCCTATCTCGCGCGCAAGACGCGGGAGACGATTGACGAGGCGCGGCGCCTGTGGAAGGCGGTGCAGCGCGAGAACGTCATGATTAAGGTGCCGGGCACGGCGGAGGGGCTGCCCGCGATCCGGCAACTGATTGGCGAAGGCATCAACATAAACGTGACGCTGCTGTTCGCGCAGGAAGTCTACGTGAAGGTGGCCGAGGCTTATGTCGCGGGACTCGAAGACCTCGCCGCGCGCGGCGGCAACCTCAAGAAAATGGCCGGCGTGGCCAGCTTTTTTATCAGCCGCATTGACACGCTGATTGATTCCCTGCTGAATGACCGCCTCAAAAGCGCAGCAGACGCGGGCCAGCAGGCGCTCTTGAAGAGCCTGCTGGGGAAGGTTGCAATCGCCAACGGCAAGCTCACCTATCAGCGCTACCAACGCATCTTCAGCGGGCCGCGCTGGCAGGCGCTGGCAGCTCAGGGAGCGCAGACGCAGCGCGTATTGTGGGCGAGCACGAGCACGAAAAATCCCAACTATCGCGACGTGATTTACGTGGAGGAGTTGATCGGTCCGGACACGGTCAACACCATGCCGCCGGCCACCGTGGACGCTTTCCGCGATCACGGGCTTTTGCGCAACAGTCTTACCGAAGATGTGGCCGGGGCCCAGAAGGTGATGGACGATCTGGCGCGTGCGGGTATCTCGATGAAGGAAGTTACCGACAAACTGACGGACGATGGCGTCAAACTGTTCGCCGACGCTTTCGACAAACTGCTGGGTGCTGTAGCGAAAAGCACTCAGGCCAACGGATGAGACCGTGAACGCACTGAAAACTTCTCTGCCCGACACTCTGGGCGCACAAGTGAAAGCCGCGGCTGCCGACTGGCAGTCGGGCGGCAAGGTGCAGCGTTTGTGGCAGCGCGACGCTTCGCTGTGGACCGGCAGCGACGAGGCCAATTGGTTGGGCTGGCTGAATATTATTGATGAGCAGATCGCCCAGCAGGACCAACTCCAGAAACTCGCGAAAGAAGTTCAGAATCGCGGATTCCGCCACGTGCTCTTGCTCGGCATGGGCGGGTCGAGTCTGTGTCCCGAAGTTCTGCGCATGACCTTCGGCCGCATCATTCACTTTCCGGAGTTGCACGTGCTCGATTCGACCGATCCGGCTCAAGTGAAGGCGTTCGAGCATGCGATTGATATTCCCCAGACGCTGTTCATCGTCTCCAGCAAGTCGGGCAGCACGCTTGAACCGAACATCTTCAAACAATATTTCTTCGAGCGCACCAAGCAGGCGGTGGGCGCGGTTCAGGCGGGCAGTCACTTTATTGCGATCACCGATCCCGGCTCGAAGATGCAGCAAGTTGCCGAGGCGGACCGTTTTCTGAAGATCTTCTTCGGACGCCCCTCGATCGGCGGGCGTTATTCCGCGCTGTCGAATTTCGGTATGGTGCCTGCTGCGGTAATGGGACTGGACACGAGGAAATTTCTCACGCGAACAGCCGACATGGCGCGGGCGTGTGGGGCGAGCAGCCCCGTCGAGCAGAACCCGGGGGCCCTGCTGGGCATTATCCTAGGCACCGCCGCAAATGCAGGACGCGACAAGATCACGATTATTACTTCTCCAGGGATCGCGGATCTGGGTGCATGGATGGAACAGCTTATCGCGGAATCCACGGGGAAGATCGGCAAGGGAATCATTCCGGTGGACCGCGAGGCTCTCGCCGCGCCGGTGGTCTACGGGAACGATCGCATCTTTGCTTATGTGCGGCTGGAAGGCGGAGCGGATGCGGGTCAGGATGCGAAAGTGGCGGCGATCGAGAAGGCGGGGCATCCGGTTGTGCGCATCTCGATGGCGGATATCTACGACCTCGGCGCGGAATTTTTCCGCTGGGAAATTGCCACGGCCGTTGCCGGGGCGATTATCGGGATCAACGCCTTCAACCAGCCGGATGTCGAAGCCAGCAAGATCGCGACGCGCAATCTGACCTCCGAGTATGAGAAGACCGGTTCGCTGCCTGCGGAAAAGCCGGTCGTGGAAGACGCCGGGATCAAGTTGTTCACCGATGAGAAGAACGCCGCTGAACTGGCGAAAGCGGCGGGCAGCGAACAGACGCTCGCGGGATATCTGAAGGCGCATCTGGCGCGCATCCACGCCAGCGATTATTTTGCGCTGCTGGGCTACATCCAGATGAACGCCGAGCACGAACAAAGTCTGCAGGCGGTGCGCCACGCCGTGCGCGACAAGAAGCACGCGGCGACGTGCCTCGGATTCGGCCCGCGCTTCCTGCATTCGACCGGACAGGCTTACAAGGGCGGTCCGAACTCGGGCGTATTTCTGCAAGTGACTTGCGACGACTCCGTCGAGCTGCCGGTGCCAGGACAGAAATATACGTTCGGAGTGGTGAAGGCGGCGCAGGCTCGCGGCGACTTCCAGGTGCTGGCGGAGCGGGGACGTCGGGCGTTGCGCGTACATCTAGGAAGCAACGTGAAAACTGGGTTGGCGACGCTGCAAGCGGCGGTTCAGAAAGCCCTCTAACGATTTCACGGTTTTCGTGGAGGGAAGCGAGGGCAGATGCCGTCGCGACAGCCGGCAAGACGTCGGCGCGACAGTTTAGGAGCAAAGCATGCAATTGGGAATGGTAGGTCTGGGGCGCATGGGCGCGAACATGACGCGGCGCCTGATGCGCGGCGGACATCAGTTGGTCGTTTCTGACCTGAGCGCTGATGCGGTCAAGCAACTGGCGAGCGAAGGCGCAGTGGGCTCTGCCTCTTTGCAGGACTTGATCGCCAAGCTGACGCCTCCGCGCGCGGTGTGGATCATGGTTCCGGCCGGCGGTCCGACCGAGCAGACCGTCCAGAACCTGGCGCAGCATCTGCAGACGGGCGACGCCATCATTGATGGCGGCAACTCTTACTTTAAAGATGACGTGCGTCGTTCGCAGGAACTCGCCGGCAAAGGTATTCACTACATTGACGTGGGCACCAGTGGCGGCGTCTGGGGCCTGGAGCGCGGGTACTGCATGATGATCGGCGGCCCGAAAGAAGCGGTGCAGCGGCTCGATCCGATCTTCAAGGCGCTGGCGCCGGGCAAGGGCGACATCCCGCGCACTCCGGGAAGAGAGAGGTTAGGTGGCACCGCCGAGGAAGGCTACATTCACTGCGGGCCGTCGGGCTCCGGCCACTTCGTCAAGATGGTGCACAACGGCATTGAATACGGCATGATGCAGGCTTATGCGGAAGGTTTCGACATTTTCAAGAATGCAACCAGCAAAGATTTGCCGGAAGCCCTGCGCTACGATCTGAATCTGCCGGATATCGCCGAAGTGTGGCGGCGCGGCAGCGTGGTCAGTTCCTGGCTGCTCGACCTGACGGCGATCGCGCTGACGGAAAATCCCACGCTGTCGGAATATGAAGGGTTTGTCCAGGACTCGGGCGAAGGACGCTGGACGATTCAGGCTGCGATCGAGGAAGCGGTGCCGGCGGAGGTTTTGACCGCAGCTTTGTATGTGCGCTTCCGCTCGCGCCAGCAGCACACGTTTGCGGAAAAGATGCTTTCCGCCATGCGGCAGAAATTTGGCGGACACGTGGAAGCGGGCGCGGCCAAGGCGAAGAAATCCGCATAGCCTGTGGCATTATCTTTGTTGACGATTCAAAGGACAAACCATGGCTCAAGTAGCGGAAACGCCGGCAGCAACGCCGCCTCGCATTGGCAAGCAGGGCGACCCCTGCGTGATGGTGATCTTCGGTGCGGCCGGCGATCTTACTGGACGCAAGCTGATTCCGGCGCTCTATAACCTGGCGCGGGCCGGGCTACTCTCCCGCGAGTTTGCCGTGGTGGGCGTGGCGCGCGCCCAGATGTCGGACGACGACTTCAAGAAGAGAATCCACGAAGACGTCAAGCAGTACTGCAGCGACTGCGCCGAAGACGATCTGTGGGAGTGGTTCCTCCGACGTTTCTACTATCTTGCCGGAGATTTCAGCGACGACAAGCTCTACCCGCGGCTCAAGGAATTGCTCGACAAGGTGGATCAGGATCACTCGACCCATCAAAATGTTTTCTATTATCTGGCCACTGCGCCCAGCTTCTTTGGACCCGTAGTCGAGAAACTTGCCAGTGCGGGCTTGATGGAACAGGGCAACGGCAAATGGCGTCGCGTCATCATCGAGAAGCCTTTCGGCCACGACCTGGAATCGGCCAAGGCGCTGAACCAGCAGTTGCTCAAGGTCGCCGACGAGACGCAGATCTACCGCATTGACCACTATCTGGGCAAAGAGACGGTGCAGAATATCCTGGCGTTCCGGTTCGCCAACGGCATCTTCGAGCCCGTCTGGAACCGCCGTTACATTGACCATGTGCAAATTTCGGTGGCCGAGACCGTCGGCGTGGAAGGCCGGGGAACCTATTTCGATCACGCTGGTTCGCTGCGTGACATGGTGCCCAACCACATCATGCAGCTCATCAGTCTGACGGCCATGGAGCCGCCGATTTCCTTCGACGCCAACGCCGTGCGCGACGAGCAAGCCAAGATTCTGCACGCCATCCAACTGGTAAGCGACGAAGACGTTCTAAGCCGCACTGTGCGTGGCCAGTACGGCGACGGAACCGAAGACGGCAAACGGGTGACGGCGTATCGCTCGGAACCCGATGTTCCGCCCGATTCCCGGACCGAGACCTTTGTCGCCATGAAGCTTCTGATTGACAACTGGCGCTGGGCCGACGTTCCCTTCTACCTGCGCACGGGCAAGCGGATGCCGGTTCGCAATACCCACATCGTGATACAGTTCCGGCGGGCTCCCTTTGTGCTGTTCCGGGACACACCGGTGGAACATCTGATGCCGAACCAGTTGGTCCTGCACATTCAACCCGAGGAAGGAATCTCGCTGCAGTTCGCGGCCAAGGTTCCTGGCCCGGTCATGCGCCTGGGCACGGTGGACATGAACTTCGAGTATCAGGAATACTTTGGCAAGCAGCCCAGCACTGGCTATGAGCGGCTGCTGCACGACTGCATGATCGGCGACCAGACGCTGTTTCAGCGCGCCGACATGGTGGAAGCGGGCTGGTCCGTGGTCAACCCCATGCTCGATATCTGGAAAGCCCTGCCTCCCCGCAACTTCCCCAACTACGCATCAGGCACGTGGGGACCGAAGGAGGCCGACGAATTGCTCGAACGCGACGGCCGCCGCTGGAGGAACTTCGAGAAATGATTCTGGCCGGCGATATTGGCGGGACCAATGCCAGGCTGGCCTATTTTCAACCCCAGAATGGGCGCTTGTGCCTGCTCTCTGAACGCGTTTTCCCCAGCCGCGAGCACAGCGAACTGGGAGAGATCGTCAGCCAGTTCCTGAAGGAATCGGGCACACGCCCCGAGGTAGCCTGCTTCGGCATCGCCGGCCCAGTGCGCAATGGAAGGGTCGAGACTTCCAATCTGCCGTGGGTAGTGGAACAGTCGAGGCTGGCAGAGCAGATTCATCTCCCCGCGACTCTTTTGATCAATGACCTCGAAGCCAGCGCCTGGGGCATCGGCGCGCTCAGCGAGGGCGATCAGGTCGCGTTGAACCGGGTCAGCGGTCCTGCCGTTGGCAACCAGGCCGTGATTGCTCCAGGCACCGGTCTGGGGGAAGCCGGAATGTTCTGGGATGGAACCCGGCATCACGTCTTCGCCTGCGAAGGCGGACACACCGACTTTGCCCCACAGGGAGAACTGCAGATCGAGTTGCTGCGCTTCCTCGAGAAGCGATACGGGCACGTGAGCTACGAGCGGATCGTCTCTGGTCCGGGCTTGGTCAACGTTTATGAATTTCTGCGGGATGGCGGCCACGGGAAGGAGCCTCCCGAGTTTGCGGCCGAATTGGCCAAGGGCGATCCGGCGGCGGCAATTTCCCGGGCAGCGCTTGAAGCTGCGTGTCCTCTGGCGGAGAAAGCCCTCGACTTGTGGATCTCCGTTTACGGAGCGGAGGCCTCCAACCTGGCTCTGAAAGTGATGGCCACAGGAGGATTGTTCCTGGGCGGCGGCATCTCGCCCAAAATCCTCGACCGGCTGAAAGGTCCGTTGTTCATGGAAGCTTTTCTTGATAAGGGCCGCATGCGTCCTCTGGTGGAAGCGATCCCGGTGCAGGTGGTCACCAACGAGAAGGCCGGCCTGCTGGGCGCGGCGCGCTGTGCCGCGGTTCGAGGCGGCCAGGGTTAACCATGCTGGCCAGAAGCTGAGCGAGTCTCTTGAATCCCCCCGCGGAAATCCGGACGTTGAGTACGCCGCAGGAATTGTTTGAAGCGGCGGCAGAGGTAGTGGTGCGAACTGCCGCTGAGGCCGTGACGCAGCATGGCCGCTTCACCATTTCGCTGTCCGGCGGTTCCACGCCCAAGAGCCTTTTCAACCTGCTGGCCACCAACGCTCGCACCTCCCTTCCCTGGGACCGCATGTTTTTTTTCTGGGGCGACGAGCGGCACGTGCCTCTCACCGACCCGGACAGCAACTACCGCATGGCAAACGAGGCCATGTTGTCGAAGATTCCGGTGGCGGCGGCAAATGTGTTTCGGGTTCCTGCGGAGATGGCTGACGCCTCTGCGGCAGCCGCCGCCTACGAGCAGACCCTGCGTAAATTCTTCGCGATTTCCTCAGGGCAGTTTCCGCGCTTCGATCTCATTCTCCTCGGCATGGGGCCGGATGGACATACCGCGTCGCTGTTCCCTGGAACCGCCGCGCTGCAGGAAAAATCGCGCCTGGTGGTGGCGAACTGGGTCGAAAAATTCAAGACCAGCCGTATCACGTTCACGCTTCCCGTGTTGAACGCCGCCCGCTGCGTAGCTTTTCTGGTCAGCGGCACGGACAAGGCTCCCGCCCTGAAAGCAGTACTGGAAGGCAACGCGCCGGGAGAGCAGTATCCATCAAAGCTGGTCGAACCGACCGATGGCAAGCTGCTGTGGCTGGTGGATCGCGCGGCGGCCAGTGAACTGTCGAGTGGAAACTGAACTGCGTTGTACTTGGACACTGAGAGAGGTGGGCCGCACCGATCCGCAGATGTTGGAAAGCCGGGGAAACGTCAGGTCGGTCACCAGGGTTCCCCCAGGTTCCATATCGGGTGCGGAAGACCGGGAAACGTCCCGTCTGTCCCCGCATTTCCTGTCCGGTCCCATCCGAGCACGTTTGAACCCGATGAACGGCGGGAAGGATGATGGCGATTACTTCCACGGCCAGTCAAACGGACACGGGTATACCCACGGATGCTTGTGCTATGGCACTGACACGAGGTTCGCAAACTACATGTGGAACAACATGCCAGCAGCCCCCTTGCCTACTGCTATAGATACGCCGGTGCAAAAGCCATGAAGATGAAGAAGATCATCCTCCTTGTTCTCTGGAGCTGCGCGGCATTCGCTCAAACCGCGAAGACAGCCGGAGCATGGCTCCCAGTAAATGTGAAGTGGGAACATGCCCCTCCGCAGATCAATCCGACTCTTGAGACCGGAGCAACGACCGTTCTTTTCTTCGGGGAGCACGGCCAGTTCGCTTTGGTGGGGTGCGTAGTCAACCGGGAACCGGGACGATATACGACGCTGAGTCAGGGCGACGGCCAGGTCATCTACCTCGGTAAATGGGACGGCCATCTACCCGGCAAAGCAAAGTACCGGCTTGTGAGCCGCACGGTGACCGTTGAGGGTGAGAAGCTGCCCGGCCCGTGGCATGAGGAGAAACTGGCCTCCACTCCGAAGGGCTATCTCCTGTTCGGGGGGAACCTGTATCGCCACGTCAAGGACTTAGCGCCGAGCGTTCGAGACCTGCTCCGCGGTACTCCTACGACGCCATGAGTTACACGTACGACTTCTTGGACCTGCGTGCGTCTTGTGCCTACAAGTTCACCGGCAAAGAACGCGATGCCGAATCCGGCCTGGATAACTTTGACTTTAGGTACTACGCCTGAAAACCGGGGACAGACGGGACGTTCACCAGTTTTCTGAAATCACGCGGCGAGACTATCTATCCCCGCCAGTCGCCGATTTCCTTCAAGCCCTTGCCGCGGGCGTGCTCGAAGAGGCGGACGCGATGGTGGGAGTGTTCGAACTCATGGATGTCGGCCCATACCTCCGCCTGCCAGGGCTCCTCGTGCGCCGCAGATTCGCCGCAGGTAGCGCAACGCGTGTGCAGGGTGACCTGAACGGCCTCGACCGTCACGGGAACCGCTCCGGGCAGTTCGATGAAGATACAGCGGACTTCCTGAATCTCTTCGTTGTCGCCTAAGATGTGCTCGTAGCGCAGCAGGTAGCCGAAGCCCAGTTTCCGGGCCTCGCTTTCGGCCTCGCCCCGAGTGTGGAACGGACCGTACTCGGCTCTGAGTTGCTCGGTCGAGTCGCAAGCCATCCAGAAGGTTTCTTTGTAGGCCATTGCAGGTTTCGCCCCGGGGTCGCGAAGCCGGCTCGTGGCTGCTGTTGAGCCTGCTATCGTAATATCAGGTGAAACCATGCAATTTCGAGGCCGTGGACGTGATCTTGCAAATTGTTGGCTTGCCGAGATTTAGTGGCCGCTTGCCGCCCTTTTCCCGCCCTTCACGTGAAACCTTTTGCAGATTGTGGTGCAGCCGACGTTCGCGGTTCGCCGACGGAACACTGCCCGCCGCGGTGCCCGTGTCATCCTCCGACAGCACCGCCGAAACAGATGGTATGCAGAAAGCTGCACTTCATCAGGCCGATCTTTCGCGAGCGATGGGGCGGCGCGACCGGCACCGCAGCCGGTCAGGCTCCGACGGCCTTTTGCAGAATTCCGGTTTGCTCCGCCTCGGAGAAACAGTTCCTGCCGCCGTGTCCGGCCACGTACATGGCCAGTTCCAGACGGCTCCAGACGCCCAGTTTGTCGAATGTGCTGCGCAGGTGATTCTTGATCACCTGTTCGCTGGTGCCGATGATCTTGCCGATTTCGCGATTGGTCAGGCCCTCCCAGACCAGGATCGCAACCTGAATTTCCTTTGGGGTGAGGCGCTCGCGCGGGGTCATGACTGGGCCTCCTCCTTGGTGAACATGGCGATGGCCAGCTTCACCCGCTTGCGGCCCTCGCGGATTCCAGCCCGCAGGAACAGCGTGCGCAGGTGCTGTTTTACGGTGCGCGGGCTGATGTTCAACTGGCCCGCAATCTCCTTATTGCTGCAGCCCTGCACCAACAGATTCAGGACCTGCTGGTCGCGGGGTGTGACTTTGACTTGCTCCAGATCGATCACGGTTTAATTTCCTCCTGCCTGTTTGGCGATCACACTCGCCTTCTCAGTTAGCACGGCCTTCGCCAATTCTTCGTGCCGCCGCCAGCCTCGCGCTCTAAGTACTTTGGGGCGTAGCACTTTTAGCGACCAACTGCCGTTTCCAGGTCGTTTTCAGGAAGGCCGTGGTAGGCTGAGCAAGTCCCAAATTGGTCTGGCCGATTGAGCAATGGCTCGTCATCGCGCGGTTCGGGTTTCCATCCTCTCCTCCTGAAACATGGCAGCGATGGTGGAACCGGGGAAAGTCGAAGGAAATCTAAGTTCTAATGAACCCCTTTTTCGTCATACACTTTCATCGTCCCGCAATAGCTGGCGATCCTCCCGAGGTGAACCGTGAAGACTTGCCTCGCTGAGGTCCGTGCAACGAGCAGAGGCTTCTCCCATATTGGCCAACGCATGCACCCGTCCCTTTTCATTTTAGTTCTGCTGGCCAATGCACCGGCTAGTTTTGCACAGGCGCAAGCAGTGGCGGCGCCTTCCTGGACCGCGGCCGATGCTCGCTAAATATTCCGGAGCCATGCTGCGCCGCATTCTCTTCTTTTTTTTCCTGCTGTCGGTTTTCGGTTCGAGTATTGCGCTAGCCCAAGGTGGACCGCCCTATTACACCAACGATCCTGGAACCCCCGGGAACAAGAACTGGGAGATCAATCTGGGGTACATGCCGTTTCTCTACACTGGCCAGTCCATCACCCACACTCCGGACGTGGATATCAATTTCGGCCTGGGAGATCGCATTCAGCTCACCTATGAGAACGCCTGGCTCAGAGTGAGGAACCCGCCCGCGCCGGCAAAATATGGATTAGGGCAGGATCAACTTGGGGTGAAGTGGCGCTTCTATGACAGCGGAGAGGGCGGCATGGGGCTCTCGGTTTTTCCGCAGCTCTCGGTCAACAATCCCAACCACTCGGTCCAGCGAGGGATCACTCCGCCCGGCGCGAGTCTGATTCTCCCCGTCGAATTCACGAGGAAATTCGGCCCGTTGCATGTGAATGCGGAGGCGGGATATAACCTGGTGCATTTGGGGCCAGACGGCTGGCTGACGGGTCTGGTTGTGGGTCACGACTTCACCAAGAAGCTGGAAATGGACGCCGAATTCTATGCCCTCGGAACATTTCATCCCTCCTCCGTGCAGCCGACGCTTGACGTGGGCGCCCGCTACCGGTTGCATCGCCCTGTCCTCCTGCTCCTCATGGCTGGACGCAGCGTCGAGCCTGCGCGGAACAATCAGCCTCATTTCATCGGCTATTTCGGCGTGCAAATCCTGCTTCCGCCCAAATCGTTTGACAAGGAATGATCGTTGCAAGCGAGCTGCGGCTGCTCACTGCCAGTGAAGCCGGGAGTGGACGAGAGTTTCCGTGGGTGGCAAGCCCGTTCGAATGCCGGTCCCCATCGGGCCTCTGGTAAAGTAAAGGCTCTCGCCATGAAACTCTCGGTAGTCATGCCCGTCTACAACGAGCGAGCGACTCTGCGCCAGGTGGTGGAGCGCGTTCTCTCGGTGGGTTTAGAGATCGAACTGCTCTGCGTGGATGACGGGTCCAGCGACGGCTCGCGCGAGATTCTGAACGATGTGCAAAAGCAGTGGCCCCAGGTGCGTGTCTTCCTGCAGCCGAGCAATATGGGGAAAGGCGCCGCACTGCGCCGTGGAATCCAGGAGGCAACCGGAGCCTACGTAATCATTCAGGACGCCGACCTGGAATATGACCCCAACGATTACCACAAGTTGCTCGGGCCGCTGGAATCTGGCCAGGCGGACGTGGTGTATGGGTCGCGCTTCCTCGGGGGCGGACCTCATCGCGTGCTCTACTACTGGCATTCGGTCGGCAACTGGCTGCTCACTCTGCTTTCGAACATGCTTACCAACCTGAACCTGACGGACATGGAGACGTGCTATAAGGTATTCCGCCGTGAAGTCATTCAGGCAATCCGTCTCGAGGAAGACCGCTTCGGCTTTGAACCGGAAGTCACGGTAAAGATCGCCAAACGCCAGCTGCGGGTCTATGAAGTCGGCATCGGATACTGGGGCCGCACCTACGCGGAAGGCAAGAAGATCGGCTGGAAGGACGGCTTCCGGGCGCTATGGTGTTTAGTCAAGTATGCCTGGAAGGAACCGGAAATCGCGGCCAGCCCTGCAGCCCTCGACACGGGCAAATAAACTGAGCTTTCACCTGTTACCGTGACGTGACCCGGGTTACCCCGGTAACCAACTGCTGCGGTTGGCCCTGCCGCTGGCCTTGGATTTGCGCAAAGATCACTCGCACATGGAGCAGTTCCGGTTGTAAACTAGTGGAAATTTCGCGCGCTCTCCTTCAAGGAGTTGCGGGCTAGCTGGTCCCCCGAGCCTTTTCCCCCATGCTTGTATGGCCCCCCTCTTTGTTGGCGGGCCGTTGAACTAGAATAGGCATATCTCCCGGCAGTTCGTGGCCGGGGCTTCGACATTCGCCGGCGGCGGCGACAAAACCGTGTCGGAAGAAAAAGACAAACCAGTCTACGACGAGCAATTGCTCACCAACCTGCTGGAAGCGGCCTATGTGTTGCAGGAACACAACCGCGAACTGCAGGCGATGGAATTGCACGTCGAACCCCAGGACTTGGCCGCTCACGAAGTGGCGTCATCGCCCGCTCCGGGAGACGACAAGGCCGAATCCGGATCCGGACCCGCGCCCAAGGACTACACCTTCACCTTGGGACAGATCGTGGAAACCCAGCACCAGATCCAAGTGCGCCATCTGGAATTGGACAGCGCGATGTTGCTGGTGACCGAGCGCGTAACCGAGATTGCCCGAGCGACTGGCGCCGCGATCGGCATTCTGGATGGCAGGAAGGTGCGCTACAAGGCAGCCTCCGGCCTCATGACCCTGCCCACGGGGACCGACGTGCCCATGGAAAAGGCGCTTTGCGTGGCCTGCCTGCGCACCGGCCAGGTTATCCGCTGTGCCGATGTGAATGCCGAATTTCTCCTCGACATTGAAGAGTGCCACCATCGCGGCATCCAGTCCATGATTGCAGTTCCGGTCTACTACGACGGAGGCATCGCTGGCGGCCTGGAACTTTACTATGGCGACACGCAGGCATTCACCGAACAGGACGTTCACACCTGCCAACTGATGGCCGGTCTCATCACCGAGGCCCTAGCGCGCGACGAGGAACTTACCTGGAAGAAGTCTCTGGCCACCGAACGGGCCGCGATGCTGGACGCGCTGGAGAAGTTGAAGCCCAAACTTGCGGGCTCGGGCACCGCGCCCTCCGCTAAAGACTCCGCCGTACGGACTGTGCCCATGGCAGGAGCGCCAGCAGCGGCGGCTTTCGTGTGCCGCGTGTGCGGTAACGAACTTGTGGGGGAAGAACAGTTCTGCGGAAAATGCGGTTCGCCCCGGGGCAGCGAACCTGAACCGGTCCCTCTGCCCGAAACGATGGCGCCGCTGGCTCACGCAGAACAAGCGTTGAAGAACACCGAAGATCCGGTGAACATCTCCCCTGCTCACCAAAAAAAGTGGCAGCTCGACGACGAAGGCAGGAGTTCGAACCCGCTGGCTGATTCCAGCGAAGAAGAGGTAAGGGGCGATTTTTCCCCGGTGGAACTGCCCGGCAATGTCGCCGCCCCGGCAGAATCAGCGGCGGGAATGCTCAGCTCGCGAGTCGTCGAGGAGGGATTGGAGACGGGGCTTCGCGTCCTGCCGGTGCCCGACCCAGTGCCCGACGAAGAGAGCGCCAAGACTTCCCCGGCCAGTACGAAGCTGGTGAAACCAGAACTCGGCGCGTGGACTTCTGCCGCCACGACGCGCGCCTTTCTCGAGCAGTTGGCTTCAGCCCCCACCCCGGGGGCCTTCTCCCGATTCTGGGGTGCACGGCGGGGAGATTTCTACCTGGCGATTGCCGTACTCCTGGTGGCTTGCGTGATTCGCTGGGGAATCTGGTCGGACGGTTCGGTCAGCGCCACCGGCAACCCGAACGCAGTGGCCGCCGCGAATCACAAGCCCGACCCGGACGCTGACCTTTCCCTGTTCGATCGGATGCTCATCAGCTTAGGCCTGGCGGACGCGCCCGAGACCCCGGAGAACAAGGGCAATCCCGACGTCAAAGTCTGGGTTGATCTGCGTACGGGCCAATATTACTGCCCAGGGGCCGACGTTTACGGCAAGACTGAAAAGGGAAAATTCACCACGCAAAGGGAGGCGCAGTTGGACCAGTTCGAGGCCGCCTCCCGCAAGACCTGCGACTGAAGACGGCCGGCACCGCTTCCTCCTCGAAGACCTTCTGGAGATTTGACAAGGTCCCGCTCCCCGGAGTGCAATCATTAACGTGTTGCCTCCGGCTAGTGATGAAGGGGACCCGTTGCCGCAAACCGACGATTCCGAACGCCCGAGTACCCTTCCGCGCCCCGAGTTGAACCCTCTGCTGAATCCCATCCTGGGTCAGAACTTGGGCCGTTGGGCAGAGGTGTATTTCACGACTCCTCCGGAAACGCGCGAACAAGCGCTGCAGGAACTGTTGCGTGAACTGGAAGCTCAACAGTCTGGACCGGAGAGCGCTTCATTTTCCGACGAAGGGCAAGCCCCTCAGATCGCAGAGATCCACTCGGGAAGCCCAGCCTGGTCCGGGCAGACAGCGGGGACTGAGTTTTTCCCGCGGGAAGACGCGGCGCAGCATCGCGCATGGTCCCCAGATGGGCTTTCACAGGACCAAGCCGACCAGCAAGCAGCTTCGGCTAAGACGTGGTACTCGACATTAGCAACTGCTATTCGCCGGCACTACCTTTATGCGGGGTCAGTCTTCGCGATTGTGGGCCTTCTAACCCTCGCGTACGCCGTATGGCTCGGTGCGCCGGCGACTTCCGGAAGCTCATTGCCCGCGCAAGGTCCGGCCGTAGCGGTGGGACCGTCTGCAGGCGCTGAGCCCCAACAACCTCCGGTTGAGAACTCGCGGCAGGGCGATATTCCAAGCAGGGGGCAGGCAGGCGCCCCATACGATGCAACCGGACCAGCGAAGGCTCCGGGGAAGTCTCGCCCCGGCTCCGACGAAGCGGCCGCGGCCCTGACCCCGGCTGGAACCCGCGCTGCAATCACTCCGCCGGCTGGAGGATCTCCCGACGGATCTGAGGAACTCGCCCTGGCCAGGAAATATCTGAACGCAAACGGAGGCCAGGAGCGCAACGCCGCGGAAGCGGCGAAGTGGCTGTGGAAGGCGGTGGCAAAACAGAACGGGGAGGCGACCGGCCTGCTGGCAACGCTCTATCTGGAGGGCGACGGAGTCCCGAAGAATTGCGACCAGGCACGCCTCTTGCTCACCGCGGCCGCCCGCAAGGGAGTCAAGGACGTCGCCGCACGACTGGAGCATCTGCAAGCTTCTGGCTGCGAGTGATAGGCGAATCTGGCTTGGTACGCACGCCAGCCTGGCTCCACATCGCGCTTCGGGCGTGGCCCAGGACCCGTTCGCAGCACCGACTAATTCATCAACACAGAGTCAGTTCGGCGCGACTCGTACCACAGGGCCAGTTCTACGCGGTTCCACATGCCCAGCTTGTCGTAGATCACGCGGAGATAATTCTTCACGACATGCTCCGTGGTTCCGATTTCCTGCGCCACTTCCCGGTTCTTCAGGCCTTGGGCAACAAGCTGGATGACTCTCTGTTCACGCTCATTGGGGATACGGGTGCCATAGCGTTCGCCTGTAGACATGATTGCCTCCGGTACAACAGGGTTGCGAGCTTCACTCGCTTGATTCCGCCGGTAATTCCGAAACGCAGGAACAGGCGGTTGAAATGGGCCTTCACGGTACGCCGGGCCATATTGAGTTGGCGTGCGATTTCGGCGTTGTCACATCCTTGCAAGAGCAGTTCGACAATCTGCTGTTCTCGCGGACCCAACCGAACGGTGTGCTCCTTCATTAAATAGCCCCTCGATCTAGTCTTGCCCTCGCGCCGGCCCGACGCGCGGCTGGACGGTCCCAACTTTCATAGCACCCACAGTGCCACTTTGAGACGAACTTGGCTGTGACAGCTGAACAGCCTTTTCCACAGCCATTTGCGGGCAGTGCAATCTCCTGCACAATTCAGGACCGGATCTCGAAAGAACCGTACGGTGGAGCTTGGGCCCCTCCTGAATTTGCCTCAGGGCGACGAGAAATGCGCGCAGATACTGGCGGGAGCGCAAAGCGGAAGCCGCGGAGGCAGATACGGCCTTGACCGAGCCGTCCTGCGGTTCACGCCAGTTGGGTTCCTCGGCCGGATCGCAAACGGCCAGAAACACTCGCCGTGCCCGCCAGGGGAGCGGACGGCAATAACGGCGGGCTAAGGTGAACACCTTAGACGAAACTTCCCGTCCCGAGCGGGAGGCTTGGCACAAATTACACGGTCGAGAAATTTGTTTTCGATTGCCTCCGTGCGGCCCCGGCGGGCCTGCTCAAACTGGGCGATCCGCACGGCGATTCACAAGTTGTCCTCATTCGCAGGCTGGCGTACCCGGGAAACGGCGCAATTTCCACAGCGCGCAACTTCGTAACACAAAATCTATGAGCGGTTCATACTCGCGTCATTCTGGCGAAACAAGTCTCGAAGACACTGCTCCCGCGGCAACTCCAGAAGGGAAAACAGGAGCTGTTCATTCACTGAAATGGCCAGTCCACCACGCCCGCCTGCAGGAGACCAATCTCGCGTGAGCCCTTGGAACAAAAACAATTTTGGCAACACAGCCGCTGACGATAATCTCTTGCCGAATGTTGACTCCGCTGCGGCCCCGCGCGATGTTCTGGTCGCGCTCACCTACGGACTAGAGTTAGTACGGCACGGAGCCATGCTGGTCGCATCGAGCGGCCACCCTCGAATCGCAAATCTCACCGTCTGGACTATCCTGAAGAAAAACGACGGCATTGCTTTGGGACGGACTGGGTTGGTGGCGGACCGCGCTTCCGACACGCGACTCTTGCAGAAGTTGCTGCAGGACGCAATGTTCTCACCGGAGTCCGGAGAGCCCAAAGAATCGCCCATCACACTGGAACGCCGCGTATCCCGCAGTTCCCTGATCGTGCGCGTGGTTCCGGGCCCCGGGCTTGAATGCTGGCAGGTTCCCGAGCAAAGAACTGCGCTACTAAGACTCTACGACCGCGACATGGGGCTGGTGGTGGATGAGAAGGCGCTGATTTCTCTTTACGGTCTCACTCGCGGCGAAGCCGCGCTGGCCACCAAAGTGGTCCAGGGCAAATCGATTGAAGATGCCGCCACGGAACTGTTCATCAGTACTCACACGGCAAGAACGCACCTCAAGCGCATCTTCATGAAGACTGATACCCACCGCCAGCCTGAACTGGTGGTGCGAATGCTGCTCACCGTCCTGTAGTTCGCTGCGCACCCTGCCTGGCCCCACTCATAAATACCTCATTTAGGGGATTACACCCCCTTGCCAATGGGTCAAGATGCCTGCGAAATGAGGACGACTATGCAGGCATGGGTCCTTCAGGAAGACGACTTCCAAGGCAAGGTCAAACGGACTTCGCGGCCGCGCTACAGCTTCTACCTCTACTCCCTCTGGCGCTCGCGCACCGGCGAACACTTGTTTGACGGGGTGGCGGGCGATCTGGCCGAAGCTATGGACACGATGCGTGCCCACATCCGTCACCTGACCGCAAGAGCAGAGCCCATTGCAGGGGAGTAGCGAGATTCTATGAAACCAATCCTCGATCAAGCAGCGCACGACAGTACGGTGGCTGCAAGTACTCGGCCGGGATTCGAGATTGTTGATCTCGGCCCCTTCGACAATAACCGTAACGACGTGCTCGCATTGAATGACGCCGGACAGTGTGCGGGCGTGTCTTCCAACCCGGAGTCCGGCCGCATTGAGGCGTTCCTCCAGGACAACGGATCACGCAACATGTTGGGGACGCTAGGTGGTTCCTTCAGCATTGCTCGCGACATCAATAACCGGGGCGAGGTTGTCGGCGGATCTCTTACGGAAGGTGACGAAAACTTCCACGGGTTTATTTACCGCGGCAACCGGCTCCTGGACCTGAACGATCTGCTGGATCCGGAATCCGGTTGGGAACTCATTCAGGCCTTCGGCATTAACAATCGGGGCGAAATAGTCGGTATCGGCTCGCACAGTGGCCAGGACCGCATTGTTCTGCTCCGGCCCAAAAGCGCGGAAGCCATCTGAAGCCACACTTGGTTCCGGCTTCGGCTCAGAAGGGGGACAAAATGCTCAGCAAGAAAACCGCTGGCTACACTGTAGGGGACTGGCTGGCCAGGTTGCCGCGATGGATCGTCGTGCGGACGTGCCTAGCCTTGCTGCTCTTCGGAAGCATCGCGCATGCTACTCCCATTTCAGGTCTGGAAGACAAGAATCCGGCGAACTCGTCGGCCCTGGCCACTGCTGTAACTACGCAAGATTCGCAAACAACCGCGGCGAATCCCGCCTCTGGGGATACGGCTTTGATGTCTCACCGCGACCTGTCCGTGGACGTCTCATCCGACCCCGCGAGCGATAACTGCGGATTCAGCAGCAACTGCTACACCAAAATGAAGGTTCCAGAACCGCAATCACTGGTCCTGGTGGGATCAGGCTTGCTCTCGATGGCGGGACTGATCCGGCGCAGGCTCATTCGTTAGTAGTCTGCGGTTAAAACCACGGCCGGCACTTCCGCCGCGGAGAGTGCGGCAGTCCCTGGAGAAAGAGCAGAAATGACAACGAAGTTGGCGGAGGAAATAAGCGGCAGGGCCCGCGCCCCGGTGTTCGTGGTAGGCAGCGCTCGATCGGGAACGACGTTGCTCTATGACATGCTGCTTTCCGCCGGCGGTTTTGCGCTGTACCTTGGCGAGTCCAGTATCTTCAACCTGTTGGCGCCGCGGTTTGGCGACCTGAGAACTCCCAAAAACCGCGAAAGGATGCTGGATGTTTGGCTGGCAAGCCGCCTGTTCCGCGTAACCGGGCTGGAACGCTGGCAAATCGAAAACAAGGTCCCGGCCAACTGCCAGAACGCAGGCGACTTCCTCCGCATTATCATGGAGGAAGTAGCGCGACAGCATGGCGCCTGGCGCTGGGCTGGGAATGCTCCAGAAGAGATCCTGCACCTCGAGCGGATCAAGGAGACTATTCCCGAAGCACTTGTCATCCACGTCATCCGCGACGGAAGAGATGTAGGACTCTCCCTGTCACAGAAGCGATACATTCGGCCCTTCCCGTGGAAGGATCGGGAAACCCCGGAAGGCGCTGCCCTGTACTGGGAGTGGGTTGTGGAAAAAGGACGGGCCGCGGGTGCGGCTCTTGGAAAGGACTACACCGAGGTGCGGTTCGAGGAGTTAATCAGGGATCCCCGCTCCGTTCTTCGAGGGTTGAGTGACTTCCTGGACCACGACCTTGATTTCGACCGGATACAGAAGACCGCTCTAGGCTCTGTTGCGCGACCGAACACCTCTTTCAAACCGGCCAGTGGCGAGGCTTTCAATCCCGTAGCGCGCTGGAAGAAGCAGTTATCCACCGCGCAACTGACCAGAATCGAGGGCCTGGTAGGCAGAACCTTGACTGAACTGGGCTACGACCTGGCAACTCGCGGAGAAGCCGCCTGCAACGGTCTTGATCTAGCCTGGACGCGCGCGATCTACCGCCAGTTCTTCGAACTTAAGCTGCAGTTCAAGAAGAACCGATTTCTCCGTGCGTTTCTCCCGGCACTCACGTCAGCGGACGTGGACCGGATTGTCGTAGTTGACGACAGCGCACCGCGGCAAATCAGGCAGATTGCGCAATTTGAGGTCAAGTTACTAGGGCAGTCGTCCGGAGTGCCTCCTCTGCGACCATTGACGCAGTAGCCGTGAGCGCGACGGAGCTTCTTATGAGAATCGCAGCGCGTACCCGCTTCCAGGCCAGTCTGACGGCAACCGTGCTGGGCTTCACGCTTGCAAGCCTAGCTCAGCCGGGGACTACACATTTCCCGCGCCCGCCACATCATGACATGGTGAAAGCACTCGATAAGAAGGGCATGCCCCGCTCCACAGTGGACGTAGGCCTTCCGGCTACTACCGCCGGAAAAATCGCGGGCTCGTGTGCTTCCGAAATCGACCGACTGGAGCACGATGCTATAAACCAACTCCGGTCTGCGGCGCAGCGTGAACCAAGACAAAGCTCGCGTCCCGGGAGCCAGCGCCTGGGTCCCTGGCAGGGACACGAGCACGGCTCGCCCATCAGTTTCTCTTATCGCTCACCCCAAGCCGGTCAGACGAGCCACGCGTCCGCTAGTACTGCGCGAAGGCGCTGACGCTTCGTCACGCTCCCGGTTGTGAACCCTGCGCGGCGTCGCTCTTTTCTAGCAAGCCCAGTGGAATCCTGTTTTCGTGCCCCTCGCTAGACAGCCTGCGCCGGAGGCTTGTAACCTGCCCAAAATACTGGCAAGCTAGACCCAGCGCGACGGCTGACTCCGCATCGCAGGCAGGTTAACGACTCAAGCGAAACGAGGAACTTCTTCGGTCAAATGTGCAGCCAACTGGGTTGTGCCGCGATGGGGCCAGAGATCCGGGTTGAGATTCGCGACTTCGGTGATGCGGGCAGCGCTCCCACGGCACTGCCCTTCAATGTTGTGCATGCGTGGTGGCGATCGCTGCGGGAGCCGGACGCAGTGGTGCGTGCCTGTTATGAATTGCTTTCCCGCGAGGAACGCGAACGTGCATCCCGCTACCGCGTGGAGGGTCCGCGTGAAGATTTCATTCTGACCCGCGGCACATTGCGTTCTCTGCTTGCGGGTTATCAGCAGAAAACTCCGAAAGAGTTGACGTTCCAGCTTACAGAATACGGTAAGCCCTTTATCGCTGGACCTTGCGACTTGCGTTTCAACGTATCCCACACCGACGGTTTGGCTCTGCTCGCCTTCGTGCGCCAGCGCGAGATTGGGGTTGATGTGGAGAGGATTCGGCCAGAACCGGACGCGCAGAAGTTGGCGGAACGTTTCTTCTCCCTTCACGAACGTCGCGCTCTGGAGAATCTCAACGGGGATGAACTGCAGACAGCCTTCTTTCGCTGCTGGAGCAGGAAAGAGGCCTACATCAAAGCCAGGGGCGGGGGACTGTCCTTGGCGCTCGACCAGTTTGACGTATCCATCGAAGCCAACGAGTCCCGAGTTCTGTTGGCCACCAGGCCCGATCCAGCGGAGGCCAACCGCTGGGTCGTCCGCGACCTAGCGACCAGGCCCGAATATGCCGCCGCTGTGGCCGTTGCGACCGCGGTGGACGGGTGAGAATCGAGTAAACGGCCCTTACTTCAGAGGCCCTCCGCTGTAATACGGAAGCACAGGAGGGGCGCTGAAATGACCGCGAGAACGCACGCCGGGCTGTGGAAAGATACCTGGCCACCGAGCGCAATTCTTTTCACATTCACCGCACGGGCGTGCCCTACCGCCATGAGAGTATCAGTAATCCAATGCCTATGAAGGACTTACAAACCACCAGGTGCGCCGGAGAAGGCACGCAGATTGCATCCCCCGTTAGTGCCCCACAGACAAGAACTTGGTCTTTTAACAGGCGTCGAAAAATGTTAGTCTAGCTGTACACAGGTCGTTTCCTCTCCCCTTATTGTTTTCTCAGATTCACGCAGGGATATGCCGCTGTCTGGCGGTTAATCCAGACAATGGTAATAGAGTTACTAGTACACAATGTCCAAGGAGGCATAGCAGCTTGACCGTTTCGACCAGCCATCTCATTCCGCCCCACGGCGGCGAACTTATCAATCTTGTAGTTGCATCCGAAAACGCGGCAGAATTGAAGGCCCATTCCCGCGAATGGGCGTCCTGGGACCTCACGGCGCGCCAGATCTGCGATCTCGAACTGCTCATGAGTGGCGGATTCTCGCCGCTGCGCGGTTTTATGACTCGCGCTGACTACGAGGGCGTCTGCCACAACATGCGGCTGGCCAACGGAGTCCTCTGGCCCATGCCGATTACGCTCGACGTGACCGAAGAATTTGCCAAGAAACTCACTCCCGGCAGCAGCAAGGTCGCGCTGCGCGACGCCGAAGGCGTTATGCTGGCGGTACTGCACGTAGAAGAAGTCTGGCAGCCCGATCGCGCTGCCGAAGCCAAAGCGGTCTTTAACAGCACCAGCAAGGCCCATCCCGGCGCGGATTACACGATCAATAAGGCCCATCCGTTCTACGTTGGCGGCCGTATCGAAGGACTGCAGCTTCCGTCGCACTATGATTTCCGCACCCTGCGCTTTACCCCGGCTGAATTGCGCGCCGAGTTTGCCCGCCTCAGTTGGCGCCGTGTGGTTGCCTTCCAGACCCGCAATCCCATGCACCGCGCCCACGTCGAACTCACCTTCCGCGCCGCCAAGCAGGTCCAGGCCAACCTCCTCATTCATCCCGTGGTCGGGATGACCAAGCCCGGCGACGTGGACTATTACACCCGCGTGCGCTGCTACCAGTTGCTGAGTTCGAAGTATCCGCAGGGAACCCAGAAGCTCTCCCTGCTGCCTCTCGCCATGCGCATGGGCGGACCGCGTGAAGCGATCTGGCATGCCCTGATTCGCAAGAACCACGGCTGCACTCATTTGATCGTTGGCCGCGATCACGCCGGCCCCGGCAAGGACACCGACGGCAAGCCCTTCTACGGCCCCTATGAGGCCCAGGAGGTCTTCAAGAAGCACCAAGCCGACATCGGCGTCACTATGGTTCCCTTCAGCATGATGGTCTACCTGCAGGGAGAGGACCGCTACATTCCAGACGACGAGGTCAAGCCTGGCGACAAGGTTCTGAATATTTCCGGCACGGAACTGCGCGATCGGCTGAACGAAGGCCGCGAGATTCCCTCCTGGTTCACCTATCCCGAGGTGGTGCACGAGCTGCGGCGCAGCTTTCCGCCGCGGGCCAAGCAGGGCGTGACGATTTTCTTCACCGGATTGTCAGGCTCAGGCAAATCCACCATTGCCAACGCGCTACTGACGAAGTTCCTCGAGGTCGGCGGGCGCCCCGTCACCCTGCTCGACGGCGACCTGGTGCGCAAACATCTTTCGTCGGAACTGGGATTCTCGAAAGAGCATCGCGACATCAACATCCGCCGCATCGGCTACGTTGCGTCCGAAATCACCAAGAACGGCGGGATCGCCATTTGCGCGCCCATCGCGCCTTACGACGCCACCCGCAAACACGTGCGGCAGATGATCGAGCCTTATGGCGGGTTCATCCTGGTGCATGTTGCCACATCCGTGGAAGTCTGCGAGCAGCGCGACCGCAAAGGCCTTTACGCTAAGGCTCGCGCGGGCATACTCAAGGAATTCACCGGAATTTCCGATCCTTACGAAGCGCCGGCAGATGCAGAAGTCACGATCAATACAGGCGAACTTTCCCCCGAGGAAGCGGCCCAGGAAATCATTTTGCACCTGGAACGCGAAGGCTTCATCGGTGTAAACGGAGCAGTAGTCTAAGGGGAAAAGGGACCGACTATGATGTCACTTTTGGCAGCCAAAATTTTCGTGGGCTTTGTGGTAGGGGTTCTGATCGGCCTGAGCGGCGTGGGCGGCGGCGTGTTGCTGCTCCCGGTGCTCATTTTCGGCCTGCGGATTCCAGCCATCGTGGCTGTCGGTTCCGACGCTGTCTTCAATTTTTTCACCAAAATTCCCGCCGGTCTGATGCACCTCAAGAAAGGCACGGTGCGCAAAAAAGTCGTCCTTGCGCTGGCCATGGGCAGCGTTCCCGGCTCCATCGCCGGGGTCAGACTGCTCATGTACATCCGCCACCTCTACGGTGACGGGGTCAACAACTTCATCAAGATGGCTGTGGGGCTGCTGCTGATCGTTATTCCCACTCTGATGATGTTCCAGAAAAAGATTGAGGAGCGGGTGGTCAACCGTCCGCCGACCATGCACGGATTCGCCGGTATGTCCCTGATCGGACTGGCGGCGGGCTTCCTGGTGGGTATGACTTCGGTCGGCTCGGGCAGCATCATCATGATGCTGCTCCTGTTGTTCTACAGTTTCCCGCCCAAGGTAAATGTGGGGACCGACATCGTACATGCGGTGGCCCTTACCGGCGTTACCGGGTTCCTCCACTTCCGGTTGGGCAACGTTGACCCCACGCTGGTGGTGTCGCTGCTGATCGGGTCCATCCCGGGCGGGCTGCTAGGTTCTCACTTGTCTACGCGCATGCCCATGCTCTGGCTGCGACGCACCCTCTGCGCCCTGCTATTGATCACCGGAGCCCGGATGCTGTGGGCATGATCACGTCCGACATGACTCAGGAGAATATGAGCTCTTCTTCCTACGCTGATATCCTGCGGCGCATTCAAGCCGCGCTAGACGCTGCCCGCGGGGTGTTTTCCCGTTTTACTCCGGGCGCAATTGAAACTGAGTACAAGGCCGGACACGACCCCGTAACCGAAGCCGACCGCGCCGTGGACGCCGTTTTACGGGAGAACCTGCTGCGCGACGGCGAAGGCTGGCTTTCGGAGGAGACCGCGGACAATCCTTCGCGCCTCGATAAAGAACGGGTCTGGATCGTTGATCCGCTCGATGGAACCCGTGAGTTTGTATTAGGCCTGCCCGAGTTTTGCGTTTCGATCGGGTACGTCGAAAACGGAAAGCCCGTGGCCGGCGGCATCTACAACCCCGCCACAAATCAGAGCTTTCTGGGCGCGATTGACGCTGGGGTGTTCTACAACGGCAAACCCGCGGCTCCCAGCCAGCGGACAAGCCTGGCGGGCGCGATTGTCCTGGCCAGCCGCAGTGAGGTGAAACGCGGCGAGTGGAAACAGTTCGAAAATGCTCCCTTCAAGATTCAGGCCATGGGCTCGGTCGCTTACAAGCTGGCCCTGGTTTCTGCCGGTCTCGCCGACATCACGTTCACTCTGACGCCCAAGAACGAGTGGGACGTGGTCGCAGGGGCAGCCCTGGTGCTGAGTACCGGTGGTTTTGTCAGCACCCTGGAGAAAACCGACCTGACGGCCAATCGCCGCGATCCGCTGCTGTCCGGACTGCTGGCCAGCGGGCCTTTCCTCAAGGAGCAGTTGCTCGCTCTGGTTGAGCCACACATCCGCGTGGGCGCCCAGGCTCGCTAGCTCCCGGGCCTGGCATCCCCGCCCGCAAGGCAGCAGCTTGGGACCTTTGCACTGGGACGTCGGAGTCCCTCAAGCGCGCACTTCTCTGCAGGGTAGCCTCCGCTTGCGCAGAGTAATCGTGTCCGAACTGGTCCGTGAACGTGAGGCTAATCTTCGTGATCATCCAATTTCGATATCTATCCGGAATTGGCTTAAGGCCGTTCGCGACCACCCAACCCTCAGCGACATCTCCGACATGATGAAAGTGTAGCCCCTCTTCAAGCCGGGGGTTGAGTGCATCGTGTTCGGTAAACTCGCATGCGGAGCCTACGCTATACAGCCCTCCTTGGTTGCTGCACAGAACAATCGATTCTGAGTCCCAGTCGGACACGATTCCGCAATTCTCCACTCTGAAATTACTGCGCAGAGAAACCAGGTGTACGTAGATCGCGTACGCGGTAACTCCATTGGGGAGCTCGCACAGGATGTTCCCCTCGGGCGGAGCCACGAAGATATCCAGACCACAGGAGCTCTCGTGCCATTCGCCCGGGACTTCACAATCAAGGCCTGCGGCACGAAGCTCCTGCGCCCGCGCCAGATACCTAGCTTTCTGCTCCCGACTCAGTTGTGTTCTTTTCACAGGCATTTGACCCCCCTTTTTGTAAAAAGCTGCAAATGCTACAAAACCTACATAGGTTTTTTGCTATCAACACTTTCCTGTGGAGAGCAAAGCGCACAGCGTGCGCGAGCGCCTAACTTCAAGCTCCACGCGACCGCGAGCTGGTGAATAAGAAGGCGGTTCTCGTGCGAGAACCTCAAGACCATACCCTTCCCGTTCCGATGGCGATCAAACCCGAGGTTTCGCAGTTTCCACCCGATCTCGGCGGTGCTGTATTCCAAAAGTTCGCCGCGGCAACGCAGAAGCGTGTTGGCAAGCTCTGTCAGCCGGGAGACGCTGATTTCTTGTTGTTCGTGGGAGGGGGCCCACGTCACCTCGATCATGGCCCGGTGAACGTCACAACTGAGCTGTGCGCTCTTGTCCTGTTCCAAACGTTGGAGGAGCGGAGCAATTAATTCTAGAATCTCGGGTTCTTCCAAGATGCTAGCCGCCAGATCACGAGCAACTTCAGTACCCCCGAATGTCGACCTGTTCCCGCGGGCTGAGAAGTCGCGCACTGTGTCGAGGTTTCGCAGGCGGTACATCAGCAGTTGCGACTGCAGCTCCGAAGCAATCTCCGACCGTTGTTTTTCGTCCAACGGAGACACGTCACAACGTGCGGGCGGAAGCGCAAAATGTATACCTTCATCGTCCCGCGCGTCTCCCATGCCCAAGAACACAGCCTTCGAGCTGGCCGCCGAGCGGAGTTTTCCGTTTCCGAAAACATACACGTCACGGTAGTTGGAAGTACTCCACAGATCGCGGATCCTGGCCGACAAGCTTGGCTGGTTTATGAGGAGCGTAGCTCCCAACGCTGTAAGTGACAAGAAAGCGGCGCGGTTGAGATCGCCCAGCACCACAGGACGACGGCACAGGCACTGCAACAGCCGAAAAAGAGTGATCGCATGGCCCATGTCCGCTCCCGAAATCAGCAACGTTGGTGGACTCGACAGACAGTCCGAAAACCATGAGCTTGTGGCCCAAGCAGTCAGCAATGCAGACTCCGGTTGGGGCAGCCCTGCATGCCGTTCGAACAGCTCCCGGATTCGGCAAAGAAGTTTCTTAGTCGAGCCATAAGGCTTCGCGTCATGCGGGAACCGGATCGCTCGCACAATTGCCTCATCCAAGTTGGGTGGCTGGTAGATACGGTGCGAGTACTCAACTTGCTTGGCGTTTTTCTTTCTGCCGGCGCTATGGAAGAGAAGACGAAGCCGACCGGAGGAGGGCGAGGTAAGCAGTTCGAGCACCGAGCCGTCAGCGAAGGTCTCGCCGACGGTCGTCACTACTCTAGGATTTGCTTGAAGCGGAAGGTTCGCCATGGCTCCCCCGGATTCGTTGCAGGAACAACACACCTGCGAACGCACTGACAGAGTGAATGTGATACGTTGCTATCGCTTCTCGGAAGTTAATTCTCTAGCGTTCTTGACAGATTCTTCGAAGGATCCAGACACATTCTCTATCGAGGGAACCACAATTCCTAACAACCAACTTTCAATCGCTTGCCAGCTCTATTTTAAGCAACGGAGCTCACTGCGGCAACTAATTTGTTCGCCCAGTAGGGCTAAAGGTGCACTCGCTGCAGGGGGGCTTTGTTTTTGGTAACATCGTCGCCGTGGCCAAACAGCAACGCGCTACCCGTCGTCGATTGCACAATACGGTCCGGAGAACGATCCTCTCCTACTACTCCGAACAAGAAGCTGCCCTGGTCGTCCAGGCTGCCAAGAAACAGAGAATGACGATCAGCAATTTCGTCGCATCTGCGGCACTCAGAGAGGCTGCATCCGTCACCCACACGCCTTCTAGGCAGCAATAGACCAGCACCTTCCCCACAGAGGCATCGATTTCATTTGATAATATGATATCATATTAGTAATATCATTTATGTGATCTCATATTGACGAACGGAGTGATTGGCGTATGGATCAAGACTCAAGGACGAAGCGTGCTGCGGTAGCTAGAAGCATGCGAGTGGCAAAACATTTATGGCCAAAGCAGGTTTCCAAAATGCTGGCTCACCAACTCGCTGACTTAGTCGAAGGATTGCGAGTATCGGTTTTGTTGGGAGATGTCCAACTGTTAGGCGGGCGATGGTACGTCACACACACGGGACTGTTGCGATTAGCCCGTAGAAAGAGATGCGTTGGAATTCATATTGACCCGGTCCCAGCGTTTTCAGAACCCCCGATGGGACGATGGGTGTTCAAGGCCACGGCCTACAAATCTCAGGCTTGCAAAGGCTTTGTCGGCTACGGCGACGCCGATCCGTCCAATGTGTCTCCTCTGGTGCACGGTGCGGAAATGAGAGTAGCCGAGACCCGGGCCGTCAACCGTGCCCTGCGCAAGGCCTACGGCATCGGCATCTGCTCGGTCGAGGAAATCGGGGCCTTCGCCGGCCAACCCGATTCGCGGTCAGACTCCAGGAAGCTGCCGCAGGCCACAAGTGGCGACGGGAACCACGGTGGCCCGAAGGTTCGCGACCGCCTTTGCCAGTTGATTCGCCAGCACCAACTCGATCCCAACCTGGTCAAGGCCTACGCCACCGATTTCTGCGGCACCAAGACCCTACGTGAGGCCACCCGCGAACAGGTGGAAAACTTCGTCACCCACTTGGCCGACTGGGCCGAGAAAGACCGGAATGCCCTGCTCTGCCAGCTCAACAGCTATCTCGGCCAGAAAGAAGGTGCCGCGTGAAACGCCAGATCACCGGCCTGCACGCCGCCGATCGTTGTGCCCCCGACCAGGTCCCCGACGGCGTCTTCCTGGTTCGCGTCCAGCGAGCCCGGTTCTGTCGACAGACACAAAAACCCTACTACACCCTCACTCTGGCCATTCTTGAGCCCAGCCGGTTTGCCGGACACATCCTTTCCAGCCGCGTCTATTGCAACCCCAAAGCCCTGTGGAAGTTGAACTGGTTCTTGCGCGACTTCGGCTACGACACCGAACTGCTCGGAAGGGACGAAGTCGATGAGACCCAGTTGGCAGGCATAAAGGGCGTGGTCAAGATCAGCCACATTGTCTTTAACGGCGCTTCCCTGCTCCGGCTCGACGGTTTTGCTCCTGCCAGCCGCTGGGAAGAACTCTCCCCCGCCAACCTGGACAACCCGCAGGTGGCCTGAATGACCTACAGCTACACCCAGATCAGTCAGTACCTGGCTTGCCCGCGGCGTTACCGGCATCGCTATCTCGATGGCTGGAAGGAGAAGGACACCCGAGCGGCGATGCTCTTCGGCCGCGCCTTCGAACAAGCCCTGGGGGCCTATTTCCGCCGGGAAGATCCCGGGGCCGTCCTGTTCACCGAGTGGTCTGCCTGCCAGAGCGAAGGCTTGCACTACTCGAACGGAGACTCCTGGGACCGCATGCTGCAGCAAGGCATCATGCTATTAACCCGGTTCTGCCAGGATGACCGTGTCCAGGTCCACCAGCCTCGCCGCAACCTGCAGATCAAGTTCACCCGAGCTGTGGCCGGAAACAACGACTTCGTCGCCTATATCGATGCCATCGGCCGACTCGACGGCCGCCGCTGCCTGCTGGAGTGGAAGACCACCTCAAACCGGTACCCCGAAGAGCCGGAGGGACTGCTTTCTCTAGACCCCCAACTGGTCTGCTACTCCTGGATGACCGGCATTCCGGATGTCGCCCAGATCGTCTTCGTCCGCAAGCGCCTGGTCGAGGTCCAGTACCTGAAAACCACCATCAGCGACGAGCAGCGTCAGGAGTTCGGCCACTTGGTCGAGAACACGATCCGGAGAATCGAGTCAGCGGAGTTCCTGCCCCACAGCGGCATCCGCTTCCCCCAGAACCCCTGCAGCAGCTGCCCCTATGTAGGCCTCTGTCTGGGACAGCAGGAAATGGTCGACGCCCACCTGGTGCGGCGTCCAGGAGCAGACGATCTTGGTTGGCTTGACCAGCTTACTTACTAGGGATCCGCCCATGCCCCCGAAGTTCAATCGCCGCCGCGCCCTGTTCGTGCTGACCAAGATTGACGAGATTCTGGCCTGGGAACAGCGCAAGGAGACGGAGCGCGACACCAAGTTCGTGGAACTGGGGCGCTATCTGTGTGAGGTACGGGCGGGACAGTACTGGCGGCTGGAGACCCTGAAGTCGTTTGATGAGTTCCTGGAAAGGCGGTTCCCGGGGTCGAGGAGGAAGGCCTATTACCTGATGTCGATCCACGAACACCTGCCGCCGCAGGCGAGGAAGCAGCTGAAGGAGGTGGGCTGGGCCAAGGGGCTGGAACTGGCCAAGCTGGCCCGCAGGGACGGGCAGCGATTCGATTGTGCAACCTGGTTGCACAAAGCCCAGACAATGCCCAAAGAAGACTTCCAGCAGGAGGTGGAGAAGGAACTAACCGGGCGGGAAACGGAACCGTGGGAGATTATCTATTTCAAGCTGTACCAGAGCCAGATGCCGGTGGTGGAGAAGGCGATTGAGACGGCAGCCCTGATGCTTGGAACCGACAAGTCGCGCGGCTACTGTCTGGAGATGATCTGTGCGGACTTTCTGGCCG
>DATFNP010000069.1:0-2090 GCA_035266345.1 Candidatus Sulfotelmatobacter sp.
TTTCAACAGGCCTCCTTGCGCCTGGGGCATGGTCATCACCGGTCCGTAGCAATACACGGCGTGCCCAGTTGCGGCGAAGTACCATCGCCCTCCCTTTCGCTTTGCCGATTGTTGGCTGGGGGTGGGAGACAGATGAGCTAGGGGTGCCAAGCTGGGAACGGGAAGAGACAACACTAGGGCTAGGGCCAGGGCCTTCATAATTACGACTTGCTCGCATCACGGCCCCCACATAAGGCCGCATCCCACAGAACCGTTCTTCTTTTTCTCTCTCAAAACTCGAATCGCTTTCGCTGATCCGTACTACTCAAGCTTGTACGCCCGCTAGATCGCTCGAGTGGAGCGCCGCACATCCTCTACATCCGCGCTTGGCTTCCCGGGAGCTTCCTTCCCGGGAGCTTCCTTCAGGGAGTGCGCCGATCTACCGGGTCGTTTTGTTTCTTTGTCCGATCCCTTTGCCCCTGCCCCAGGATTGCCGGAATCCGCGTCTTTATGATCCGCCTGGGCAGACGCCTTGTCGTGGAGCCGCTTGCTGTCGTCACGGGCCAGCTTGCCTTTCAGCGCGGCCAGTTGGGTGCTGTCCTTCAACATTTCGCGGATTAAACTGCGCTGTGATTCGATGGTCTGGCCCTGCTCGAAAACCAGCATGGTCAGAATGCCGTAGGAGACAATGAACAAAATCACAAGCAGCGGCAGCATGACTGCCGGCCGCGCCGTGGTTCGAGGAGCTACGCTCTCAGCGCTGTAAATGACGGTCAAGTTCGCCCCCGCTCGCCCATACGCTCCGGGCTTCATAAGGAATACTGCACCCGTGAAACCATATGAAAGGGAGGGCGTAAGTGTTTGTTGCGAATGGAGTTAGTAAGAGGAACCAGGATCGGGCCGAGCCGACGGATGCAAGCATCTGCACTTTATGAGTAACGAACCCAGCGTTACCATCGTGAGTTGCTCTGACCCATCGCCGGAAACCCGCGTCGGCCTGGGCCTTTGGAGGTGCGCCCTGATTCAGGTCCAATTTCAGACCCCGATTTCAGACAATATGCATGGCCGCCAGAATCTGCCGAAACTGATCGTTGCTTACCAATCCGCATTTGCCGGACACAGCCTGCTTGACCGCAGCTTGCTTGACCGCAGCCAGGACTGGACCCCGCTGCTCGGCCGTAATCGTAACGCCGAGTTCCTTGCATTTCAGGTCAATGTTGTCGAGACCGCTTTTCTTACCGAGAACAATCCCGCGCTCCGCCTGCACAATTTCCGACGAGTAGGGCTCAATCGCCTCCGGGAGATGAAACTGGCTGGCCACTGCGCCGCTCTCACGCATGAACAAGTTTTCGCCGACCAGCGGCTTCCACGCATCGAGCGTGTACCCCGCGGCCCGCCGCACCACCTCGGAAACATCGCGCACCTTTTCGAGATTCAGTACTACCGGTACGTCGTAGAGGCAGCGCAGCGCGAGCGCAATCTCGGCGATATCGGCATTGCCCGCGCGTTCGCCCATGCCGTTGATCGTGCCTTGGATCCAGGTTGCTCCCCCGCGGACGGCCGCCACCGCGCAGGCCGTCGCCATACCGAAATCGTTGTGACCATGGAAATGCACGGGCACGCCTTTGCCGGCCCACTGGCAGACTTGCCGCGTCAGATATTCCGCCGCCTCGGGCCCGCAGGCCCCGATCGTGTCGACGACGACCAGTTCTTTCGCTCCCGCATCAAGCGCCGACAGGTAAACAGTTTTCAGAAATTCCAACTCGGTTCGCGTTCCATCGACCGCGAAGAATGCGACCGTGATGCCGGCCTCGCGCGCCGCCCAGACCGCATCGCGAATTCGGCGCAGCACTTCTTCCCGCGAAATGCCATACGCTTTCAGCTTGATCGCGCTGGTGGGCGCTTCAATCACGGAATAGCGAAGGTTCAGCCGAACCAGTTCTTCGACGTCAGCTTTGACGGCGCGCGAAAATCCCCAGAGCTCCGCCTTGATGCCCGCCTTCTGCATGAGCTGAATCGCCTCGGCGTCTTCCGCCGAAACGCGCGGAAAGCCGGCTTCAATGCGGCTCACTCCAAGCTCATCCAGCTTGTGCGCGATTTCCAGCTTCTGC
>DATFNP010000070.1:0-38761 GCA_035266345.1 Candidatus Sulfotelmatobacter sp.
ACCGCTGAGGTCAAAGCCGGAAGAAGTAATCCGCGTGACCCCGGTGTCGGTCTGGACTTTCCCCGTGCTTAACCGGTGCCAGATCGGCGTGATGCGGAACGTGACCGGCCAGTACGCTGGGTTCTGCCAGATCGGGGCGTCGCGGTCATTCATCAGCTGGTAGCCGTTGTCCTTGAACTTCTGCCCAAAGTAATTCAGCATCGGCCAGGATTCGTGACACGCCGAGCAGCGGAGGCCGTACTTGCGGGCAAACGCCGGCAGAGCATTTGCGTTTTGGTTGCTGCTCAACAGGAGCAAGATCACAACCAGTGCCGTGGCCGCAAAAGATTGCACCCGCGGCCGCTTCCAGCTAACGTTAGACTGCGTCCCCATACGCATGCCCATCTCCTCACGCAATTCTTGGTCGGACAGATTCCGCATTCCCACAAAATGCAAAGGCGAGATTCACAACATTGGCAAGCGAACCCCTTCACACGCCGCCTGGAGGTACGACTTTTCCCCCATCACAGGTCCTACCACCGTACCGGGGCGGAATCCTACTACGGCTCTGCAATCTCCTGCAAGGGGGTTGTGACAATTTTTTTACAATTCTTTTACAAGCTAACATCCGCCTGCCAGGTGATTGGCTCCAGCCGGATGGCTCGTGAGTTGACACAAGTACGCTGTAGCTGAGAATCTCTGCCATACAGGGGACACGGTGGAAAAGTCGCTCCGGTTACGTTGCTTTCAAGCTTCGGGTTTCAAGCTCAAGTTAGGCGCGGCTTGGCTGTGGAAAACCTGCCTGGCCCTGCTGTGTCTGGCTGTCGCTCTCCAACTTCCCGCCCGCGAAAAGGACGCCACCCAGTATGGGGTGGGCCTCATCATCAATGTTCCGTTTCCAGAAAGCGAAGTCTCCCGGGTGGTGCAAGACGTAGCGCAGAACGGCATCATCCGCGGCACCAAGGAATACAACAAGGACGAATACGTGATGGGCGCGACCCAGGAGTCTTCCGTGCGCGTCTTTCCGTCCTGGACCGAAGGCGGCAGAGTCTTCTACAAGGTGCGTGCCCACGCTCTGGATCCTCGCAATTTCAAGGACAGCGGCGATGTCGGTACTCTGGCAGTCCGTTATATCGTGCAACCTCAGGGCGAGAAGAACACGGTGCTGCGCATTGATGCCATCTTCGTCGAAGATTTCCGCCATACGTCCCATCCATCCAACGGATCGGTGGAAACAGCGGAATACAAGGACATCCACGACCGGCTCGACGCCATTGCAACTATGAAGGCCCAGGCCGTCGAGGCCGAGCAAGAAAAGCAGGAACAGTTGACCAGGAAACAACACCAAGTCCCGATGGAGTCGCCGCCGGTCTCCACCGCCCAAACAGACTCTGCCGTTGCCCCCGCGCCGCCGCCGAAGGAGACCCCACCAACGCAGACTCTCGAACAGCGCGTGCAGGAGTTGCGGCGGCAGGTGGAGCGCCTGGTGAAGTCGCCGGGCGCCCCGCTGAAATCCGCCCCATTTCACACCGCCAGCACGCTGCAGTCCCTGCCTGCCGGCACCGAAGTTCTCGTCGTGATCTCCACGCCTTACTGGCTTGGAGTGGAGACCCATGAGGGCCAGCACGGCTGGATTCTGCGCGCCGAACTGGAGCAGTTGCCGTGAGATCGCGTGAAGCAGTCCCGGTCCCAGCTCTGCTGCGTGCGTTGCGAATCGGTGTGCTGCTGATTCTCGCGGCGGCGCTGGTCGAGGCACAAACCAGTTTCCCGGAACGCGTCTTCCCGCAGTCGAAAACCGCGGTCGAGAAAGCCCTGAAGGCGATGCAGGTCAATCTGTCGGGCCGGCTCCCGGCGCTCGATGGATTCGCAAAGTCCGCAGAGCATTCGCTCGACCGCTACCAGCGTGGTTTTTACCAGGCAACGGTCCAGGTCAGCTCGACCGCCTCCGGAGGGTCGCTGGTACGGGTGAGCGCGAAAGTGACGGCGTGGTACAGCGATCCAGTGGCTTCCCACTCTGGGTACCAAGTGCTGGCCTCCAACGGACGGATTGAACAGGATCTGCTGGACCAATTGGCCGAACAACTTGCCGGGAGTGCGAACGCCAACGACATGGCCGCTCCAGTCGCGCCGGCGAAGCCCTCCGCCAAGCCCGGGTCAACCGAGCCTGCGGTTCCGGTTCCCTCCGCTCCTTCCTCCAGCACTGCAAACGAATTCTCCTCGTCGTTGAGCCAAAGCCTGGAAGCTCAGGAGCGCGCCAGCGCTCAAATGACGAGCCCGCCCAACCTCGCTCCGACAAACAGTTCCCTGCAGGCGGAGGCCGACAGCCTGGAAGAAATTGTGAAGAACGTATCCCATCCCAAGAATCTTGTGGCGGTGAAGAAATTGGGAACGCCGGTGGTCGCGTCTCCCAGCCTGACCGCGAAACCGCTGTTTCTCGCCAGCCTGCACGACGAATTTGAGATGCTCGACTTCAACCGCGACTGGGTGCACGTGCGGATTTCCGGTCTCTCTCGCGGCTGGATATGGCGCAATAGCCTCGAGATGCCGGAAGGCATCCCTGACACAGAAGTTCCGGCTGGGCCCGCTCCGGTAGCGGCCGCGGACTTGTTCCATGTGGTCCGTGAAGAAACCTCTCCTTTCCCCGGCGATTGGGAACCGCTGCGAGGCAAGAACGTCAGGATTTTCTCGGTGCAAAAAATCGACGAGAACGCGAAGGGCGCCGGGCCCAGGGAGCGGCTGGAATATGCGAAATTCCTGCTCGACACAAGCTACACCGAGATGACGCAGAAGCCGCAAGATCTGGCCGGTATCGTATTGATTTTCGATTCCGCCGACGGCGGTATGATTGCGGCCACGGTCGCCACCCTTCAGCAATGGAAAGCCGGCACCCTGTCCGACTCGGCTTTGTGGCACCGGTGCTTTTTCGACCCGCCGGAAACGTTTGATTCCAATGGGGCAGCGGGAAGCCCGTCAAGGTGATCCAACGCGCGAAGCGACTGCCCGTGATAGCCTGACTAACTGGGCGAAATGCGTTTTCCCTTGACAATGGCAGGCGATGGGAATATCTATGCATTCCTTGAGCGCGTAACGGCGTGGGGCCCTTACGTGTTTTCTCTGCAGCCAGGTAAGAACTTTCTGGAACGTTAGACACGGCCTAATTCATGAGCACGATGACACTGCCTCTTTCTGATTTGCGCACCCGGGCGACTTCTCTCCTCCGCGACTATGCCGAACTCACTAAGCTCCGGGTCACGACTCTGATCGTCATGACCGCGTGGTGCGGATACTTCTTTGGCGCGCACCAAGCCGGGAGTTCCTGGTTTAGCTGGGGGCTATTTCATTCTCTGCTGGGCATCGGGCTGGTTTCCAGCGGCACCGCGGCACTCAATGAGGTCATGGAACACGACGTGGACGCGCACATGCGGCGCACGGCGCTGCGCCCGCTTCCGACCGGCCGCATGACTTTGCTGCACGCCACCGTGGTCGGCCTACTGGCAGCCGTGGGAGGCTCGATTTACCTGGCGTTGTTTACCAATCCCCTGACCGGACTGCTGACCTTCCTGACCTCGGTTGTCTACCTGGCGGCCTACACGCCGTTGAAGCGCGTTTCCCCCATTTGCACGTTTGTGGGAGCTTTTCCCGGAGCTATGCCGGGAGTCCTGGGCTGGACTGCAGCCCGCAATCAACTGGAATGGGGAACGCTGGTCTTGTTCGCGATCCTGTTCGTCTGGCAGTTTCCGCACTTCTTCTCGATCGCGTGGCTATACCGCGAGGATTATGCTCAGGGCGGAGTCCGGATGCTGCCCGTCGTCGAAGAAGACGGCCGCTCCACCGCGCGCCGCATCTTGGTGTATTCGGTGGCTCTGATCCCCATCAGCCTTTTACCCAGCTTCATGGGAATGGCAGGCCGCATTTATTTTGTCGGCGCGGTGGTGCTCGGCTTCGCCCTCCTCTACTTTGGGATCCGTCTGGCCTTTCTCAACCTGCCGCTGGCCAGCGCACTTTCGAAGAAGCGCGCCCGTCAGGTTCTGCAGGCCACGGTGATTTACCTTCCGCTGCTCTTTGCGCTGATGATGAGCAACTCCGCGCGGCCGTGAGCCAACAGGACCTGGGCGGCCGGGCCGGTTCTTCCTGACTGCATCCGACCCCACTCCACTACTGGTTCTGCGCCGTCTGCTTGACCGCCAGGTCCGGCGGTGGCCCAACGTTGTCAGGCAACTGCGCCGTCAACGAGTCCAGAAACGCCAACAGGTCGTCGCGTTCATCGAACGACAAGAAATCCAGGGGGTGGATTTCCTTGTGATCTGATGCAAACTGATGCGCAACCTAAAGGCGAATGAACAACTTGTCATTTGTCGCATGTCGAATTCATTGTGTCGCTGATCCTCTTCCTCCTGGGGAGTATCAGCGCTGGCAACAAACGTGCATTGATCTTTGGGCGACGATTGTTGCAAGCTTAAGACCAAGCTGAAGACAAGGCTCCAACTGACAGAGAATGGGACGCCAGCCTGCGCCCGGAAACTCCGAGCGCAGGCACTAGCACGCTGGCTTCTTGCAGTGCTCGCTCCCTCATGTTTGCTGGCCCTGGTCTCCACTTCTTCTTCTGCTCAGATTTCTCCCGGCCCGTTGTCGCGACCGCACCAGTCTCTGAACGGATCCACGAACTGCGCAAGTTGCCACAAGTTCGGTGGGCAGGCGGCTCTGAAATGTCTGGAGTGTCACAGCGAGATAGCCACCCGGCTCTCCGCCCGCAAAGGCCTGCACGCCACCTATAACATTCCGCCCGGCTCCAGCCAGGAGTGCGCACGCTGCCACTCCGAGCATAACGGGGAAGACTTTTCCCTGATCAAGTGGGACACCAAGACCTTTAACCACAGAGAAACCGGCTACCTGCTCGAAGGCAAGCACGCCGGTGTGGCCTGCAACAAGTGCCACAACGCTTCCCGGGTTTCTTCTCAGGACCGGACGGCGATCAAAACCAAAGACCTCAATCGCACCTACCTCGGCCTCTCAACCGCCTGCGCAACTTGTCACGAAGATCCCCACAAAGGCCGCCTCGGACCCACTTGCCAGCAATGCCACAACTTCGAAGATTGGAAGACCGTCAAGGTCGAGCAGTTCGATCACTCGAAGACGCGTTATCCCCTGACCGGGCTGCACGCCCAGGTGCAATGCGCCAAGTGCCACACCAACGGGCCGGACGGAAAACCGCAGTACGTTGGCATTCCCTTCAGCCAGTGCGCCGACTGTCACAAGGATCCCCACCACGGCAGCTTTAAGCAGACTTGCGAATCCTGTCACAACACGAGTGGATGGAAGAAGATTTCTCTCCAGGCGGTAAACGAGCGCTTCGATCATTCGAAAACGAAATATCCTCTCGAAGGCAAGCACGCCACGGTGGATTGCGCGCAGTGCCACGCCAGTGGAGATTTCAAGAAACCACTGGCCTTCCAGAAGTGCATGGATTGCCACAAGCCCGATCCGCACAACGGCCAGTTCGCCAAGCGCGTGGACGGCGGCGAGTGCGCTTCCTGCCACACAGTCCAGGGCTGGAAGCCCTCGACGTTCACCGTCAAGGAACACGCGTCGAGCGCGTATCCGCTGCAGGGCGGGCATGCCCGCGTCGAGTGCGCGCAGTGCCACATCCCGAAGGGCAAAGACACCCTTTTCAAGGTCAAGTTCGAGCGCTGTACGGATTGCCACGGCGACCGCCACGCAGGTCAGTTCGTCGCTGCGCCTTATTTCAACGCCTGCGACCGCTGCCACAATCTGGACGGGTACAAGCCCTCCACCTTCAGCATCGGCAAGCACAAGCAGACACGGTTCGTTCTTACCGGCGGACACATCGCGGTCCCCTGCGCCGACTGCCACAAGGAATCGGCCGAATTCCAGCCCAAGCCGTCAGCCATCTATCACTGGAAGAACCTGGACTGCACCAGTTGCCACGCCGATCCGCACAAGGGACAGTTCAAAGAGCGCATGCAGCAGAAACGCGCGGATGGTTCGCGAGCGGGCTGCGAAGCGTGCCACAGCACCAAGTCGTGGAAGGAGTTGTCCGGCTTCGATCACTCCAAAACTACATTCGCGCTCACCGGAGCGCACCGGGCGACGGCCTGCCGCGACTGCCACAGGCCTCCTAACCTGGAAACGAAGATGTCGAATGTGGACTTCAAGGCGGCGCCTTCCCAGTGCGAAGACTGTCATGAAGACGTTCACGGAAAGCAGTTCGCCAAAGGCGACATCACTCGCTGCGTGGACTGCCACACCAGCATGAAGTGGAAGCCTTCGCGGTTCGACCACGACAAGAGCACCACGTTTCCGTTGCGCGGCGCGCATCAGAACGTGCGCTGCGCTGAGTGCCACAAGCTGACGAAAGTGGTTGCCGCCAAGACCGTGCTCTTCTACAAGCCCACACCCAGGGACTGCGCTGTATGCCACGGCCCGACCAATCCCGTGCCCAAGTCAAAGAGTCCCGCTCCGAGCAGTGCACCTTCCAGCCAGATGTAGGCAGCCCGTCCACTTGGTTACCAAAGGTACCTGTCCTTTCAGCGTCGCAGGGTTTGCAATCTTGCGCATTTCCTTATCCGCCAAGTGTATTTCTCAGAGTTGTAAGTCTTCTTCCTGCGCGAATCTGTACCGATAGCGCGCAGGGCATTCAGAAAAATTAGAACGCTCTAATTCTTGCGGAAAAAAGTGCGCAGCGACGGGCAGAACTTACATTTGAAGCCCTTTGGTAATCATGGTCGTAATAGGAACCATAGCAACCAAGAGAGGGCCGAATCGGGCGTTGCGGGCAGGCACTTCTGTAACTTTCAGCATAGGTGCCCGATTCACTAATCTAATTGGACTGGTAATTGCTGCATTCTGCATCACTCTCTTCGTGGGTTGTCCAGGTTTGCCGTTGACTTGGACAAGGGGCAATTCATCTTGGCATACGTGGGTGTACTCAATCTGGTTGGAGTCCTGTTGTTGGCTTTCTCCGGGTCTGCCGGGGTACCGACGCCGCAGGTCTCCGGAGGTACGCACAGCCCGCACGGCAATCTTAATGTTCCCTGCCAGAACTGCCACACGGCAAACGGATGGCGGCCCATCCGTGCGGTTCCGGAATTCGATCACAACCAGACGCGCTACCCCTTGCGCGGCATGCACCAGTCGGTGACCTGCACCCAGTGCCACGTCAAGCCGGTGTTCACGAGCGTGGGACAGCGCTGCCAGGATTGCCACGCTGACATTCACCGGCGGCAACTGGGGGCGAACTGCGAGCAGTGCCATACCGTCCGGGGATGGCAGGTCTCGGTCCAGCAGATTCAGCAGCATAACAATCGCTTCCCGCTCACCGGTGCGCATGCGGCGGTGGACTGCGACACTTGCCACAAAGGCGCGGCCAACAGCCGGTTCCAGACCATGTCCACGGAGTGTTATTCCTGCCATGCGGCGGACTTCCAGGGCACCACGAACCCGAATCACGTCAGCGCCAAGTTTTCCACTGCCTGCGATACCTGCCACACGACGGACAACTGGCTGAATGCGAAGTTCGATCACAACACGACCGGATTCCCTCTGACGGGCGGCCATGCCGTACCGCCTCGCGAGTGCACCGACTGCCACGTGAACAACAACTACAACCTCACGACGACAGCCTGTTACTCGTGCCACCAGAAGGATTTTGCCGGCGCCACCAGCCCGGTCCCGCACGCCGGTTTTCCCACCACCTGCGAGCAATGTCACGACACCGTGCAGTGGAGCAATGGCAAGTTCGACCACTCCACCACCGGGTTCACCCTTACAGGGATGCACACGGTGCCGCCCCGGCAGTGCACCGACTGCCACGTGAACAACAATTACACGCTGAACAACACCACCTGCGTGTCGTGCCACTTGAAGGATTTCCAGGGCACAACCAACCCGAACCACGTGGCTTTGAACTTCTCGCAGACCTGCGAGACCTGCCACACGACGGCAGGCTGGTCCCCGGCGACTTTCGACCACACGACGGTGAATTTCCCGCTGACCGGCATGCACACGGTGCCGCCGCGGCTGTGCACCGATTGTCACGTCAACAACAACTACAACCTGACCACCAACACCTGTGTGTCGTGCCACCTGAAGGACTTCCAGAACGCGACGAATCCCAATCACGTGGCGGGCGGCTTTGCTCAGACTTGCGATACCTGCCACAACACCTCCGCCTGGCAGCCGGCGACGTTTGACCACTCCAAGTCCGGCTTCCCGCTTACGGGATCGCACATGGTGCCGCCGCGGCAGTGCGCCGATTGCCACGTCAACAACAACTACAACATCACCAACACGACCTGCATCAGCTGCCATCAGACCGACTACAACAATGCCACCACGCCGGTGCCGCACGCGGGCTTCCCCACGACCTGCCAGAATTGCCACGACACCACGGCGTGGACCGATGCCACTTTTGATCACTCCACCACGGGGTTCCCGCTGACGGGCATGCACACCGTGCCGCCGCGGCAGTGCACCGATTGCCACGTCAACAATAACTACAACCTGAACAGCACGGCCTGCGTGACCTGCCACCTCAAGGACTACCAGGGAACGACCAACCCGAACCACGTCTCGGCGAACTTCCCGCAGACCTGCGACACTTGTCACGACACAAGCAACTGGACGGATTCGACGTTCAATCACGCCAATACCGGATTCCCCCTGACCGGTTTGCACACGGTGCCGCCGCGGCTGTGCACCGATTGCCACGTCAACAACAATTACAACCTGAACAGTACAGCCTGCGTGACCTGCCATCTGAAGGACTACCAGGGCACGACGAACCCGAACCACGTTACGGCGAACTTTCCGCAGACCTGCGACACCTGCCACAGCACCTCGACCTGGCTGAATGCGACGTTCAACCACAACAGCACTGGGTTCCCACTGACGGGCAACCATATGGTCCCGCCGCGGCAGTGCACCGATTGCCACATCAACAACAATTACAACCTCACCAACACGGCCTGCGTCTCCTGCCATCAGACCGACTACAACAATGCCACCACGCCCGTGAACCACGTTGCCGCCGGCTTCCCGACCACCTGTGAAACCTGCCACGACACGGTGCAATGGAGCGATGGCACCTTCAACCACACCACGACGGGTTTCGCGTTGACCGGCAACCACACGGTGCCGCCGCGGCTGTGCACCGACTGCCACGTCAACAATAACTACAACCTGACCAGCACGTTGTGCTACACGTGCCACCAGAAGGACTACGCCGGCACGACCAATCCGAACCATGCGACGGCTGGCTTCCCAACTCAGTGCGAGCTGTGTCACGACACGACCGTCTGGACCGATTCCACCTTCAATCACAACAACACGGCATTTCCACTGACCGGCATGCACACGGTGCCGCCGCGGCAGTGCACGGACTGCCACGTCAACGGCAACTACACCACGCTGCCCACGACCTGCGTCGGCTGCCACCAGACCGACTACAACAACACGACCAATCCCGGCCACGCCGCGCAGCCGCAATTTTTCCCGACCACGTGCCAGAACTGCCACAACACAACGGCCTGGACCGGCGCCACGTTCAACCACACCCAGTACACGCAGTTCCCGACCAACCACGGCAATGCCAACGGAGTGTGCTCCACGTGCCACATCAATTCGAATGACTACTCGGTGTTCCAGTGCACGGGCTGCCACGGCGGAAATAACGCGGCCAACTTCCATCACGAAAATGTTCCGGGCTACGTCTACAACAGCATTAATTGCTATCAGTGCCACCAGAGCGGACATGGCGGATAGAACGAGTTTGGCGTGAGACGTGCTCGTCACGTAGCGAAGCGCAGAAGAATTTCGGCGGCAGTCGGAGCGCCAGCGAGTGTTGACCAACAATGACGGCAGTCCAGAAACAACTGGGGACGTGGATGCTCTTGTTGTCTTGTGCCGCGGCTCAGAGCCCCGCCGGGAAGGCCACGGTGCAAAGCGTCTCAGCGCTGCGCGCGGGAACCGGCGTGCGGGTGGAAGTTACGCTCAGCGCTGCCGTCCAGCCCTCGGTTGAAACGGCGGTTCATCCCGACCGGATCCTGATGGATTTTCCCGACACCACCTGCAACGACAACGCGACCAATGTTGCAGTCAACGCGAATGGTGTGCGCCGTGTGCGCGCCAGCCAGCACAGCACCCGCCCGCTGATCGCACGCGTGGTTCTCGATCTCGATCAGGCCCATCCCTACACGCTCAAGACGGAAGGGAACCGCGTCATTCTTACTGTGGACGCGGCAGAAAATGCCCGCAGCGCATCCCCCCGCACTGCTTCCCAAGGAGCACCGGTCGCGGCTACTTCGGGCAACCTGCTTGGAGTGTTCCGGAAAAAACGGGATGCGCCGCGGCCGGTCGCACCGGATAACACGGCCTACAATCCTTCTCCCGCGCCACCCCCGACACCGGCAGGTCCACCGTTCGAGCCGTCGTCTGCCAACGCAGCGGGCTCGACACTTCCTGCACCGCCGCCCCCTGTCGCGCAAAGCCAGCCGGCCAACGTTCCCGCGCAGAACTCTGCAGGGCAAGCTTCTTTCGAACAGAATCAGATTGCCGTTGCGAAGCCGGGCGCCGCCGCAGGAAATTCGTCTGCTGCCGTTTTCCCTGCAACCGAACCCTCGGCGCCAGCCGCACCACCGTTGCCGGCTGCCCAGAACGACTCATCCCCAACGACCGTGGCTGCCGCCCCTGTAGCCGAATCGAACTCACCCGCTGCCGCGCCGCCGCAAGCTCCGGCGAGCGATGAGTCCGCAAACACAGCTACAGCCGCTCCCGCAGCAGAAGCGGGCGCATCGGCTGCCGGAACGCCCATGGTGATCGCTCGTGCTGATGATCCCAGCTTGCGCACCGTGTTCAAAGTGAAATACGTGGCCGAGGGCGTGGCGTATCTGGAGGGTGGCCGCGCGCAAGGCCTGACGGAAGGCATGAAACTCGAAGTTGAGGAGACGAACTTGCCGGCGCGGCAGGGAGACAGCGCCGCGATCTCCGATCCGCGAGTGGTGGCTGAGTTGGAAGTCACGGCAGTCGCGGAAACATCCGCGGTGACCGACATTTATGCCCCCAAGCGTCCGGTGAAAGCCGGCGATCTGGCCTATCTCTCAAGCGGCGACGCCGAAGCTCTGGTACAGCAGCGGGCCCTGAGCGCGACACGGCAATATCCGGCGGTGATTTCGTTTACCGAGGGCGACACGCTCGATGAGGAAGTGCGCGAGCAGGTGCCTCGCCCGCCGCTGCCTTCGGTGAACCGCGCTCGGGGCCGCATCGGGCTCGACAACATCGAGACGATCAGCCACGGCGCCAGCAGCGTCACCAGCACGGACATGGGCATAGCTTTCCGCGGCGACATTACACGGATCGGTGGCACCTACTGGAACCTCAGCGGTTATTGGCGCGGGCGGCTGACCAAGGAATCGGCAGCCAGCCAGCAAACGCTCCAGAACCTGATCAACCGTACGTACCACCTCAACGTGACCTACGACAACCCCAACTCGACGCTGGTCGCCGGCTTCGGCCGCCTGTACCTGCCCTGGGCGCCCAGCCTAGACACCATTGACGGAGGCTATTTCGGCAAGCGACTCTCCAAGGGCACGGTGCTCGGCATTTTTGGCGGTTCCACGCCCGATCCCTCATCCTGGGACTTCAGTCCGAACCGCGCGATCGGCGGAGCGTTCATCAACTTCGAAGGTGGTGAATACGACGGCTTCCACTACAGCAGCACCTCGGGCGCCGGGATGAGCATGGTGAAGTGGGCGGCCAACGACCCGTTCATCTTTTTCGAAGATTCAATTTCCTACAAGCGAGATATTGCGGTTTACGAGTCGGCGCAGCTGGATAGTCCCAAGGGAAACACCCAGACGCCCGCGCCTGGACCCGGGCTGGGGCGCAACTTTTTCACCCTGCGCGTGAACCCTCATCCGCGCCTCGAACTGGATGCCAATTACAACTACTTCCGGCAGATTCCGACGTACGATCCGACCTTGATCGGCACCGGTCTGCTGGATAAGTATCTATTCCAGGGATTCAGCGCAGGAGGCCGCCTGGAAATATGGAATCAGGTTTGGATCTCCACCAATCTCGGCCGCAGCAACGGCACCGGCGACACCAAGTCTTCGCTCAATCAGATGTACGGCATCACTTACGGACGGGTGCCGTGGTTGAAGGTGCGTGCTGACGTTCGCTATTCCCGCTTTAATAGTTCCTTCGGCGCCGGATCGTATAACTCGGTTTCCCTTTCGCGGCAAATGAGCGATCGGTTGCGCCTGGAACTCCTGGTGGGACAGCAGAACTTCGCTTCTCCGATCACCATCAACACCCGCTCCCGCTTCCTCACCGGCACCGTGGAAACCACTCTGGGGCCGCACTATTACCTGCAGAGTAATTTCACCACCAATCGCGGAGACTTGAGTTACGACCAGTTCATGTTTTCCATGGGCTATCGCTTCGACTCGAAAAGGAAGGGCGAATGACTCGCATAGCAATCGTTTCGCAATCCCGCCGCGGTATCGCCATCCTGATCCTTCTGGTGGGAGTCTGTCTCGCGGGCACCACACCGGCTTCCCCGGAAGCGCAGAAACTGAACGATCTGCTGGCGCGCACCGCCGACCAGACGTCCGGATTCCTCGATGAGTTTTCCAACGTGAAATGCACGGAACTGGTGCGGCAGGAGAAGCTAGGCAAAGACGACAAGGTTGTGCTCAAGGAAGAATCCGCCTTCGACTACCTGGTGATCCTGAACAACACCGGCGGCGAACTGAGCCTTTCGGAGTCACGGCTTGCGGTGCACGCGGCGAAACCGGACCGCAAGAACACCCCGATGCTGCTGAGCAACGGATTCGCCACGCTGTTCCTCGTCTTTCATCCCTACTACGCCGAGGCCTTCCAGTTCGCCCTGGCGGGCGAGGAAGTTTCGGGCGGCAGGGTCCTGGAGAAGGTTGCCTTTCATCATGTTTCCGGCATGAAATCGCCGGCGGCGCTGGCCCTGCGCGGCAGGGAGTATCCGCTGGAACTCTCCGGGACGGCCTGGATCGATCCCCAAACCGGTTCGATTGCGAAAATTGAAGCGGGAATCGCGGATACGCTGACGGATGTAGGACTGAAGTCGCTGACTTCCGAGATTGATTTCGCCCCCGTGCCGTTCGCCGATTCCAAACAGGTCTACTGGTTTCCGGCGCAGGCGCGAGTGGAGGTCGAGACCCCCCGGCAGCACTGGCGTAACTTGCACCAGTTCACGGCATACAAGAAATTCTCAGTGAGCACAGAGGAACAGGTCATCAAGAAATGAGCGCAAACGCTACCGCAACCGTGGGTATCGCCGACCGGACCAACGCCGCACCGGACGCTGAGAGAGGCCATCGTGTGCGTCTCTATGCTCTGTACGTCTTGGCCATCGCCACCAATCTCGCCATTTTCATCTATGGCTTCGACTACTACAAACTCTCGTCTCTCGACCGTCCTTTTTCGCCGAAGCACCACATGCTGCGGCCCAGCGGTCCGATTGGCCTCTATCTGGGATTCCTGGGAGTAGCTTTGTTCGTGGGAATTTTCCTCTATCCGCTGCGCAAGCATTGGCCATGGCTGGGGCAGAAAGGGACGACGCGGCACTGGCTGGATATCCACGTACTCATGGGGCTGACGGCGCCGTTCATCGTTGCCTTTCACTCGACGCTGAAATTCAAGGGCATCGCCGGCATGGCGTTCTGGATCATGTTTGCCGTATCAGCCAGCGGTGTGGTCGGGCGCTACCTCTATGCCCAGATCCCGCGCAAAGTGACCACGGCGGAGCTTTCCAGGAAGGAACTGCAGGAACTGCAGGACCGCCTGGCGCACCAGCTTGCGGCACAGAATCTGCTGCCCGAAGCCGACCTGCGCGCCCTGTTACGCCTTCCCGATGCCAACCGCGTACAACGCCTGCCCATCGTGATCGCGCTCGTGTACATGATGATTCTGGATGTGACCCGCGTATTTCGTGTGGCCCGGCTGCGGCGGCACGCGCTCAGCTTCGCCGAGTCCCTCCAGACCCTGGTCGGATTCCTGCCCACCCGCCATCGTGAGGTCGAAAAGGCGATTCACGCCGCCGCCGAAGAAGCCGCGCTCTCCAAGAGAATCCTGTTCCTCTCGCGCTCGCAAAAAGTGTTCCATCTCTGGCACGTCGTGCACAAGCCTTTCAGCTACGCGTTTGCCGTGCTGGCCCTGCTGCACATCGGACTGCAATTCTTTCTGGGGTATTTCTGAGGGGCCGGCGATGGAGACCCTGATCACTTACGGCGTTGGCGGACTCATCTGCCTCTTCTTTCTTGTGGGCTATCTCAAGAGCCTGAAGAAGAGAGAGGCCCGCGCCCACGAGGCTGCCGAAAAAGGCAAGTTGTTCTCCGAGGGGCCCAAAGCGCAGCATCCCCACATTGATACCAACTACTGCATTGGCTGTGCGACCTGCACCAGCGTCTGCCCGGAGGGCGACGTTCTGGCGATGATCGGAGGCAAGGCCGTCATCGTCAACGGATACAAGTGCATCGGCCACGGGCTGTGCGCGGAGGCTTGTCCCGTCGGGGCCATCACGATGGTCCTGGCCAGCCCCAGCATGGCCGGCGACCTGCCTCATCTGACACCGGAGCACGAGACCACCGTGCCCAATCTTTTCATCATTGGAGAACTGGGCGGACTGGCTCTGATCAAGAACGCGGTAAATCAGGGCCGCGACTGCATGGATACGATCGCCGCCCGGCTCAAAGCGCATGGCGCGCCCCATCCCATCCCCGGCGTCTACGACGTGCTCGTGGTCGGAGCAGGGCCGGCGGGAATCAGCGCTTCGCTGCGCGCCATCGAGCACAAGCTCAACTACCTGACCATCGAGCGCGATGAAGTGGGCGGAACCGTGGCCAAATACCCGCGGCAAAAACTGGTCATGACCAGTCCGGTCGAGTTCCCCATGTATGGCCCGTTCAAAAAGCTGCAACTCTCTAAAGAACAACTGCTGTCTTTTTGGGACATGATTCTGAACCGCTCCGACTTCAATGTTTCCACTGGCGAGAAAGTGGAGGACGTCCAACGAGGAGAAGACGGCGTCCTCACCGTAGTCACGGGCACGAATCAATATCGCGCACATGCAGTCATCCTTGCCCTCGGACGCGCCGGCGAACCACGCAAACTTGGCGTCAAGGGAGAAGACTTACCCAAAGTGATGTACCGCCTGATCGAGGCCGATCACTACATCAACAAAAAGATCCTGGTCGTCGGCGGTGGAGACAGCGCCGTCGAAGCGGCCATGGGGCTGGCCACCCAGGCCGGCAACCAGGTGACGCTTTCCTACCGCAGCGAGCGCTTCAGCCGCATCAAGGGGCGGAACGCCAAGCGCATCGAAGATTGCATGCGCTCCGGAAAACTGAAAGTCCTGTTCAACTCGAATCCGGTGGAGTTCAAGCCGGAATCGGTGGTGCTTGATGTCAGCAACACGTTACAGGAAATGCCCAACGATTTCGTCTGGATTTTTGCCGGCGGCACGCCGCCCAACGCCTTCCTCAAGAAAATCGGCGTGGGTTTTGGCGCTCGCGACCTGACGCCCGAAGCCAGCCGAGAAGCCAAGCGGGCCGACTCAGACCGGAAACAACTCGTGCAGGTTGCCTCCGGCCCCGCCCACTGAGAGAAGATCGGCACTCCGCTGGACTGGGTTTCCCCACTCTTTTGCTACTAGGCGCGTCAGGTTGTTGGCGCCACACAGGACAGTCAATTTCAATTACGTACACGCGTTTCTGTGGGAGCGGGCTCGATTGCAGATTTGAATGCGCTGATTCCGGCTAATTCGGATGAATCGGTATCACTTTCCCGGCCTTGCAGCTAGCCAAGGAACTAGCTGGTTCGGAAGAGAACGCAAAGGAGACAAGCTTGAAATCCAGAATAATGAGAAAAACCGGGATAGCTAACTTATTGAAATGATGGTGGCCAGGGACGGAGTTGAACCGCCGACGCCAGCCTTTTCAGGGCTGCGCTCTACCACCTGAGCTACCTGGCCACGTTTCGACGCCCGCTGGCGGCGGGCTGCGAGGCTTGTTTCGCTTCGAGCTGATTGTGCCGGGATGCCGGTCGGACGAAGCAGATCCAACGCCGGAAGCGTGCGGAACGTTCTCGATTATAGCAACCGGGCAGGATTCCCTCAACGTCGCCCATCACTGCTAGCCTGCAAAACTTCTCACGAACTCCACCAGACTTCGCAGGGCAATGCCTGAGGGTCCCTTCGCAATCCACGGTTTCTGTTCTTCCATCCACGCCGTGCCCGCGATGTCGAGATGGATCCAGGGCGTGTCTTCGGCGAACTCTTTCAGGAACATCGCGGCGTTGATGGCGCCTCCCCAGCGTCCGCCGGAATTCACAATGTCGGCGATCGAGGAACGGATCTGCTCTTTGTATTCGTCGTCGAGCGGCATGCGCCACATCTTTTCGCCCGCTTTGGCGTTGGCCCTGTGAAAGCGCTCGTACATGTCGTCGTCGTTGGCGAAAATTCCTGCGTTGTTGTGGCCCAGCGCAACCACGACCGCGCCCGTCAGCGTAGCTGCATCCACCAGATGGGTGCACCCAAGCTGCCGCGCATAGTAAAGGCCGTCGGCCAGCACCAGCCGGCCCTCGGCGTCGGTATTGATGATCTCAATGGACTTGCCCGACATGGCGATCTGCACGTCGCCCGGCTTCTGGGCTTTGCCCGAAGGCATATTCTCGGTCGCGCACACAATGCCAATGACCTTGACTTTCGGCTTCAGTAGCGCGATGGCGCGCATGGCGCCAATCATGGTCGCGCCGCCGGCCATGTCGTATTTCATCTTCTCCATGCCGTCGGCGGGCTTGATCGAGATGCCGCCCGTATCGAAGGTAATTCCCTTCCCCACCAGGCCCAGCAGCGGCTTCTCGGGTGCGCCCGCCGGTTCGTATCGCATGACGATCAGCGCGGGTGGCTCGTCGGAACCTTGCGCGACGCTCCAGAACGCGCCCATCTTCAGTTCTTTGATCTTGTCGGCGCCATACACTTCGCATTTCAACCCGACCTCGGCGGACATCTTCTTCGCGCGCTCGCCCAAGATCGTGGGCGTCATGCGATTGGAAGGCTCATTCACCAAATCGCGGGTAAAATTCTGCGATTCACCGATGATCTGCGCTTCGGCGGAGGCCTTATCCAGCGCGGCTTTGTCGGTGTTGCCGCTGGTGACGATGGTCAACTCGTCAATCTTCTGATCCTTGCGGTCGCTGCGGTAGTAGTCGGGGTCGAAATTTCCCACATGCGCGCCTTCCACAATCGCGCGCACGGCTTCTTCCGCGGGAATGCCCGGCGGAGCGACAAATGCGAAGCTGCGAATACCGCGAGTCTTCAAGGCGCGCACAGCGGCGCCGGCGATGCGCCGCAGGTCGTACCCGGAGAATTTCTGTGCGCTCCCGCCGCTGATCAGAAGCAGGCGCTTCGCCTTCAGCCCCGCGGGCTTGTGCAGCAGGTTCGTTTCACAGGACTTGCCGGTCAGTTCGCCGCTGGCCAGCAGGTCGGCTACGACCGACTGCACCACGGGGTCGGCGGCGGCGACTTTCAGTTGCGGCTTCTTGTCCTTTTCCTTCGGCGCGGGTTCCGCGTGGTCCAGCACCACGGCAACCAGGGATTCGGCTTCGACTTCAGCGGGAACGGAAAGAGAAATCGTCGTTTTCATAGTTGGGTATGAGGTCGTCAGTTGAGCATTCCAGTATCGTCGGCAAGAAGGTAAAAGCGCAAGCGGCCTCCTGTCTGTATCGCCGGGATCATAGCGGAATACGCCAAGAAGGTTCCCCGTCCTGCTTTTTCCAAAAGAATGATCCGCGGGCGGGCCGTTCTAGATATCGCCGGGTAAGAGCGACCGGTGCGCTACTTCCTGGCTGCGGAGCCGCTCATCGAGTGCGAGGCGATCAGGAGTTTGCCCTGGTCGCTATCAATCGCGTCGAGATCGAAGAAGATCTCATGCTCGCCGAATTCTCTTATTCGGAAGTAATAAACCTTGCCGGCCTCGGCGTTGAAGTGCGCCAGGCTGACCGCTTTGCTCTGGTAGTCGAATCGAGATTGCCAATTGGTACAAAGGTGATGCTCGCCCGGACTGAGAGAAAGCGAAATGTGGTAGTTGTGACGGTTGATCGCTCCAACCCAGGCACCATCCACGCCGACCTTTACCGTAACCCCCGCCCCGATGATATTGTTCGCCGCGCCATCGTCTTCGATAACGTACGCGAGCGCCTTGCCGGCTTCGGGCTGAGATCTGGAATGCTGGGTCGGGTCCGGCTTGATGGCGAGGCGAACGTCTTTGGGACCGCAGGCGGACATAGCTGATGCTATGTCCTGGTCTTGAGCAAGGGCGGAAGCGGCGAAGAAGATCGTCGCTGAGATCGTCGCTGAGAAGATTGTAAGAAGAACGCTTTTCATGAGATTCCTCCGGCTGGGAGGCGTTGGATGGACTAGTTCGCGGGGAACTGTCCGTTCGTTCCGCAGCGCTGAACCAGCCATGCCATCAGTATGAGGCTCTGGGACGATTCGAGGATGTCTAGATTTTTATGATTTTGCAACAGTTTGTAAGAGAACGCTGCGCGCTTCAGAGCGATTGGACACTGGGGAACAAGTTGGCCAACCTAGCCGTATCCTCCCTCGCACGCCGACGCAGGGATGACTCCGGTCCAACCCCTGGCGTATGATTCAAACCCGCAGCCCTTACAGGTGAGGTTGTTCATGCAGATTCGATGGAAGCTTGTCGTTCTGGTTGTCGCAGTTGTCTTCGGAGTTACCTCGCTCATCAGCCGGGAGACGGCCTCGGCCGCTCCGCAGGCGGCAGCCCCCGCCAAGACGGCCAGCGCCGCGAGCGCCGAACCAGGCGGCGCCTTGTCCATCCCCGACACCACACTGGCCATCAACTCACCCACGCCCATGTCGCAGCGCGTGGTGCACTACGAAATCGACGCCAGGTATGACGCGGTCAAGCACACTGTGGAGGCGACCGAGATTCTCACCTATCACAATCTGACCGGGCAGGCGCTCGACCATTTCCCCTTCCACCTTTATTTGAACGGCTTCCAGCCCAAGGCGACCTGGGTGAGCGAGGCCAAGCTCGTGGGCAATCGCGACACTTCCTACGCCAAGTGGGAAGAAAAAGAATACGGCTCGGAGGAAATCAAGAGTTTCGAAGTGGTCGGGCAGGGAGACCTTACCAAGGATCTGCAGTACATTCAGCCCGACGACGGCAATAAAGACGACAAGAGCGTGGTGGACGTTCACGTGCCCAAGCCCATCGCTCCCGGCGCCTACGTGCAGTTCAAGATTGCGTTTCACGATCAGATGCCCGAAACCCAGGCGCGCACCGGCTGGAAGCGCGATTTCGTGCTCGGCGGGCAATGGTTCCCGAAAGTCGGCGTGTGGTGGCAGGGCGCGTGGAATTGTCATCAGTTTCACGCCATGACGGAATTTTTCGCCGATTTCGGCGTGTACGACGTCAAGCTCACCGTCCCGCAGAACGAAGTCGTGGGCGCGAGCGGCGTGCTGGTTGAAGAAAAAAGCAATCCGGACAACACCAACACGTTTACTTATCACGGCGATGACATCCACGACTTTGCCTGGACCGCCAGCCCGCGCTACAAGGTCAAGGACGACGGCGTATTCCAGGGGCAGATGGGTCCGGTGAAGCTGCGCTTCCTGCTGCAGCCTGCACATTGGGATCAGGCTGAACGCCACGAGCGGATCATCAAGCAAACCCTCGAACACTTCGAAAAATGGTATGGACCATATCCCTACAAGACGTTGACTGTGGTGGATCCGGAGCCTGGTTCGGCTGCGGGCGGCATGGAGTACCCCACGTTCATCACCGGCGACACCAGTTGGTGGGCGCCCGGGGGCATACATTTGCTCGAACTCGTGCTGGAACACGAATTCGGACATCAGTACTGGTACGGCATGGTGGCGACTAACGAATTCGAAGATGCCTGGATGGACGAGGGCATCAACAGCTACACCGAAGTCAAGGTGCTGGATTCAATCCTGGGCAAGGACACTTCCATATTGAACATGGCGGGAATCACGGCTGGAGAGCGCGAGCTTCAGAGGCTCGGCTACATCAGCGTGGCCGACCTCGATCCCATAGCCCAGAAGGGTTACGACTACGCCACCTATAACTCTTACGGCGGCATCACCTACGGGAAAACCGCGAGCGTGCTGCTGACGCTGGAGGGCATCATCGGCGAAGACACCATGGCGAAAGCCATGCACACCTACTTCATGAAGTACCGCTTCACCCATCCCACCAAAGAAGACTTCCTCAAGACGATCGAAGAGGTTGCGGGCAAGGATCTGCGCTGGTACTTCAACCAGGCCGTGTACGGATCGAAGGTGATGGATTACGAAGTGATGCGAGTGGATTCCTTTCCCGTCAACTGGTACGAGAAAAAAGAGATGGGATTCGGGAAGAAAGAAGACAAGAATGCCGTCTACCGCTCCACGGTATGGCTGCATCGCAAGGAAGACTTCACGATGCCGGTCGAGGTGGAGATCCGCTTCAGTAATGGCGAAAAAATCCGCGAGCACTGGGATGGACAGAGTCGCTGGACCAAATTCAGCTACGAAAAGAAGGCCAAAGTGGAGTCGGCTGAACTCGATCCCGATCACAAAATTCAGATTGACCGCAACAATTTCAACAACAGCTATGTAGTTGAGGCCAACCCGAAACCGACTCACAAACTATCCACCTACTGGCTGTTCCTGACGCAGTGGGTGAGCCAGGTGCTGGCTTGGTGGGCGGTTTGAGGCAGAATGTTGGCCAGAAAGCATCGAAGAGAGCGAAGGGTAGGAACGAATGAGTGAAAACAAGAGTTTACTGAGCGGCGGCCTGGGAATGGTGATGCGCAACAAGCGCTACATCTTCTGGTTTTGGCTCCTGAACCTGACCCTGGCGGAGTTTGGAAGCGCTGCCTTCCGCAAGAGCGCCCACGCCATCCTCGACCACAGCGCCTACGCGGATCGCCTGGTTCACGGGTTCGACTTCTCAGTGATGCTCGAACTGTTTGCGCGGCCGGAGTTCGGGCCGATGGCGGCGATGTCCACGCCGGCGCTGTATTTTGCCTTCCTGTTTTTTCTGGCAACTGCAATCTTTCTGCCCGGAGTGTTCCAGGGATATGCTTCCACCTACCGCCTGCCCCGCGCAGATTTCTTCCGCGCCTGCGGCACCAACCTGTGGCGCTTTATCCGGCTCATGATCATCGCCGCCATCGTGATGGGGATCGTCGCCGGGATCCTGTTTGCCATCAGCGGCGCGATTGGAAAAAAGGCGGTCGAGAGCACCAACGAGAAGCTCCCGTTCGAGTTGCAAATGACGGGGCTGGCCGTGATTTTTCTAATCATGACCACGCTGCGTATCTGGTTTGACCTCGCCGAAGCGGATATCGTGTTGAACGATCAACGGGCTGTCCGCAAGTCCATCTGGGCAGGGTTGCGGCACACATTGCGCGGCCTGTTACGATTGCTGACCAGCTACGTCGTGGCCACGATTGTCGCGGCGATTATGTTGGTGGGAGGGCTTTGGGTGTGGATGAGACTCGTCGCGCCAGAGAGCATTTTCGGCGCATTCATGGTCGCGCAACTCACACTGTTCCTGCTTCTGATTCCGCGTTTCTGGCAGCGCGGCGTGGCGGTGTCCTACTGGCAGCAGAAGATGATGGTTCCGGTCGTCGCGGCGCAGCCCATCGCCCCGCAGTCGGCCGCTCCGGAACCGGCGCCCGTGGCGATCGAATCCATGCCTGCGCCTCCGCCTCCGGAGGCCCCTCCAACCCTGCAGAGTTAGTTCTCAGTGGTCCCTCTGTGACCCCTGTGCCCTCTGTGGTTGAGGTTTTTCCCGCCCTTGAACGAGCGAGTCGAAGGCTGCCCTTGCAGCGCCGCAAGCGGATGCGAGTTACAACACGACCACGGTGATCCCCTGATTGCGGCGGCCCAGGTCGGGATCGCCCTTCAATTCCGGTTGCGCCTGCAACAGACGCCAGGTTTCCTCATCCGCCTTCGACCAGTTCTCTCCGAAGATGCACCCGCGAATCTGCCCGGCCTCCGCCAGTTCTCGCAAACGCTTCTGCACGGCGATGCGAATCTCACCTCCAGCGCCGGAAGACCCATAGCCGTGCACGACCTTGAGCAGGGCGTTCTTTCCCTGTCGGGCAAGTGCAAGTTCGCGGTCCAGTCGCTGCAGCGCTTCCCGAACCGGAGGCATGTCGGACTTGAGGTTTACGGTTTTGACGGCGCGGCCTCCGGATTCATCGCCCCATCATAGTCAGTTTCGGGAAGGGCACGGCCTCAGCCGTGCCACCCACAGCCATCAAAAGAGCGGGCTTTCGTCCTGAGGTCCGCAGACCCTGTCCCACGTCCAACATTCATGAGATGAGTAGATGCGTTCCGGGTTCTTTAGCTATCGGGGGAGCACAGTAAATTTTTTTCGGCCAGGGAGCCGGTAGGTTTCAAAATCGTCGTGGTCAATGGTGAGGATGACGCTGAGGCGTTCGCGTGCAGCCAGATGGACTAACGTGGCGTCCGCAAAATCCATGGGGCAATCCGCGTATTGGGACATGAGGGCTTGAATCTGAGGCAGCTCTTCGTTGGTAATGACGGACATCCGGACCGCGCCGGAACGCAACAGCGTCCAGACGGCGCGATCATCGTGAAGGTTGCGCCGGACAAGATGAAAGGCTTCGGTCAGGACCGCCGCGGTGGTCAACCAGGGAAGGCGGTTGTGGTTATAGGCTTCGACACACGGTTCGTGCCATTCATCGTCGCGGTCCACGAGGGCGAGAATGGCTCCGGTATCAATCAGTCCGGCTGGCAGACCGGCGAGCAGACCGGCGGGTTCGAGCAAAGGCACGGGACTCCTTTGCGTGCTTGCGGGCTATGATTTCGCCGACAAGTTCGCTGGTTCGGGCGGAGCGGCCGGGATCCCCGCCACGGATGGAGCCGATGGCGGCCATGGCGCGCTTGCGGATGGCGGCCTGTTCCGCCTCGTCATCAACGTTGCCGTTGCGACGTTCGGCGAGCCAGTCGGAAGTAACGCGGTCCAGCAGCGCGGACAGCGAAGTGCTTTCACGCCGGGCTTCTTCCTCGAGTTCTGCCTTTTTGTCGGCGGAAACACGCCAGCTATAGACTTCCGTCTTCATGCACTACATTGTAGTGCATTCGCCGGGCAAACACAAGGCCCTAGTCCCGCTTGCGGCCCCGCGCCATCGCCTCTCTCGCTTCTTTGTCCGCCGTCCGGCGCCGCTCGGTCTCGCGTTTGTCCCATAGCTGCTTGCCTTTGGCCAGCGCCAGTTCCACTTTTACCCGTCCGTTCTTGAAGTACATCCGGGTCGGAATCAGGGTCAGGCCCTTTTGCTGGGTCTTGCCCATCAGCTTGCGGATCTCGTCGCCGTGCATGAGCAGTTTCCGGGTCCGCAGGGGCGCATGGTTGTGGATGTTGCCGTGCTCGTAAGGTCCAATGTGAGCGTTCAGCAGCCAGAGCTCGTTGTCTTTGACCAGCCCGTAAGAGTCCTTGAGGTTGGCCAGGCCCCCTCGGATGGACTTGACCTCGGTTCCGGTCAGGGCTACGCCGCACTCAAATTTTTCCAGCAAGAAGTAGTTATGTGAAGCGATCCTATTAACGGCAGCATCGCGCTGGCCGGAGGCGGTCGGGTCGCGCCGGGGCGATTTCTCCGGGCTGGGCTTGGTCTGGTGGGTGGGTTGGCGCGCCATGGCAGTAAGAGAGTAGTTATCTTAGCGCATCGGTCGTGTGCCGGCCTCCGGCTCTCGGCTTCCGGCCTGAACCTGGGTCGGCAAGGGATCCCGGCCAGGACTTTTCACCCCGGAAGCCAAACTCCTAAAGCCGGGAGCCGAGGGTACCCTCTGGGCCTACGACCAAAGAGTATAACTGCCTTGCGTACAAGCACTTCGGGAGCCGGAAAGGGCGATGCTATAATCGCGTCATCGGAAGTTTTTTTCGAATGTGGCGCGGGTTTTCCGCAGAACCACAACGCCGGTCGTACGCGGCGCAAGGCGGGAAGTCTGCCTGTTTGGCGGAGATTAAACCAGAAGGCTGTATAGAAATAAAGAAGGCTGGCATAGAAAGAGAACCATCTCTGTGAGTGCCTTTCCAAAGAGGATTAAAGCATGAGACGCTTGAGACGCCCGGCAGGACTGCTGCTGCTGGCCGCGGTTATAGCACTTCCCGCTCTCGCTGACAAAGCCAAGGATCTTTACGTAAAAGGTGAGGACGCCGAGGCTCGACAGAACTACGAAGCCGCCTACGACTTCATCCGGCAGGCGCATGACCTGAAGCCCAAGGATCTGCGCTATCGTGCCGCGTTCCAGCGCGTTCGTTTCGAGGCCGCAGCCGATTTGGTTCATCGCGGACAGAAACTGCGCGATGACGGCAAGCTTGACGAGGCAGTGGCCAGCTTCCAGAAGGCGATGGAAATTGATCCCTCCCTGTACATGGCCAAGCAGGAACTGGGTCGCACCCTGAAGATGATCAACGACCAAAAGAATCCGCCGCCGCAGGCGGCCGGGCCCCCGGCCGGCCTGGAGCGCAGAGTCCAGGAAGCCGCTGGGCCGGTGGAACTGGCTCCCATCTCCAGCATCCCCATTACGGTCAAGTTGACCGACAAATCTGACATCGTCTACCGCACCATCGGGCAGTTGGCCGGAATCAACGTCCTGCTGGACCCCGAGTACGTCCCGAAGCCAATCAAGGTCGAACTCACCGGCGTGACGCTGGAAGAAGCGCTGCAGATCACCGCGCTGGAGTCCAAAACCTTCTGGCGCCCGGTTACCCCCAACACGATTTTCGTCGCCCAGGACAATCCCGCCAAGCGCAAGGAACTGGAACAAAGCGTTCTCAAGACTTTTTATCTTACGAATCTTTCCCAGCCCACCGAATTGCAGGATGTAGTAAACGCGATTCGCGCCGTGCTCGATGTGCAGCGCGTACAGCAGTTGCTCTCCCAGAATGCGCTGGTTGTCCGGGGCACTCCGGATCAGATCGCACTTGCTGAAAAGCTGGTGGACGACCTCGATAAAGCGCGTCCGGAAGTGATCATTGACATTGCCGTAATGCAGGTCAGCAAGGACCGGTCGCGCACCCTGGGACTGAGCCCGCCCACCAGCGCCACCGTTTCGCTGCAGGAGAATATCAACAATACGGCTAGTACCACTACCACCACCACGACACCCACCAGCGGCTCGGGGAACGGCATCAACCTCAATAGTCTGGCCAACCTGAACGCCACGAACTTCCAGGTTTCGATTCCGTCGGCCAACCTGTCGGCAGTGATGGGCGACTCGGACACCAAATTGATTCAGAACCCCCAGATTCGGGCGCTCGACAACCAGAAAGCGTCACTGAAGATCGGCGAACGGCTCCCCGTGGCCACCGGCTCGTTTCAGCCCGGCATTGGCGGCGTCGGCATTAACCCGCTGGTTAATACCCAGTTCCAATACATTGACGTGGGCGTGAATATTGACGTGACGCCGCACGTGCATGCCGACCGCGACGTCACGCTGAAGATCACGATGGAAATTTCGTCGGAGATCGGCCAGGCCAGCATCGGCGGTATCACCCAGCCCATCATCGGGCAGAAGAAAGTGGACCTCGGCGAAATCCGTCTGCGCGACGGAGAATCCAGCCTCATTGGCGGCATCCTGGACGATTCGCAGACCAGGTCGCTCAGCGGAATCCCGGGCCTGGCGCAGATTCCGATCCTGAAGTACTTTTTTGGCCAGAGCACCACGGACCACTCTGAAGACGAGACGGTCTTCGCCATCACTCCGCACATCATTCGTGGAACGGATGTAAACGAGATTAACCAGCGGGCGATTGATATCGGGACCTCGACCACCATTGAATTGCGCCATGTGAGCCGGCCTCAGGCGCCTACGGCGAGCGCGGCAGCGCCGGCGAATCAGGCTGCGCCGAGCCCGGCTCCTGCCGCTCAAACTGCTGCACCGGCCGCCGCCGGTCCGGCCAGCTTCCTGTTCGATCCGCCCACCATTCAGGCGACCAAGGGCAACACCTTTGTGGTCAACCTGGTGATTTCCGGGGCGCAGAACGTGTATTCGGTGCCCGTGCAGCTGAACTACGATCCGAAAATGCTGCAACTGGTCAACGTATCGAATGGCGGCTTCCTCTCGCAGGATGGCAAGGCTGTGGCCCTGGTCCACCGCGAGGACGAAGCCGTGGGGCAGTTGCAGATTACGGCCACGCGGCCGCCCGGCTCCGGTGGAGTTTCCGGACAGGGCGCCGTGGTCACGATCACTTTCCAGGCGAAGGCCAGCGGACAGACTCCCCTGACCATCACTCGGGGTGGAGCGCGCGATCCCGGATTGCAGCCCATTACGGTCAATGGGGCGCAGGCGGCGGTGACCGTCGAGTAGAGCTGGACGGGACCTCCTCCGAGTTCGATGGAGCTTAAATTGATGAGACCATGACCATGCCGGGATTCCATCACGGCGCCCCCCTCTCTCGCACCACGAGGGAACGTGGGTTCACGCTCCTCGAGCTGATCGTGGCGGCCGCCATCCTGACCATTCTGACCCTGATGGCGGTGCCCCTGGCCCGGGTAACCATTCAGCGGGAGAGGGAAAAACAACTCCGTCAGGCGCTGTGGGAAATGCGGGACGCGATTGACCGCTACAAGGACGCAGCCGACCGCAACATGTTTCGAACCAAGGTTGACAGCCAGAACTATCCGCCCGATCTGGACGAACTCGTGAAAGGCGTCGAAGCCCAGGGCGGCAAGAAAATCCGTTTCCTGCGTTCTATTCCTATAGACCCCATGACGAAGAGCAAAGAATGGGGCTTGCGGTCCATGCAGGATGATCCTGACTCCGGCTCCTGGGGCGGACAAAACGTATTCGACGTGTATACCAAGTCGGAAGGCACCGCGCTCGATGGGACCAAATACAAGGACTGGTAAATGCTACGGGGCGTGAACAACCTGGGACTCGAGCAACACCGATGCGGCGCCTTGCCGCCGGAAGCGGCACATTCCTTTCACCCCTGCCGACGACGAAAAAGGTCTTTCGGTTTCACGTTGCTGGAACTGATGATCGTCATCAGCATCATCATGATTCTGATGGCGGTGGCGGTCCCGGTATACAACCAGTCCATCATTCAGGCGCGCGAATCGGTCCTGCGTTCGAACCTGAGCACTCTGCGCAACGTCATCTCGCAGTACACGCTCGACAAACAGAAAGCCCCGCAGTCCCTCGACGACCTGGTACAGGCCGGCTACCTGCGTTCGATTCCGCTGGATCCCATGACCCGGCAGGCGAACTGGGAAGTCAAAGAGGAAGACGTCATGATGGCCGTGGACCAGCAGGAGCCCGGCATCACCGACGTGCACTCGGCCTCGAACGGCACGGCCAGTGACGGCACGGCTTACAGCAGCTGGTAGATTCCGCTCAGTATTCTTCTCCTTCCTCATCCCGCAGTGCTCCACTAGTAGATTCCAATTATGGACATTCCCAAGCCAAGCCCCTAAAAGTATCCAACTTTGTTTCTGTGGGTCTTCAAATAGAAAGCAAGTCAAGGCCCTCGCGCTTGACTACAACTGGGGGAATGCGTGTTCTCAAAGCACTTGGTCTTGGTGTGTGCGCTTGCGGTTGTGTGCGGCTGTGCCGTCGTTTCCGGGGCTCAGGCCGGACCTGAGGAATTCGTCTCCAGCTGGCAGAATCGCGTACGCGATACGCTGTCGCAGCAGCCTTCCTGGCCCATTCCGCTGGTGACCGCATCGTCGGGGCTGCTGCAGGTTTTCCGCGTGGACGTTCTGCGCCAGATCGCGCCCGTGGGCACCGATACGTGGAACTACGGCAACACCAAGGGCTTTAATTTCGTGCCCTGGTACAACGTTGAGTTTGATGTGCTACCTCCGCCCTACATTCAACACCACTCCGCCGCAATAGACGGCTTTGGCGACTTCTCCATGCTGCTGAAATACCGCTTGGCGGCAGGCAACGAGAGTCACGGCGCTTACTCCGTGAGTTTTGCCCTCTCAGGCACAGTCCCGACCGGCACCTACAAGAATGGCAGCTTGGCTGGCACCATTTCTCCCACGGTCTGCGCCGGCAAGGGCTTTGGACGATTCGACGTGCAATCGACTCTCGGCGCAATCCTGCCCGCAGGCGACACCGCCAAGCTGGGCCGTGTGGCCGTGTGGAACACCGTGGGACAGTACCGGGTCGGCAAGTTCTTTTGGCCGGAGATTGAAAACAACGCGACCTTCTACCACGGCGGCGCCAATGATGGGCGCGTCCAGAATTTTGTCACTCCCGGGCTCATGGTCAGCAAATTCAAGCTGGAGCACGATCCTCTCAACCGGCTAGCCCTGGTATTTGGCGGCGGAATGCAAATCGCCACCACCCACTTCCACACTTACAATCACGGACTGATCTTTACCACGCGCATGCTGTTTTAAGAAGCACCAGGCTGTCGGTAGTTTCAGGGGGACAGCCGCTCGGGACAGGCTCTCGGCTGTCCGTCGAGCGGAGCTCGACCGCCCATCAACCCGCAGAAATCGGCTTTCCTAGGCGGGCTTTGCGGTTTCTGATTTCCCGCTTTATGATCCTCCGCGATAGCATAAGATATGAGTCTCGTTTTCGAAATCGTAGCCCTGTTCAGCGTCGCCCTGTTCGCAGGAGCGGCCGTGTACATCAATCTTGTGGAACACCCGGCACGCATGGAATGTGGCACGGCTTTGGCCGTTACGGAATTCGGACCGAGTTACCGTCGGGCCACACGAATGCAGGCGACGCTGGCGATAGTCGGATGCCTATGCGCGCTAGCTACGTGGCGGGCAACTGGAGATTGGGTTTGGCTGGCCGGAGCGATCCTCATTGGATCGGTGGTCCCGTTTACCTTGATTGTCATCCTGCCGACGAATAACAAGCTGCTCGATTCCACTCTCGATCGCAATTCAGAGAGCGCTCGACGGCTCCTGGTGCGGTGGGCCAGACTACACGCAGTCCGCACCGCTTGCAGTCTGATGGCGCTGATGATCTTTATTGTCGCGGTGGCTCGCCACGCGCGGCCGTGAAGGAAGGCCCAAGTAACTGATGTCGGAATTCTTAGTTTGAACGCGTCCGTCCTGAGCAGTTACCATCTAACCATGCCCGTTGAAACCCAACTCACCCAGGCCCCCGTCTCCATTCGCGCGCCCCGCGGCAATCAGATCACCTGCAAAGGCTGGCAGCAGGAAGCCGCCATGCGCATGCTCATGAATAATCTCGACGAGGAAGTCGCCGAGCGTCCCAAAGATCTGGTTGTCTACGGCGGAACCGGCCGCGCCGCACGCAGTTGGGAAGCCTACCGCGCCATCATCGAAACCCTGAAGAATCTTGCCGACGACGAGACTCTGCTGGTGCAGTCGGGCAAGCCCGTGGGCGTGTTCAAGACCCACGATCACGCGCCGCGCGTGCTGATTGCCAATTCCAATCTCGTCGGCCACTGGTCGAACTGGGAGAAGTTTAACGAACTGGAGCGCGCCGGCCTGATGATGTACGGCCAGATGACCGCCGGCTCGTGGATCTACATCGGCTCCCAGGGGATCGTGCAGGGGACGTTTGAGACCTTCTCCGCCGCCGGCGAGAAACACTTCGGCGGCGACCTCGCGGGCAAGCTGATCGTGAGCGGGGGCATGGGCGGAATGGGCGGAGCCCAACCGCTGGCCGCAACCATGACAGGCGCGGCGTTTCTGGGCATTGATGTGGACCCCGAACGCATCAAGAAGCGCCTGAAGACCGGCTACTGCGACTTCATGGTGACCACGCTCGATGAGGCGTTACGCATCTTGAAAAACGCGGTCCGTAAGAAAGAAAACGTCTCCGTCGGACTGGTCGGCAACTGCGCGGATGTGATCCCTGAACTGGCGGAGCGCGGCGTGGTTCCTGACATTTTGACCGACCAGACTTCGGCCCACGATCCACTGAACGGATATGTGCCGAACGGCATGACTTTCGAACAGGCGCTGGAGTTGCGCCAGCGCGATCCGCACGCCTATCAGGAGAAGTCTCTTGACGCCATGGCGCGGCACGTCGAAGGCATGCTGCGCCTGCAGAAAATGGGCGCGGTCACGTTCGATTACGGAAACAACATCCGCACCTTCGCCTTCCAGCGCGGAGTGAAGAATGCTTATGACTTCCCCGGCTTTGTGCCCGCCTATATTCGTCCGCTGTTCTGCGAAGGGCGTGGACCGTTCCGCTGGGTCGCGCTCTCGGGCGAACCATCCGATATTCACGTGACCGATGATCTCGTTCTGGAGCTTTTCCCCGACAACCGCATTCTGCGCCGCTGGATTGACCTGGCGCGAAAGCGCATCAAGTTCCAGGGCCTGCCCGCGCGCATCTGCTGGCTCGGCTACGGCGAACGCGCGCAATTCGGCCTGGCCATGAACGATCTGGTAAAGAAAGGAAAGATCAAGGCCCCGATCGTGATTGGCCGCGACCATCTCGATTGCGGGTCAGTGGCCTCGCCCTTCCGCGAAACCGAGAGCATGAAAGATGGCTCCGACGCCGTCGCTGACTGGCCCCTGCTGAATGCCTTGATCAACACAGCCGCAGGAGCGTCATGGGTATCAATTCACAACGGTGGCGGCGTCGGTATCGGCTATTCGCTGCACGCAGGTCAAGTCACGGTCGCCGACGGCACCGACATGATGGCCAAGCGAATCGAGCGCGTGTTGACGACGGATCCAGGAATGGGCATCATTCGCCACGCGGATGCAGGGTATGACGAGGCGAAGGAGTTCGCGAAAAAGAAGGGTGTGAAGGTGCCGATGGCGCCTAGAGGCAAATAGGCTTCATGGATTCAGAAACATTGACCTACTTGTTGCGGGGGGGACACGTCAACATGCCAGACCGCGTGGCTCGCGGCTTGTGGCCGCACTCGCCCCTCAGATTTGCGCAGCTTCTCGCTCACTTAACGACATTGCTCGAGGAGAACGAATGGTTTCCGACGGAGTGGCACGCGCACAGTGAGGGTGAGCCGGTTGACGAACGCGCCACGATCCAGCGAATTGGAAGTAATAAGTATGTGTTTCGTTCGTCACGCGCTCATCCGACTCACCCCCACGCGGTAGCGCAAACCGCTGAACACATTTTTACGACTGCTCAAGATGCAGCTCGCTACTTTCTCACATGGGATCTGCAACTTCCCGGCGACCTCGATGGCTGGAAGGTAATCGAGTGAGCTCAACGTTGCTGCTGATTAACATCGGCCAGCTTCTCATGCTCCGCTCCTTATCGGGCAAGTCCGGGCCCCGCCGAGGTCCCGACCTTCGGGAACTCGGCATTATCAGGGACGCTGCTGTTCTGTGCCTCGGCGGCAAGATTGTCTCTGTCGGCACAGCCAAAGACGCTCTGCGCGATCCGTGGCTCAAGAAATACCGCAAGCGAGTGACGGAGATCGACTGCGCCGGCAAGGTCGTTCTCCCCGGCTTTGTAGACTCCCACACGCATCCCGTGTTTGTCGGTCCACGCCTGGTGGATTTCGAGAAGCGCATCGAAGGCGCCTCCTACGTGGAAATTGCGGCGGCAGGCGGTGGAATCCGGTCCAGCCTAGAAGCGGTTCGCAGGGCGACAAAGGGCGCGCTGGCCGCCAAAGTCCTGACCGTGCTGCGCGACATGGCCGCATATGGCACGACCACGGTTGAAGCCAAGTCAGGCTACGGCCTGACCGTCGAATCGGAAATGAAGTCGCTCGAGGCGATCCGTGAGGCTGCTTCGCGCTGGCCCGGGACCGTCGTGGCCACCCTCCTCGGAGCACACGTCGTCCCAAAAGAATTCCAAGGCTGCTCACAAAAGTATGTTGAGATCGTCTGTACAGAGATGATCCCGCGGACGGCGAAGCGGAAGCTCGCCCAGTTTGTGGACGTCTTCTGCGAAAAAGGCGCTTTTGCTGCGGAGGAAACAGAACAGATCTTTGCCGCCGCAGAGAAGCACGGGTTGCCCGTGCGGGCGCACATGGGCCAGCTTTCCGAAACACTGTTGTGGCCGTTGCTGCGTTTCAATCCGGCGTCGTTCGACCACATGGACCACGTGAACGAGGACGACATCCCGCAGTTGGCCAAGCGCGACACCGTAGCCACGCTGGTGCCGGGAGCGAATTATTTCCTCGGTGTGAGGGAGTATCCGAACGCGCGCCGCCTGATTGATGCAGGAGTGCCGGTCGCGTTGGCAACGGACTATAATCCGGGCACTTCGCCGACCATCAGCATGCCGATGGCGATGTCGCTGGCCTGCACGCAGATGAAAATGTCCCCTGCGGAAGCGATCGCTGCCGCGACGATCAATGGAGCGTGGGCCCTCCGCGTGGCGGACCGGAAGGGGAGCATCGAGCCCGGCAAAGATGCTGATTTGGCGGTATTTGCGGTGAACGACTACCGCGAGATCCCGTACTGGTTTGGGGCCAACCACTGTGCGCTGACGGTGCTGAACGGAGTAGTTGCATCCTGAGATTGAACTTTCGCAGGGCGCCCTCCGTATGGAATCAAGGGGCCTGTGTGTGTTGCTTGGCCGGGATCCTAAACATAACAAAGGCCATAGTAAGGAAACTGACTCGATCTTCTGAGGAAAACCCATGAGACGAATTCTCGCTGTGATGACATTTGCTGCGCTCGCACTCTCGCTGGCTGCCGCGCAGCGGCTGCCCGAGGTCGCACGACCGGAAAATTACAAACTCACTTTCACGCCCAACCTGGAAAAAGCCACGTTTGAGGGCGATGAGACCATCGCCCTCCGGGTGCTGAAACCGACCTCAGAGATCACGTTGAACGCGGTGGATATTGACTTCCACGAGGTCACCATCACCAGCGGTGCCACGACTCAGAAGGCCAAGCTAACGCCGCAAAAAGAGAAGGAAATGGTGGTGCTGGCTGTCGAAAAACCGATCGCCGCCGGCCCAGCCACCATCCACATCACTTACGCGGGCATCCTGAACAGCGAGATGCGCGGCCTCTATATCGGGAAAGACGACCAGGGCCGCAAATACGCGGCCTCGCAGTTTGAGTCCACCGACGCGCGCCGCGCCTACCCATCCTTCGACGAGCCGGACTATAAGGCTACCTTCGACATCACCGCAATCGCTGACAAGGGATTCGTGGCCATCTCCAACCAGAAGGTCGCGTCTGATACGGCTGGCCCGGGCGACAAACACACGGTGCGTTTTGCCACGACCGCCAGAATGTCTTCTTACCTCGCGGCTCTGGTGGTGGGCAACTTTGAATACATTGAGGGCGAAGCCGACGGCATTCCGATTCGCGTTTATGCGACGCCCGGCAAGAAAGAAATGGGCAAGTTCGCCCTGGAAGCGGCCGAGCACATTCTCAGCTACTACGACAAGTATTTCGGAATCAAGTATCCCTACGGCAAACTGGACCTGGTCGGGTTGCCCGATTTTTCCGCCGGTGCCATGGAGAATACCGGATGCATCACCTTCCGCGAGGTGATTCTCCTGATTGACGAAAAGCAAGGCTCGATTGATCTGAAGAAAGCCATCGCCGGCGTGATGGCCCACGAAATGGCGCATCAGTGGTTCGGCGACCTGGTCACAATGAAGTGGTGGGATGACGTGTGGCTTAACGAAGGCTTCGCCACATGGATGTCGAGCAAGCCGGTGCAGGCGTGGAAGCCGGAATGGAATTCAAACCTGGATGATGTAAGCCAAACCGGGGGAGCGCTGAACACAGACTCGCTGGCGAACACGCGCCCCATCCACCAGGCGGCCGAGACTCCGGCTCAGATTATCGAGCTGTTCGACGGCATTGCCTACGGGAAAGCGGCGTCGGTGCTGCGCATGCTGGAAGCCTATCTCGGCGAGGAGACCTTCCGCGCCGGCGTCAATGCCTATCTGCAAAAGCACCAGTACGCGAATGCGACGGCAGACGACTTCTGGGATGCGCAGGCGAAGACGTCCCACAAGCCGGTGGACCAGATCATGCCCACGTGGGTGCAGCAGGCTGGCGCGCCCATCGTGGCCGTGAAGGCGCAGTGTTCGGGCAATTCCACCAGCGTCACGCTGTCTCAGCATCGCTTTTACAACGACCGCGCCAAGTTCGCGGAGTCCAACGATCAACTCTGGCAGGTTCCACTGTGCATGAAGGGATCGGCAAACAGCGCGCCGAAGTGCGAGCTACTGATTAAGCGGGAAGAGACTTTCACGCTGCCCGGCTGCTCGACCTGGGTTCTGGCCAATGCGGGTGCGACCGGATACTACCACGCGGGCTATGAACCGAACGCGATTCGCGCTCTCGCCGCCGACGCGGAGAGTAAGCTGACGCCCGCCGAGCGCATTGCCTTGCTGGACGACATCTGGTCCTCGGTGCGAATCGGGCAGGAATCGATCGGCGACTCGCTGGCCTTCGCCCAGGGTCTGCAGTCGGACCGCAGCCGTGCCGTGGTGGAAGATGTTCTGGGAGGGATGGACTACATCGGCCAGCACCTGGTGAACGACAGCGATCGCGACGCCTATCATGCGTGGCTGAGGCAATATCTGTCTCCCGCGATGAAGGAGGTTGGATGGGAGCCGAAACCCGGCGAGAGTGACGAACAGAAGACTCTACGCTCGCGTCTGTTCAGTGCGCTTGGTTACGACGCCCGAGACCCGGAGACGTTGGCCGAGGCCCGCAAGATCGCCGATAAGGCTCTGGCCGATCCGGCATCGGTGGATCGTGAGCTGGCCGGAAGCGCTTTCCCGCTGGCGGCTCTGAATGGCGACTCTGAATTCTTCGACAAGCTGATTGCGGCCCTGAAGAGTCCAAAATCGCCGGAAGAGTACTACATGTACTTTTTCGCGCTGCCCCAATTTAGCGACCCGAAGCTGCTGCAACGCACTCTGGATTACGCCATCTCGCCCGACGTTCGTTCGCAGGATGCATTGCAGCTGGTGACAGGAGTACTGGCGAATCCCGCGGGCCAGCAACTGGCGTGGAGTTTCATTCGCCAGCATTGGACAGAAATCGAAAAGGCCGGCGGACCGTTTGCCAGCGCTGAGGTCGTGGGCGCCACCAGCATCTTCTGCGATGCGGCAATGCGCGATCAAGTGACGGAATTCTTCAGCGCTCACAAAGTCGAGGCTGCGGAGCGCACCTACAAACAGTCCATTGAACGGATCAACAACTGTGTGGACCTGAAGTCGCAGCAGGAATCGCAACTGGCGTCGTGGCTGGGCCAGCACGGCACCGCGGGCGGCAAGTAGAAGAAGCTGAGGTCACGACGGCCCGGGAACTTCCCGGGCCGTTACTTTTTGCGGCCAGATCTGCACAGAGACCTGCAGGCGTCTCCATGATTAGAAGGGCGATTAGAATAGCCTTCCGATGGAAACATTCACCCGGCTCTGACCGGTCGGGCTGACGCTGCCGGCCAGTGTGATGGGGCCGACGAAGGTATCCGCGATCACGCCAAGGTTGAAGGTGCCACGCACGGCGACCGGACCAGGATCAGTAGCCTTCGTGCCGAAGGCCGTGCCCGCTTCGTACCATGCGCCCCAGTATATTTTTCTTCCGACCAGTGAGGGCAGGATGTAAAGTTCGCGGCGAAATCCCAGTGCGGAATACGCGTAATGGTTGCCGAGAAATTCCTGCGGGAGATAGGCGCCGAGGCGGAATGGTCCCCCCAGAGCAAACACCTGGAACGGGCCTGCATTGCCGCGGAAGGTAGTCCCGCCCGCCGTGAGCAGGAACAGCGACGTTTTCTCGCTGATAGGTGCGAAGCTTGAGGTCTGCACGTCAAGCTGGCCAATCGGGTGCTCCAGCCCCGGGCTTTGCAGCACGCGGGCGAGCGTAGCCACTACGCGCGTCCCCTTACTGGGGACCGACGGACTATCCTGGCCATCCCAGACATAGCGAGCGCGGAATTCACTGGTGCTGCCGCGAACGATGGGGAGTCCGGCGCTGCCCACGAGGGGATCGAGTTTGCCTGCGAAGATCTCATAGCCGAGCCGGAATTCGCTACGGCGCCCGGAGTTATAGCCCAGGTCGAAGCCGCCTCCGGCACGCTCGTCGCCGAAGACGGCGACGCGAGTCATCCCGGTAAATGAGTTGCGCGCCAGCTTCGATGCGAAGGCGTATGGAGCAACGAAGAACCGGGACCCGGCCAGAGGCTGGTAAAACTCGGTCGCGGCGAGATTGCTGGAACCGAAAAGAAGATCGCTCCGCCATTCCCCGCCGCGGTCGGCAAAATCCATAAACGTGACGCGCGCCCCGGCGGAGAAGTCGAAGGCAGATACCCCCGACCCGTCCACGTTGACGGCAAGATCTACAAACGGAGGGCCATAGGATTTGTCGTGCGTCGTGACGCGTACGGCGGGCACTCCATTCTGCGTGAAGCCCTCATAGCCCAACCGGTCGAACTGGCCTTCCCCGTCAATGCGGGTCAGTTGGGTCTCGAGGGCGGGGAGATTGAGCGGTCCGCGAAGCGTCTTGCTGAGCCGGTGCTGAAGTCTGGCATCTGTGTCGGAATCAGCACCGGTGACCTCGATCCCTTCTACTTTCTGAGGCTGCGGATGCTTGCGCGCCTGGCGGTCGGCCAAGTACTTCTGCCATTCTGCTGGATCCTTGATGGCATAGGGCAGAACGGCCGCAGACTGGCTGGCAGCGCTCTTGTAACCCAACTGGATGAGTTCTTTGACGCGTGAGTAATCTCCCACCGAGAAACCGCTCACATCCACGCTCACCTTGGCCTGGGCCAGCACCAGGGAACGGCGTTCGTTCTGGGCGATCATTACGTCCACCGCCCGGCCGAGCACGCCCGTGAGGGTTCCCAGTTGAGCGCGGTCTCCGGGGGGAAGGTGCAATTCCACCGCGATGACCGTATCAGCCCCCATTTCGCCAACGGTTTCGACCGGAATGTTTTGCACCATGCCGCCGTCGGCCAGCACGCGGCCTGCGAGTTCCACGGGCGTGAATACGCCCGGGATGGCCATGGAGGCGCGCACCGCCTGGGCCAGGGGCCCGTCATGCAGCACCACACGTTCGCCGCTCAACATGTCTGTGGCCACGCAGCGGAAGGGGATGGGTAGATCGTCGAAACTGGCAAGCTCAGACTCGGGAAAAGCGATGCGGTCGAGCAAGAGTCCTACGCCGTGACCGGGATTGACGCCGTTGGGTCCATTCAGACCGTGCTTCAGCCCCAGCGGAGCGTTGATCAGAAAATCCCGGCGGTCCTGCTTCCGGCGATAGGAAAGCTGGGTGTATCGCGGCTCGGGAAACAGGGCCTCGTCCCAGTCAATCTTTTCCGCGAAGTCCTGAATTTCCTTCGGGGACATGCCGGTTGCATACATCGCACCGATGATGCTGCCCATGCTGGTTCCGGCAACCCGGTCCACCGGGATGTGGTTTTCTTCCATCCACCGGAGCACGCCGATTTCGGCGAGGCCAAGCGCGCCGCCGCCGCTGAGCGCGAGGCCGACTCGGGGGCGTGGGGCGGGAACAGAGGCGGAAGGCTGGGCCGGATTCTCCTGCGCCTGAGCCAGCGCCGCAAGAGAAATGCCAAGCAGGACAACGAAGCAAATCCAGGTGCCTGCCGATTGCCGAGAAGAAACCATTGTGTACTCCCAGTGCAGCAGAAAAATTCACTGCGGCAGCAAAATGCGTATGCGAGCAAGTTTCACGGTGAGAGAAAAAGGTTAGCAGGTTTGCGCGACGGGAGTCAGGAGCAGCCAGGAACGCATTCTTCAAGGTTTGGATGGCGATGCGGATTGCGGGGTGCGAATCTGATCCACCACGGCATGCACGGCTCCGATAACCACCTCGGGCCGGTCCATCTGAATGTAGTGGGAGCTGTTTCTGGCGATGGTTTGCGTGCCGCGCGAAGATAAATGCGCCAGTTCCTCCTGCATTTTTTCCCATGCCTCGTTGGCGGGCTTGGCCAGATCTACCGGCAGGTCCGCCGAGGGCTTATCGGGGTCATGCGAAAGCACAGCCAGGGGCGTATCGCCGAGAGAGCCGGTGGCAGCCGTCTCAGCGGCACTCTCGGCAAACGCCTTCATCTCCTCGGAACTTTCGCGAGCGCTGTGGAAGTTGCATTTGGCAGCGCGCTGGGCGGGATTATCGTCGCACAGCCCCAGGAGCCGGGGAACGCCAAAGGGCATGGTGTATTCGAGGAACTCGGCTTCGCGCTGCCAGCTTCGGTTCATGTTCCTCAATTCCGGCGGGAAACGATTTTCCTGGTCGGGATGGGAAGCGTCCACCAGCACCATGCCGGCAACTTCACTGCGGTACACGCTGGCATGGACACGAACGTCATATCCGCCCATGGAATGGCCGACGAGGACGTAGGGCGGCGCGATGCCCGCGGCTTGCAGCAGCGTGTGCAGTTCTTCAGCGATCACCTTGCTGGTGCGCGGCCGGGAACTGGAGTCGCTATAGCCAAGTCCTGCGCGGTCGTAGGAACAGACGCGCGTGAATTCTGCAATCTGCGGCTGAACCTTGCGCCAGGAAACATAGGTGTCGCCCAGGCCAGCATCGAGAATGACGGCGGGACTTCCCTGCCCGGCGCAGTAGATGTGCATCCGGAGACCCCCCGCTTCGACAAGGTGGCCGGGCATGGGATTAAACCTGCGATCCCGCGACTCTGAAATGTTCTGGTAAAGAAATCCGGCAGCTGCGAGGAGAACGACGAAGGCAAGCAGGCCGCGCACGATGCGGCGGAACCACGGGTGGCGCGGCATGGTTGCGTTCGCCGTTTCGGTCATGGTGGAAGTTGGAACTCGCGTAGAGGGTGCCCACGGGGCATCCACGC
>DATFNP010000071.1:0-60698 GCA_035266345.1 Candidatus Sulfotelmatobacter sp.
GAGCGCAGCGGCCGCACATGTATCCGTTCAAACCAGTGAATCATGCGGTCCGTTACCAGGAAGAAATTCCGCCACGAGACCAGCTTCTTGGCCCAGTGCAGGTGCATGCGCGACTTCTGCATGCCGCCCACAAACAACTCCTCCACGCCCATCTCGCGCGGAATTTTCTTGAACGGCTTTTTCGCGTAGCAGATCGAAAGCGGTACCAGGATGGCCCGCGACCAGGAAGAAATCTCGTAGATATTGAACCAGAACCAGTTGGGAAACAGCACGATCTCCGGTGGAATCGCCGGAACCGCGTCGTAGTCGTACTGCCCGAAGAAGCAAAGGTAGATCTTGGTAAATGTATTAACTTCGGTAACGCCGCCCATCTCCAGAATCTTCTTCTGGGCGCGCTGCAGCGCAGGATGGTCCGCCGTGTACCCCGCCAGCTTCAGCCCGAAGTAGGCCTTCACCGACGCGCTGATGTTCGACGGCCCCGCGGCATAAATGCTCCAGCCGCCGTCTTCGTTCTGGTGACGCAGAATCCAGTTCGCCGCCTTCTGGAAGCGCTCCTGATTGCCCGTCCCCAGCAGCGTGTGCAGCAGGATGTAGTCGGACTCCAGCGTGGTGTCGGCTTCCAGTTCGCCGCACCAGTAGCCCTCTTCGTGCTGCTGGGAGAACAGCCATTTGCGCGCCGCCGAGATGGCCGCGCCCACGCGGCTGGCCAGTTCCTCAATTTTGCCGAAGCGAAGCTGTGGGGTGGAACCTAACGGTACAGAAGTCAAGCCAGAATCGGGAGAGTTTGCATCCATCAATTTACCTGCTCGTAACTCTTGCCGTAGAAACGTAGCTTGCTACGTCTTGCCGCCGGCAGAGACGTTGCAAGCAACGTCTCTACAGACGCACTCAATCTACCGACGCGCCGGCCGGAGCCGCGGCGATCGTTTCCACGATCTCGGGCGGCAACCCGAAGCGCACGTTTTCCGGCATCACTTCCAATTCCTCCACGTTGTCGAAACCCTTGTTGCGCAGGAACGACACGGTTTCTTCCACCAGGCACTCGGGCGCCGAGGCGCCGGCGGTGAGCGCGATCGTCTTCACGTCCTTCAGCCACTGCGCTTCAATGTCGTTGCAGTTGTCAATCAGATGCGCGTTCGTGCCCAACTTGCGCGCCACTTCCACCAGGCGATTCGAGTTCGAGCTGTTCTCCGAGCCCACGACCAGCAGCAGGTCCGACTCCGAAGCCACCTGCTTCACCGCGACCTGGCGGTTTTCCGTGGCGTAGCAGATGTCCTGCGCCGCCGGCCCTTTGATGTTGGGAAATCGCTTCTTCAGCGCCGCGATAATGTCCCGTGTTTCATCCAGGCTGAGCGTGGTCTGCGTCAGATAAGCCACCCGGTCCGGATCCGGCACGGTGAGCGCCCGGACCTGCTCCGGCGACCCAACCACCTGCGTCACCAGCGGCGCTTCGCCCAGCGTTCCGACGACCTCATCGTGATCCTTATGCCCGATCAGGATAAGCGAATACCCTTCCTTGGCGAACTTTACCGCCTCCACGTGGACCTTGGTCACCAAGGGACACGTCGCATCAATCACGCGCAGCCCGCGCCGCGCGCTGTGCTCCCGCACCTCCGGAGAAACTCCGTGAGCGCTATAAATGATGCGCTCGCCGTTCGGCACTTCGTCTTCGCTGTCCACGAAGATCGCGCCTTTGCCGCGCAGTTCGTCCACCACAAAGCTGTTGTGGACGATCTCCTTGCGCACGTAGATCGGCGGCCCAAACGCCTCCAGCGCGATGCGCACCACATCAATCGCCCGCACCACTCCCGCGCAGAAGCCCCGCGGCTTGAGCAAAAGTAAGGTCTTCCCGTCAGCTTTCGTCGGAATTCCTGCCACTCGTCCGTTCCTCGATTCCCCAGTTCGACCGCCGGGATTTCATCCTTTAGATGCAAAAAACGCCACAGAATGTGCACCTTCAGGCTACACGATCCCCATTGTGGCGATACCAATAAACTACCGGAAAGTACCGCCATGGTCAACGTAAGCCAAAGAAAGCGCGGGGATTAGCAGTGAATGGAGAATTCCAGACTGCGAACGGATAGCGCCATCTGACTGAGATCCAAGGCTCTCCAATCGGAGCGACAGGGGTGCCCGAACGAATGTCTATGGATTGTTAGTGTCCCGTTCACACTGAGACGCGCCCTAGCGGCGATTCTCTTCGGCGCTCCAGAGCTTGTGGGCGAAAACTTGAATGCGTCGTGACTCCAACTCGCTGACCGTCCTATCGAAAATCTGGTCCGGAGTTCCCGTCGCCGCCACCTGAACCAGTAGGCCGAGTTTTCTGTAGAACTCAATCAGCGGGGCCGTACTTCGCTCATACGTCTCCAGCCGCACCTTGATCGCTTCCGGCCGGTCGTCTTCCCGCAAAATCAGCTTGCCTTCACAGCGATCGCAGCACCCTTCCACCTGCGGAGGCCGTTCCGTCACGTGGTACACCGCTTTGCATTTCTCGCACGTTCGGCGCCCGCTCAGCCGGGCCACGATTTCGCCCGCCGCCAGTTCATAGCTCAGCACGGCGGACAACGTGATTCCCTCGCTGTCCAGCAGCTGTTTCAGCGACTCTGCCTGCCCCAAGGTGCGGGGAAATCCGTCGAGGATGAAGCCCACGCTGCACTGCAGGCAAGCCAGGCGCTCGCGCACCAGTTCCCACACGGTCGAATCCGGCACCAACTCACCACGACGCATGTATCCCAGCGCTTCCTTCATGGCCGGACTCTGCTCACACTCGCTCCGGCTGCCTGCCGCCCGGAACACGTCGCCCGTGGAGAGGTGGCACGCGCCCAGCCTCTGGTGCAGCAAATCGGCCTGCGTACCCTTCCCCACTCCCGGCGCTCCCAACAAGACAATCCTCCAGGGGATCTTAGAGTTGTCTGGCGCGACCTCGCATTGAGCCGAGGGCCCCTGCAGCCACGCCGCGCGATCCTTACCATTTGATTTGTTCATTCTTGGGGATATATGGCAGGCGGAACCGCTGAGCAGTGACAGGAATCACACGGCAGAGTCGCTGGGAACACAGCAACGGGGAAGGCCGGCAGGGGCTGCCGCCTGGCGTCGGGTGGCTACCCGTTCGCCTTAATCATCTGCTCGGCGTGCTTGCGCGACGCCTCGGTGAGTTTCGCCCCGCTGAGCATGCGGGCCACTTCCTCGGTGCGTTCCTCTCCGGTTACAGCGCGGATGGTAGTGCGGGTGCGCCCGCCGGATTCCTTCTTCTCGATCACGTAGTGATGATCGCCAAACGTGGCGATCTGCGGCAGGTGAGTCACGCACAGCACCTGATTCGACCGGGCCAGCGACTTGAGCTTCTTTCCAACTGCCTCCGCGGCGCGACCGCCGATGCCGGTGTCAATCTCGTCGAACACAAGCGTGCGTTGGGCCGCGCCCCGCCTGTCTCGGGCGCCCGGCTTCTCGCGTTCCTTACGAAGGGCGGGATCGCTTCCCGCCTCCACGCTGGCTTTCAGCGCCAGCATCACCCGCGAAAGTTCCCCGCCGGAGGCAATGTGTTCGAGCCGCCGCAGGGGCTCTCCCGGGTTGGTCGAAATCAGGTACACGACCTGATCCACGCCCGACGCGCTCCAGTTCCCTTCTTCCTCTGAAGTTGCCATTTCAATCTGGAAGGCTGCCTTCATCGCCAGGTCATTGATTTCGGCCTCCACCAGCTTCTCCAGCTTGCGCGCCGCCTCCGCCCGCTTTTTCGAGAGCGCCCGAGCGATCCGCAGATACTGCTGAGCCGCGCTGTTGAGTTCCGCCCGCAACTGGCGCAGAATTTCGTCTTTGTTCTCGACTTCCGACAGCTTGCGTACGACCTCTGCCCCGAACTGAATCACCTCATCCAGCGTTGGCCCATATTTCCGCTTCAGCCGGTCAAGCAGCGCCAGTCGGTCCTCCACCTGCCCCAGATGCTCCGGCGAGGCATGAATGCCTCCTGCGTAGTCGCGCAGGGTCGCGCCGACGTCCTCCACGCTGATCCGCGCCGTTTCCAGCGCCGCCAGAGCCTCCTGAAACTTGGGCTCGTAACGGGCTAGTTCTTCCACCTGCTTCTGCGCCGCCCGTAGCGACGAAGCGGTCGAGCCGTTGCCCTCATACAGCAGGTCGAAGGCATTCATGGCCGCGTTGTAGATTTTCTCGGCGTTGGCCAGGACGCGCTTCTCCGCCTCCAGCCGCTCGTCTTCTCCCGGTTGCAGGCGCGCTTCTTCGATTTCGCGCTTCTGGAAAACCCACAAATCCACCAGCCTCAGCCGGTCCTGCTCGCCGCGCTCCAGTTCGTCAATGCGGGTGCGAATCTCCTTCCAGGCGGCAAACGAAGTCTCCACCGGCTCGAGCTGGCTTGCGGCGAACGTATCCAGCAACTCCAGCCGTGCCGGTCCGTCAAAGGAAAGAATGGATTCATTCTGCGCGTGGATGGACGCCAGATAGGGCGCCAACTGCCGCAGCGCCGCGACCGTGGCCGGCTGATTGTTCACGAAAACGCGGCCCTTGCCTCCGGCTGCAATCTCCCGCCGCACGATCAGCGAGCCGTCGTCAGACTCATCCAGTCCGTTCGTCTCCAGAATCTTTGCCAGCGGCTTCTCCGCCGCTCCTTCGGCTTCGAACACAGCCGCAACCACGGCCCGCTCCGCCCCCGCGCGGATCACATCGCTCGACGCCTTGTCGCCAAGCAACAGCGCCAGCGCATCAATCAGAATGGATTTCCCCGCCCCGGTTTCGCCCGTCAGCAGGTTCAACCCTTGCCCGAACTCCACCGCCAGGTTGTCAATCACCGCGTAGCTTTCGAGCCGCAGTTCAACTAGCACTAGAGGTCCTGGAAAGAAAGTTTTGCGCAGCATAGCATGAAAAGCAGGGGTCAGTGGTCAGTGGGCAATGGCTGTTGCTCCTGTCCTGGGAAAAACTCTAATTGAGTACTCTGCGCTCCTCTGTGCCCCCAGTGCCCTCTGTGGTTAAAGATTTTCGTCGGATGCCTGTTCAGCGTCCCCAAGCCATCAACTCGGGCGTTTTGGATTAGAATATCCGCGTCCGCATCTCCGACTCTGAAACGAACGAGGGCTAACCAGCATCTAAGTTAAGTTATGTCCATTGCCGGACAGTACGCGGTCGAAAATCCTCCGCATTCCATTCCCGCGACCATGATGGCCGCGGTCTATCGCGGCATCAATGATGTCCGCCTGGAAACCGTCCCTGTCCCCAAAATCGGCTCCGGAGAATTGCTGGTCCGCGTGCACTCCTGCGGCGTCTGTGGCACCGACCTCAAGAAGATTTCCACCGGCTCGCACTCGGCTCCCCGCATCTTCGGCCACGAGACCAGCGGCGTGGTAGCCGCCGTGGGCGAAGGGGTGCGCGACTACCGCGCGGGCGATCGCGTCGTGGTGTTCCACCACATCCCCTGCCGCCAGTGTTTCTACTGCCAGAACAAGACTTTTGCCCAGTGCCCCACCTACAAGAAGGTCGGCTGCACCGCCGGATTCGAGCCTTCCGGCGGGGGCTTTGCCGAGTACGTCCGCGTCATGGACTGGATCGTGGAACACGGCACTGTCCGGATTCCCGACGGAATTTCGTTCGAGCAAGCCTGCTTTGTAGAACCGGTCAACACCTGCATGAAGGGCATCGAGGCCCTGCGCCTGCGCCAGGGCGAAACCGTGCTGGCCATCGGACAGGGCCCCATCGGCATCTTATTGAGTGTGTTGGCGAAACGGGCCGGGGCCACTCTAATCACTTCCGATTTGCACGCCGAGAGGCTTACAATAGGGAAAAGTTTCGGGTTAGAGCATACAATCGAGGCTTCGCGGACAAATGTGGTCGAGCGCGTCCGCGAGTTGACTGAGGGCCGTGGCGCCGACGCCGTGATTCTTGCCGTCGGCGGCAATTCCCTGATTCGCAGCGCCATGGATGCTGCGCGTCCCGGGGGCCGGATTTTGCTTTTTGCCCAGACGCAGCACGGGGAGGCCGTGATTGACCCTGCCGCCGTCTGTGTAGATGAGAAGACGTTGCTGGGCTCCTACAGCGCGTCGGTGGACTTGCAGGAAGATTCGGTTCGCTTTGTCATGGATCGCGAAATGGACATGGAACGCCTGGTGAGCCATCGCTTTTCGCTCGCTGAGAGCGCGAAAGCACTGGATTTAGCGGCTCATCCGCGACCTTCGTCCATGAAAGTCTTGATTCAGCCCGGCTTGAGCTGGGTGCCGTAGTACCTGGGCCCGTAGTACCTGGCCCGTAGTGCCTGGAAGGAAGTCCGAATTGAACGGAAAAATGACGGCTGCCGTCCTGTACGGCAAAGAAGACCTGAAGATCGAGAAAGTCCCAATCCCTCGGGTGGGCGACGGCGAGGTTCTGGTCAAGGTTCAGGTCGCTCTGACCTGCGGAACAGATCTCAAGGTGTATCAGCGCGGCTATCACGCCCGCATGATCGTCCCCCCTGCCCTGTTCGGTCACGAACTGGCCGGCATCATCGAAGAGGTCGGAGCCGGCGTCAACGGCTTCAAGAAGGGCATGCGGGTGGTGGCCCTGAACTCCGCTCCCTGCCAGATGTGCTTCTACTGTTCCAAGCACCAGGAGAACCTCTGCGAAGACCTTCTCTTCAACAACGGAGCCTACGCCGAATACATTCGTGTGCCCCGCCGCATCGTTGAAGCCAACATGCTGGTGATCCCGCCCAACGTCAGCGTTGAAGAGGCGGCCATGACCGAACCGCTGGCCTGCGTTCTGCGTGGACTCCATGAAACCGGAGTCGAAATCGGCGACACCGTCGCCATCCTCGGCGGCGGCCCTATCGGGTTGATGTTCGTGCAGGTCGCCCGCGCCATTGGCTGCAACGTGATTTCCGTAGTCAAGCGCGATGCTCAGGTCGAGGCCGCCAAACAGATGGGCGCCCACGAAATCGTGCAAACCAGCAAGGTGACGGACGTGGTGGAAGCCGTCCGCGCTCTCTCTCCGCAAAAACGCGGCTGCGATGTCGTCATCGAAGCCGTCGGCAAGCCCGAAGCCTGGGAGTGGACGGTTGAGATGGTCCGCAAAGGCGGCACGGTAAACTTTTTCGGCGGCTGCGCCAGCGGAACCAAAGTGCAACTCGATACCAATCGCTTGCACTATTCCGAAATTACCCTGAAGGCAACGTTCCACCACACCCCGGAAACCGTCCGCCGCGCCTTCGGCCTGATCGCCGCCAAGAAAATCCGTCCTACCGACTACATCACCGGGGAGGCGCCGCTGTCCCGCCTGCAGCAGGTGCTCCGTCACATGCTGAACCGCGGCGGCGACATCAAGACCGCAATCATCCCGGGCCACTGATGGCGGTGTCATCCTGAGCGCAGTAACTGGTTCGCGAATGCGAACCCCGTTACGCAGTCGAAGGGCCTGCCCTGAGCGAAGTCGAAGGGATCCCTACCGCACCTCTGCTGGCGGGGCGCAAACGGGAATTCTCACGACGCGCTGGATTGTCCGAATAAAATTTGGAGTAGCCCGCTCGTACTGAATTAGCATGACCCAGATCGCCACCCAAAACCCGCCGCTTTCACCGGCACCCGCGCCGGGCTGGAGCCGCTTGCCCGCGAACTACGCCATTCCGCCGACCCCGCCCAGCCTCGCCGAAGCCCGCGAATACTGCGCCCGCCTCGCCCGCACCCACTATGAAAACTTCTCGGTCGCGACTTGGTTTCTGCCGCGCCGGCTGCGCCAGCACTTCTTCAATGTTTACGCTTACTGCCGCATCTCCGACGATCTGGGCGACGAAATCGGCGACCCCGCCGCCTCGCTGGAACTCCTGGACCAGTGGCCGGCCGAACTCGACTCCTGCTACCTAGGCGCCCCGAGGCATCCGGTATTCGTGGCTCTGTCCGAGACCGTGCGCCAGTTCGACATTCCGAAGCGCGAGTTCTCCGATCTGCTGATCGCCTTCCGCCAGGATCAAGCCATCACGCGCTTCGAAACCTTTGACGATGTGCTCGCCTATTGCCGTTACTCGGCGAATCCGGTCGGCCATCTGGTGCTCTACCTCTGCGGTTACCGCGACGCCGAGCGCCAGCAGCTTTCCGATTTCACCTGCACCGCGCTGCAGCTCGCCAACTTCTGGCAGGACGTCAGCACAGACTATGCCAAAGGCCGCATCTACCTTCCGCTCGAAGACCTGCGCCGCTTCGGCGTCTCCGAGCAAGACATCGCCGCCAACTGCAACACCGCCGCCTTCTGCTCGATGATGAAATTCGAAGTCGAGCGCGCCCAGGAATGGTTTCAGCGCGGCCTGCCGCTGGTCAGCAAGGTGGATCGCGAACTGGCCATTGACCTCGAACTCTTCAGCCGCGGCGGCCAGGAGATTCTGCGCGCCATCGAGCGCCAGGGCTATGCCGTGCTGGGAAGCCGTCCTGCCATTTCCAAATCGCGCAAGCTCGCCCTGGTGGCGCGCGCCGCCATGGGCAAGCTCTTCTCAGGAACCGCGGTTAAAGAAGCCAGAGGGACTGACCATGACTCCGGCAGCCCCGGCGGGGTGAAACAAATATGAGCGCAGGGACGCATCAGGTTCCGATGCCCTGGACGCCGGCTCCGCCCCAGCTGGTGATGGCGTATTCCGTCTGCCGCGGCATCACGCGCACGTCGGCCAAGAATTTCTATTACGCGTTCCTCGTTCTGCCGCGCCGCAAGCGCGAGGCCCTGTGCGCCGTTTACGCCTTCATGCGCCGCTGCGACGACATTGCCGACGACTCCACCCTGAGCCTCCCCGAACGCCGCAACAAGCTCGACGCCTGGCTCGACTCTCTCCACCGCGCTCAGCAAGGCCAGCCCACCGACGACCCTATCCTGCTCGCCTTGACCGACGCCCAGCGCCGTTTCACCATTCCCGCCGGATTGCTCGACGAACTCGCCCTCGGCACCGCCATGGACGTCGAAGACGCCGAGGCCTCCGCTCAAACCACCAGCGCTCCCGGCCTTACCATCCAGTACAAGACGTTCGAAGACCTCCGGCTCTACTGCTATCGTGTCGCGTCGGTCGTGGGCCTGGTCTGCATCCACGTCTTCGGCTACCGCGACCCGGCGGCCGAGCCGCTCGCCGAGCAATGCGGTCTGGCCTTCCAGCTCACCAACATTATTCGCGACGTGAAAGAAGACGCTGGCATGGGCCGCGTCTATCTTCCCGAAGAAGACCTGGCCAAGTTCGGCCTCTCCGCGTCGGAGTTGCTGGCCACGCCTGACCCCGTGCGCTTCCGGCCTTTGCTCGCCCTCGAAGCCGATCGCGCCCGCGAGTTTTACACGGCCGGTGGCGAACTGATTCCCTACGTCGCCGAAGATTGTCAGCCTGCTCTGTGGGTGCTGGTGAATATCTACCGTAGCCTGCTCGACAAGATCGCCGAAAAACAATATGACGTCTTCACCGCCAAAGTCACATTGAGTCGCTGGGAAAAACTTCGCGTCCTTGGGAAAGGTTTCATGAAGCGCCTGACCTGACCGAGGGTGCCCCATTTCTCGCGCGTTCTTGGCGCGAGAAGTGGGGACTGCTAAACGAACCCTGAACGATGCCCCCCACTCCCACTCAACCCACAGTCGCCCTCGCCGGAGGCGGACTCGCCGGACTCGCCGCCGCCTGCGCCCTGGCCGACTCGGGTTTCCGCGTCACGCTCTTCGAAAAGCGTCCGTTTCTCGGCGGCCGAGCCTCATCGTGGGAACATCCCGGAACCTCCGAAGTGGTGGACAACTGCCAGCACGTGCTCTTCCGCCTGTGCACCAACCTCATCGAGTTCTACGGGCGCATCGGCGTCGCCAGCCAGATTCGCTGGTTCGACAAAATGACCTTCGTCGAGCCCGGTGGCCGCACCTCGGTGATGAAGTCCTCTTCGCTCCCCGCACCGCTGCACACCGCGCCGTCATTCCTGCACTTTCCATTTCTCGGCGCGGCCGACAAGCTGGCCATCGCGCAGGCTCTGATCCCGCTGACCCTGACCGAACAGCGCGACACCGGAAAGTCCTTCCAGCACTGGCTCGATCTTCACGGCCAGACAAAAAATGCAATCGCGCGCTTCTGGCGCCCGATCCTGGTCAGCGCCCTCAGCGAGGAGCTCGACCGGATTTCCATTTCCTCCGCGGCCCAGGTCGTCCGCCTGTCCATGATGTCTCCGGCCGCCCGCCACATGGGAGTGCCGACCGTCCCGCTCACCGACCTCTACAACGTGGCTGGCGATTACGTGCGGGCGCGCGGCGGCGTCCTGCATTTCCGGCAGCCTGTCGAAGGATTCTCTGTCGGCACCTCGCACGTTCAACTACAACTGCGCGACCAGGATCGCGATTACGATCAGAACCCGTCGAACAATTCCTCGGAGGGTGCCCCACCCTTGTCGCGCACTTTGCGACAGGGTGGGGACTTTGATTTTCTTATTCTCGCGCTCCCCTTCGATGCGCTCGACCGCGTGCTGCCTGACGCGCCCGAGAGCACCCCGCTGCGCAACATGCTCTCGCACTTTGAAACCTCGCCCATCACCGGCATCCACCTCTGGTTCGACCGGCAGATTTCAGACCTTGACCACGCGGTGCTCCTCGACCGCACGGTGCAGTGGATGTTCCACAAGTCGCGCCTGCAACCCATGCGTGCACAAATCGGGACGACTGCAGCACGCGGACCGATGACGAGCAACGAACGGGAAGGGCACGACTTTAGTCGTGCCGAAAGCGAGCCCAACGCGCGCGGGGCTTCAGCCCCTGCGGTCCCCAGCTACATCGAACTGGTGGTGAGTTCGTCGAAGACGCTGATAGATAAGTCACGAGCGGAGATTGTTGATCTTGCTCTCAGCGAAGTTCGCGAGTTTTTCCCCGCCGCCCGCGCAGCCAATCTGGTGAAGTCCACGGTCATCAAGGAACTGAACGCAACGTACTCGCCCCGGCCCGGAATTGACGCCTACCGTCCGGCGGCGGCCACGGCGTGGCCGCGCGTCTTCCTCGCCGGAGACTGGACCGCCACCGGTTGGCCCGCCACCATGGAAGGCGCCGTCCGCAGCGGCTATCTCGCGGCCGAAGCCCTGGCCCGCGCCGCCGGACGGAAAGATGCGCAATTTCTGTCTCCCGACCTACCGGCAACCGGCTTCATGCGCCTTTTCACCTGATCAAGTGCGGGGCCCGGGTGCCCCATTTCTCGCGCTTTTTGCGAGAAGTGGGGCTTGTCACTTACGCCGCCACCGCGCCGTGCCGCGGGTAGTGTCCGGTGAGCTTGCGGAAAAAAGTATGAATGCGATGCAATCCTGCAGCCGGCAGAAACATATACGGACACTCGCCCGGCACCACCTGCATGCCGTGGTCGCGGCAAAACTCGACTGCCTTCGCGCTCACCGCCCCTCCTTTGCCGCCCGCCCGGTACATCCAGACCCGCCGAATGCCGGCTTCCGCGCAGTCAACGACGACCGTTTCGGTAACGGCCGGCGAGGTCATCAGCAACGCCGCATCCACCGGCGGCTGGATTTCCTGCACGTCGCGGTAACAGCGGCGTCCCAACACCTCTGGCACGTAGGGATTGACCGGGATCACATCGTAGCCGCGGCGGCAGAGCTCTTCGAACAGCATCACGCTGAAATCTTTGGGCTCCCGCGAAATCCCCACCAGTGCGATCCGCTTCTGCGCCAGGAAATCCTCAATCACTTCGAGCGACACACGTTGCTCTCCCATGGGTGCCTCCTCCAGCTACTTCTAGCCGTTCGAACCGCGCGAGTCAGTGATCAGAAACACGAAGATCCGCGGTGGGACACGCTGGGTGCCCAACCCTTGTCGCCTTCTTCGCGACAGGGTGGGGAATGTGACTTTGCGAGGCTGCCCTACCTTTCGCGGTTTTCGAAACGTGGGCACCTCTGACCTCGACCGAGGATGTTACCCCGCCAGCAGCGCCACTCCCCCCGCCACCAGCACCGCCGCGATCCACCGCCGCCGGTCCACTTTTTCGTGCAGGAAGATTTTGGCGGCGAAGGCGTTGCCGATGAACGTCAGCGATGCGGCCGCGGGCGCGACCAGGCTGACGTCCCCCCAGGAGAGCGCGAACAGCAGGCTGAAGAAGGCGACCGCCATGGCGGCGACGCCCAGGAAAAAATTTGGGTTGGCCAGCACGCGCGTAATCACGGTCCAGACTCCGCTGCGGCGCAACAGTGCATGCACGTCGCCGACCTGCTTCATGGCACGCGCCAGCAGAATATCTCCCACGACAGAAGCGACCACAATCACCAGAATCCCGCTCCAGGTATAGAGGTGCTTCATGGCTTCGCTCCACCGGAAATTGCGGGAATTTCCTCGGAAGTGGGTGCCCCATTTCTCGCGTCTTTTGCGAGAAGTGGGGACTCCTGATGTCCATGCGAAGTAAGCGCCGGCCCTCCCGCGACAAATCCAACTCCGCCCGAGATCAGCGCAATGCCCAGCCAGCGCAATGGGCTGACCTGTTCGTGCAGCACAAATCTTGCCACCAGCGCCAGCAGCACATAACCCAGCGAAGTCGCGGGCAGCACATAGGTGAGGTCCGCCCAGCTCAGCGCGTTCATATACGCCGCGAAAAACGCTAGCAGCAGAAGGATGCCGCCGGCGATCCAGGGATTGAGCACGGCCGAAAAGACGCCTTGCAGGTGATGCACGGAGATGTTGCCAGTCTGCTTCATCCCGTGCGAGAGCATGGAGTCCCCAGCCGCGGCAAACACGGTGACTCCGGCCAGCACAAGATACTTGCGAAAGGTCACTTAGGCTCAGGTTTCAGAGTTTCAAGGTTTCAGAGTTTCAGAGTTTCTAAAGACGCCAATGAATTCAAGGGCTGAACACCTTGAAACCTTGAAACGTGAAACTTTGAAACCTGCGATTGCTACGCTTTCACCGGTTCGGCCGCGGCTGCGGCATCGTGATGCTGCTTGACCAGTTTGTTGCGCGCCGAACGCAGCTTCAGGAACGCCTTGGCTTCTTTGTACAGGCGCTTGCGCTCCACACCGTTGAACGCCGCCTTCCGCAGAATGCGGTATACGGCCTTCGGCCGGAAGTAATACTCGTCGTAGAAGCGGTGCACGGCGGCCAAAATGTCGTCGGCGGGCAGCCCCGGATACTGCATCTGCACCAACTGGTGTCCGCCTTCGTCCACCATCTTGCTGCCGGCAACCATGAACCCGTTCTTCACCACGTGATCGTAAAGCTCGGTGCCGGGATACGCATGCGCCACCGAAACCTGAATGGTTTCCACGTCGAGTTCCTTGGCAAAGGCGATGGTGTTGTTGATGGTCTCGTGGGTTTCACCGGGCAGGCCCAGGATGAAATCCCCGTGCACCACCAGGCCAAGCTTGTGGCAATCCTTCGTGAACTGGCGGGCGCGTTCTACGGTGGCGCCTTTCTTGATGTTCTTGAGAATCTGCGGATCGCCCGATTCGTAGCCCACGATCAGCAGCCGGCATCCGGCTTCCTTCATGGCTTTGAGCGTCTCGAAGTCGGTGGTGACGCGCGAGGTGCACGACCAGGTCAGCCCCAGCGGCTGCAGCTTGGTGCACAGCTCGATGGTGCGGGCTTTCTGAATGTTGAAAGTGTCGTCGTCGAAGAAAAATTCTCTGACGTGCGGGAATAGCTCTTTCGCGCGGGCCATCTCGGCGGCCACGTCATCGGTGGAGCGCTTGCGCCAGGGATGTCCGCTCAAGGTCTGCGGCCACAGGCAGAACGTGCACTGCGCGGGACAGCCGCGCGTGGTGTAAAGCGACACGAACGGATAAAGCAGGAAGGGGACGTTGTAGCGCGTTACGTCGAGGTCGCGCTTGTAGATTTCCGTGACGTGCGGCAACGCGTCGAGATCCTGCAGTTGCGGCGCGTCGGGATTGTGCACGACGTTGCCGTCCTTCAGAAACGACACGCCGGGAATCTCCGCCAGCGGCTTGCCTTTGGCGTAGTCCACCACGCTATGGTCGAACTCCTTGCGGCAAACGAAATCAATCGCCGGGCAGTCGCGCAGAGATTTCTCCGGCAGCACCGTGACGTGCGGGCCTACGAAGGCAATCTTGATCTTGGGGTTGGCGTCCTTGATGGCCCGCACCAGCCGGATATCGCCCGGGAAGCCCGGCGTCGAGGTAAACAGGACGAGAAATTCGTAGTCCTTGGCGATCTGGATGGTCTCTTCGCCAGAAACGTGGTGGGGCGGCGCATCGAGCAGCCGCGCGCCCTCGAGCATCCCCGTCGGATAAGCCAGCCAGACGGGGTACCAGTAACTTTCAATTTCGCGGGTGGCGGGCCAGCGGGAGCCGGCGCCTCCGTCGAAGTTTTCAAACGAAGGCGGATTCAGAAACAGTGTTTTTAGAGGCATATTTGGTGTTCTGTTATTTTAGCACTCGGACTCAGACATTCCGGGGGGTTGGCCCCGTATTTCTGCAGGTTCCCACGAACCTGGCAAACGACCTAATTCGCTTGCTTTCAATGTACTAACCCCGCAGCGAAATGGGAACGTCGCGGGGGCGAATGCATGCTTGGATGCAGCGAATGGCGAAACGGTGCTGTCAGTGGAGATGCGATAAACAGAGATGAAGCGGATTGCCTACTGAGCTTCGCCGCTGGAGGGTACGCGGAAAGAAGTGCCGCGTTCGTCGTTGGCTTTAGTGGTGGCAGCCAGATCAAGGTCGGCCAGCGGAATTTTCTGGGTGCGGTGGGCCGCGAAGTTCCATAGCGTCTGTCCGACGATGGCGTAGTTCTCCACTTCCATCCGGTGCTGATCGCGGAAGACCAGGATCGTGGCGGGCTGGGGCGCGTCCGTGTCCGGTTCGCTGGGCCGCCAAGGTACCTGGGTATAAGCATCCTGGGCGTAAGCATCCTGATCGCCGTCAGCTTCTTCCTGCTGCCGCATCCGCTGTTCTTCGAGGCTTTGCTGGTTCATCTCGTTGGCAACGGCTGCGTCGTTTTCGTAGTCGCTGTTATTGGAGGAACTATCCCACCACCACCACGGATCGTAGTAGCCGCCGTACAGCCAGGGATAGCCGTAGATTCCCCAGCAACCGCGGCCGTAACAATTGTTGCGGAATCCGTGGTTGCCAAATCCGTTGGAGTGAAAGCGGGAACCGTGCCCGCGGAATCCCCCATTGTTGAAGGGGGCATGGTTGATGGGAGGGCGCGAGAAAGCGCGTTGCGAACTGGAAGGACCGTGGGAGAAGCCGCGCGATGCGCTGGGGCTGGAAGTCATTCCTCTGGAGGTCATCGCTCCGGAACTCATTCCTCCGGAGACATGGCCGCCTCCGCCGTGACCACTGCTGAAGCCAGCGTGTCCACCGGAGCCACCGCCATGGCCGCCGCCTCCGCCGTGACCTCCTCCATGCTGGGCCCAAAGGGGTATAGCCAGAAAAAGGGCGAACGCCGTGATGGCCGTCAGGCGACGCATACAAATTGATTATAACCCCGTAAGCAAGGACTGGCGGCTTACAGTTGCGCCTACTGCTTCAGGGTTCCGGTCCAGTTGAGAATGACTTCCTGGGGTTTCGACTGGCCTCCACTTAGCGTCTTCAGAGCGGGAAAACGCTCGCCGGGAGCAACCGGGCCGAGGTCGGCGAATTCATTTAAGTGGATGGGGAGTTCGGTGGGCGCTCCGAATTGGAAAGTTTCCACGTTCTGGATGGCCACCACCATGCGCTTGTCCCCGATGGCGTAGTACAGCTGTTTTCCATCCGCACTCCACGAAGGAGCCGCGCCTCCACCATTGGAGACCTGCCACTTCCCTCCGGAACCGGGGAACGCGGTCACATAGACTTCCGATCTTCCCGACTCATCCGAGCTGTAGGCGAGCCATTTCCCGTTCGGCGTCAAAGTCGCGCCGTTTTCATTGGCCGGCGAATTCAGAAACGGAGTCAGTTTCCGGTCGCCCTCCAGATCCATGAAGTAAATGTCTTCCCGCGTGGCATTGTTCTGCACCATGAAGAAAAGGTAGCGGCCGTTGGGAGACCAGCTGAGCACCGAACCCCAGCCCTTGGGCGCCTCCAACTTCTCCTGACTGCCAGAGCCGCTGGTCGGCTGGATCCAGATGCCTCCCGTGGCCCCCCCCGAAATGGTGCCGACCGCAATCCTTCTGCTGTCCGGGGAAAACGCGTAGGAAATGTCGGCTGAATCAGCGAATGTGGCGCGCGACATGGTGTTGCGGCTGGTGTCCACAACCCAGACGTCTCCTTTTTCTGAGTCGGAATCGTTCCGCACCAGGCCGACCAGCGAGCCGTCACGAGAAGCCTGCAGCAACGAATAGAGTCCTGGCTCCCCAAACCGTCCCACCTCTTTGCCCGAGCGGTCCACCCACATGGGCTGAGATTTCCGAAGCGATCCGTGCCGGAAGACCAGCGTGCCGTGCGCCGCGGTGAAGGCCGCAACGTCACGCGCGTTCCAGTAGTCGAGTTTTTCGGCGACGGGCACCGGGTCGCCGCTGAAGTTGAGCGATTTGGGATCGAAGCGTTGCGCCACCAGCACGCTTTCGCGCAGGTAGAGCAGGTATCCGTCGGAATACTGCACGTTGGAGGCACGCTCCACCAGTTGGCGCGGCTTGTCGCCAGAGAGCGAAGCGCCGTACACGGCGCCCGCAGCCACCGTGTTGCCGAGCGTGTCGCGAGCGGTGAACAGGAAGTGATCGCCGTCGGGAAGAAAATACGGATTGCGATGGGTCCACCCCGGTTTTGCCTCGGTGACTTTCTCGGGAGTGCCGCCACCCTCGGGCACCTTGTAGAGGGCCTCGTTAATGTTGGGGGTGAAGAGGATCACGCCGCGCGGACTCCAGGATGCGCCCCGGCCTTCTGCCGCATCGCAGAGCGTCTGCACGGGCCCACCGGCGAGCGCCACTTTCTTCAACTTGGCCGCCGAGAAAAACCCGATGTACTTGCCATCCGGAGACCAGAAGATAAACGTGGCCCGGTCAACTCCTTCCACCTGGCGAACCGTCCCGGTGGCGATATCGCGCACCCACAATTTTGTGTCCCTTGCTTCCCCGGTCAGGAAGGCAAGCCTGAAGCCATCCGGAGAGAGAGCCGGCGCACCATCAACCACGGAGGTGAATTCGGTATCGCCAGGCGCTAGCCAGGATGCGGTCATGGGCCGGCGCGCGTCTTCCAGTTGGGCGCGGCTGGAGAGAAAAACGGCAAGAGCGGCAGCGGCCAGAATCCAACCTACGCCGGCAGCGATCAGCAACGTGCGCTTCTGCACCACGCGGCGGGCGCGCACCTGGGCGGGCGCGGCTAGTTGGCTGGCGGAGGCTTCCGCGATCCATTTCAATTGCAGCTTCAGATCGTGTACGGTCTGGAAGCGCTCTTCCGGGTCCTTGGCCAGGCAACTCTTGATCACTTGGTCCAGCGCCGGCGGCGACATGGGCTGCGCCATCGAAATGGGCGGAGGCTCCGAAGCCAGAATCGCCGCCACCACGCTGGCCTGGCTCTTCCCCGTGAACGCCCGTTTTCCCGTCGCCATCTCGTAGAGCACCGCGCCCAGCGAGAAGATGTCGGAGCGTGGGTCGGCTTCCTTGCCTTCGGTCTGCTCCGGAGACATGTACTGGAACGTCCCCACGATCATGCCCCGCGCCGTAAGCGGCTGGTCGGCCGAAGGGCTGGTCACGGACAGACTGGAGGCTGGCGCCGCGCCCGACGTTGTCGCTTTCGCCAGCCCGAAGTCCATCAGCTTCGCCCCGGTTTTGGTGAGCATCACGTTTCCCGGCTTCAGGTCGCGATGCACCACGCCGCTCTTATGCGCCCGCTCTAGCCCCTCACAAATCTCGATGCCATACTTCAGCACCTGCTCGGTCGGCAGCGGACCTTTCCTCAAGCGGTCGGCGAGCGTTTCGCCCTCCAGAAGCTCCATCACCAGGAAATCAATGCCATCCTGATGTCCGACGTCATGCATGGTGCAGATGTTGGGATGGTTCAGAGAAGAGATGGCGCGGGCTTCGCGGTCGAAGCGCTGTTTCGCCTCAGGATTGTCGGAAAGATGACTGGGCAGGATCTTGACTGCAACGGTGCGGTCGAGGCGGGTATCGCGGGCCCGGTACACCTCGCCCATTCCGCCGGCTCCGAGCGGGGATTGAATTTCATACGGTCCGAGTTTAGTGCCAGAGGCGAGGGACATGAGTGCGGGACATTATAGCCTGCGCTGGACCTGGCAGCAGAATTCCGTGGTCCGCAGCGCGTGCGAGCAGTGATGCAGTCTCTGCCTCTCAGGGAGGCTTCATCCCGAAGCCCCGCGCTTTCACCAGCGGGGCGAGGGATCTCCCTTGCAGCCGCTCCGGACGCGATTCGATGCGCGCGATATCCCTTCGACTGCGCTCAGGGCAGGCTCTTCCCTCCGCCTGAAAAACGGCTCCGGTCAGGATGACGCCTGAGGATCAACTGCAGCACGAGCCGCGAGAGCCTACTTCTTCTTTTTCTTTTTCTTTCCCTGGGGGCTTTTCGCAGGAGACTTGCGCACCGGCTTCTTCGCCGGTTTCGCGGCGGGTTTGGCCTTCTTGTGGGCCGCTTTAGCGGGCTTCGGCTTTTCGGGCGCCTTAGCAGGCGCCTTGGTCTTTACTTCTGGCTTGGCCGCGGGGGTTGCGGCCGCGGGCACCGCAGCGGCGCCCTTCCCTTTCTTTCCACCTTTCGCGGACGTGGCGGCGGCAGCCGCCGCAGCGGCTTCAGCGGCGGCCTTGGCAGCGCGTCCGCGCCTCGGAGCCGGCGGAGGTGGTGGTGGCGGCGGCGCGAACGGCTTCAGGAACTTCAGCGTCTCGGTGCGGGAGCGCAGCTTGCCATCGAGCAGCAGCATGAAAACATCGTGCGCCAGCTTCGGATACACCGGCAATTGCGGCGTGATCAGCAACTCGGTCATCTCCGGCAACGGAAGCTTCTGCTGCACCTGGCGCCACTTGGTGAGGAAGTTCTTGATCTTCTGCTCGACCGACTGCTGTTTGGCGGTCACCGCGAGGAACAGAATCATCTCCGGCCGGGCGGTCGAGAGCAATTGCCACGTGCGCGAGGGCGTCGCCGCTTCTTTACCCATCAACCGCTTGGCCAGTTCCTTGGCATGATCTTCGATGTCGCGCCAAGCTTCGACCAGATCCTCGCGCGGGATCAGTCGCTGCAGGTCGGAAACGTCTTTGTCGGAGAGGCGTGACGTCAGGAAATACATCACGGCGGGACCGGCGTCAGGCGCGTAGCCGAGATCCACCATCTGCTGGCGCGTCTTCATCAGCGTGCTGAGACCGTTCGAGTCCACCTTGGCAACGGTCCAGTGATCGTGCAGCACCTCCAGCCAGCCTTCCTTTTCGAGCATCTTGACCACGTGCAGCGGATCGTCTTCGTGGGCCAGAGCGGCGATCTCATGTCCGATCGAACTGCGCAGGATGTGGTCAATGTACTTGCCTTCCCGGGCCGCGTCGTAGCGGGCCTGGGTGCGCTCCTCAAGCGGCCAATGGAAGCGCGCGGCAAAGCGCGTGGCGCGGATCAGCCGCGAAGGATCTTCCAGGAAAGAATAGTTATGCAGAATGCGGATCAGCTTGGCTTCAATATCGGCCACGCCGTTGAAAGGATCGAGCAGCAGGCCGCGCGAGCCTTCGTTGAGCGAAAGCGCCATGGCGTTGACGGTGAAGTCGCGGCGGCGCAGATCGTCGTGAATGGTGGCTGGGGAGACCACCGGCGGCTTGCCCGTCTTTTCGTAGATCTCGGTGCGCGCCATGCTGATCTCGGCACGGGCGTTGCCGGGCAGCGAAATGAAAATGGTGCGGATGTCTTCTTCGACAGCGGTGATCTTCGCGCCGGCTTTTTCGAGATCCTTCTGCAGCTTAAGGGGGTTGCCCTGGACCGTGAAATCGAGGTCGCGAATGGCGAAACCGCTGATGATGTCGCGGATGGCGCCGCCGGTGAGGTAGAGATTCATGCCGGCGGTGCGGGCTACGTCCTGCACCAGGCCGACGCCCCGAATCTGATCCGGGGTCAACCGGAGTTCCATCGTATAAATGTAATCAGCCATTCGCTTTCAAACGGCCCTCCCGCCGGAATAGCCAAGGCAATCGAGCCTGGGCGCCGCACTCAGAACCGACTGGAGTAGCCTACTTTTCCACAAGGTTTCCACAGGGCTGGCGGCCAAGCTTTTCGAAGCCTTCACCAACCAGACGCAAGTCACTTAATACAAAGTACTTAAGCAATGTGAAAACTCTGCGGCAAGCTTAAGAAAATAACACAACGTTTACATTTTGGCTACTGCCAAGGCAGATTCCGCGAGATTCTCCTCGAAAAGTGCGAGAATCAGGGGCCAGTGTAGTGTTCAGTGGCCAGCGGTTAGTGACCAGTAGGATCGAGAGGGTCGCCGGTTGCTGACCGCTGACCACTGGCCACTGCCCTTCTATGCCTTCAACACACAAGAAAGTGATCGTCCGCAAGATGGACCGGGATTCGGTCTCGGGCTACGTGGCCGGGGCGCAGTTTGTCCAGGACGGCAAGCTGGAGCTGCTGAATACATCGGGCACGGTGGTCCTGATGGACCTGCGCGAGGTCAAGGGCGTCTACTTCGTGCGGGAGTTCGGCGACTCCGAGTCGCTGATGCGCAAGACTTTCACCTCCCGGCCGCGGTCGGAGGGACTGTGGGTGCGGCTCAGGTTCAAAGACAGCGAAGTGCTGGAAGGACTCATGCCAGCCGACCTGACCCAGACCATGCCGGAGGGCTTTCTGGTCAGCCCGCCCGATCAAAGATCGAATACCCAGCGCATCTTCGTGCCCCGCACCGCCCTGGAGTCACTGACCGTGCTGGCGGTGATCGGCGCAGCCCGGCGCCGCCGGCGTACCGGCGAAGACCAACTGCAAGTCCCCATGTTCGGCGAGTAGGTCGCGGCAGTCCAAACGGGGCGTCATCCTGAGCGTAGCCTTTTTTCTGGCGGAGCGAAGGATCTCCCTAAGCGAGCACCTCCCATCTGCGCGCAAGGTGGTGCAGAGAGGGTGGACAGGGAGCCGTCTCGAGCACATGGACAACCCGCCCGAACCAGCCTCAAATTCATTGAAATCGGCGAAAAGTTGATGTACTGTGTGAGGTCCACGCGGGCCTTGGGCCTGCAAAAGACGCCCGGCTCCCTTCCCTTCCTCCGGCCGGTTCGGTCTGAGTGGACGCTGGCCATTCTCTGGCAAAGGTGTGTTCGCCAGGCGCGCTATTCCTTCGGTGTCTTCGTCTTCTTCCCTGTCGTCTTTCGCCCACCCTTCAACTCTCATTGCGGCAATCATTTGCTTGACGATGCTGGGCGCTCAGGCATTCGGGCAGGACACACCGGCAGCATCGCAGGCTGTCGCTCCGCCGCTGATCACGCAACCCGTAGATGAGTCCCAGCTCACGACGCTGCGAGGAAATACGCATCCGCTGGCGCGCCCCCAGTTCGATCTGGGCACAGCCCAGGCCAGCCTCCCCATGCAGCGGATGCTGCTGGTTCTGAAACGCAGCCCCGACCAGGAGGCGGCGCTCCGCAGGTTGCTCGACAATCAGCAGGACAAAGCCTCGCCCAGCTACCACAAGTGGCTCACGCCCGAGCAGTTCGGCAAGCAATTTGGCCCCACCGACGCCGACCTGCAGACGATTGCTGCCTGGCTGCAGTCCCACGGATTTCAAGTCGGCTCGACCAAAGGCCGCACCGTGCTCGAGTTCTCCGGCACAGCCGGCCAGGTACAGGAAGCCTTCCACACCACGATTCACAAATATCTCGTGAACGGCGAACAACACTGGGCCAACGCCACCGACCCCCAGATTCCAACGGCGCTGACGCCAGCAGTGGCGGGGATGGCGTCGTTGAATAATTTTCCGCGGATGGCGATGAACCAGTTCTACGGCCAGTTTTCGCGCGACAAGGCGACCGGAAGAACGACCCCGTTAAGCCCGCTGTACACCTATCCCGGACACTGCGATGAAGACGGCAATTGCTACGCCCTCGGACCCTACGACTTTGCGACGATCTACAACCTGCTTCCTCTTTGGAACGCCGGGGTTAGCGGTCAGAACCAGACGATCGCGATCGTGGGGGAGAGCAATATCAAGCCCCAGGATGTGACCGTATTCCGCAGCATTTTCGGATTGCCCGCCAACGGCTTCCCGGCGAACCCCGTGAACATCGTTCTGAACGGACCAGACCCGGGCATCCAACGAGACGAGTCGGAAGCCGATATTGACGTGCAATGGTCGGGCGCGGCTGCCCCCAGCGCCACGATTGACTTGGTGGTTTCCGAATCGACGGAGACGACCTCAGGAGTTGACCTCTCGGCCGTCTACATTGTCGAAAATAACCTTGCTCCGGTGATGAGCGAGAGTTACGGGTTCTGTGAGCTTGGACTCGGCACCAGCGGGAATCGCTTCTTCAATGCTCTCTGGCAACAAGCGTCGGCACAAGGAATCAGTGTGTTCATTGCCTCCGGGGATAGCGGGTCGGCGGGTTGTGACCGCAATCAAGGCACGACGCCGCAACCTGCGCAGTTCGGGTTAGCCGTCAGTGGATACGCATCCACACCTTACAACGTAGCGGTCGGCGGCACTGATTTCAATGACATCTCGAATCCGACTGCGTATTGGAACACTACGAACGATCCCACCACGCAAGCATCGGCCAAGGGTTACATTCCCGAGACTACGTGGAACGACTCCTGCACGAACGGAATTCTTGCCAGCTTGGGATGGAGTTCAAACGCAGAGACGAATTGCAATAACGCGAAGCTCTCGCGGCTAGTCTGGACCGTTGGCGGGAGTGGGGGAACCAGCAACTGCACAGCCCCGCAGGGAAATACAGCCTCCAGTTGTACCGGTGGGTATCCCAAACCATCGTGGCAGGCGGGAAGCCCCAACGACGGCCATCGCGATCTTCCCGACGTTGCCCTATTTGCCAGCGACGGATTCATGGGCAACTTTTACGTCATCTGTCAATCTGATGCGACTTACTACGACAGCTGCGACACAGGTTCGACCCTCTACTTGTCGGGTTTTGGAGGAACCTCCGTTTCGTCGCCCGCATTTGCCGGGATTATGGCACTGATAAACCAGCAGAATGGACGCCAAGGCAATCCCAACTACGTCTTCTACAGACTAGCGGCCAAGCAGCTTGATTCCAGTTGCACTTCCACCACCGGCCCCGCCAGCAATTGCATTTTCAACGACGTGACCTCCGGGACCATAGAGATGCCTTGCTCCAAGGGAAGCCCGAATTGCGGTACCACGAATTCGGGCGACGCCTATGGAGTTCTTTCAGGGTACAGTGCGGGTACCGGATTCGATCTTGCCACTGGTTTAGGTTCAGTAAACGCACAAAACCTCGTAAACCAGTGGAGTTCAGTGACGTCACTGCCGTCTGTTACGGCCATCACGACTCTGGCGCCCACGGCAATAAGCCATGGTCAGTCCGTAAGCTTTAGCGTCAATGTGAAGCCCCAGATTGGGAATGGCGTTCCAACAGGAGCGATTTCGCTTCTGCAGGGCAGCGGTGGTCCCGGAATTGCCGCCTTTCCATTGAGCAACGGTAGTGTGTCGGGTAGCACTACCCTCCTGCCGGGGGGGAGCTATTCGGTGCTAGCGCACTATGCGGGAGACGCTACCTACGGATCAAGCGATTCCAGCTTGGTTCCGGTTACAGTTTCGTCAGAACCGAGTAAAACGCTTCCGAACCTGGTTACATTTGGTTCCAACGGCCTGTTGACCAGCTTTACCGCGAACAGCGCCACCTATGGATCTGGCTATTACTTTTTCCGGGTAGATGTGGGTGACTCCGCAGCGAGCGTGTCCTCAACGACGGGAATCTCGAGTACTTGTGCGAACGGGAAGGCGAGTTGCCCCACGGGTAAGATCTCGTTAGCGGCCAGCGGCACAGCGCTGGATGGGACGACACTTCTATTGAACAGCGTAGGCTTTGCGGAAAATCAGTCATTCCCACCTGGGTCGTACTCGCTTACAGCGAGCTACTCTGGAGATTCCAGCTACGCAGCAAGTGTCGGAAACGTGAATTTTACGGTTGCCCAAGCGCCGGCTACCACTACGGCCAATATCTACAATGGGGTGCCGGTTCAGTATGGGTACTACGTGCCCACGATTGCCTACCTGAATACCACGAGCGATGGCGTCGCACCCTCCGGCACTTTCCAGTTCCTGATGGATGGATCGCCGTACGGCAAACCGGCGCCCGTGTCTCAGAGCGGCGGTTACAACTTGCAGAGGACGCCACACTACGCCTGGGCACAAGCACTTTCGAGTGCCGCCTTTCTAAGCGTTGGCACTCACACTCTGGCCTCACAATTCCCCGGGGACATCAACTACGCTGCAAGCAACGGTAGCCCTTCGAATGTAGTGGTTAGCAAAGCGCAACCGACCTTCACTGCTAACAGTTGGAACGCCTCGTCACCTATAGTCGGCCAGACGGTCAGCCCGAGTGCACAGATGTATGGCTCGGATGCCGGTGCAATCCCTACGGGCACAATGGCATTTTTCGACAACGGAAACACAATACCTGGGAATGTCACCTATACAGGAACAGCCGCCGGCCAAACGACCGGATCAAACCTCACGGGAACAATTTCCTACACCTTCACGACTCCGGGAACCCATAACCTCACGATTTCCTACTCAGGCGATAGTAACTACCTGCCGACAACCGTAGCGGCCATAAACGCCAGCTCCGTTTACGTCACGGGGCCAGTCACGGTCACGCCCTCGTCAACGATCTACATCTCGAACCCGGGCCAATCCGGTTCGACTACGCTGACCCTAACCTCCAACATGGGCTTCTCGGGAAACGTGGCCCTCTCCTGCACAACGGATCCTACCGCGAAGGAATCTGGTTGCGGTTTCACCAGCGGATCCTCCACCGCGTCCACTTTGCAAGTGAACCTCACCGGGGCAAGCACGACCGTAACTTTCAACGTAACGACAATGGCTCCTCATCCGGTAGCTCAGAGGCGTGCCACATCCCTCCTCGGTCCCGCTGGATTTGCGCTCGGAGGAGTGGCGCTGATTTTTCTACCCTTCAGTCATCGGCGCCGCAGAAAGCTCATAGCGATTGCCGTCGTGGGTTTGTTTTTATCGCTAGCCGCCTGTGGCGGCGGCGGTAGGGGCGGAGGTCAACAGACCGATCCGGGAACACCTGTGGGACAGTATGCGTTTACCGTCACGAGTGTGACCGGCAGCGGTTCCAGCGCCTTATCGCTGGCAACCCCAGTCAGCGTCGTTGTCCAGTAGAAGGGTCTTATAGTCCTCAGCGTCCAGCAAGCATGGGGACCACGCTGAAGTGCTAACCGACCAACCTCATCAGCAACGCGGTGACCGTCGCCAGTATTCCTTGGTGTACGATTGACTCGCATCTTCTCTCGTCACCATGAAACTTTCCACCATCGCTTCCACCCTCAACTTGCGCCTTGAAAACGGTTCTCCTGACACCGAGATCACCGGCCTGAACGGGATTGAACAGGCCGGGCCGGGAGACCTAACGTTCGTCTCGAACCCCAAGTATGCGGCGGCGGCGCGGACGACCAAAGCCTCCGCCGTCATCGTGGCCGAGAACTTCCCTGCCATCCCGGCGGCCATGTTGCGGGCGAAAGATCCGTATCTGGCCTTCGCGCGGGCGCTGGAGCTTTTCCACCAGCCGCTGCGCTATGCGCCCGGGGTGCATCCCACGGCGGTCGTGGCGCCGAGCGCGCATGTAGGCGCGAATGCGCACATTGGGCCTTATGTGGTGATCAGCGAGGATGTCGTGATCGGCGCCAACGCCGTCCTGCTGGCGCACGTGGTGATTTACCGGGGCGTCCGCATTGGCGACAATTTCTTCGCTCACGCGCATGCGGTAGTGCGCGAGAACTGCCGCCTGGGTAGCAACGTGCTTTTGCAGAATGGCGTCGTCATTGGCGCCGACGGGTTTGGCTTCGCCAAGACCGCCGAGGGACGCTGGCATAAGATTCCGCAGCCCGCGCCGGTGGTGATTGGAGACGACGTGGAAGTGCAGGCCAATTCCTGCATTGACCGCGCCAGTGTCGGCGAAACCCGCATCGGACGCGGTGTGAAGGTAGACAACCTGGTGCAGGTCGGTCATGGGTCGCAGATCGGCGAGGATGCCCTGCTGTGCTCGCAGGTCGGACTGGCGGGGTCAACCGAGATCGGCCGTCGCGTAATTCTCACCGGGCAGGTGGGCGTGGTCGGCCACTGCAAGGTGGGTGAGGACGCGATCGTAACGCCGCAGAGCGGCGTGGCCAATGACATTGCGGCGGGGGCCGTGGTGAGCGGCTCTCCGGCCGTGGATCACAAAGCGTGGCTGAAATATTCGGCCATCCTGCCGCGGCTGCCCGAGATTGTCCGGGCGGTGCGGGGCAACAAAAACAAGGAGTAGCCGCAGTTGGGCGCCCCTCGCTTACTGGCGCAGGAAGCCGTGATATGCCCCACTCGAGTCAACGTAGTATCCCACGATCGTCCCCGCTGAGTTGTTGGGACCGGGGACGGTGCCTTGGCCGGAGCCGGTCCCCGCGCCCGAAGCGTTGAACTTGGTGATATGACCGTTGGGAGCGCGCAGGAAGCCGTGATACACCCCGCTCGAGTCAATGTACCAGCCCGACCCGAGGCACGATCATCTGAGGCGGATAGAAAAGTGAGCAGTAGTGCACAGACTCAGCCCGTGTCTCCGTGGAACCCTTGCATCGACGCGACGCCGCTCAAATCCGCGCCCATGAGCCTCTCGCCGTACCGGGGCAATAAGATAAGGATGAGCGGGCAGAAGGAGGCACAATGCGTACTACGGTAGCTATTCGCTCATTGCTATTTTCGTTTGCCTTGCTGGTTTTGTCCCATGGCGCATTCGCTCAAATCGGGGTCGGCATTTCCGTGAATTTCGGTCCCCCGGCGCTTCCCGTCTACGAGCAGCCAATCTGTCCCAACGACGGCTACCTATGGACACCCGGGTATTGGGCCTATGACGACGACAATGGCTACTACTGGGTGCCCGGGACGTGGGTTGAGGCACCCCAGGTCGGCTTTCTCTGGACCCCAGGTTATTGGGGCTGGGGAGGCAGCGCGTTCCTTTTCCATGAAGGATATTGGGGCCCAGAGGTGGGCTTCTACGGCGGCATCAACTATGGCTTCGGCTACGGCGGCGTTGGTTATGAAGGCGGCCGCTGGGAAGGTGGTCACTTCTCCTACAATACTTACGTGAATCACGTGGACATCACCATCATTCACAACACCTACAACACCAGGGTCACGAATGTGTCCGAAACTCACGTCAGCTACAACGGTGGTGCGGGTGGGGTCGAAGCGCGTCCCACATCGCAGCAAGAGTCCTACGCTAACCAGCACCACGTCGGTCCGGTAGCCGTGCAGACGCAGCACGTTCAGGCAGCGCGGAGTAATCCCGAGCTGCGTGCTTCCGCCAACCAGGGCAAGCCGCCCGTCGCGGCTACTGCCAGACCCGGTGATTTCAAAACTGGCGTTGTGGCTACTAAACAAGCCGGCGGCGAATACAAGGCTCCTCCAGCCAATGCCGCGCGCGGCAATGACGCGCGTCCTGCAAATGAAGCGCGTCCCAGCACGGAAAATCGCCCAGAAAATACTACCGAAGCTCGTCCCAACACCGTCAGTCACGCCAGCGAATTGCAGCCACACAAGTTCACACCGCCAAACTCCGGCAACGCCGCAACTGATAAGAAATATCAGCAGCAACAGGACAACCTAGCTGCCAAGCAGGCGCAGGATCATCAGAAGCTCCAGCAGCAGCAGGATAAAGAACATCAGCAAGCCGCCCAGAAAAACTACAACGACGCGCAGAAACAGCAGATGGAGCAGCGCCACGCTCAGCAAACGCAACAGGTCGAGCAAAAGCATGCCACTCAGCAGAAGCAGATGGAGCAGCGCCAAGCGCCGCGCCAAACTGCACCAAAGCCGGAGAACCGTCCTCCCGCGGAAAAGCCGCATTGATTGCGCGCTAACCCCGCAGGCAGGGCTGGATAGCCGCAGTCTTCGCAAAGTCAAGCAACCAAACGGGCTGGTAACGATGCATCGCATCGCGGCCAGCCCGTTTTCATTTTCCGCGCGTCGTGAGGATTCCCATTGGGCGAGCGACGGGCAAACCGGAAGTAGTCAGTGTCAACTGACGCTATTAGGCTATTACACTCATTGAGGAGGCTGACCCGGTCAATGCGTGAAATGGAGATCTTTCGCCAACCGTGGTAAATCAGTTCGCTGGTGCAAATGTGTGAAGAAAGTCAGGAGTTAAAATTTTTTGCGCCTCCTCCCATCCCTCGGAAAAGTCGTAGTCCCAGCGAGGTGGGACCGCAAATACGTACTTACGATTGCGCCCAAGTTCTGCCGGATCGAATGGAGCGGCACTGACGATAGGATGCTCGTTCCACTGGGCGATTGTGAAGATCATGATTGGCATATCTTCTCGGGGATTTTCCTCTGTCCATTTGGGGTGCCTGATTTGCAGCTCCGGCCCTCGCAAAACACGCTCCGCGGTGCCATTGCTCGCGAGGACACTGCCTTGCCACTCTGACCACAAGACCCTGTAGCCTTTCCACGATTCAGGCAAGGTAAAGCTGAAACCATATTTTCTATTTCTGTGCTCGATGGTTCCCGTATGCCTCCTAGCGGCCTGGTGCTTCTGGCTGGCAGGAGGTGCCTGCTGCGCCCATCCCGAGACTGAGAGCGCGAGGATGAAGACTGCTGCATTGAATGGTCGCACTCGGAAACGTGTCCAGATCGCGGCTGCTAGTTCCATGGGTCTCTCCATCCCGGTTCTTTTCTTAAACGCTGTACGAAGAGCAATTGCAGCACCAGGAGAAAACTGGGGACAGACGGGATGTTCCCCGTTTTCTGGGCGGCCGGTGGCCCCCCGGTGTGCCCCGTCCAAGCTCCGCTTGGGCGGGGATTTTGACTACATTCAGCGCCACGAACCTTTTTCCACAGCACTCCACAACAAGAGTCCAATTCCTTGTGACGAACAACCTTTACCGAGAATAACGAAGGTGCAAAATTGGGAATATGCGCGAGGGCAATCCTAATCAATCCGGCGTCACCAGCACATTCCTCTCGCAATCTGCGGCGAACTCCTTATTCCGCAAGATTTTACCTGTAAGTCCTTGCGGCCCAATATTTTACCGGCCCATTCCCATATCAATTTCCGCCAAGTCCAATCAATCCAGGATTTTAGCCAATCGGAGAAAAAAATGTAGTGGGGATATCAAGGTGGCCAAGCGGAAGGCGGTAACAAGAGAAGACGTCACAAGAGAGGAGCAAGAGTGTATCGCCTACTTCGCAGCAACCGCACTTCCCTGCCGGTACTCTTCCGGCAGGCCGCTCTCGATGGCGAGGCGGACTTTTTCCATCAGGCTGTCGCGATCGCTAAAATCCTTCGGCTCAATTTGCGGATGGAAAATCACTTGAACCCGACCCGGCTTGATGGCAAACCGCGCTTTGGGCATGGCGTAATGCGTGCCCACGATAGTTACGGGAACCACCGGGACGCCGCACTCCAGGGCCAGGTAGAACGGTCCTTTCTTGAAGGGCAGCAGCTTGCCGTCGAAGGAGCGCCTGCCTTCGACATAGATGGTCATGTTGAGTCCCTGCTTCACGACCTCTTTGGCGGCGGCCACGGCTTCGATGCCGGCGTCGCGATTGCCGCGGTCCACGGGAACCAGGGCAGCCATGCGCATGGCCGGACCGAGAATGGGAGTCTTGAACAATTCCTTTTTCACCATCACCGAAGTGCGGCGCGGAATCAGCGGAATCTGGATCGGCGGGTCAAGGTTCGATACGTGATTCGACATGAAGATGTAACTGCGCGAGGTGTCAATTTTGTCGAGTCCGATGGTTTCGACGCGCACGCCAGTCAGCCATACTCCTGCAAACGCTCCCCAATTGAACAGGCGATAGAGAAGGCGGATGTCGCCGGTAAGGAAGGTCCAGGAAAAGGCGATCACTCCCGCCAGCGGAGCGGCCAGAGACCAGAAGGTGAGCATGATGATGGTGCGGATCATTTGAGCGCCGCTCCCGCGGGTTGATTTGTGATGGGTTGATTTGTTCCGGGATGATCTGCGGCGGATGAATCCGCGGCCGTTTGGGCTTCCCCTTTCAGCCAGGCCGTGCGGCGGGAACGCTGGGCGGCGGTGACCTGATCCAGGTCCGTCACTTCATACGCGATTTCCTGACGGCCTCCGACCTTCCATTTCAGTTCGCGCTCAACGGCGCGGCGGCCGCGGACTCTTAGCGTCAGGACGTCGCCGGGATTGAGACGCGACAACTGCTGGCGCGATTCCTGCCCGGCGGGCTTGCCCTGGATCTCGAGAATGGCGTCTCCGACTTGCAGGCCGGCGCGCTCGGCTTCACCGCCGGGCGTGACCGCGCCCACGGACATGGGAGCGTCAAAGTTGCGCGACGCCATGAATCCAGGGTCGGCCACGGTGTTGCTCAGTTGTTCGACGCGCAGACCGACGCTGCGGAAGAAGTCATCCCAGGGAACCTCGCCGCTTCCGGCAACGTAGCTGGTGAAGAACCAGCCGAGATCCGCATGAGAGACGGCCTCAGCCGCTTCGCGGACTCCTGCGGAATCGGCGAAGAATCGCCCTTTCTTGGCGTAGTTCGTGTTCATCCATTGCAGCACTTCGCGCAGCGAGGCCTGGCCGTGACTGGCTTCGCGCACCGCGAGGTCAAGCATCACACCGAGCAGTTCGCCCTTGTTGTAGTAGGAGATGCTGCGCTCCGGGCGCCGGTAGTAGGCGTCGCCTTCCAGCCACGCATCCAGGCTGGACTCCTCGGCCGACTGCGTCAGGTGGGCGGGACGGCGCTCCAGTTCGGTGATTTCCTCGCCCAGGCGGTCAAGGTATTGTTTCTCATCGAGCAGCCCGGCGCGCAACTGGATGATGCCTTCGGCAGTACTGGTAACGCCTTCGCTGAACCACAGCGCCCGGGTGTAGTTCTCTCGGGTGTAGTCAATAGGCTCAAGCGTCTGAGGGCGGATGCGCTTCACGTTCCACAGATGGAAGAACTCATGTGCGGTGACTCCAGCCAACGCATCCGGCCGCTGCTTCACGACGTCTGCATTGAGGTCTATGGCTGTCGAATAAGCGTGCTCCATGCCGCCACCCGCCGGTCCGCGAGGAAAGTGGTAGAAGAACATGTAGGTGTCGAAGGGACGATCGTTCATCCATGCGGTGGCCGAGGCGGTGATCTTGTGGAGCGCGGCGACGATGCGTTCCATGTCGTAGTCGCCGGCCTCGGCGTCCACGATGACGCGGAAGTGGCCGCCGGCTTCCTCGAAATCAGATTCCTGAAAATTGCCGATCTCGACCGGAGAGTCCACCAGGCGGTCGTAATTCTCTGCGCTGAAGCCGCCATCGGACGCCGGGAGCGGAGTCGCGACTCGCCATCCCTCCGAGAGGTGATCGAGATGCAGACGCAGGGGCGTGCTACGCGCGTCCGCGGGGTACATGAGGATCTCCGCCAGGTTCAAGAAGGCGTGATGAGGATTCAATTGCGCGCCGAAAGGACTGGGTGAGTCGGCGTAAATCTGATAATCCACAACGGCGCCGCCCTGGGCGTTCTGAATCTGCCAGCGGCTCGTCTCCAGTTTGCGCACGGGGAGGGGCTTGCCGGCGGGGTCTGTGGCGTGAACCCAATTGACGTATTGGGCAAAGTCACGAATTTGGTATAGGGCGTTCCACACGGGAAGTTGGAGGTCGCGTTGCGCTGCGCCTTCGGGCAGGGTGATGCGGACTTCGATGAGATGCTGCTCCGGCGAAGCGAGAGAGACTGTGTAGACAACCGTGGCCGACTGGGCAAAGGCGGTGACCGACAGGGCGAATATTGCGGCACAAAGCGCGACTCGTGTGGCCCGGCGGACAGCTCTTGGCAGGAGATTCATTTAGTCCTTGTTGGTTCGCGCAAACGCGCGGGTAGTTTTTCATAAATGCCGCCGAAGCCGCCATTGGAAAGAATCGCGACCACGTCGCCGCTGCGCATCTCCGGGGCGACGGCCTGCACGATTGCGTCGGCATCGGCGAGCAGACGCGCCTGCTTTCCGTGCTGGAGAATTTCTGCGGCGAGTTCTGGCAGTTGCATGCGTTCGTTCTCTGGAATCGCCTCGGAGCGAAAGACGCCGGCCACCACAATTTCGTCGGCCAGAGCAAGGCTGCGGGCCAGATCGCTTTGCAGAACGCGGCGGCGCAGGGTGTTGGATCGCGGTTCAAGAATCACCCACAAGCGCCCTCCGGCATAGCGCGCACGCAGCGCTTTCAACGTGCCGGCGATGGCTGTGGGGTGATGCGCGAAGTCGTCAATGATGGTGATGCCGTTGACCTGCGCCTTCACTTCCAGGCGGCGTTTCACGCTCTTGAAGCTCTTCAGCGCGTCGGCAATGGCTTCCTTGGGAATACCGCAGGAGACCGCGAGCGCGGCCGCCGCGGTTGCGTTGCAGACGTTGTATTCACCGGCCAGAGCGAACTCCAAGTCGGCCCACGGTGCACCGTCGCGGAGCATGGTCCAGCAGGTGCGGCCCGGCTCGAAACGCAGGTTTGTCATCTGCCATTGGGAGCGCGGCCCGGCGCCGTAACGCTCGACGGGACAGAAGGCTTTGGCCAAACAGCGATCGAGGCTCTGGTTTTCGTCGCCACCATCGAAAGCTACGATGCGCCCCCGGCGCGGGATCAGATTCACCAGGCGTTTGAAGGCCGTCTCGACGGCGTCGAGATCTTTGTAGATGTCGGCATGGTCGAATTCTACGGAAGTCAGAATAATGGCGTCGGGAAAGTAGTGCAGAAACTTGGGGCCCTTGTCGAAGAAGGCCGTGTCGTATTCGTCGCCTTCAAGGATGAAGTGCTTGCCCTCTCCGAGATGGAAGCTCGAACCGAAGTTCTCTGCGATGCCGCCGATCAGGAACGAAGGCTGCAAGCCCGCGGAATGAAAGATCCACGAGAGCATAGATGTGGTGGTGGTCTTGCCGTGAGTGCCGGCGACGACCAGGACTTCCTTGCCGCGCAGAAATTCGTCGTGCAGGAGTTGCGGCAAGGAGCAGAACGGGATGCGCTGGTCGAGGAGGTATTCCAGTTCGACATTGCCGCGCGACATGGCGTTGCCGACCACAACCAGATCAGGGCGTGGTTCGAGGTTTCTGGCATCGAAAGGCTGGGCCACGGGAATGTTCAGGTCACGGAGAAACTCCGACATGGGCGGATAGGCAGCGGCATCGGAGCCGGTGACGCGAAATCCGCGCTGCTTCAGCATTCCGGCGAGGGAGGCCATCGCGGTGCCACAGATGCCGATCAAGTGGATGTGCTTTTGGTCGTTCATATCGTCGGTGATTGCGGCACGGCGCTGCCCCCACAATCCAAGGCTAGGTCTTCACGGCTGATTCAGTAATCCGCAGGCCCACCTGCGCGCCCCGCACCGTAAGCGCGGCCTGCACTCCGAACGGAAGCGTGATGTTATCCGAGGTTACGTGTCCGGAACGCACGCCGAACGCGACGGGCACTCCAAGGTCTCCGACAATTCGCCCAACGACTTCCTGCAGCGTGTAGCCCTGGTTTGCCGTTTGCATGCAGTCGAGCATCTCGCCAAAGACAAAACCGCGCACACCCTCGAACTTGCCCGCCAGTTTCAACTGCATGAGCATGCGATCAATCTGGTAGGGCTTGGCGGCGAGATCTTCGAGAAACAGAATCGTGCTGGTAGTTTTGATTTCGTAGGGCGTGCCCAGCGAGGCGACCAGGATGGAAAGGCATCCGCCATACAGGACGCCCTCGGCCTCGCCACTGGTAAGGCCGCTGACTTCCGCTCCCAGGGGCACGTCCCACGCCGTCGCGCCGGTTAGTGCCGACTGCCACGATGTCAGGTTGACGCCGTCTTCGTGCGCCCAGTCCTTGGCCGCCATCGGTCCATGAAAAGTCACGAGGCCGGCAGCATCGGTGAAATAAGTCAGCAGCGCCGTGATGTCGCTGTAGCCGAGGAAAATCTTAGGATGGGCGCGGACTTTCTCGAGGTCGAGTTCTTTGAGCAGGTAGTTCGCGCCATAACCGCCGCGGGCGCACAGGATGGCGCGGATATCTTCGCGGACAAACATCTCCTCCAACTCGCGCACCCGGCGCGCAACGGTGCCGGCGAAATAGAGATCCTGCTCCAGGATGGAATCGAAGTAAAAGGGACGGTAGCCGGCGCGGCGCAAGGCTTCGCAGCCAGCCTCCAGATCACTTTGTTTGACGTTGCTGGCGGGCGCGACGATGCCGACGGTATCGCCGGGGCGAAGGGCGGGCGGCTTAACGCGCTGAAGATTCGAAGTGGACATTTTTTCTTACGCCGGTTGCGACTGCAAACTCGACCGGCTACCGCTCAGCTCAGAAAGAACTCTCCCCGACACAATAAGCGCGCCGGGCCACGCAGAAAAATAACGTTTCCTTCCCGGCGCACAGATTGTGTTCCGCCGGGCGCATGCACTTTCACGGGAGAATCCGCCCGCCCGGTAGCCATGGCGGCCACCGCCGCCGCGCAAGAACCAGTGCCGGAAGATTGCGTTTCCCCCACGCCGCGTTCAAAAAAGCACGCCCTCACATCGTGCTTGCCATCAACCGCTACGAGTTCAACGTTCACCCCTTGCTTGAAGTGAGGGTTGCGCTGGATTTCTGCCGAGCGCGTCGGCCAATCCGCGGGAAATTCGCGCACGAACACCACGTAGTGCGGATTGCCCATGGAGACCGGAATGCCGCGTGTCTCCCCGGTGCTTATCTTCACGGTGAGTTCGTTTTCGACCGCGGCCTGGCCCATCTCGATTTCAAACTCGTACTCGGAATCTCTCCGCGCGGTCAGGGCGCAGATTTTCATCCCCGCCCCGGTCAGAATTGAAATCCGTTCCTTGCTTTGCTGGGCACAAATATACGCGGCGACACAGCGCGTGCCGTTGCCGGAGATTTCCGCTTCGGAACCGTCCGCGTTGATCAGCCGGATTTCCACATCGGCCGAGAAATGCGGCAGCATCCACTCTACGCCGTCGGCGCCCACACCTTGGTGCCGGTCGCAGATACGGCGCGTGAACGACGCGATGTCGTGGGGAGCCAGGGCGCCGTCAATCAGCAGGAAATCATTGCCGCAGGCGCTGGCCTTGACGAAGGGGATGGTGCGGACGGCCGAGCTCACTGGGGCGCCGCCCATTCGCGTGGCCAATTCAAATGTTGCCAATTCATGCGAGTTGCTCGCTGGTGTGTGCGGGTTCCAGATGGCCGGATTTTATCACCGCCGCCCGACGCAGCCGCGTTAACCCGGCTGATTACCGCGCACGGTAGAGGATCGCCGACGCCTGCCCGGTGACGTGAATTTCAACCAGGGACTTCAGATGGTTTTCCTGCTGCCTCCCCCGTACGGCCTGCCAGACACGGTCTCCTTCGAAGGCGACGACATAGTCCGCATACTGATCCGGGTGCGACAGGGCACGCTCCCACAGGCCCTCGGGGTCTTCCGGCTGCTTCCAGACGCGATGATTGCCTTCGTTGATCACGCGCCGCAACGGAATTCCCGCCCGTTGCAGAGCGCCGACGTGGTCGCCCAGGTACATGAGCAGAGTGGAATCGAGGGGGAGCTTCTCGAGCCACGTAGCCAGTTGCACTTCGAGCTGGTTCCGGCTGCGCATGTTGATTTCCGCTTCCTGCAGACAGCTTGGTCCGGCGCGCCATACTGAGGCGTAACTGGCTATGATGAACACGCACAGGCTCAACACGGTGGGCAGACGCAGCCTTCCCTGCCATCGGTCAGATCGCACGGCAAGATAGACCAGGATGGCGAGCGCCGCAGCGAATGCGGGAAGCAACTGCAATCCGTAGCGGACGTTGTAGTGCGTGAACGGCCAGAAGGCCGGGACAAAGATGGGAACGCCTCCATAGGCGACTGACAGCGCGTAGAACGAAACGGGGACGAGCAGGAATGACAGAGGCAGCCAGGGGCAAGCGGCAGAGACGCTGTCGCGTCCCGGTTGCCGAGAACGGTAAGTCGCGACGGCTCCGAACACGCCCGCAGCCACGAGGATTACCCACAGGCGGCCGAGCCACGCGCTCTCTGCCATGTTGGATTCTCCGGACTTCACGAAGTACAGCCCGGCCACCAACAGATTGCCGCTGCCCGGATGACCCGGATTGCCGGAGGCCTGTGTTCTCCGTTCGATCGCTTTCGCGGAATACGGGCCATTCTCGAATTCGAGCGGATTGCGATAGACGATTCCGTTGTAGCCGAGCCACAACGCGGGTGCCGCGGCTGCAATCAAAACGAATTTCACCGCTGCTGCGCGCGAGCGGGCCACCTTGAGCGAATCCTGCCTTGCATTGGCCATGAGAAGAAAGATAAGCAGGATCGCCGCGGCCATCGCCGCCGCCAGGAACCATCCGTCATAACGCGTCAGGCAGGCTCCCGCGAGACAGAGTGCGCACCGCGTTAGGGCATTGGGCTCGCCGCGCTGGAACTCGCTGAAGTGGACAGCCGCCCAAATGAAGAGCGCGAGATACAGCGACTCCCCCATCGCCGTGGTCTGCATGTAGATCAGGTTCGGATTTGCCGCGTAAACCAGTGCGGCGATCCACGCGGCGGTTCGGGCGGCCCCGTCTGGTTCTGCATCGCGTGAGAGCGAGCCGCGAAGCAACCGGAACATGCCGACCACTCCAAGCACATACGCAGTAAGCGAAGGGATCGATCCTCCCACGCCCCGCTGCCACATTTCATTCGAGATCAGGAATGGAATCATCAGCAGGTGCGGCAACGGGAGCCAGACGGTCCCCAACTGCAACAGGCCGGGCGTTTTCGAATCGAAGACGCGGCGGGCAATGTTGACGTGAGCGACGGCATCGCCGTAGAGAAGGACCTCGCCGAGACGGAAATAGAAAAGGAAGGAAAAGACAGACACGCAGGTCGCCAGCCAGGCCAGCAGCCTGACCTCGGAGTCCCAACGGGAACTGGCGGGCGCGTTCTTTGTGAGCTTGGCCATGTGCGGGGGCGCAGGGACGGGCCACCGGCGCCGATTACTCAAGGTGAGTCAATTCGCGAAAGATCTGAAAGCGGGCCTCAATTTCTTCGCGCGTCAGCGACTGCAACCGCTCCGTGCCAAAACGCTCGACGGCGAACGAGCCCATGACGCCTCCGTAGAACAGAGCGCGCTTCAACACCTCGCGGTTCAGTTCTTTCTGCGCCGCGAGGTAGCCCATGAACCCGCCGGCAAAAGAATCGCCCGCGCCCGTCGGATCTTTCACCTCTTCGATGGGCAGCGCGGGAGCGCGAAAAGGATGATGGCCGATACCGAATGCTCCTTCGCGAAAGAAAATGGTCGCACCATATTCGCCGTGCTTGATCACCAGCGCCTGCGGGCCCATGGCCAGCACCTTGTGGGCGGCGCGGGGCAGGTTGGTCTCACTGGCGAGCATCTTGGCTTCCGTGTCATTGATCAGCAGCACGTCCACCAGCTTCAAAGTCTCGGCGAGTTCTTTGGGCGTGCGCTTGATCCAATAGTTCATCGTGTCGCAGCCGGTCAGGCGCACGCCGTTCATTTTGCGGCGAAGGTTTGCCTGCAACGTCGGCTGGATGTTGGCCAGGAAGAGGAACTCTGTGTCTTCGTATTCTTTGGGAACGCGCGGCTGAAAGGTCTCGAAGACGTTGAGGTCGGTGTAGTTTGTCTTGGCTTCGTTGAGATTGTCCGAATAAGACCCGCCCCAACGAAAAGTCTTGCCCTTGGCGCGCTCGATGCCGCGTGTGTCTATGCGGTGCTGACGGAAGACGCTTTCCTGTTCGGGGCCGAAATCCTCGCCCACGACGGCAACGACCCGGACTTCCGTGAAGTAACTGGCCGCGAGCGAAAAATACGTCGCGGCGCCGCCCAGAATGTTTGTCACGCTGCCTGATGGCGAAGCGATGTCGTCGTAGGCAACCGAACCGACTACAAGAATGCTCATGCTTGGAACCCTTCACTCCATGGGGCGGTCATTTCGCGCTCTTCACATACTTCCCAATCAGAAGCTTCAGTTTCTTTTTGGTGGCGGCGGGAATCTTGTTGGGATCGGTCAGGATGGCATGGGCCAGCGCCGATCCGCATTTGCAGGAGCGCTCGCGCGGCATCGCTGCCACGGTTGCGCGGACCACTCGCGCCGCGTTCTCAGCATTCTTGACCAGCACGGCGACGATTTGATCCACGCTGACGGAATCATGATGCGGATGCCAGCAGTCGTAGTCGGTAACCATCGCGACCGTCACGTAGCAGATCTCGGCCTCGCGCGCGAGTTTGGCCTCCTGCAGGTTGGTCATGCCGATCACATCCATGCCCAGGCCGCGATAGACGTTGGATTCGGCTTTAGTCGAAAACTGGGGCCCTTCCATGCAGAGATAGGTTCCCCCGCGCTTGCCCACGACGCCGACCCGCTGGCATGCGGTCTCGACCACGCGCGACAGTTCGGCGCACACGGGATCGGCAAAGCTGATATGCGCCACCACGCCGGCGCCGAAAAATGTATCCACGCGATGGCGGGTGCGATCGAAGAATTGATCGGGGATCACGAAATCGAGAGGCTTGTGCTCCTCTTTGAGCGATCCGACCGCGGAAACAGACACAATGCGCTCAACCCCAAGTTGCTTGAAGCCGTGAATGTTGGCGCGAAAATTCAGTTCGCTGGGCAGGATGCGATGGCCGCGCCCATGACGCGCGAGGAACGCCACTTTCCGCGATTCGAGCACGCCGCACACGTAGGCGTCGGAAGGCGCGCCCAACGGCGTCTTCAGCCGTACCTCCTTGACCCTGGTCAGCCCCGGCATGGAATACAGGCCGCTGCCGCCGATGATTCCGATTTCTGCCTGTGCCACTCAGCCTCCAGAACGGCTGCTCCAGAACGCCTGCGCGTCCGCGAGTCAAACTCGTGATTATACAGGAGGAGAATCGGAGGGTTTAGAAGCCTTTGGCTACGGAGAGCAATTCCGGCGCTACAATTCTTGAGATGAGAATCCTCCTCGCGGGCTGTGCGTTGTGGTTGCTGTTTGGCTTCTGCGGGGCGCAAGAAAAAGCTTCGGCGCCAAATATAGTCACAGTTCCCGCGACCATTGATCACAATCGTGTGGTCATTGATGCCGAGATTCCGCTTGCCGATGGCTCTACGCGGCGGGTTCACGCCTGGGTGGATAACGGTAATCCCGATCTCTATTTGTCCCGCCATTTGGCCACCGTGCTGGGACTGGCGGTTACCTGCGACCAGCACTCCTGCGCCGCGCCGCCGCCGCGTGAAATCCTAATCGGAGGCATGGCGGTCCCATTGGCAGGCATCAAGGAGGCGAAGATTCCCTTGAAGCCCGTGGATGCTGCGCCGGTCCTCGCGCCCGGCCTCAACGCTGAGATCAACATTCCTTCCTCTGTGCTGCGCCATTACGACGTGCTGATTGATTTTCCCGGGCGCAAATTTTCGATCGGTGCGCCGGGCACGGTTCATTTCCGAGGCCCGAGCGGCAAGGTACAGATCAATGCCGAGAATGGCCTGATTCAGGTGCCGACTCAGATCGAGAACAAGAAATACAACCTGGCGCTCGACGTGGGAGCGAACATCAGTTTTCTGTCGGAAGAAGTAGGCGACAAACTTGCCGCCGCCCATCCCGACTGGCCGCACATGACTGGCGCCGTGGGTTCGGCCAACATGTGGGGAATGGACGAGGAGCCAAAATGGAAATTGATGCGACTGGACCGCGTGCAGTACGGTCCGCTGTATCTGACCAGCGTAGCCTTTGTTGCCTTGCCGAAAGCGGCGCAGGATTTCATGGAAAAGCGGGCTGGGATGCCGACTGTGGGATTGCTGGGCTCACAGGCACTGCTCAACTACCGCGTTGGCCTCGACTATGCGCACTCGATGGTTTACTTCGAAGTTGGCCGCACTTTCAACTTTCCTGACTTCGATGTGATCGGACTTATTCTGCGTCCTGAAGACAACGGCCGCTTCACCATCCTCGGAGTCGCGGATGTGTCTGCCAAGGCGTCAGTGCCGCAAGGTCCGGATGGAGTTCAGCCCGGGGATCATCTGGTCGCGGTGGACGACATTCCGGTGCGCGGCTCGACCATGGGGCAAGTGTGGTCCATGCTTGGAGGAATGCCGGGACAGCAGCGCAAGCTGACGATCGAACGGGGAGGCAAGGAATTTGCGGTTGTGGCCGCGGTGCAGCATTTTCTGGGAGAAGCGCCCGAGGAGCAGCCGGTCAAGAAAAAGAAGTAGTACGCGGGCTCACTTCGCGGCTGATGCCGCCCCGAACACTTCCCTTTCGAGCGCAGCTGTGGTGGCCGCATCCAGGCTCTCGCTCACCAGCACGGTGTCGCCTTGCTCTTCAATCACGACCGTGCCTTCTTCCGTGGTCCAGGTATGGCGGCCCTTCAGCAATGCCACCCTGATCTCCGCGCTCTCCGGCGCTTTATCCTGAGAAGCGGGCTGCACCGGTGGAGGGTCTCCCACTTCGTCGGCCTTCTTGTAACGCTGCTTCAGCGACCGCGCGTAGATGTCGGCGAATTCCTCGGCCTTTTCGGTACTCGACCAGCGCGACACGTAGAGCAGGCCCAAAGGAGCGGCTGAGTCGGATCTGGGGCGGGCAGCGTAGTAGTATCCGCCGCGCCACTCTGGATACAGGCGCTGCGCCAGCGGCTTTCCGGCATATTGTTCGACAAGCACGGCCACGTCGAACTCGCCCATCGCGCCAATGTCGAACTTCTGGTAGTCCTTGAAATCGCGCTTGAAATCGGGCACGGGCAGGGGTTCGATCTTCTCGCCCGACAAGTAAGTCTCGGGTTGCATGATTTGCCGCGTGGTGTGCGGAGGATTCTGCAGCACACCGGCAAAGGCCTTCTCCTTGCCGCCCTTCCGGATCAGCTTGATCACGAATTCCATGCCGTAGCTGTAGGGGAAGGTGAGCGACTCCTTCATGAAAATCGGGGCTTCGTTGAACACTTTTGTGCCGGAAGTGCCGGTCAGCGTTTCTTTCTCCATCGCCTCCACTAGGTCGGGTGAATCGGCCAGCGAGCGTCCGGTGGGCGCGATGGCATATTGAAACATCATGGCTTGCGCCTGACCTTCGACGACGGCTTCCCGGGCATTGTCCATTTCGTCGTTCACGATGTCGGTGGGGGTCGGGTCTTTCTTGAGTTCGGCGAGATCCTTCTCGCCGCGCTTCATCCATTTCTGCAGGCCGACCGACTGATCCTGAAGAGCGTGGGTCAACTCGTGAGCCATGACCGGTTCTTGTTCTTCCATCGGCACCCAGTCGAGCAGGTTCACAGTTTTGGTTTTGGGGTCATAGTAGCCGGCGACTTCCTCGCGCAGCAGTGCCACAAGAAATGTTTCCAGATTGAAATCGCGCGGCAGAAGGCCGAATTTTTTCAGCACGAGTTCGGAGCGTCGAAGGCGCTGCGTGTCTTCGTCGTTCACATGTTTGGTGAGGTAGGAGACCACTTCGTAGCGGCTGGTCAGGCGGCGCTTCACTTCTTTGCGAATCGGAAGCCCGGTCTGCTTGCTGTCGAATTCGAGAATCTCGTCCACGGAGTGGAAGAGTTCCTCGGCCTGGCGCGGGGTGATTTTGACTTCGTCCTTCTGCTGGGCATCTTGAGCCCTTGCCGGCAGCGACACCAACGCAATCGTGGCCAGTACAGTTGCGAGAAGCCCCCGCAGATTCGAAAGGCGTCCGTATTTCTGCATTGCCCTTGAGTGTATACGTTTCTCTACACTTCCATGACGGGAACCCGATTCGTAGATCGCAAAGCAGGATGTTCGGCTCAGGATGACAAAAACGGAATGGCAAACCTACGAGTGGCTGACTTGCTGGCCCACCCACTCTCCCGCTTCTCGCGTGCCGAGAGAGCCGCCGATGTCCTGCGTGGTTTTTTTCTGGCGGAGGGCTTCGAGGACGGCGGCTTCGATCTTGTCCGGTTCTTTTGTAAACCCCAGGTGCCGAAGCATCATCGCGGCGGTCAGGATCGCGCCGAAGGGATTCGCCACGTTCTTGCCGGCGATCGGCGGGGCTGAGCCGTGTACCGGCTCGAACATCGAAGTCTGGCCGGGATGAATGTTGCCGCTGGCGGCCATGCCCAGGCCGCCCTGCAGGCCGGCGGCGAGGTCGGTGATGATGTCTCCGAACATATTGTTGGTGACGATGACGTCGAACTGCCGCGGGTCGCGCACCATCTGCATGCAGAGCGCGTCCACATACATGTGCTGCGCGGTGATCTGCGGATTTTCGCCGCCGACTTCCATGAACACGCGCTGCCACAACCCGCCGGCATGCGTCATGGCGTTGGACTTGTCGCACATTAGAACTTTGTTGCGCGGCGAGCCGTCGAGCTTGGTATGGTTCCGGCAGTATTCGAACGCGTAGCGAATGATGCGCTCGACGCCCTTGCGCGTGTTGATGTCTTCCTGGGTGGCAATCTCGTCGGGGGTGCCTTGCTTGAAAACGCCTCCGGCGTCGGTGTAAACGCCTTCGGTGTTCTCGCGGAGTACGACGAAGTCTATGTCTTTGGGCTCGACGCCCTTCAGCGGGCACAGCGCGGCATCGAGCAGGCGCACAGGACGCACGTTGGCATAGAGGTCCATCTTGAAGCGCATGCCGAGGAGGATTTCCTTGGCGTGAATGTTGGTCTTGACCCGGGGATCGCCGAAAGCTCCGACCAGGATCGCGTCGAAGTCGCAGGCGAGCATGGCAAAGCCGTCGGCAGGCACGGTCACGCCGTCGCGCAGATAGCGGTCGGCGCCCCAATCGAAGTCGGTCAGGGCAACGTCTGCCCCCGATGCCTGAATGACCTTGACCGCTTGCGGGATCACTTCCTGGCCGATGCCGTCTCCGGGAATGACGGCGATGCGCTTTCTGCCTGGCTTTTGTTGGTCCACGGCAGGAAAGGTAACACAATCGCTATAATCGAACTACCAGTATGGATCCCACCGCACTCCAGATTCAGGGCGCAGGCTTGGGCGGGGTACGCCTCGGCGAGTATTGCGGTGCAATCACCGCGGTGCGCTTCGGCGATCCGCGGGAGGAGTTTGCGGCGTTGCGCTCCGGTTGCGGGGTGTATGACCTCGGCTTCCGCACCAAGATTTCACTCGCCGGCGGCGATCGCGTCCGCTGGCTCAACGGGATGGTCACCAACAACATCCGCGATCTGGCGGCGGGCCGGGGGGTGTATGCATTCCTGCTGAATCCGCAGGGGCGCATTCTGGGCGATCTCTATGCTTATAACCTCGGGGATTCGATCACGGTTGACACCGATCGCAGGCAGGTGGAAAAGATTCTGGCAACGTTCGATCATTACATCATCATGGACGATGTGGAAGTAGCGAACTTGAGCGAGCAGATAACCGCGCTGGGCGTCGGCGGACCCAGAGTGCGGGCCGTGCTGCAGGCAGCGGGCCTCGAGTTCCCGGAGCTGCAGCCGTTGCAGTTTCACACCGTGCAGTGTGATTGCGATTGCGGCTGCCTTACCTGCACGATCGTCAGGGAAGACGCGGCTGGCGAATCTTACGAGGTGTGGCTGGCGCCTGCGAATGTCAAGCCGCTGTGGGACGCCCTTGTCGCCGCCAGCGCCACGCCCGTGGGTTTTGAAGCGCTCGAGATGCAACGCATTGTGTCGGGGATTCCGCTGTACGGGGTGGACATACGGGAGCGCGACTTGCCGCAGGAAACCGAGCAGGGGCGCGCATTGAACTTCAACAAAGGCTGCTACGTGGGGCAGGAGATCGTGGAGCGGATTCGCTCGCGGGGCGCGGTGCACCGGATGTTCACCGGATTTCTGGCAGAGGGTGCGGCGCAGATCGCGGCGGGCACCAAGATCGTCGCTGGGGACAAAGAAGTTGGTGAGGTGACGAGCGCGGCGTCGCTGGCATGGGCGGGCATGGAAAAGACGGTTGCGCTCGGTTATATCCGGCGGGAAGCGGGAGTTCCCGGACGCGAGGTAAGAATCGGGGCCTTCCCGGCGACTGTGGTCCAGTTGCCGATCGAGGAATTAGAAGCTGTCAACACTCTTGAAGGAAAACTCTATGGCTGAGAAGAAACACGAGCAATCCAGCTTCACCGTGACTGACCGGCGGCTGTTCACTTCTGAGGGCGAGTTGCGCAAAGACGCCGGGGAAGAAACAGAATCGCCCAAGCCTGCGCCCCCGGCAGTGGCGCCCCAGGCGAATGCGGCCGCGCCCATCGCTCCGCCCGGCGCGGCAAAGGGCGATGGAGAAGCGGAAGTGCCTCCTCCGCCCACCGCCGCGGAGCAGCAGGCGCAGGCCGACGCGTACAAGAAATCGTCGAAGGAACTGGATTCGCAGGTCGAGATCAGCGGGCACTCGGCCAAAGATTTCGAGATGACGTTTGAGCGCTTTCTGGCTTCCCTCTACATGACCGCAATGCTCCAACTGGGGCTGATGCGCGAGCAGGGCGGGCAGCCGCGGATTGACATCATCGGCGCGCGGCAGACGATTGACACGCTCACCCTGATCGCCGACAAGACCAAAGGAAACCTCACGCTGACGGAAGAGAACTTTCTGCAGAACAGCCTTTATGAGCTGCGTATGGCGTATGTCGAGGTCACCAACGTACTGGCACGTCCCCCGCAGGCGGGACCTGCAACCGGAACCGGCGGAATCCGAGGAAAATGAAAGCGACGCTTACCGTGCTGGGCAGCGGCACGTCCATGGGCGTGCCCACGCTGGGATGCGATTGCGCGGTCTGCCACTCGAGCGATCCGCATGACCGGCGCACACGGCCGTCGGTGATGATCGAGTACGGCGGCAAGGTCGTGCTCATTGACACGACGCCCGATTTCTACATGCAGGCGATTCGCGAAAACATCACGCGCGTGGACGCCGTTTTTTATACCCATACGCACGCCGACCACATTCTGGGCATTGACGACCTGCGGCCTCTCAGCTACCGGCACAAGCCGGAGAAGTTGCCACTTTATGCGCGGCCGGATGCGGCGGCGTTTCTGCGCAAAATGTTCAGCTACATCTTTGACGGCGACTATAAGTTTGGCGGACTTCCGCTGCTCGAACTGCGGCCGATTGACGACCCGGTGGACTTGTTCGGGGCGAAGTTTGAGCCGGTGACTCTGATTCACGGCGATGCGCAGATTTACGGCTACCGCTTTGGCTCGGCGGCGTACCTGACCGACCATAGCGAGATCCCCGAGTCGTCGTTCTATCAACTGGAAAGGCTGGATATTCTCTTTCTCGACGCCCTGCGGCACAAGCCGCATCCGACACACTCGACGGTGAAGAGTTCGCTGCAGATCGTGGACCGTCTGAAACCGAAGCGGGCCTTCTTTACGCACATTTGCCACGATCTGGCGCACGCCGCTACCAATGCGACGCTGCCCCGGCACGTGCGGCTGGCGCATGACGGAATGAAACTGGAGTTTGAAATCAGTGGTCAGTGAGCAGTGGCCAGTGGTCAGCGAAAGACATCCGCGCACTGGCCACTGATCACTGACCAGTTTTTACTAGCTACTGCATGCTCGTCTTCCACAAACTCGACGACGTTCCAGCCGGCCTTGGGCCGACGCTGGTAAGCGTGGGCAACTTTGACGGAGTGCACCGGGCGCACGCGCACGTGCTGCGGGAAATCGTTGCGCGTGCGAAGGCAAGCGGGGCCAAGGCAGTGGCGGTAACGTTCGAGCCGCATCCGGCGCGGATTCTGCGCCCGGAATCAGGTTTGGAGCTGCTCACTCCAACCCCGGAAAAGCTGCGGCTGCTCGAAGATACCGGGATTGATGCTGTGTTGCTGCTTCCTTTCGGCCGCGATCTTTCGCTGATGACGCCGCGGCAGTTTGCCGAGCGCATTCTCAAAAAGAAACTCCACGCTCGCGAAGTTCACGAGGGATTCAACTTCCGATTTGGGCATAAGGCCACGGGCGACACGGACCTGCTGGCCGAATTTGGCCGGGAGATGGGCTTTGAGGTGAAGGTCTATCCCGAGATGACCTTGCGCGGCGAACGAGTTTCGAGCAGCCAGATTCGCAGGTTGCTGACCGAGGGGCGGGTGAGCCGGGCGCGGCATCTGCTGGCGCGTCCGTTCTGCATTCTGGGGACGCCGGGCCGCGGGCGCGGTTACGGATCGAAATACACCGTGCCGACCATCAACCTTTCGCGCTACGAGGAACTGGTGCCGAAAGACGGGGTGTACATCACGTGCACCCGCGTCGGAGCGGAGCGCTTTGATTCGGTGACGAACGTCGGCAACCGTCCAACGTTTGGAGCCGAACTGTTCGCCATTGAGACTCACCTGCTGAATTTTCATCCCCTCGAGCTGACGCCCGAAACCGAAGTTGAGATCTGCTTCCTCGACTGGCTGCGGGATGAGATCAAGTTTCCTTCGGTGGACGCGCTGCGGGAACAGATTGCGCGCGACGTGAAGAAAGCGAGGCGATATTTTCACTTGCTGCGCACGGGCTAGCCCGGAACTGGTCTGAGTGGTTCTCAGATCTGACAGTCCGGCCCTCAGGGGCTGAAGCCGTGCCCTACCCAAGTCGTTTATGAGACTGGTTCTGGAACTAGAGTCTCGTCTGCATCGCAGAGAACGCCTCATTCGATGGGTTCGACGACCACGGAGTCTTCCCCCACACCCGTACGCCGGCCGGGAAGTTGCACAATGACGATTGCAGCCAGCACTAGCACGATCCCTAACGACTGAATGGGGCGCACGGCTTCTCCCAACAACGCGGCAGCGAGCAGGATGGAAAACACCGGCTCCAGGCAACTGGTGATGATGGCGCGGGTCGGCTCCAGATGCTGCAGGCCGAGGAAATAAAGCGAGAAGGACCCCAGCACCGAGATCATGGAGAAGGTGAAAAGAAACGCCCACTGCGCGGGCGCGTAGTGCGCAGCCAGGACTTTCCACGGAGGATTGACAAACAGCCATAACACCGAAGCCGACGTCAGGGTCCAGAACAGCACGCGCCAGCGATCGTAGCGGGCAAGGATGCGGTGTCCGCCGATGTTGTAGAACGCGAAAGAGAACGAGGCCAGCAGGGCGGCGATGAAACCGTAGGAGTCGAGGCGAATGACCGATTTTCCCCCGACCATGCCGATGGTCAGAGCGATGCCGGCGATGGCGATCCCAACGGCGGCAACTTTCTGAAGAGATGGCTTCTGCTGCCCGCGAGCCACAACGTAGAGCAACACCCAGACCGGCGCCGTGTACTGCACCACGATGGCGATGGCGACGCTGGTTCTTTGAATCGCGACGTAATAAAAGTAGTTCGACGCGGCCACTCCCAGCATTCCGAGCACAAGACATTGGATAAGGTCGGGCGTGGGCAGCTTGACGCGTTGCCAGCCGCGGCGACCGACCAGCAGCACCAGCAGGACCAGCAACGAGAACGAAGTTCTGGTCTGCGAGAGGATGAGCGGACCAACCGGATGCAGTGCTTCTCCGGCGAGGGGCAGCTTTCCGGTGAAGACGGCGCGGCCGAGCGCGGCCGACACTCCCCAGAGAAATGCGGCGGCTGCGATGAAGAAATATCCGCGCAGAGGATGAGGCGCGCGCTGGCTGGACTGAGACGGATTCAGAGTTCGGTCACCGAATCCGATGATGGGGCTGGATCGAGCAACCGGTCAAGGCGCACGGGATCAAAGCCGACAACGACCTGTTGCACTTCGTCCGGGAACTCGCCCGAAAAGACCACCAAGGTTGGGGTTTCATGGCTGCCATGCTGTTCGATCATGGCCCGGCGCGCCTCGACGTCGGCGCTGATGTCGCGCACTTCGAAGGCGATCTCCTTGGCCTCAAGAAACACTTTCATCAGCTCGCAGGAGAGGCAGCCGGGTTGGGTAAAAAAGACTATGCGCGCGTTCATTATTCTTCTCGTCGAACGTCGCTACTCGGCGTATTCGATCGCGGCGCTGATCTTCGCGGTCTTTTCCAGCATGGCTGAAACCGAACAATATTTCTCTTTCGACAAGCGGACCGCGTCTTCCATGGCCTTCGCCGACACTTTACCACTGACGCGATAAACCAGTTTGATTGCCGTGTACACGGCGGGGTAGCCCGAGGCGCGCTCAGCCTCGGCACGCACTTCAAGATGGGTGAACGGCTCGCGTTTCTTGCGCAGGATGCCGACCACATCTGAGGCAGTGCAGCCGCAGAGCGCGATGAGCACAAGTTCCATGGGCGTATTGGCAGTTTTCTCGGCGGCGGTGTCCATAACGATGGCGTGGCGGGAACCGGCTTCACCTAGGTAACGCTCGTTGTCGGTCCAGATGACTTTCGCTGAAATCATGCTTGCTTCCTGTCCAGAATTGTTGATTGTTGATTGTTGAATGAGAACCCTTTGTCGCGGTAGTTCTGGAGGCGTTGAAGATCGCCACGAGCTGGTTAGCCTCGGACTTCAAGTCTTTGAGCTTGCGTTCGGGGATCAATTCAGCGTCGACCAACAATTCCAGCCAGAACGCCGACTCGTCCGCCTCTTCGATCACAATCGCCAGCTTGGCGAGGATTCCGGGCGGGACCGAGCACGACAAACCGCGCGGTAATTCGCCGCCACGGACATTCCTGACCTCAAAAGCTGGTGTCCGATCGCGCGTCCCTCCGGACATGGCGGCAACGAGCGGACCACCTGCACTACGCGCAACGCAAATTTTTTCGTACGCTCTTTCAGTTCCGTCGCCTGGTGCTCCATCACGCGCCTCCATTCGACAATCAACAATCAACAATTCCGTCCGGTCTGTCTGTGACGGATGTCACCTATCTCCTGTTGTCAGTGCTGGGCTCGGGATGAATCAAAACCCGGAAAAGCTGGGGAGAGTCCTGCTTGAAGCGGATCTCCAGTTCGGTCTGGATATCGTGCACGCGAGCCAACGAAAGATCGTCGGGGAGCGTGCAGTGGCAGGAAATGTACAACCGACCGCGGACGCGCTTGATAACGAACTCGTGAACGTCGAGTATTTCGGGAAACTGCTCAGCCACGGCCTTCAGGTGCTGCTCGAGCCGCGCGTCGCTGACCACTTCCTCGGAGGTCTCGATAGTGGCAGGTTCGCTCTCAATGTGCGTGAGGATATCGGAGATTTCGGGAACGTCCCGGCGCATGTCGGCTTCGAGTTCGGTCACCTGATCGTGAGCTTGTTTCAGCGTCATGCGTTCGTCGAGTTCGATGTGCTGCTCCACGTGCAGCCGGCCGGTCAGATCCTGGACGCTGATGTCATGCACGTTCAGATTCTTGAGGGTGGCCACGCCCCGGATGCGGTCGAAAATGTTCTCCGAATGCTGGGCGCGCGGAAGCGGCTGCACAGTCACATCGGCGTCGGGCAGGATGCGGTGAACGGCGTCGCCCACAGCCGTCACCAGTTGGTCCGAGCGCTGGAACGTAACGCTGCGGGCCAAGCCCACGGTGAGATCGGCGAAATAGCGGCTGCCGGCGCGGCGAATGCGCACGCGGTCCACTTCGAGGACTCCGTCCACGCGCGACACGGCGTCCTGAATCTGTGAGCGCACGCCGGGCGGAGCGGCGTCGAGCAACGCGTCCACGGTGCGGCGGGCCAGCCGCCAGCTGACGGAAACGACGACCCCAGCAACGAAAAGGGCTGCGACCGGGTCGGAATCGCGCAGCCATTCCACGTGATAGGTGCGGCCCGCCAGAACCAGCAACAGGCCCACTACCACCACGCCGGCCGACCAGATGTCGGCCGAAAAGTGCAGTGCGTCGGCCTCCAGCGCCTGGCTGTCATACTTGGTGGCGATGCGGCCCAGCACGCGCGAACGCCACCAATCCACTGCCATGGAGACGATCATCACGGCGAAGGCGGCGATGGAGGGTTCGATTTCAATGTGGCGGAAGAACAGGCGCACGGCGGCTTCGTAGATGATCCAGGCGCAGGTCACCAGCAGCAGGCCGGTCTCGACGAAGGCGGAAAAGTTCTCGATTTTGCCGTGGCCGTATTGATGATCAGCGTCGGCTGGCTTATCGGAGACGCCGACCGAGAAAAAGGTGATCAGAGCGGCAATCAGGTCCAGCCCGGAGTGCGCGGCCTCGGAGAGGATGCCCAGGCTGCCCGTGGTGATGCCGACTACGATTTTCAGCCCAGTTATGACAATCGCGGCCAGAACGGAGTTTCCCGCGGCCGCGCGCTTTTCGGCGCGCATGGACTCCGGCGAAAAAAGCGCTGGCGCCTCCCACATGCTGGCATTATCGCCGCTCCGAAGGGCATGCGCCAAGCAATTCGGCGAAGATCCCTCCGTCCCGGCGGGTAACAAGGACGGTAATCGCTGTGTCCTAAGTCACAAGTGAGGAGTACAGCTTGTGCTAGGATCTCATGTTCAGCGTGGTTCGACTTTCTGATGCACCAATCCTGGAGGAAATCGTTTATGCGTAAGAGTTGGCTACTGTGTGTTTTGTTGGGAACGCTGGCTTGGGGACAGGCCGCACCGGGCACGCCTCCGCCCGCGCAGGCTGCCCAGGCGCCAGCTCCGGGCGCTGCCAAACCAGCGGCACCGGCAGATCCGTCGGCGGCGGTTCCAGCCGATGCCCCGGTGATCACCGTGAAAGGCGTGTGCCCGGCCCAGCCCAAGGCGGCTGCGGCCAAGGGCACGGCGGCAAAGCCAGCAGCGGAGGCGAAGACTCCGAGCCCGCCGGCGGATTGCAAGACGGTCATCACCAAGGCTCAGTTTGAGAAGATAGCCAACGGAGTCGCTCCCAATTTGACGCCGCAGATGAAGCGGCAACTGGCCAACGTTCTGCCGCGCCTGATCGCCATGTCAGCCGCGGCCAAGAAGAGAGGGTTAGACAAGACTCCGCAGTTCGAGGAGAAAGTTAAGTTCACCAAAATGCAGATCCTGACCAACGAACTGCAACGGAACATTCAGGAGGAGGCAGGCAAGGTTAAGCCGGAGGAGATCGCCGGCTACTACAAGGAGAATTCGGAAGCGTACGAACAGTACTCTTTGGCACGTTTGTTCGTTCCGCGCACCAAGCAAACGGAGAACGACGCCAAGGAAGACGAGGATCAGAAACCGGAAAAGTTGAGCGAGGAGCAGCAGAAGGCCAAGCAGGCTGAGGAAAAGGCCAAGCAGGCCGAGTCCGAGCAGGAGATGAGCAAACTGGCGGAAAGCCTGCGCGCCCGGGCCGCGGCCGGGGAAGACTTCGCAAAGCTGCAAAAGGAGGCGTTTGACGCCGCCGGCATGAAGGTTGACTCTCCGACTGTGACTTTGCCCAAGGTGCGGCGCACGGGCCTGCCGCCGGCGCACGCCGCGGTATTCGAGCTCAAGCCGGGCGAAGTCTCGCAGGTGATCAACGATGCCAACGGGCACTACATCTACAAAGTCACCGGCAAAGAGCAACTCCCCCTTGACCAGGTCAAGGATGAGATTCACAACGTGCTGCAGAATATTCACTCGCGCGACATGATGGACAAGGTCAATAACTCCTACAAAGCAGAAACCAACGAGGCATATTTTGGTCCGGGTGTAGGCGCCAATACGCAGCCTCCTCCGCGGATGCAAAATCCGCGGATGGTGCCTGGGCCTACTATGCCGGCGGCGAAACCACAGACTCCGCCTGCGAGTCAGGCTCCGGCCCAGTCCCCGGATGCGAAACCGAACTGATGGCAAAACCTGTCGTCGTAATCACGGGCGTGTCGGGCAATCTTGGTACCAGGCTGCTGCCATTGCTCGGGAGTTATTCGGTACTTGGGGTGGACGTAAGTCCGCCGAAGACCGATTCCGAGCTGCGGTTTGAGCGCATGGACCTGGGGGAAGAATCGTCCACCCGCGCCTTCTGCGAACTGCTGCGGGAGACGCACGCCCACGCCGTGGTCCACCTGGCGTTTGTGATTGACCCCGTCCGCACCGGAGTGCTCGACGTGGAGCGCATGTGGCAGATCAATGTGGCCGGGACGGCGCGCGTGATGGAGGCTGTAACTGAGGCCAACCGCACCACCGACGACGGGGTCAAGCAGTTCATTTTTCCCAGCAGCGTCTCGGCGTACGGACCGAACCTGGCAGCGCCGGCGATGGAAGAGTCCGTTCTGGGGGCGCACACCCTACCCTATGCGGTTCACAAGAAGCAATCGGACGAGGTGGTGCAGCAGCGCGCTCCGGCGCTGCGGGGATGCAGCATCTATATCCTGCGGCCGCATATTTTTACCGGCGCCAGTGTGGAGAACTACCTGATGGGGGCGTTTCACGGATCTCCCAACGGGAAGAGTCCACGGGCGCAGAAGATGCGCCGCGAGGGCAAGCGCCTGCCCTGCATGCTGCCACGGGGCCAGCAGTATCTTGATAACAAGATTCAATTCATCCATGTGGACGACATGGCGCGGCTGATTCAGCATATTCTTCAACGTGAACCCGAAACCCAGCGCCTGACCGTTTTGAATGTCGCCGGGCGTGGCGAACCGCTGACCTTTGGCCGCTGCGTCCAGATGTCGCAGGCGAAACTGGTCCGCGTTCCGGGAAGATGGGCGATGCGGCAGGTTCTGAAGTTCCTGTGGCGGCATAAAATCTCAGCGATTCCACCCGAGGCCGTGCCCTACATGACCGGGCAATACATCATGAACACGGACCGGTTGCAGCGCTTCCTGGGCCCGGAGTATGAGCACGTGATCCGCTACACGATTGCGGATGCGTTCGCGGATTCTTTCCGCCGCGATGCCGTGGCGAGCTGAACGCCGCGAGCTTCTTCCCTTTTCCTGCCCAGGACCGCGTCCAGCGACCATCTGCCGGGACCGTTGATCAACAGGAAGGCGGCCGTCAACAACTGCGCGTATTCGGAACGAACCTCATGCAGCACAGCCCAGATTCCCACCTTGGGCGGGGCGGGCGGCAGCGGCAAAGGAAAGGTACCCAGGTAGAGGCTGATCTTGGTGGAAAGAATGGCGACGATCATCTCAATGATGAATGGGACGGAGATCAGCCGCGTCAGCCAGCCGGTGAGCAAAAGCAGACCCCCGGCAATTTCAAGACAGGCTACGAAGTCAGCGGTGAAGTGGGGAAACGGCATTCCCAGCTTGGTGAAGCGCCCGACGCCCTGGTTTTCATAGACGAACTTCAGAATTCCTTCCCAGAAGAACACTCCTCCTGCCATCACTCGCAGGAGAATCGTTGACTTGGGCCCCTCGACCGGCGGATTAGTCAGCCATTGCAGAATTTTTCTCATATCCGTTTCCTCGCGTTGGTCGTATTTGCTGCATCGGAGCTACGCTCCTCGATGCAGAGAACTGGCCCGCGGCGGTTTTATTCCATGAAAATATTTCCGTTGCAGATGGAATAAAAGTGGGGCTGCGGGAGTTTATGCTATAGAGGTGCCAGACCAGCGCTTGCCCGCCGCGACGTTCGAAGATCTGGCCCTGCCCTTGTTCGATCAGCTTTACAACTTCGCTCGCTGGCTGACGCAGGATACGACCGAGGCCGAAGACCTAGTGCAGGAGACTTATGCCAAAGCGCTGCGCGGATTCTCGTCGTTTCAGGCCGGGACAAATTTTCGCGCCTGGATGTACCGCATTCTGCGCAATTCGTTCCTGAGTTCGCGCACCGGGCTCAAGACCACGGTTCCATTCGATGAAGAGGAACATGAGACGGCGGACCCTGATCGCTCAACCCCCGAGCGCCTTCTGATCGCGCAGGCCAGTCGCGAGATGGTGCAGCAGGCTCTCGCGGAACTGCCCGTGCCTTTTCGGGAGATCCTGCTGTTATGTGAGGTCGAAGAGATGTCGTACCAGGAGATTGCGGAGGCACTGTCTATTCCGCTGGGCACCGTAATGTCGCGGCTGTTTCGGGCGCGGAAGGCGCTGCGCGAGTTGCTTCAACCCAGGCTTCAGAGAGGCCCGGCATGACCTGTGAGCCATGGCGCGGAAAGCTCGACGCTTACCTGGACGGAGAACTCTCGCCCGCGGAAGCCCGCGAAGTCGGCGCCCACTTGCAGGGGTGCGCGTCCTGTTCTGCGGACGCGCTGGGGCGCGTGCAAATCAAGCGCTCGGTGGCTTCGGCGGGCCGGCGTTTTGAACCGAGCGCGCAGTTGCGGGCGCAGGTTACAAGGGGCGTGGCCGCGAAGCGACCCCGGCAAATTGGCTGGCAGTGGAAGATTCTGGCGGTACCCGCCGTGCTGGTGCTGATCCTCTCGGTCGCTGTGGACGTTTACGTGAGCCGCGAGCGCGCGCGCCGGCAGGGGGTTTTCAGCGAACTAGCGGACCTCCACGTTGCGGCTCTCGCCACCTCCACACCGGTGGATGTGGTCTCGTCTGACCGGCACACCGTGAAACCGTGGTTTCAAGGCAAGATTCCGTTCACTTTTAACCTGCCGGAACTGCAGGGGTCGGAGTTCACGCTGCTGGGCGGGCGCGTCACTTATCTGGCACAAACGCCCGGAGCGCAACTGATCTACCAGCTGCGGAAGCACGAGATCTCGGTTTTCATCTTTCAGGATCGCGGTGAGGAGACGGCCAGCCTTGCATCCGGACCAACCAAGGCGTTGTCGTTCAACATCGAGAACTGGACGCAAGATGGGCTGCGATATTTCGTTGTCGGAGACGTGGGCCCTGACGATCTCCACGCGTTGGCGAAATTACTGCGCGGCACCCAGTAGCAGCGGCAACTTATCTCTTCCCGCGATACAGCCCCGCAATGCCGAAGGTGTAGGGCGTCCAGGTCGCTTCGGCAAAGCCGGCAGCCTTCATTCGCCCGAGCATTTCTTCCGGCGCAGGAAAGCGCTGGACCGAGGCAGGCAAATAAGCATAGGGGCCGCGCACGCCGGAGATCACGGTTCCGATACGCGGCAGCACTTGCCTGAAATAAATGCGGTAGAGCGAGCCGATGGCCCCGGTGGGCTCGCCAAAATCGAGGATGCCGCACTCGCCTCCCGGGCGGAGCACGCGGAAGATTTCGCGCAGTCCGGCATCATAGTCGGTGAGATTTCGAAAGCCGAAGGCGGACGTCACCAGATCGAAGTGCGCGCTGGGAAACGGAAGGTTCAAAGCGTCGGCTTCGATCCAGCCCGGCGTTGATCCATTTTGCTCTGCTGCCGCGGACTTGGCGGTGGCGCGCTGCAGCATGGCATGGGAAAAATCGGCGCCCAGAATCTGCGGCCTGGACTTCCCTGCCTGGCGGCGCAGCGCGAATGCCATGTCGCCGGTGCCGCAGCACAGATCAAGCACTCGCGCGCCCGGCCGGGTCAGGATGTGGCGGAAAGCTAGAGCCGTGCTCCGCCACCACATGCGGTCCACATTGAACGACAAGACGTGGTTCAGCAGATCGTAGCGGGGCGCAATGGAGGTAAACATTTCCCGCACGGCGCGCGCGGCAGAGCTCTGATCGCTCGCACCTTCCGGCGCCGCGCCCACAACGGCGGATTTGGTGATTTCTGCCACGCTGACAGTCTGGCGTGCTACTTGCGGCGCTTCTTCTGTTTCGGCTGCGTCTTTTTCAGTTGCGCCACGATGCGCTCGATTTGCAGCACGTGGTTCGTGTCGTGCCCGGCGAACATGCGCGCCAGGTGCGAGATGGTTTCCTTGCCGCGTTCCTGATGCATGCCATAGTTGTCCCAGGCTTCCCGGGGAAGCGCTTTCAGCATCGCCAGATTGTTTTCCCGCAGCACGCGGAAGACTTCCAGGGACCGCCCAGCATCCCGCGCGTTGTATTGGAACACCGACGCCCAGATGTTCTGATCGAAGGGCTGGATCGTGCTGCCATTCGCTCCGAGCACCGAGCGCATCCGCCAACTAGCGACTATCTCAGCATCCGCGAGGTGGGCGAGGATTTCTGCCATGGACCACTTCCCCGGCTCGGGCTTCCATTTGAGTTGCTTTGGGCTTAATCCGCGCGTCAGCTTCTTTAGCTTCGGCGCCGTCTGCCGTTGCACTTTGAGCGCATCCTTGCCTTCGACGTGGCCCAGAATTCGCTGGATATATTGCTGTGCCGTCTCTGCCATATTTCCCTCGATGCGTTCTGATTATTTTCCCCAAACCCCTCCGCCGCGCGACAGGCGGCGCACTTCTTCCACCGAATCCAGAATGGCGCTGTCGGGCACGTCGCTGGCGACTTCCACCTTGCCGATTTCGCGCGGCAGGATAAAGTGCACCACACCGTTTTGCGTCTTCTTGTCGTTCTGCATGCGGGCCAGAATCTTGCGCGGGCCGACATTCAGTTCGGGCAGACGGCCCAGGCTCAGCACGGCGTCAGCGATGCGGCCGGCGGTCACGCTGTCGGTGCGGCCCACGCTGAGCGCAATGTTGGTAGCGGCAATCATTCCCCAGGCAACCGCTTCGCCATGCAGCAAGCGGCGGTAGCCGGTCTCGGCCTCGAGCGCGTGGCCGATGGTGTGTCCCAGGTTGAGCACGCGCCGCAGTCCGCCCTCGCGTTCGTCGGCGGAAACCACCTCGGCCTTCAATTTCACCGACTGGGCGATCAGCCACTCCAACTCCACCGGATCGCGCTTCAGAATGCGGGCGCGATTCTGTTCGAAGCGCAGAAACAGTTCGATGTTCCCGATGATGCCGCACTTCAGGGCTTCGTAAAGCCCGGCGCGAAATTCGCGGTCCGGGAGCGTTTTCAGGACGTCCGGATCAATCAGCACCACGCGGGGATGATAAAACGTTCCCACCAGGTTCTTGCCGGCAATGAGATTGACTCCGGTCTTACCGCCGATCGCAGCATCCACCTGAGCCAAAACAGTCGTGGGAATCTGCACCAGTTCGACGCCGCGCATATAGAGGGAAGCCAGCAGTCCGCTGACGTCGCCCACAACTCCGCCGCCCAGGGCAACGATGACGGCCTTGCGGTCGGCGCCCAGGCGGGCAAGTTTTTCGGCGAGGGCCTCGACGGTGGCCAGGCGTTTCGACAGTTCGCCATCCGGCATGGCAATGATCTGCGGCGCGAAACCCTCAGCCTTGAGAGATGCGACCAACTTCGCTCCCCAGCGTTTTCGGACGGGAGGAACGGTCACCACAAAAACGCGGCTGGCATGGGGCAGATGATCGCTGAGAACGGAACCCGCGCGCGCCAGCAGCCCGTTTTCAATCCAGGCCTGGTAGGGCCGGGGCAGCACATGGATGGTCACCTGCGGCATGACGCTCCATCATAGCGTATGCCATTTGTCACTGGCCTTCACTGGCCGCCGGGAAAGCCGCCGAGGCGAGAACGCAGAGCAACAACACCCCGGCCACCACGCCCAGAGTGGTTGCTATGGGAACGTGGAGGTAGTCCGCCGCGAGCATTTTCAGCCCGACCAGAACCAGCACCACTGCCAGCCCGTAATGCAGAAAGCGAAAAGATTTCATCAATCCGGAAACCGCGAAATAGAGCGAGCGCAGCCCCAGAATGGCGAACACGTTCGAGGTATAGACGATGAAGGCGTTCAGCGTAACCGCCAGAACCGCGGGAATCGAATCGATCGCGAACAACACATCCGTGGTCTCGATCACCAAAAGCACCACGAGCAAGGGAGTGGCGTAGAGGCGCGAATTGTCGGCAAGGTTGCGCACGAAGAAACGGTTCCCCTGATAGGCGGCGGTCACGGGAATCCACCGGCGGAGCGTTTTCACCACTGGATTGCCGGCGGGATCAATCTGGTGTTCTCCCATGACGCAGACGCGGATGCCGCTGTACACCAGCAGGGCCCCCAGAATGTAGAGCAGCCAATGGAAGCGGTGAATCAGTCCGACTCCCGTACCAATGAAAACGCCGCGCATGGCAAGGGCGCCGAGGATGCCCCAGAAGAGGACGCGGCGCTGCTGTTCCTGGGAAACAGCAAAATAATTAAAGATCACGAGGAAGAGGAACAAGTTGTCCACGCTGAGCGAAAGCTCAAGCACATAGCCGGTGACGAACTCCAGCGCTGCCTGATGCCCTTGCCAGAAATACACCACCACCGCGAAAGCCGCGGCCAACAAGACATACAGGGCGCTCCAGGCCAGAGCTTCCCGAGGACGCGCCACACGACCGGGGCGGTGAAACACGCGCAGGTCCAGTACCAGCATGCCCAGCGCGAAAAGGTTGAAGAGGATCCAGTAGTAGGGCAATCGAAGTCCCTGGCGATGTTAGGAATTCTTAATTGTTGATTGTTGATTTCTGATTCAACCCCAAGACGATCAGCGCATGTGGAGTTCTCAATCAACAATCAGAAATCAACAATCGAAAATTCCCTATTTCTGTCTTCCCCGCTTGCCGCTGACCCAATCGTCCCACAGACCCATGGCCTTGAACATCTGGTCGCTGTGGGTCTCGATCATGGTCTGCTCGATCTGAGCGTGGGTGAGTCGGGGGCCGATTCTTTCGGGCAGGTTTGCCAAGCCCACGCTGAGCGCCGCAGCCTCGGCCACATGCTTCTTCAGTTGGGCAAAATCCACCTTGTCGTAAGTGTCGGAGACGGCATGATAGTTTTCGAGATAGTTTGCTTCTTCCTGATCGGCCACGAAAGTCGGCACGCCTTCCATCATGAAATCGAAGTGGTCGGTGCCCCATTCCATTTCCGGCGTCAACTCTTTGGCGCCAAACTGGGCGAGGGACGCGATGAGCGCTCTGGCGGTGTCGAGCACGTCTTTTCGCCCGCCGACGGAAAAGCCTGTCGTCTTGCCTGTGCCGCTGTCGTAGACGACCACCCCTGCGGCTTTGTCGAGTTCGGATCGGTGGGCGACGGCGTAGGCGCGGGAGCCGAGCAGGCCCTGCTCTTCGCCGGAGAAAAGAATGAAGCGAATGCTCCGCCGCGGCTTCACGCCGGAGGCTTTGATGGCACGCAGAGCGTCCACCACCAGGGCGGCGTTGCATCCGTTGTCGAGCGCGCCGGTGCCCAGTTCCCAGGAATCGAGGTGCGCCCCAAGAATCACAAATTCCTCGGGCTTCTCGCTGCCCTTGATCTCGGCGATTACGTTGGAGGTCTTGATCGGGCCTCCGATCTGATTGGGAATCGCAAGATCGGCCCACACCGGATTGCCCGCCGCCAACAGGCGCGCCATCCGCTCACCATCTTCGCGCGCAATCAGAACCATAGGCAGTTTATCTATCTCGCCTTCGCCCGAGTTTGTGTGACGGTAAAGGATGTCGTGCTCCCGTGTAGCCATGAAGACAACCGCCTTGGCCTTGCCTTTCACCGCGAGATCTATGATGGGCGGAGCCTTGGCGTATTCAGCAAAGAGATCGTCCCAGGTCTTGAGCACGACGGTGTGCACCAGAACGATCTTGCCCGCCACGTCGCCCGCCTTCTTGAAATCGGCTTCTGCGCCCTCGCCCACGTCCACGACAGGAACGTGCTTCACCGGAGCGAGCGCCGGAGCCCAGGCTATGGAAACAAGGTGGACGCGGAATGTTTCCAGCACAGTTCCGCCTCCGACTTTGGTCGCACTGACCTCGTGCGCGGTGCTCACCGTCATCTCGGTGGCACCTTCGGACCAGGAGGTCTGAATCGTGAATCCCTCAGTGTGGACACTGTCGGCTCCGGCGGCGGTGAAAGCCTGCACTCCCCACTGCACAGCATGCTGCATGGCAGGTGTTCCGGGGACGCGCCCGCCGATTTCGTCCGTCAAATGGCGAAGATTGTTTTCCAAGGCCGATGGCTGCAGGGCCGCCTGAATGACTTGGTTGGCTTCGCTGTTGTCGGGGGAAGCAGTTGCGGCGAGAAAGTAGAAAGCAGAAACACAAACTAGGCCCAGGGCCCTGAGAGTTCGCATAATGGGGTGCATTAGAAATCAAATTGTGAAAAAGCGCAAAATTTGGCTCGATGTCACAACGTGGAGATCGGAAACGCTGACGCCACCAACGGCGTCACCTCGGCGGGAGTGGATCCATCTTGTCGAGGATCCGGACCGTCTCCAGCACCACGCTGCCGACGATTTCCAGGCTCTTGGCACTAAGCTTGTCCACCGTGTCCTGCGGAGTGTGCCAGAAGACGTTGTTGTAGCCGTAAGAGAAGTCTATGAGGTCGGCGCTGGGCACACCGATGCGCATGAAAGGAAGATGGTCGTCTATCATTGGGACCGTGCGGGCGAAGAAATGTGACTGATACCCGAGCCGTGTGGCCGCTTCGAAAACAACGTTCTCCACCCACGGGGTGGAATTGGCGTCGCGGTCAATGTTGAGGTCGGCGTCGCCCACCATATCCGCCAGCAGAAAGGCTTTGATCTTCTTGGCGGTTCCGTCGGCTTGCCATTTCTGCGCCAGGTGGCTGATCCCGTAGAGGCTGTCTTTCTCGAAAGGGATCTCGGTGTCGGGCTTGATCGCCTCTTCCGCATCGTCCCAGACCAGCCAGACGCTGTAGCCTTCACGCGCTTTGCCGCGGAGTTGGTTGGCGATTTCCAGCAGCAGCGCGCTGGAGGAACCGCCGTCATTCGCGCCGACGAAGGAAGTATCGCGCAGCGGGTAGTTCGTGTCGTAGTGACTGGCCATCACGATGATGCCGTCTTTGGTGCCGGGATATTTCGCGATGAGGTTGTGTACGGGGAATTTGCCTTCGGGGGTGTCCGCCGTGAAGATGTCGTCTTCGACTACGTCGCCTTTCAGACGCGAAGCCAAGTATTCCTCGACCTTCTTGTGATTCGTGCTGCCCACTGGACGCGGGCCGAACTTTACGATGTCTTTCACATACTGCAGGGCGCGGTCGCCGTCCAATTCGGGTGGAGGGCCGGTGTCAGGCGGAAGGTTCAGCGGCGGGGCGGCGGTGTCGGCCGGAGGGGCAAATGGCGGTGCGCTCTGGGCAGCATCCTTGTCATGGTCGCAAGCGAAACCCGTCAACGTGAATGCCAGCAGCAGCAGCGAGCAAACAGATTTCGAACTGATCATTGTCACTGTCATTGCGCCTGCTTCTCTTT
>DATFNP010000072.1:0-2892 GCA_035266345.1 Candidatus Sulfotelmatobacter sp.
GAAGATGCCGGCCACGCCGATTTTCTTGAGGCCTTCGATATCCTGATCGGGAATGATGCCGCCAACCAGCACCAGCACGTCGTCCATTTTGTTTTGCTTCAGCAGGTCCATCACCCGCGGAACGATCGCGTTGTGCGCGCCCGAGAGAATCGAGAGTCCGATGACCTGCACGTCTTCCTGGAGCGAAGCGTTGACGACCATCTCCGGCGTCTGGCGCAGGCCGGTGTAGATGACCTCCATGCCGGCGTCGCGGAGGGCGCGGGCGATAACCTTGGCGCCGCGGTCGTGGCCGTCGAGGCCAGGCTTCGCGACGAGGACGCGGATTCTCAGGTCGGAGGGCATGGGCATAAGTTCATTTAACCACAGAGGGCGCCGCGCAGCACCCGACTTTCACCACGGGCTCCTAAGACAGGCGAACGAATCCGACTCGATCCCGCGCTCTCGCAGCCCGTGCTCGTACTCTGCAAGCTGCCGTGCGATATCCGCTTCCGTTTCCTTTCGGCGTAACCGGTCCTCCCGGTAACGCTTCAAGAAGTAATCAATAGTTTCGATACGCAGCTTAATGGTATTTGCCGGCCGGTTCTCGTCCAGATCTTTAAAAGAGAAAAAAGGCGTGCCCGAGCGCTCCACAATCTGCTCGATGACGCTGTAAATGGGCGCGTCGTGGCCACACTTGAAACTGGAAATCTCCACCGCCACCAGGTTGGGGTGGCGGGCCGTGAATTTGGCGGCCCAGATCTTGTGGCTGGAACTGGCCGAGTTGGCGGTTTTCCACACATCGGAGATGTCAAGCGGGTGGCTAATTACACCGGAGCGCACTTCCTCGCCGAACAGGCGCTCCAGCAGATCCTCATCCAGCGGCAAAGTACTCTGCGAGAAGATCGAGTAACCCAGCTTCTGGAACTGCTCCATGATCTCGTGGTTGATGCCGGGATCGTGGTGGTACGGGCGTCCCAGCATGACGATGCCTAACTTCTGTTCCGACTCCAGTTGGTCGAGGACTTTGCGAGCACGCCGGCGAATGCTGGATTCAAACTTTCCCAACTCGCGGTAGCCGATCTCGATAGCAGCAACATTCTCCTCCTCCGAGAGGCCAAGAATGGGCGCCCACGCTTGGAACATCTGCCGCGCAAAGAGCTTGCGGTCTGAAAGATTCAGCAGCGGGTGCACGTATCGAATGCCGTGTTCGGCAAAGAGGTCGGTTTCCTTTGTGTAAGCGGCTTCCACGGTCTCCGGTGTCACCGAAACTGTGGGACAGGCGTTCTGCCCCTTGGTGTTCACGAGCGGGGAGGCCAGCACGTCGAACATGGGGAAGAAAATCGCGTGCAGCGGCTTGCGCGCGTGCTTGTTGAAGATTAGGTTGTGGACGTGGGCGATTGTGATCTTTGAGGGGTAGCAGGGGTCGATTGAACCGCGACTCGATCCCGCTCGGTACATCTCGCCGCTGGTGAAATCCGAGTACACCAGGTTTTCTGCTGGCACGCCCAAGCTTTCCAGATACGAACTAAACAGCGGCGCGTAGGCATACATGTTCAGGACGCGAGGAATGCCGATGCGCAACTGCCCGCGCTGTTTCATCAGTGCGATGCGCCGGCGGGGGGCGCTCGTCCAGGCACGGGCGGGGATTGGATCAGCGACGCTTTCCGGATGGCGGGAACGCCATACCTCGCGTGCCGCAATCTCCACCAAGTTTGGGTTGGCGGCCTTGGTGGCATCGAGGTGAGCTTTAATGCCGCGCATGGTTTCGACATCTTCCACCGCGCCTTTTTCACAACTCGCGACGATCATGCGCTGCTCACCCGGTTGGAGCGGAACCTTAGTCTGGAAATTGGTCTGGAAAGAGGTGCGGAAAGATGGCGGCGCCCAGCTTTCGGCGAGTCCGCTCTGCACATTTCCCGTCTGGACATCGAGGAAAGTTCGCAGGCAGGCATTTTTGCAGAAGTTGCAGCGCGTGTCCTCACTGTGCGTAGTGCGGTAGGTGATCGTGCGGACGGCGTCCAGGCCGATGAAGGTGGTGAGGTGCCCATTGCGCCACAAGCGGATGGCTTCGATGCCGGCGCCGATTGCTCCCGATTCGCCGCAGTGCTGGTGGACAAAAATCTCCGGTTCTTTCCCCGTGGAACGGAAGCTGGCGCGCAGGAAATCCACCTGCGCCTTGACCGCGGCGAGATTGTTCTGCGTGCCGCCCTGCAGAATGAACCGCGTGCCCAGCGCAGCCAGGCTTGGAACCTTGGCGACATACAAGAAAACATTCCTGGGCAGCACCGTCGCCAAGCCGGCCAGGATTTCTTCCGGCCGCCAGCCCTGGCGCTGGAAATTGACGATGTCGGATTGCAGGAACACCGCGCAGCCATAGCCGAAGACAGGCATGGTGTCGGCGCTGAACGCCACGTCCGCATAGTTCTCTACCGGGATGCCAAATCCTTCCGCCGTGGATTGCAGAAAATAGCCGTTGCCCGCGGAGCACTGCGTGTTGAGCTTGAAGTCTTTAACCCGGCCATTTTTGAGGACAATCATCTTGATGTCCTGCCCGCCGACGTCGACGATGACGTGGGGATCGTGGTAGAAGCGCACAGCCGACTCGGTGTGCGCCACCGTTTCGACCAACGCCACGTCGGCGTGCAACACGCGTTGCAGGATGTCCTTGGCGTAGCCGGTTGTGCCCACGCCGAGAACTTCCAGCATCGCCCCTTGGGTCTCCACCTGCTGGCGCAAATTCTCGAAGAGCTCAATGGTGTCCTGTATAGGGTTGCCCTTTGAGAGTTGATAGGCTTTCGAGAGAACCTCGCCGTGCTCCGACAAAAGCACGGCTTTGGTGGAGGTCGATCCGCCGTCGAGGCCCACGAAAGCCCGGACTCGCTCACCGGGCTGGAAGGCCGCCGGAACGAATTT
>DATFNP010000073.1:0-3595 GCA_035266345.1 Candidatus Sulfotelmatobacter sp.
TGCTGCGGCTGCGAATCGTGATTTCAGATGCACCTCCCACGCGGGCGGGGGCGCCCGCGCCACATCTACAGCATTATGGGCAAATTCCTGCCACTCCCATCATGCGGCCGGTTTTGCCTTTTTCGGCGCGGTAGGAGAACAGCATCTCGGGGTGGCAGTTCGTGCAAAGCGGGGACGCTTCAATGCTTTTCTTCGGTACGCCCGCGGCCAGAAGCTGCTGGCGGTTCGCTTCGACTAAATCCAGAAATATTTTCTTCGGCAACTCGCTGTGCCCGGGGGCGCGGGCGGTCAGGAACAGGAGTGGATACTTTTCGCGCACCGGGTCAGAATCTTTGACCTCGTGGAACAGGCTGGCGCCGTATTCGAACTGCGATTCGAACTTGATGCGAACTTCTTCGCCGACTTCGTAGCAGCAGCCTTGAATTCCGGGGCCGATAGCGGCCTTGAGATCGCGAGGATTCGTGCCGAAACAGCGATGCATCTCGCCGATACCTTTCTCGACGATGCGCTGCACAGTTCCACGCCAGCCGGCATGAAACACGCCGACCACGTGCCGCTTGGCGTCCACCAGAATTACGGGTAGACAGTCGGCGGTCTGGATGGCGAGCAGCAGGCCGCGAGTCGCGGTGATCAGGCCGTCTCCGCTGAGTGGGTCGTCTTTAGTTTTAATCGAGTCTGGAATCGAGTCCACGCAGCGAATGACGTCGGAGTGAATCTGGCGCAAGGTGATCAGCGGCCAGAGTGCGGCTCCGTCGAGCTTCGCTCGACCGGACCCTTCGGAGCTCAAGGCAGGCAGCCGAGGGCGGCTGTCCCCACAGGCTCCGATCGCGCGGAGAAACGCGGCGCGGTTGCGGTCAACTGCAGCCCGCGAGTCGTCCTTGGTAAAACCAAGATTGAGAGCACCCTTGCCGTAGGCGCGGGAAGATCCGCCAACGCGGGTGGAAAAGCCGTGCACCAGCCAGGGGATCTGGCTGAGATGGCGCGCCTGCAGAATCGTGAGTTTGGTTTGTTGCGGGGCCCGGGTTGGCACTCATCCATGTTACCTGAAGGAGCCGTGTGGAGCGGACGCTCTTGTCCGCTGCTGTGGTTTTGATTTTCTGGACCGTCAAAATTGAATACAAAAAACGACTTCAACACCAAAAGCAGCGGACAGGAGTGTGCGCTCCACACTTGCGCTCCACACTTGCTCATTCGCGGTTTGCCCACGCCGTGTACACTCCGCTATAGTTTTATGCATGTTTGCGAACTTCACTGTCACCGATCGCTGGACGAAGAAGCAGGTGCATTGCGTGTATCAGGCCATGATCGTCGCCATTGCCACGCGCCACGCCGACGCGGTGGACGTCAAGTTTCTGGTGGACGGCCGCAAAGTCTGGGTGGCTTTGCCGCATCCCGCGTGGGTGGAATACAAGAAGCGCACCGGCAAGACCATCACCGATTCGCTAGCCCAGGAGATTGCTGGACATTATCTGAAGACTGCGCTCGAGTCAGGCGAAGGCGTTGGCCGAGAAATGTATTCGCTGACGGTGGAAGAAACGCTGGCGCATCTGGACGCGGTCGTGGCAGAGATGCAGGCGCAGCCCGCGTAGCTCATGTGGCGGCGTGCAGGTCTCCCAAAATCTTAAACCACTAAGGACACGAAGGTTCACGAAGGAAAACCACTCCACCTGCACACTAAATCACAACGGCTTCTTTGTACTCCCCAAATACGCGCCGCATCGCGTCGGAAATCTCTCCTACGGTCGCGGATGCTTCCACCGCGGCCAGGATGCGCGGCATGACATTTGCACCCGAGCGCGCTGCGTCTTCCACGCCCGCCAGCGCCGCTTTCCACGGACCCGCGTCCCGCTTGGCTCGCAGCGCCCGCAGACGTTCCACCTGCTTCGGTTCCAGCGCCGGATCGATGCGCTGAATCGGGATCGGCTTTTCTTCTTCGACCTCGAAACGGTTTACGCCTACTACGATTGCCTGCTTTTGATCGACGGCCTGCTGGTACTCGTAGGCCGCATTTTGAATTTCGTGCTGCACGAAGCCGCGCTCGACGGCCTTCAGCATCCCGCCGAGCACTTCGATCTTCCCTAGATATTCTGCCGCACGTTTCTCAATTTCATTGGTCAGCGACTCCACGTAATACGATCCCGCCAGGGGATCGATGGTCTGCGGAGCGCCCGACTCGTAGGCAATCACCTGCTGGGTACGCAGGGCGATGCGCGCCGCCTGTTCGGTGGGCAGGGCCAGCGCTTCGTCGTAAGAATTGGTGTGTAGGGATTGCGTTCCGCCCAGTACCGCGGCCATCGCCTGAATCGCCGTGCGAACGATATTGTTTTCCGGTTGCTGCGCTGTCAGCGTTGAGCCCGCCGTCTGGGTATGGAAGCGCAGCATCCACGACTTGGGATGTTTCGCTTTGAAGTGCTCGCGCATAATCCGCGCCCACATGCGGCGCGCGGCGCGGAACTTGGCTACTTCTTCCAGGAAGTTGTTGTGCGCGTTGAAGAAGAAAGAAAGCCGCGGCGCGAACTGGTCAACGTCGAGCCCAGCCTTGACCGCCGCTTCTACGTAGGCCATCCCGTTGCCCAGGGTGAAGGCCACTTCCTGCACAGCGGTCGATCCTGCCTCGCGCATGTGGTAACCGGAAATCGAAATCGTGTTCCAGTCGGGCACGTTCTCGTTGGCCCAGGCAAACATATCGGTGATGACGCGCATGGCCTGCTGCGGCGGATAAATATAGGTCCCGCGGGCGATGTATTCCTTGAGCACATCGTTCTGTACCGTACCTGACAACTTGCGAATGTCGTCGCTCGTGCCCTGCCGCCGCGCGACGCCCACATACAGGGCGAGCAAGATCGACGCCGTGGCATTAATGGTCATCGATGTAGAAATCTTCGTCAGCTCGATGCCATCGAAAAGGCGCTGCATGTCTTCGATGGAGTCGATGGCCACGCCCACCTTGCCGACTTCGCCCGCGGCCAGGGGATGATCGGAATCGAGTCCAATCTGCGTGGGCAGATCGAACGCGACCGAGAGGCCAGTGGTTCCATTCGCCAGCAGATATTTGTAGCGCTTGTTCGATTCCTCGGCGTCGCCCATGCCGGCGTACTGGCGCATGGTCCAGAGCCGGCCGCGATACATGGTGGCCTGCACGCCGCGGGTGAAGGGATACTCGCCGGGATATCCAACTTCGCTGTCGTAGTCGGAGCCTTTGAGGTCGGCCGGCGTATAGAGCGGGTTTACCGGAATGTGGGAGGAGGTTTCAATTTCTGAGGCCGTGTCGGGGCGGGTCTTCAACTTTTCCGTCATTGATCTTCACCAAACCGAAACTAGCAGGATCGGCGCATGCCCCGAGCTGGTCCAAGGGCCCCATGCACTCCCAGCGGGTTGCATAGGTCCTTCGGCCCGCAAAAGAGCGCGGGCCTCAGGATGACAAGAACGTCCAGCCCTCCGAATCTACGGACGCTGGCTTTTTCTCCGCGCTCTCCAAAACGAACTCAGCCCGAACCAGGCAAACGTCAACGTGAAGCCAACTGCAATCGCTAAACGACCGCCGCCCGCTCCTCCGGCATGATATTTGCCGTACTCCTTCACGGTGGCACCGGCA
>DATFNP010000074.1:0-6398 GCA_035266345.1 Candidatus Sulfotelmatobacter sp.
AGTTCTTCGTAGTTGTAGGCTTCCCAGGTCACGACGGGTTCTTCCTCGAAGTTGAAAGTGGTCGGCGGAGAGGGGATCTTCCACTCCAGGCCGGCGGCGTTCCAGGGATTATCCGATGCGGGCTTGCCGTAGCGCATGGACCAGAGAAGGTAAAGCATGGGCAAGAGATATCCGATGCCGAGCACGGTGGAACCGGCGGTGGAAAGCACGTTGAGCACCTGGAACTCGGGCATGTGGCTGTAATCGGCATAGCGGCGCGGCATCCCGAGATAGCCGAGGATGAACTGCGGGAAGAACGTCAGGTTGAAGCCGATGAACACGGTGAGTGCGCCGAGGCGGGCCCATCCCTCGGGATACATGCGGCCGGAAATTTTCGGCCACCAGAAATGGATGCCGCCGAGATACGCCATGAGCACGCCGCCGACCATGATGTAGTGGAAGTGGGCGACGACGAAGTACGTGTCGGTGACGTGGACGTTGATTCCGAGACAGGCCAGGAACAGCCCGGTCAGCCCGCCGATGGTGAACAGGCCCAGGAATCCGAAGGCGTAGAGCATGGGCGCGTCGTAGCGGATGGAGCCCTTGTAAAGAGTCGCGGTCCAGTTGAAAACCTTGATGGCCGAGGGCACACCGACGAAGTAGGTGAGGAACGAAAAAATCAGCGCGGCGTAGACGGAGATTCCGGCGACGAACATGTGATGCGCCCATACCAGGAAGCCGAGCACTGCGATGGCGATCGAGGAGAGCGCAACGAAGTTGTAACCGAAAATGCGTTTGCGCGAGAAGCAGGCGATGATCTCGCTGATGATGCCCATCGAGGGCAGAATCATGATGTAGACGGCGGGATGGGAATAGAACCAGAACAGATGCTGGAACAGAAGCGGGTCGCCGCCGAGTTTGGGATCGAAGATGCCGAGATGGAAGAGGCGTTCGGCAGCGACGAGCACGATGGTGATGGCAACGACGGGCGTTCCGAGAATCTGGATGATGCTGGTGGCGTAGTGCGCCCACACGAACAGGGGCAGCCGCGACCAGGTCATGCCCGGCGCGCGCATGCGGTGAATGGTGACGATGAAGTTCAGTCCGGTGAAGATGGAGGAAAATCCAGCGACGAAGGCGGCCAGGCCGGCTTCAATGATTTTCGTGTTGGTGAAAGCGGTGCTGAAAGGCGTGTAGAAGGTCCAGCCAGTGTCCACGCCGCCGGTCAGCATGCAGTGGGTCATCAGCAGGCCGGCGATGGCGTAGAGATACCAGCTCAACAGGTTGATGCGCGGGAAGGCCAGGTCCTTGGCTCCGATCATGATGGGGACGAGGAAGTTCCCCAGCACCGCGGGCACGACCGGAATCAGAAAGAAGAACACCATGACCATGCCGTGCATGGTGAAGAGCTTGTTGTAGGTGTCGGCCTGCACCAGGTCGCTGGCCGGAGTAAGCAGTTCGAGGCGGATCAGCAGCGCGAAGAAGCCTCCGATGAAGAAGAAGAACGTCACCGACATCAGGTACAACAGCGCAATGCGCTTGTGGTCAGTGGTTAGCAGCCACGACCATACGCCGTACTCTTTGTTCAGATAATTGGTGCGCTCACCCTGCGGTTCATTCGGCATTGCCATTACTGTTTCACCTGACTTCCCTTGGTTGCGGCCTTTGCCGGAGCACTGGTCGCTCCCGCTGGCGGCACGGCCACGGCCGGCTTCACTCCGGCTGCGTCCGCTCCGGCCCCCACGGGCTTGGACAACGATTTCACGTAGGCGACCAGCGCGTTCAATTGTTCTTCACTGACCAGTCCCTGGAACGTAGGCATGACCGGTTTGAAGCCGTTCACGATTTTCGCTCCGGGATCGAGAATGGATTCGCGGACGTAATTTTCGTCTGCGACAACGGTGCGCCCATCCTCAAGTAGCACGGGCTTGCCGAAGATGCCCTGCAAGTTGGGGCCGCGGCCCTGGGTGTCGGTGCGATGGCAGGTGGCGCAGCCGAGTTCGGCAAAAATCTTTTCGCCGGTCGCGGAAAGAGGACCGGTCGTGCCGCCGCTCATCCAGGTTTCGTATTGCGCAGGCTCCATCACCACAATCGAGCCGATCATCGCCGAGTGCTGGGTGCCGCAGTACTCGGCGCAGAACAGGTGATAGGTGCCCGGCTTGGTGGCGCGGAACCAGGCCATGGTGTAGCGGCCGGGGAGCACGTCCTGTTTCATGCGGAACGCGGGTACGTAGAAGCTGTGGATCACGTCCTGCGAAGTCATGATCAGCTTGACGTTCTGGCCCACGGGCACGTGCAGTTCGTTGATCTCACGCTGGCCCTCGGCGTGTTCCAGCTTCCACATCCACTGCTTGGCGACGACGTAAACCTCGGTCGAGTCGCGGGGAGGCGTGCGGCCCTTGAAGTAGACCACCGCGCCCCACAGGAAAATCACCATGAAGATGATGAACGGAATGATGGACCAGGTCAGCTCCAGCGGCGTGGAACCTTCGATCTGTTCGGCCCGGACGCCCTGTTGCCGGCGGTAGCGCGCGGCGAAGTAGATGATGGCCACGTAAATTATCGTGGTCATCAGCGCCGACACGATCAGCAGGAAAATGTAGAGCGCGTCAACGTTGGCCGCCAGAGAGGAAGCCCGCTCCGGCCATAATGGAAAATTATCGAGCATATCGCGTACTTGGTCCCTGACCCGGTTTCTCCCAGTCCTTTCGCGGCGGCGCGGCTTTCTCCAGCCGGAACAGAATGAACAGGAAGCCGGCGAGGAGCACAATCGTGATTCCCGCTCCCAGCCGCAAAATGTTGTTCACGATCGCGCCGTATTTTCCGGTCTTGGGATCGTAGTGATAGCAGTAGAGCAGCACGGCGTCCACGGCGTTGCCGATCTTGCCCTGCGAAGCCTCCACCAGGCCCATGCGCAGGTCTTTGGGCGGAAAATCCACGCCGTAGAAGTAGCGCGAGATGCGGCCCTGCGGCGTCAGCACCATGATGGCGGTCGCGTGCGCATACTGATTGATTTTGGGATCGTACTGATACTGGAAGCCGACAGCCTGGGTGAGGGCGTTGATGGACTCCGGTGGCCCGGTCAGGAAGTGCCAGCCGGCGGCGGCGCCGGGACGGCCGTAGCGCTCGAGATAATCTTTTTTCTTGGCGGCGGCGATCTCGGGCGTCTCTTTTGGATTGAAGCTGACGGTCAGGACGTCGAATTCCTTGCCGACGTCGAACTTCACCAGCTTCATGGAGCCGGTGAGCCCGGCCAACGCTTCGCCGCAGAGCATGGTGCAGTTGTAGTAAACCAGGTTCAAGATGAGCGGCTTTTTGCCAAAGTAGTCGCCCAGTTTGACGGTGCGGCCGGTGTCGTCCACGAAGGTAAGATCGGGAGGCACCTGCCCGTCGAGATGCTGCTCGATGCCAACGTTCTGCAGGTACGGAGGGCGCACGTTGGACGGGGGCGACATGATGCCTTTGGTCATGGCCTGGGACATCGCTTGATTCCAAGCGATCATCATCAGCAAGGCCAGCACACCTAACCTGCTGGCTGACCACAAAGTCCCCACTTCTCGCAAAGGACGCGAGAAATGGGGCACCCGGGCTGTCGAGCTTCGCTCGACTGGACAGCCGAGGGCGGCTGTCCCCACATGAGTTGCCGAATTTTGATTCTGACTGCTCACTGCTTGGGCCCCTTCTTATTACTCATGTTGCTTGCGGTCGCTGCGGGCGTTTCCGCGGCTTGCGCGCGCACGGGAAGTCCGCGCTGCGCGATCAAGTCCATCGCCCGGGCGATCGGGATGCGAACGGTTCCGGCGTTCTTGTCAATGTAGTCGTAGGTGCTCAGAGTTTGCTCTTCGTCGAGCCGGATCTTGTCCAGTTGATTGCGCTCGTCAATTTCCAGCTGCGGGCTGGGAAAATTCTGCTTCAGATAATCCCGGTAATCCACGGACAGGTGCCGCGTGTCGGCGGGAGCGTTCTTGACCAGCGCGCTTACCGGGGCCTGCTGCGCCTCGGTCTGCTTTTCGAGGTAGTGGTATAAGGCCGTCACCATGAAGTGGCTGATCAGGCCGAAAACCGCGAGGCCCAACAGAAAATAGAGTACTCCGCCGACGCCGATGTCGCGGCGCTCAAAGCCGCCGTGGCCTGTCGGGTTCGTCGGATTGGTCTGGTTCGTCATATCTTCTCAACCACGTTCCTAGTGATGATGAGCCGGTTCCAGAACTTCTCCCGCGGAGGGGTCATATGCCGGCAGCAGCGGGAGCGCTCCCAGATTGCGGAAGAAATACGCCAGCCACAGACCGCCGATGGCGACAGGCACGACCACGTCCGCCAAAGTCACGGTTAAAGTCTTGGAAAAATTGGGCTCGATGATCCAGAACAGGTCCACATAGCGCATCAGCAGCATCCACGCTGCCAGCCAGGCCAGCTTGCGAATGTCGCGCTTGAAAGGCCGCGAGAGCAAAATCGCGAACGGCACGGCAAAATGGAAGAGCACGATGATCAGGCCGACGTATCCCCAGCCGCCGTTCAGGCGGCGCAGATAATACGTGATCTCGGCCGGCAGGTTGCCCGCCCAGATGATGAGCCACTGCGAGAAATTGAAGTAGGCCCACACCATGGTAAAGGCCAGCATCCACTTGCCGTGGTCGTGAACGAAGTCGGGCTTCAGCATTTCCGACATGGGCTTGTAGTTGTAAAGAATGCGCTCGACCACCACCGCGAAACACATGGCCGACAACACTTCGCCGATCAGCACGACCAAGCCGAAGATGGTGGAGATCCAGCTGGGGTCGAGCGACATGACCCAATCAATGGCAGCGAAGGAAATCGTGAATCCGTAAAGAATCAGGCCCGGACCGGCCACGGTTCTGAACTTCCCTGTGTTGTCAGGCGCGCTGGCAGCGTCGCTTTGCTTCGACCACAAAGTCAGCAGGAACGAAAGCAGGTTCCAGATGGCGAAATAGACAATCGCCCGAAAGATGAAACCATTCGTGGTCAGGTAAGTCTTGGTGATGTCTTCGAGGTGCTCGCGCAGATGCTTGTCGGCAATCTGATCGAGCGGCTGGGCCCAGATATAGATCCGATGCTGCAAGACCGCGACGATCATCGGAATGAACAGGACCGCCAGCAGCGGCAACGTGCGCATGGCGGCACCGAGGATGCGGCGGATGACCATGCCCCAGCCTCCGCCGGTCAGGTGGCGGATCATGAGAATAGCCATCGAACCGAGCGCCACTCCCAGCCAGCACATGAAGCCGAGCAGGTAGGCGCGATAAAACTGGTCAGGATGCGTGAACGCGAGGAAGACGGACACGATGCCGAAGACGACGCCGACGATCAACGACCGCTGACTGATGGTCTTCACCACCAGCGGGGCCGTCAGGTCGAGTTGTTTCGCGGTCGCGGCGCTCATTTCTGGTCTTCCTTCGGTTCGTCGGATTTTTTCTCAGGCGCAAGCACCGGCAAGGTGGCACCCGACCCGGGTTCGCGGAACTTCGGCGGCTGGGAAGGAATCTTCTGCTCCGCGGGTACATCGGCCAGAGTCGCGTTCTGGCTCAACTGCAGCGCGCGCACGTAGGCCACAATGTTCCAGCGATCGCGCGGCGGAATCTGCGAAGCGTAGTCAGGCATGATGCCGAAGCCGTTGGTAATCACGTCGAAGAAGTATCCCACCGGCGCCTTTTGCAGCCGCGCGATGTGATACGACGGCGGCTTGCGCGCGAATCCGCGCGACGGAACGAAGCCGTTGCCGTCGCCCAGGCGCGAGTGGCAGGGAGCGCAGAAGATGTTGAAGCGCTCGCGGCCACGCTCCAGAACTTCTTTGGTCACGGGAAACGGCATCACGTCGCCCGGATTGCTGCCGATCTTGCCGGTGTAGAAATAGGAGTCCTCTTGCAACTGGCCGCGCGCGACGGTGCCTTCGACGGGTGGCCGCGCCGAACGCTGGTCGGGGAAAAAGTCGCTGTGAGAAAGCGGATTCTGCCGAGGCTGCACGTGCATGTCAATGCGGCAGGCGGCACCGAGAGCAACTGTCATCAATAGTGCCGCGATAGCGAGCAGTCGGGCAGGTTCGAAGTGCGAAGAGAAATCCCATAGCGCAGGCATTTGTGGAATCCCACCCTTGCGCACAGAACGCGCAAGGATGGGGCACCCGGCAAAGGAAACCGCCGTCGAGCTTCGCTCGACCGGACGGCCGAGGGCGGCCGTCCCCACATGGTCTTTGCCAGACTTCAATTTGTGGAGGAGGCGCAGCATTAGCTGGGCACCTCCGAAACCGAGCGCGGGTCAAGGCCTTCCAGGAATTTGCGCGTGCCCGCCGGATCGTATTTCTTGTCGGAAGAAAACACGATAAGGAAGAAGCGGTCTTTCGACGCCAGCGCGAAACGCGGCACGTTGAAAACCGGGTGATACGGCATGGGCAGGCCGTTGAG
>DATFNP010000075.1:0-4329 GCA_035266345.1 Candidatus Sulfotelmatobacter sp.
GAGTTCAAGCAATTCCTCGAAGCGGCGTTTCGCTCATGCAGAGCCGCGGTAAAGTCGGGCGGCTCGCTCTACATTTGCCACTCGTCATCATGGCAGCGCGAGTTTCAGAACGCACTGGAGGCCGCCGGCTTCAAGGTGCGGTGTCAGATCATCTGGGCCAAGAACACTTTCGCGTGGGGTTTTGGGCGCTACAAATTTCAGCACGAGCCGATCTTCTATGCCCACGTGGCCGGGGAAAAGGATCCCTGGTACGGCAACAAATCGCAATCGACGCTGTGGCAGGAAAACAAACCCGCGGCCAATAGACTGCATCCGACCATGAAGCCAGTGGAACTGATCGAGCGCGCGCTATTGAACAGCAGCAAGGCTGGCGATGTCGTTGTGGACTTGTTCGGCGGATCCGGTTCTACATTGATCGCCTGTGAGCGACGGAACCGCAAGGCGCGGCTGATGGAGATAGACCCCAAATACGCGGACTGCATCTGTCAGCGGTTTCGGGAGTACACCGGCAAGCAGGCTGTGCTGGAAGGAGCCGGACGCACGTTCGACGAGATCGCGAAGGAGCGTCGCAAGGAGGCGGCGTGAGTGGGCTCCGCAGGCGCCTACAGAAACTCGAGGAGGTCATCAGGGTGGAGGCCCCATCCTTTGGGGATCAATTTGCTGCCGTCAATCAACTCGCGTTTGGAAAGCTGTCGGCTGCTGATCGCGATCTTTTACGCGGAGGAACGAAGCTTCGGGGAGACCAACATGCTGAAGCCCGTGAAGCCGCGTGGAGTCGCTGGGAAACTGCTCTCGCCGCGGCGGTCCGAGAGACGGGTTGTCCCTTTCACATCGACGCAGCGGATTGGTGGCTGTGCTGAGCGCTCGCCTGCACATGGAGGCTGGATGAATGGAACGCTGTCGCCGCGAGATCGAAGCCATCGAAGCGGAATTGTTGGCCGGCAATCCGGATGTCGAAGGGCTGTGTCTGGCGCTTTCGGACTGGTCGGCAGAATTGCGAATCTTACAAGACGAAGAACGCCGCCGGGGAGGTTCCCAGCGGCGCGAAGGGGACGGGATCGGCGAGACTCAGGGCTTGACCGAGTAAGTGCGCTCCCCGTCCTCACCCTTGGTGGACGTCACGGACAGCCCCATCTTCTTGCCCACCGTACCGGACAGGAACCCGCGCACGGAATGCGGCTGCCAGCCGGTAGCTTTCATCAGTTCCTTGGCGGTGGCGCCCCCAGCCCGTTTCAGCAGTTCCAGGATCGTCTCGGTCTTGCTGCCCTCCCGGACGCCCTTCCTGGCTGCCTTGCTGCCGTCGCGGGCGCCACTAGCTTTCTTCGCGCCCTTGGGCGCTTTGTTCGCCTTGTTGGCCTTTTTCCCCGACTTGGCCTTGGACGGCGCGACGTGGCGCGCACGTTTGGCGATGTTGGCCTTCTTGGCGGCTTTCGCCGGTTCCGCCTTGGCCTGGGTGGTTTCGATTTGTTCTGTGTTCGAGTTCATGCTGCATTCTCCTTAAGCGGTAATGACCGCGGGTCAGGACATTCATCACTCCGGTTGGCCCCACATGCAAGCAAATTGTGCAAAGGCGATGGAAAGGCGATGCTGGCGGTTCGAGCGCCGCGGGTGACGGACCATGGCAGCCGGTAAGAGCCGTCTCGGACGCAAAAAAGATGCGGCGATTGTGGCGCTGCTCTCGCAGCGGAGTGTGGATGACGCGGCTCGTGTGGCCGGCGTGGGTGTCAGAACACTCTATCGCTGGCTGAGGGAGCCGGAGTTTCATGCTGCCTACCGGGAGGCGCGACGCGACGCGTTTGGGCAATCTGCAGCCCGGCTACAGCAAATGTCTACTGCGGCCGTCTCGACTCTGGGGAAGATCATGGTGGATCCGAACGCGCCTGCAGCCAGCCGGGTGAGAGCCGCGGATAGCGTCCTCGATCATGCGGCCAAGGCCATCGAAATCGAAGACCTCGAGGCACGTCTGGTTGCGTTGGAGCGATCCGCAGAAACGCTGAAGGCGACTTCGGGAAGGTGAAGACCACGTGCGGAACACAGGAAAGAGGTTGGCCCGGTTGGAACAGGCGCTGCTACCGGACGCCGGCCCGTTACCCAGCCTGGACGTTTGGAGGCAAGTGATCCGGCACCTCACGGACGAGCACTTGGAATTGTTAGTCACCGGGCTCAAGGGGAAACGCGCTGGTCGCACGCCGACCGAGCAGGAGCGGGCGGCCCAGCGAGGGCTGGACCTTCTGGTTCAGCGGGAATCTCGTGCACGCAGTCCGTTCCGTTGGCGGAGTTCCTAGTTTCATCGGAGAAGCGGAAGTGACGGCGGCAGGCAGGAGAGATTACGAAGGCAAGATTACGACATTTTGAGGACTCAGAAAGGTGCGGCCAATGAAGATGCATCAGGAGAAGACTGCTCATGAGAAAACTGCTCAGGACAAGACTACTCAGGACCAAATTGCTCAAGATCAACTGCGAAACGTGCTTGAGCACTTGATTCGGGTTCGGAAGAAGCAGAATGGGTTGTACACCGCATTGCGGAAGATGCTCGATGGAGGAAACCTAACTTACGCCTGGGAACAGCGCGGGTCGAAGACCATCAAGATTTGGTCGACCAAAGGAGGCTCCGCACTAAAACCTCTCGTGGCCGATGTCGGCAACGACGTCCAAGCCACGTTCCTGGAGTTATTCATCGAAGGTGCCGTCGTGTTCGCGACGGACCTCAATGCAACCCCGGAAATCCGTTTCTTTGAGTCCGGCAACCCGAAGTGACCGCTCAGTGATCCAATCGCGAGCGTGTGCTTGGCCCATGGGCCCAGAGAAACGGATCATGGTTTCCTCATCCTGCCAGAGTTGACTGCTGCGGTCCCCGTGAGTCATGAATGTCGGAGCGCAGACCCGGGCGTTCCCCGCGGTCTGCGCACCTCTGTCCTTTATGAAATTCAGATTCGTTTTACTGGGGCCGGACGACGACCCAGACGGCAGTGTCGCAGGCCGGGAACGCGATAACGCGGCCTTACAGTATGAGCAACGTGGGGCGGGCATGGTCCGCGCGGAGCGGACGACAAATGGCCGTTTCAAATCCACGGCGGTAGCGAATTTCAAAGCCAGGATTGTGCGCGACATCATTGTGGACGACGGCGAGACGGAACGCCGCGACTTCGGAATCGAGGCCGAGCTGGACGGACGAACACTCAGCTTTACGTTATCGGCGGCGGAGTTCGGCCGGATGGGCTGGGTGCTGAGCACACTCGGGCCGCAGGCGATCATTTATCCCGGCCAGCAGCAGCATGCGCGCGCGGCTATCCAGTGGTTGTCCGGCCTGGTCCGGCAAGAACGCATCTTCTCCCACTTAGGCTGGAGAAAGCATGGCCCGCACTGGGTGTATTTGCACGCAGCTGGTGCCCTGGGTGCCGAAGGACCCGTCTCCGATTTGCAGGTACAGTTGCCCGCCGCCTTGCAGCACTACCAAATGCAGTCGCCGGAAGAACCCGGCGAACGGGTGAACGCGGTTCGCGCGAGTTTGGGTCTTCTGTCTGCGGCGCCTGACCGAATCAGCTTCCCGCTGTTGGCCGCGGTGTATCGAGCCGCGTTCGGCAAGGTCGATTTTAGTGTGTTTCTGGCGGGCCAAACCGGCGTATTCAAAACCGCCTTGGCGACGCTGTGTCAGCAGCACTTCGGAGCGGGAATGGATGCCGCCAGTCTGCCAGCTAATTTCGCTTCGACGGGGAATGCTGTGGAGTTGCTGGCCTTTCACGCCAAGGACGCGGTGCTAGTGGTGGATGATTTTGCGCCGGCCGGAGGACCAGGCGATGGAGATCTGCACCACGTCGCCGAACGGCTGTTCCGCGGCGCCGGCAACCACCAGGGGCGGAGCCGCCTGAGCGGAAACGGGCGGCTGAGCGCGCCCCAGCCGCCCCGCGCGCTGGTGCTAGCCACGGGGGAAGAAGTGCCTCGGGGGCAGAGCATTCGCGCCCGACTACTGATCGTGGGGGTGGTGCCGGGCGAGGTGAATCGAGCTACGCTCAGCGAGTGCCAGTGCGCCGGGCAGCAAGGACGATTGGCGGCATCGATGGGCGCATTCCTGAGTTGGATCGCGGGCCGGTACGAAGAACTGCAGCGGCGTCTGCAAACGCGGGCGCGGGAGCTGCGCAACCAGGCTCACCCTGGCACCATGCATGCCCGCCTGCCGGCGATGCTGGCAGAGTTGCGGAGCGGCTGGGAGATCTTCCTGGACTTCGCATTCGAGGCCCGTGCGATCGGCAGGCGGAGCAGCAGGAACTGCAACAGCGGAGTGAAACAGCGCTGGCCAAACTCGCCGTCCGCCAAGCTCAGTATCACCAA
>DATFNP010000076.1:0-13268 GCA_035266345.1 Candidatus Sulfotelmatobacter sp.
CGGTCCCACCATATCTGCCGCCACGGCCCCCGCCACCACGCGCATGGCGTACCGGCCGGCCACCCCGGGCTGAATCTTGTTCACATCGCCCGCCATAAGCTTGATGCGGGCGTTCTCGAAAGTACGGCCGGTCCGGTTGTCCATGGTGATCCAGCCGACGATGTCGACCAGGTCTCCCTTTTCCGGCGCCACGATATTGTAGTCGGCCTGCCAGGTCATGCCGCCGCTGACGTAAGAAAGCTCGGCGGGAAACTTGCCCGGCTTATCGGTGGCGATCAGCCACTCCAGGCGGGGCTTCAGGATGGTCTCTGCCGTGAGATCGGGAAAGATGGGCGTACCGGGAAGGCCAAAGCGCAACTGGCCTCCGACCTCAACGATCGGTTCTTCCTGGGTCGGGTAGTTCTGGGCATAGCCATTCATATTGAAGGCATCGGCACGCACGAATCCGCTGCGGATGACCTTGCCCTTCACCGTAGAGCCGCCGGGCTGTTCGAAATCGATGGTCCGGCCCTCGTAGAGGGAGAGCAAGGAAAACTGCGAGACCGGATCGGCGCGGTAATTTTGCTCCAGCACGTTCACCGCGTGTTTGCCCGTAGGATCGCGCAGGACCACCGAATCGGGCTCGAGGTGCATGGTGATGTCGTTCACATTGACCAGATTTTCGCCGGACTTGAGATCGAGAGGCAGATCCTCGCGCACTACGGCGAAATCCTGGTTATAGATGGTGAGTGACGGTTGCGAGGCCTGCTGCGCATACAGGCTGCCGCACAGGGCGAGCAAACAGACGAAGCGAGCAATCATGAAGGCAATCCTCCGCGAGAGCGCCCGAGCAGTGCTGATTCCAGCCGGACTCAGGCTACCTCCGTTAGAACGTCTGAGGAAGTGACTCTTGCGGGGCGGGACAGCGGATTCCTTGGGGCTCAAGACTGCCAGAACTGAACGTTCTTGCGGTCATTTTCCGGCCGTCATTCTTCTGGCCTTCATTCCGGATCAAACTTGATTTCAATCAACTCTTTGGTTTCATGCGCGGCCGGTTCGAACTTCCAATGCCCCACCGCGGTGACAGCGCTTTGGGCCAGCATCGGGTGTCCACCTCTCACCGACACCGACTTGACGGTGCCGTTTGGAGCGATCAGGACCTCGAGCTTGACCACGCCTCGAATGTTCATGGACCGCGCGAGCGTCGGGTAGGTGGGCGGAGTTTTGATTAAGGTTTTCCGTGCACTGTCGGCGGAATCCTGCGCTCGACAGTGACTCGGGGCGAAAAACAGGCTGGCTGCAAGCAGTAAGGCTCCTATGGAAGCCTTCAGCATTCGGGGGCTCATGTTGAGTCGTAGTCTAGAAGAATCCGGCTGTGAACCGGAAGATGACAAAAGTAATGGCGACAGAGTCGACACTGCGTCAGCCCAGCGCCGATTACTTGCCGTGTCCTTCCAGAAACTTCTCCACTTCCATCGCGGCCATGCAGCCGGTTCCGGCCGCGGTGATGGCCTGGCGGTAGCGGCGGTCCTGCACATCGCCGCAGGCGTAGACCCCGTGCACGCGGGTGAACACGTAGTTGTGGGTCTTGAGGTAGCCATCGGCGTCGGTGTCGAGCTGGCCGGCAAACATCTTCGCATTGGGTTCGTGGCCGATGCCGAGAAACAGCGCGTTGGCGGGGAAATCCCAGACCTTGCCCGTCTTTACATCGCGCAGTTTGAGGCCGGTGACTTCTTTGTGGTTGATGTCGTAGACATCTTCCACCACCGTGTTGAGCAGGAACTGAATCTTCTCGTGGTGCTGCGCGCGGTCGAGCATGATCTTCGAAGCTCGGAACGCGTCGCGCCGATGAATAATTGTCACCTTGGTGGCAAAGCGAGTCAGGAAGAGCGCTTCCTCCATGGCGGAGTCGCCTCCGCCGACCACGACGATCTCTTTGCCGGAAAAGAAGAAGCCGTCACAGGTCGCACACGAAGACACGCCGTGACCGATCAGCTGCTGTTCATGCGGCAGGCCTAGCCAGCGCGCCGAAGCGCCACTGGCAATGATCAGCGTCTGAGCGTGGACTTGATGAACACCCACATGCAGCACAAACGGCCGTTTGCTGAGGTCGGCGCTGGTGAGATGCGCCATGCGATATTCGGCGCCGAAGCGTTCGGCTTGCTTGCGCATGTTCTCGACCAGCTGCGGGCCCAGGATGCCCTCGGGAAATCCGGGAAAGTTCTCGACCATCGTGGTCATGGAGAGTTGTCCGCCGGGCTCGTGGCCTTCGATGACCAGCGGCTTCAGGTTGGCGCGCGCCGTGTAGAGCGCGGCAGTGTGTCCGGAACATCCGGACCCGATGATGACTACGTCGCGAGTTTCGCTCATGGATTTAGTAGTTGCAGATTAGATGGCTGAGTTTCGATTTTGATGCACGCCCAGTTGCACGGCCTTAACCACGAAGGACACGAAGGTTTACGAAGGAAACCCTACAGATGAATTCCTTCGTGAACCTTCGTGTCCTTCGTGGTTCATGGTTCTTCGCTCGCGCGTCAATGCAGCTCACTTTTTTTCTTCGATGGGCTTCTTCATTTTGGACGTCGGCGCGGGCCTCGGCTTCGACTCCGCGCTGATGTTCACCAGTTCCTCGGGGACAATTTTCTTGACGCCCAGCAGTGCGCGATAGTTCGCCAGCACTCCCGTCGCGTTGCGGAACAGCGGTTCGTACGCGCTCTGATCGGGCGGCGGGCCGGCTTCGGTTGCCAAACAGCGAGCCAGCGCGATCGAAGGCTTCCCAAAGCGTTCCAGTCGAACCCGGCTGGCGGGCGTGTTCGACGTGAGCATGGCCTCGGAACTGGTGACCGACGAGGCGCTGTCTTCGAGCGAGACCTGAATCAGATCCTTGGGATCGCGCACGTGCAGAACCAGCGTCTCGACCATGGTCTGGCCGTCGTTGCTGAAAGAATACTGGACGCTGGAAAAAAGCGCCTGCACCGAAAACTCGCGGCGGATGCGAACGTAACTCGCCACGGATTTTTCGTCGGCAAAGTGCGTGCTCGCTCCGGGCTGCAGCAGGTTCGGCATGTCGCTCAGAGTCGAACGTCCGCGGGAAACTTCGAAATCGGCGCCGAACAGCGGCGCCTTTGGAATGCGGTCCAGCGCCGCGGCAATTTCCTTCTGCTCCGCGGCGGACGGCGTGCACACGTTCAGCATGTTGACCTTCACCTGCGGCGGGGTCGCCTGCGGGGTGGCGGGCGGATTGGCGGGCTGCTCCTGCGCGGAAACCCCCTGCCCAAGGGCCAGGACTAGAAGACCACACAAGATTGAGGAAACCGGGATTCTGGGCACTCAGGAATTCTAAACGAGAACGCCCGGAATCCTAAATCCCAAAAGATGGTTAGCTAACGCCAGAGAAAGCTTCAACCACGAAGGATCACGAAGGACTTCATTTTGGGGTTTCCTTCGTGGGACTTCGTGTCCTTCGTGGTAAAGACTCGGAATTCGCGGGAGCCGCCAGGAACGTCGTAAAATCGAGCTATGGCAAATTTGACGCTGGTTTATGGCATGAGGCTGTTGCCGTCCGAGGATGTAGCCGAGGTGGGTCAGGCTCCCGTGAAGCTGACGAGTGGACGAGAAGCCCACGTCACCATGCACGTGCTCGAAGGCAGCAAGGAAGATATCGAAAAGCAGTTGCGCACGAGTCTGGAAGCGTTCTTCGATCTTTATCCGGAGATCTAGCGTGGTCCCTGAAAATGCGCGAAATCAGATGGCCTGTCGGATTGCTCAGGATGACAGGCCCGACAAGCTGCGCACAGCGCGGGATTTCGCTTCGCTCAGCACGATAAATCTGAGAAAGTAGTAATCCGACAAAACAGCATGCAATGGTCCTATCCAGAAATCCGGCGCCGGTTGATTCAGGCCGGACTGTGGCCCGAGAGCCGCATGGCGCGCCTGGCCTGCTATCTGGCGGCCATGGCCGGAGCGCTGTATGCCCTGGAGAAATTGCTGGGGCTGTTGGCCCCTTCCTGGGGCGACCATTTGGGCGGATGGGTCGAATTCCTCGCGTTCCTCGCCATCGTCTTGTTCTCCATCCTCGCCTTCCGCTGGTTGAAACGAAGAGTCCTGTGGCGTCTGCGGAACCGGCTGATCGTCACCTATGTTTTCATCGGCGTGATTCCCGCTGTGCTCCTAGTCACGATGGCGTTCGTCACACTGTATGGGCTGGCCGGACAGTTTGCCGTCTTTCTCGTGACTTCAGAAATTCATTCTCAGCTGAGAAGCCTGGAAGCGGCCAACGCTGCGGTCAGCAATGAACTGGCGGCGCGGCTGGAGCGCGGAGATAATCCGGCCGCGGAATCCCTGGCGGGATTGAGGAAACGCGACCCCGCCTGGGGACGGCGGCAAGTTTGCGCCTGGTACGGGGACAAACCGCTGCCGCTGTGCAACGAATTCAGAGGCTCGGCGCTCACGCGTCCAAAGTTCGTGAAGGACAGATTTCTCGAGATCGTCCGTGACCACAACGAACTGCATCTCCGCGTGGTCACGTCGATGCCGATAAAATCGAGCACCCTGACCGTGGTTACCAGCGAGCCCTTTGACAAAGAGCTGGTGGGTAACATCGCTACCGATCTGGGCGAAATCACGCTTTTTGCCTCGGGAATCATGCTGAACCCGGCAGCAGCTGCGGATCGGGCGGCCGCGACTCGCGCTGCCGCTTCAAGCAGTCCCCCAAGAAGTGACGGTCGAATCTCCATCAATACAAACCAGCAAGGGACTACGGTGGAAGTCGACCAGCAGGTGTTGCAACCCACTCTCACCGTGGGTACTCTGCCCGGCCCGGCCGATCGGTTCGATCTTGAGATCCCACTCGCCGGCACGTCGCTTTCGGTGGTGGACTGGGACACTGGCGAACGCAGGCAAAGGGCGCTGGTAAGAGTTCGCACCCGTCCCTCGGTGTTGTACGGCCATCTGTTCGCCGCGCTGGGCGAATTCGTGCAGGGTGTGGCGTACATCCTGATCGGTGTCGGGATTTTCTTCGCCATCATCGAGCTGATCGCCCTGATTATCGGCACGCGCATGACTCGCACTGTGACGGCGGCAGTGGCGCAGTTGCACGACGCTACCAAGCACGTCGACCGCGGCGACTTCAGCCACCGCATCCCCGTGAAATCCAGCGACCAGCTCGCCGATCTAGCGCACTCGTTCAACTCGATGACCGCCTCCATCGAGAAACTGATCCAGGAGCAGAAGGAAAAGCAGCGTCTGGAGAACGAGCTGGCCATTGCCCAGGAAGTGCAGGCGCAGTTGTTCCCGCGGCAGGTTTCGGAACTCGAATCACTGGAGGTGCATGGCTTCTGCCGTCCAGCGCGCACGGTCAGCGGAGATTACTACGACTTTCTGACGGCCAGCTCCCACAAGCTGATTCTGGCGGTCGGCGACATCAGCGGAAAAGGAATTTCGGCAGCCTTGTTGATGGCGACCATCCACTCGGCGGTACGCGCCTACAGCGTGGAGAACCTGCCGCAGATGCGGGAACCGGTCGCCGTCGGCGCGGTGGCAGGCTCAGGCAGGGTGCTGGCGGCTTGGCCCGAGGGCGTGGAGGTGTCTCCCGGAGCACTGCTCAGCCTGCTCAACCATCAACTCTACGAAAGCACTCCGCCGGAGAAGTACGCCACGCTCTTCCTGGGAATCTATGACGGACGTTCGCACCACCTGACCTACAGCAATGGCGGACACCTGCCTCCCATCTTGATCGGGAAAGATGGCACCATCCGGCGGCTCGAGGCTGGTGGAACCGTGGTGGGCCTGTTCGACAATATGACGTACGAAGAGGGCGCGGTCGAAATGCAGCCCGGCGAAATTTTCCTGGCCTACAGTGACGGCGTGACCGAGCCGGAAAATGATTTCGGCGAATTTGGCGAGCAGCGGCTGATTGATCTGGTGCGGGAGAACCGGGACCTGCCTTTGCCCGAGATCAGCCAGATCGTCACTCTCGCAGTGGATAACTGGATTGGCGATAATGAACAGCCGGATGATGTGACCCTGGTTCTGGCCCGGGCGCGATGAAAGTCAAAGGCGTCAACCGCGAAGGACACGAAGGTACACCAAGGAAAACCCTTAGCAACATTGCCTTCGTGAGACTTCGTGTCCTTTGTGGTGAATCGCTCTTTTGCGCTCTCCATCGAATGATCCAAGGCTCTGTTCGCATTGACAGGAGAGGCGTCATACAATACCTTTAGTCCTCGTTGTTTACAGTTCTGTACGCGGGAGTAGCATAACCACGGCAATGCGCCGGGGCTCCATCCCGGAGATGACGGTTCGAAACCGTTCCTCCCGCCCCAGTTTTTTCGTCGATCGAGGCACCCCGGCCTCAGATTTTCTGCTTTTTCCAGCGCCCCTGCTTGAACAGGAGGGCGCTGGCGCCGGCAATCGCCCCCTCGGCGATCACGATCGCCCAAAACGCTCCCTTCGACTGCAGGTTCACGCGAATCGCCAGCCAATAAGCCAGAGGAATCTCCAGCAGCCAGAAGCCGAAGAAATTCACGATGGTTGGGGTGATCGTGTCGCCGGCGCCATTGAATGCCTGCAGCATGACCATGCCGTAGGCGTATCCAATGTTGCCGCAGCTGACGATGCGCAGGCAGGAGGCCGCCAGCGGCACAACTGCAGCATCATTGGTGAATAACCGCACGACCGGTTCGGCGAAGATGACGAACAGAACTCCCACCGTTCCCAGGAAAATCATGTTGTAGAGGCCGGTGCGCCAGACTGCGGTTTCGGCCCGCTCCGGCTTGCCAGCGCCCAGATTCTGCCCCACCAGCGTGGCCGCGGCGTTACTCAAGCCCCAAGAGGGCAGAATCACGAAGATGACGATACGGATCGCGATGGTGTATCCCGCGAGTGCCGCCGCCCCGAAGATGCTGATGATGCGCACCAGCCCAATCCAGCTGGTGTGGGCGATGGCAAACTGCAGTATTCCGGTCAGCGACACTCGCACCAGCCGCCACAGCACGTCGAAGCGCAGGTGAAGCTGGCGGGTGAGGATGTGAATCCGCTCCGTCCCCTTCAGCAGGCGGTAGAACTGGTAGAACACGCCAATGCTGCGCCCGGTGAAGGTCGCCAGCGCCGCGCCGGTCACGCCCATCCGGGGGAACGGGCCCCAGCCGAAGATGAGGCAGGGATCGAGAATCAAGTTGATAATGTTCGACACCCAGAGCAGCCGCATGGCGATGGCAGCATCTCCGGCGCCCCGGAAAATGGCATTATTCAGAAAGAGCAGGAGCACGGCGCAACTGCCACCCAGGCAGATTCGGGTGTAGCCGCTGCCCACCGCAACGATTTCTGGAGTAGCCCCCATCAACCTCAGAAGCCGCGGAGCCAGCAGCAGGCACGGCAACCCGATGGCCAGAGAAACAATGAAGCCCAGGGCGATGGCCTGCACGCCCGCCACGGCCGCACCCTCGGGATCTTTTTCCCCGATGCGGCGCGCGACCATGGCGGTGGTAGACAGACTGAGTCCCATGCCTACCGCGAACACCAGGCTCAGCATCGACTCAGTGAGTCCCACCGTGGCTACAGCGTTGGCGCCAAGGCGGCTCACCCAGAACACGTCCACCACCGCAAACAGAGACTCCAGCACCATCTCCAAAACCATGGGCACAGCCAACAGGAGAATGGCCCGGTTCAAACTGCCCGCGGTGTAGTCCTGATGAGAACCTCTGACGGCCTCCACCAGCGACGACCACAGGGACCGCTGCGGCTGCGCAGCAAGAGAAGTCGCTTCCATAACCAACCTTTGGCTTTCCGCAACCGCGTCCGGGACAATCCACGGACGAAGGTGCATTCAGAACAGAGAACTAACTATGAAAATCAGTCAGGGAGCCCGCGTAACAGCGGGCCGAACAGGATGGCGAGTTAGCGAGGGTTGGACATCGGTATTCCTCAGCTTGGATCGTTTAGCTTGGATCGGTTCGAATTGCGGATCCCCACAGAACCGAACAGGCGGAATTTTACCCCAAGTTCACGGCCTACGCCAAGAGCAAGAAGAACTCAACCACGAAGGTCACGAAGTATCACGAAGGACTTCAATTTCCAAGTGCTTCCTTCGTGTGACTTCGTGTCCTTCGTGGTAAAGGTTTTCTTTCGCCGACTTCTTCGACTACGGCTTCTCCGCCAGGTTCAAAACCCGCGCCGAGACCGCGCCGTTTTTCAACATCCCGCCGAGAATCAACGGCCCCAGCGGCGTGGAGAGAATTCCCCGGCCGTCGGCGCGCACGTCAAACGTGTCTTCGGTGACCGTCTCCCAGTGAGCGCCATGCATGTCAAAGGCAAACGTAACGGGAGAGATCTCGGCGAGTTTGCCGTCGGAATCCAGCCCCTTGTAGTTATGAGGAGTGGTGGTGCCTCCCGAGAACAGAATCTTGTGCTGGTGTTCGCCCGCTCCCGCGATGATGCCGAACCGCCCCGGCCCGGGATGCGGAGGCAGCTTGCTCCACGTGATTTTGTTGGGATCTTTTTTGTCGATCTTGCCCATCCAGCACTCGTCGGAGGCGACGTAGGGCGCGCCCGCCGCCGGGTTTTTCACGGCGCCTGCGCCATCCACGTACACGATGGCATCGTCAGTCAAACCTCCGGCATGCCCGAAAACCGGAGTTCCGGGAAAGGGTGTGGCCTCGCTCCAGGTATCCTTTTCGGCGTCGTAGACCTGGACGAGGTTGACCGGCCCGCTTTTCGATCTTCCGCCCACCAGATAGATGTAGCGGTCGTGATCGACGCCGATGACCGCGCTGTCGACCGGCACGGGGATGTCTTTCGCGCGGTACCAGCGATGCTCGTCGGCCAGAAAGGAATTCACGTCGCCGTTGATGATTTCGTTGCCCTGCCCGTCGACCGAATATCCGCCAAACACAAAAACTTGCCCTCGCGCGCCCACCGCGGACGCGGCCAGGCGCCCGGCAACTCCCGGCACCGGCCGGCCTTCGATCCACTTGCCTGACTTGAAGCGCAGGACATACATCTTGTTGGTGATGTCGTCCCAGGTCTTCTTGGTGCCGACGCCCATCAGCGAATAGACTTCGATGCCATTCTTGAGCGACGCAACGGCATTGTTGGACACTGCGACCGGCATGGGTGGAATTTTCGGATGCTCGGCCGCCAGCAGGAAAATAGCGCACAGCACCGGGAGCAGCAGTGAAAGAAAAAAGGCAGGCAGTTTTTTCATCGCTGAAATATTACGTCTTCGAGCCCGCGGCGGCAAAGCGGGCGGCGGGTGATGATTGACTAAACCCTCGCCTCCTTGATCAGTCCCTGGCGGACTCCGTGAATGAAGTCGGTATAGGCGGGAGTTTGTCCGTTGGCCCGCATGTGGGTGGCGATCTGGCCGCGATGATAGGCCGAGTGCAGCACGACGTGGGTCAGGACGTCCACAATCGTGCTGGTCCACTGCTCGCCCTTGCTGTTCTTGTAAGAAATGGTTTGAGAAACGTCCCCGGCGGTGATCAGATCGAGAAATGCGAGCCACAGACCGCCCAGCGTGGCCGCTTCTGCCTCACACTGCGCCAGGTCCGGCTCGGGCCATACCGGGATACTCTGAGGCTGCTGCTTGAGCCGCTCCAGCCACACCCGCTCAGCGGCCAGAATGTGGGACATCAGCTGCAAAGATCGGTGATTTGAGGGGCTGGCATTTGCGCCGCCAGCGGCTCGGATCGCGGCTAAAACCTCGTGGTTCGCCCATTCATCGTAGGCGAACTGGCGGCGCAGATAATCAGCAAGATTCACGAAGCGGCCTCCGTCGCGTGGCGTCCAGCGACTTAACCAATGTAATCCGTTCGCGCCGCCGGAGGCAAAATCACAGGAATCGCTGACGCTTGGATCTTTGGGTAGATGAGGGCGTCATCCCGAACTCGGCGCAGTTCAGCCGAGTGAGGGATCTCGCGTGGGAAGTTTCTGGACTCACGGGCCAGTCTGCGCGCGAGATCCTTCCCTCCGCCTGAAAAGCGGCTCCGGTCAGGATGACTTCCTCCAGGAATCACTAGCGACGGACGATCGACACTCAACCCACACCATCCAAAGTTGTAACCATCCTTTCACATTTCAGGACTAGACTGCAGATGTTGAGTTGCGCACAACTTCTGATGCCACGCAAAGCGCCAGCGTCCCGAAATGCCGGAGCCGGAGAAGTTGAAGCGAACCCGCGTCCAGCCAAGGCGGCAGCGGAACCGAAACTGGGTGGCCCGGACGATCTGTCACGCCTCGCCCTGAAGGCTTGCCTCATCGCGCGCGACGCCGCCTTCAATGTGCGCGACCTGCTCACCAATTCTTCGCGCATGGCGTTTCTCGCCATCAAGGATTGCGAAAAAGAACTCGACCTGATCGAGCGGCAGATCGACGAGCGGTTGCCTGCGGCTATCACGCGGGTGAATGAGGCGCGGGCCCGCCAGTTGCTTTCTAGCCTGAAGTCCACGACTGACCTGGAGCGCATAGGGGACCTGGTGATGAGCGTCGCGATGCGGGTGCAAGCCCGGAGCTCAAAGATGGCGGCCGCCGATGTGCGTCAACTGGTGGAAATGTCGGCCGTGCTGCGCGACATGCTCGACCTGGTTCACCAGGGCTTCTCCACGCTGGATCTGGAGTGTGCCCGCAAAGTGCTGCAGATGGATAAAGAGATTGACCGCGTCTGCCACGCCCTGTTCCAGAAGCATCTCGCGGAAACCGTGGCGCAGGGCGATACCACCGGTTTCGATGTATTGCTCATGGCCCAGGCCCTGGAGCGCGCCGGAGACCATACCACGAATCTCGCCGAGGATCTCTACAGCCTGATCGAAGGACGCAGCCTGCGCCATGCGCCGAAGAAGAAAGCGGCGAATTAGGAGTTTCTAGTGTAGCGCGTCAAACAAACGGACATTTATAAGTCGCCGGCTTCCCCTGTGATCCTCTGTGCCCTCTGTGGTTAAAGCCTTTGACCCCCTCGCCGGACACCACGGATCACGCCGGTCGAGGCGCAATACTTAACGATCACTATTTCCGACGCACTACACTAGTTCTCAGTTCTCAGACAGAACCGGCAATCCACCCATGTCAATGGGAACAACGATTCCGGACCGCCAGCGAAGAAGGCTGGCGCGAGTGCCGAATTTACTGAAAAATGAGAACTGGGAACTGAGAACTTTTCTCACAAATTCATCGTTCATTAACACGTTGGAAACATTCGCGCAACATTAGCCCCATACAGTCTTGAAGTGTGTCCTCCCCCTTGGAGAAGTCCTGTGACTTCGTGGGGCCCTGAAGCGAAAAAATGCATCAGCCAGTCGAATTCCACGAGCGAAACGGGAACTCCAGCAGCCCTGCCCCGTTTCGTCCAGTCATTTTTGTGGTCGAGGACGACGAGGATATCGCGCGCCTCATCTCGCACAATCTGCAGGCGGCCGGGTTCGAAGTGCAGAGTTTTGTCAGCGGCGCTTCGGTGTTGTCGGAGGCCGCGCGGGAAATGCCGGCGCTGTTTCTGCTCGATGTGATGTTGCCGGGGACCGACGGGTTCGAACTCTGCCGCCACATTCGCCAGACCCCGATCCTTTCGGCGACGCCCATCATCTTTCTTACCGCGAAAACTGCGGAGGCCGACCGGGTCAAGGGATTGGAACTGGGCGGCGACGATTACATCACCAAGCCGTTCAGCCCTCGCGAACTGGTGGCCCGTATTCGCAGCGTGCTGCGCGGATTGGGCCAGATCCCCGCGGCTGGGGACGTAATGCGATTAGGCGAACTGGAAATCGACGTCTCGTCGATGACCGTGCAGGTGCAGGGCCGCAATGTTCTCACCACAGTTCGCGAATTCCGCCTGCTGGAATATTTGGCCACGCATCGCGGCCGGGTCCTGACGCGTGATCAACTGCTCGACGCCGTGTGGAAAGAGACTCCTTTCGTGACGCCGCGATCGATCGACGTTTACATCCGCCGCCTGCGCGAAAAAATCGAACTCGACCCCCGCCATCCGCAATATTTGAAGACCCTGCGCGGCATCGGCTACCGCTTCGAGGTGCCGAAATAAAGCGGACGTGCACGATACTCATCCTGATGTCATCCTGAGCGAAGTCTTCGTCCGCGAAAAGCGGACGAAAACGCAGTCGAAGGATCCCTATCGCCAAGATCAGAGTCTGCAAGTTGGGGGTCCTCTCGCGAAATAAGAGGCCAAAGCGAACTCCTTCCACATCCGTAAGCGGGGTAGGGATCCTTCGACTCCGAGGCTGGTCAGCTGCGCGAACCAGCCTCTCCGCTCAGGGTGACAAGGCAAGGTGATTGCGGGCATCCACTCTTTTCATCGCACGCTCCGGCCCCGTCGTTTATTCTGCCTACATCCTTAAATGGCCTCGAACCAGCCCAAGCCACTTTGGAAAGCCGACGACCAGCATGCCCGCCTGGCCGAAGTGATTGCCCATTCCGACGAACCTGCGAAAGATAACCCTCTGCGCCGGGACGTGCGCTCGCTGGGCGCGATCCTCGGACAAGTCCTGGTCGAGCAGTCCGGTCAGGAATTGTTCGACTCCGTGGAAGAGTTGCGGCGACTGCTGATTGAGCATCGCGAAACGGTTCGCCGCAGTCCGGAGCAGGCTTCTTCACCCGAACTCATGGTCAAGGCGCAAGAGATCGTTACCCGGATGGACCTGCCCCGCGCCTACCAGGTCACCAAGGCCTTCGCGACCTATTTCGAACTCACCAATTTGGCCGAGACCAACCACCGGCGGCGCCGCCGCCGCGCCGGCCAACTGGACCGCGAACACGCTCCGCTCCCCGGCTCGTTCCGGGGAACCCTGTTGCGCATGAAAGAAGCCGGGATTGCGGCAGAGGACGCCGTCGCCGCGCTCGGCCAGATCGCGATCACTCCGGTGTTCACGGCGCATCCTACCGAGGTCGCGCGGCAGACGGTGCTGCTGAAGCGCCGCCGCATCGCGCAGGAACTGGAACGCCTCGATCGCCTGCCGCTGACCGCGGAGGAAGCGGAGGATTGCGAAAACAACATCCGTGCCGAAGTCACTTCACTTTGGCAGACTGACGAAGTCCGCCTGGCGAAGCCGACGGTGGACGATGAAATCCGCATGGGGCTGCGGTACTTCCGCCTGTCGCTGTTCGATGCGCTGCCAAAAATCTATGCCGAGATCGCGGAATCGTTTAGCGACGTTTACGGTCTCGATCTCAACGAAAACAACTTGCCCAACCTGGTGCATTTCGGTTCCTGGATTGGCGGAGACCGCGACGGAAACCCGCTGGTGAAGCCGGATTGCATTCGCGGCGCGCTGGAGATGGCGCGCGCG
>DATFNP010000077.1:0-37107 GCA_035266345.1 Candidatus Sulfotelmatobacter sp.
CTCAGCCAGATGATCAAACGCTCGCAGCGCAGCTTCAAAGAGCTGATTGACTCCTTCGACGATCCGGCGTGCGCGGTTTCTCTGGACGGCACCGTGCGCACCGTAAACAAGCGGGTGACCCAGCTTGTCGGCATGTCGTACGCGGAACTGGTGGGGCGCAAAATCTACGATTTCGTGCTGGAACCGACGCGCGAAGAAATCGAGCGGGGGCTGGGGCGGTTTCTGGAGAAAAGGCACTGGGCCGGGACGGTTCGCGTGCGTCTGGTGAACAGCTCGCGTCCCTTGTACCTGGATTGTGTAATTAACGGCATAGTGAAGGGCGATGAGTTGGTATCGGCCAGCGTGCTGGGCCGGGACGTGACCGAGCAGCGCGAGAAGGAATTGCGGTTCACCGAATTGTTCGAAACGCTGCAGGAGGGGGCGTATTTCAGCACGCCCGAAGGTCAACTGCTCGACGCCAACCCTGCCCTGGTGAGCATGCTGGGATACCGGGACAAAAGCGAACTTTTGGCGGCGGGACCGGCGGCGCTGAATTTCGAAGCCGCCGAGCAGCCGGTGCTGGGGCGCGCGGCCAACGATCAGGGAGGAGTGCGCACGCGCGAAATCAAGCTGCGCCGCAAGAATGGGACGACGGCGATGTTCCTGGACTCGTCGCGGGCAGTCTGGGACACCGCGGGCAATATCATCCGCTACCAGGGGACGCTGGTGGACATCACCGAAAAGCGGGAGATGGAGCGCAAGCTGGCGCAGCAGGAAGAATTCCGGCGGCGGATGCTGGAGAGTTTCCCGGATCTGATTCTGGTGGTGGATCTGGAGGAGCGGTATGCGTTTGTGAATTCCCGGTCTCGCGATCTGCTCGGGTACGAGCCGGCGGAGATGTTTGGGAAGAAGATCTCGGATCTGGAGGATCATTCCGCGGAACTGGTTTTGCTATACCGGAGCGTGGTATCGGGTCAGCAGGCCTTTGCCTCAGCCGAGTTCGGGGCGCGGCACCGCGATCGAAGCTGGCGCACCATGCGCGCTTCCGGCGCCCAGCTGTTCGACGCGGAGGGCAAGATCAGCGGAGTGATTTTCTCCGTACGGGACATCACCGTGGAACGGAAACTGGAACAGCAGGTGGTGCAGAGCGAGCGCCTGGCAGCCATGGGAGCGATGATCGGCGGCATCGCGCACGAACTGAACAATCCGTTGACCAGCATTCTGGGGGTCAGCGAACTGCTGCAGGACAAGGAAGCCGACGAAGGGGCCCGCAAGCATCTCACCATGCTGCAGCAACAGGCGCGGCGGGCGGCCGACATCGTGCAGAACCTGACTTACTTTGCCCGGCCTCCGGCGCCGGGCAAGAGCAAGATCAAACTGGCCGAAGTGATTGACCGGACCTTGAATCTGCACGCCTATTCCCTGCGCAAGAACAACATTACGGTGGATTTTCTGCGGGATGAGGCCATCCCCTACGCGCTGGGCGATCCACACCAGCTGATGCAGGTATTCCTGAATCTGATTTTGAACGCGGAGCAAGCCATCCGCGAGGCCCGCGAGCGCGGGACTCTGCGGATTCGTCTGGGGAAGTCAGACAACGCGGTGTGGGTCACTTTTCACGACGACGGCCCCGGCATTCCGAAGGAAAATCTCGCCAGCATCTTCGATCCGTTCTACACCACGAAGCGGCCGGGACGCGGCACGGGATTGGGCCTGAGCATCTGCAAGTCAGTGATGAAGGAACACAGCGGCAGCATCGAAGCCACCAACGCCGCGGACGGCGGGGCGGTATTTACGGTGACGCTGCCGGTGGGGTGAGCCATCATTATCATTGGCTAATTGGGTCATTTCAGATCACGCGACTGTTAGCTCCAGGCATCCTGCAGATTGCCGAGCTGACCTATGGCCTCGGCAACGATCTCCCGCGGCATCTCAAAGCGCCGTTCAATTGCTTCAATCAACTGGTCACGATTTGCCAACGCATGCATGGTTGATTTGTTCCCTTCGGATTCAACCAGTGTCAAATTGTGAATGAGGACGGAACGCCCCCGATAGAATCGCACCAGCAAGACCGAATTCAGAAACGTTGCATCGGCAGAGAACGATGCAGCGATCACCTTGCCGAAATCTTCAATCGTCTTGGGTTCCGGCCTCGCCAGATAACCGTGGCGCAAGACTCCATCCCGATACAGTTCAAGGCGCGAACAGCCATGCGTGTCCTGCGGCTTCAGCACATAACGGTCCCGGCCCAATGTGGTTTCATAATCCGCCGCCAGGTCACGAGGAATTGGCTCCAGCAGCGGGGCGGCGTAACCCGTGTCTGCCAGGTACTCTCGCCCCTCAATCCTAATCAGGTTCAGCGCGTGAACTTGCGGAGTCTTCATGTCTGAAGCGCACAATTTCGTTTCTTATCCCAGGCTTCGAAGCAACAGATGGAAATGGTAGTTGTTGGAATAGCATGTGCCACCGAAATGGTATTTGTCGATCCCCTCGAGATAAAGTTGGATTCCCGGCAGGTTCACCAATCCCAAACGCTTGCGGTAATAGAGCTTGGAGATATTTTCGAATGGAATGCGGGTAAGGTGGGCTGCCAGAAGCTCGCGAAGGGCCTCCAGGCTGGGCTCTCTTCGCGCGACTCCCAAAATCGCCAAGTAGCGAGCGGCGACCTCCTTGGGTAATGGCGCCAGCGTTCGATCAGCGTGCATTGGCAATGAAGTTATCATTCTCTCAATGTCGCGGTTTTGCAATTGGAACCATGGCGCTCCGCCGATAACGCTTAGCGCCGACTGCAGAGGGTCGCGAGCTATCCGGAAATTGTTCCGGGTCAGAGGTCGGTTGCTTGGAAGATTGGCTCTTCCATTCGGGGCTAGCCGATTTCTGGCGGATGCCGGTTGGCGGCTTATGTGGGCTTGCCCCGCTTGGACGGCCGAGGCGGCCGTCGCCCCATGGATATCCTCTAGCGCTCAACCGCCATCGCTACTGCGTTCCCTCCGCCGAGACACAGCGCCGCGATTCCGCGCTTCGCATCGCGGCGGATCATTTCGTAGATCAGGGTGACCAACACGCGGGCGCCGCTGGCTCCGATGGGGTGGCCGATGGCGACCGCGCCGCCGTTCACGTTGACCTTGTCAGGATTCAGGCCGAGTTCGCGCATCACTCCCAGCGCCTGGACGCTGAAGGCTTCGTTGAGTTCGTAGAGGTCCACGTCCTCATTCTTCCAGCCAGTTTTCTCCCAAATCTTGCGGACGGCGCCCACGGGGGCCATCATGACCCAGGCAGGGTCGAGGCCGCTGGTGGCCTGGGCGACGATGCGAACCATGGGCTTGGCGCCGAGGTCTTTCGCCTTTTGCGCGCTGGTCACGACCACGGCGGCCGCGCCGTCGTTGACGCCCGGGGCGTTGCCGGCAGTGACGGTGCCGTCTTTTTTGAAAGCAGGCTTGAGGGCACGCAGCACTTCGATGGTGGTGTCTTCGCGCGGGCATTCGTCTTTTTCGAAGAGAGTGGGAGGATCGGTCTTCTTCTTCCCGGGAATCTCGACCGGGATGACCTGCGACTTGAACCTGCATTCCTTGATCGCTGCGATAGCCTTGCGGTGGGAGTTGACGGCGAACTCGTCCTGCTCTTCGCGCTTGATGCCGTACTTCTCGGCAACGTTCTCGCCGGTAATGCCCATGTGGTAGTTGTTGTAAATGTCCCACAGGCCGTCGCACACCATCGAGTCCACGATCTGAGCGTTGCCGAGGCGATAGCCTTTGCGCGCCTGCGGCAGCAGGTAGGGAGCGTTGGTCATGGATTCCATTCCGCCGGCGACGACCACGGAACTATTTCCCGTCTGCACCGCTTGCGCTGCCAGCGCGACAGATTTCAATCCGGAACCGCAGACCTTGTTGATTGTCATGGCACCCGTCGCCGGCGACAATCCGCCGAAGATAGCGGCTTGCCGGGCGGGATTCTGACCGAGTCCGGCGGCGACGACGTTGCCCATGATGCATTCGTCCACCAGCGCGGGCTCGATGCCGGCGCGCTTGACCGCTTCGCGAACTACGATCGCGCCCAGTTGCGGCGCGGTGAAATCGGAGAGGCTGCCCTGAAATTTTCCAACCGGAGTGCGACCGGCAGAGATGATGACAACATCGTCAAAAGAGGCCATATATCAAGCTCCCGCGAAGATTCGCGCTCTCATTATAAGACTCGCGGCGAAGAATTGCGCTGCCCTGCGAGCGCATGCGAGGCTCCGCAACTTTTCAAGGAGAGAACTGAGAAGTTGTGGCGAGGGGGTGCGACTGGTTTTGATCTGGCGCCACGGATTTCGCGTTGCGAGTTGCTGTGCGCAAAGATTTCTGTTGACTTTTTCTCGTGAAGTTCTCTCGTCGTGACTTTGGTACCACGATTTCGTGCGGATGGATCATCATTTTTTTCTTGACTTCATTTTTCAATAACTCTATACATCAACTAGTTGCAGTAGAAGACCACTGCACATTTTCCATGAAGAATGGAAGGGAGAATAGGAACAATGGCAACCAAGAAAAAGGCGAAAAAGAAAAAGAAACACTAAGAAAGCTCAGTACGAAGTCAAGAAAGGGGGACGCTGAATGCGTCCCCTAAGTTTTTGTGGACAGATTCGCGAAGGACTTTGCGAAGAAGAAATTGGCGCCGCGCTCAGGCCGGCCGCTTTGCCGCCACGGCCAGTTGATGTGGAACCTGTTTCTCCTGCGCGGGGCACACAGACCTGTAGGCGCAGAAATTGCAGTGCATCCCAGTCTTGGCCTCGAAATTTCCTGCGGCGATTCCCTCGGCAGCCTCTTCCACCTTGGTGCGAGCAGCCAGTAGATCGGCGTCGTTGCGCACGGTGATGACCGGCATGTTGTCTTCCAGGTTGTGAAAGACCAGGGCCCCCACCTCGTATCCCCATTTTTCGCGCGCGGCCATCGCGTACAACGACAACTGCAGGCTCTGGTCGGCAGCTTCCTGATCGCGGGCCTTTCCCGTCTTGTAATCCACGATGGTCACGGTGCCGTCGGGGCGGCGATCGATGCGGTCAATCCGGCCGGTGACGGTGGTCGCGCCCACGTGAATCTCGAAGTTTTCCTCGGTGTGCAGGACCTGAGGCGGCGGCAGCGAGCGCACTGAAACCAGAAAGTCGTGCAACTGGGCGATGCCCTGCTTCTCGTAGAGTTCGTGCTGATAGGCTTCCGGAATTCGGGCAGCGGCCAGATCGCTGCGCAACAGATCCACGAGCTCGTCTTCGGTCTTGGGGCGGCCGAGTTGCACGGAATCGTAATACGTCTTGAGCACGCGATGCATGGCCGCGCCATATTGCATGGCAGCGGCAGGTTTTGCCGCCAAGCGCCAGTCGCGGTCCAGCTTGAACTGCAGTCCGCAGCGCTTGTAGGCATCCACGGCGGAGGCGCTCAGCCGGGTGTGCAGACCCTGGAGCACGGGCAGGTCAAACCACCGCGTGGTTTGCGATTCTGCCGGGTATGCAGGGGAGGCCGCGGCGAAAATATCGAGACTCGCCTGCGCTCCGCGAGCCGGGATCTTGGTCAGCCATTGAGCGAGGCTCTGATTTTCGATCAGGGGCCGCATGAAGCCATCCGGATTCTTGTTGTTCTTCCCGCGGCCCTCCCGCGAGTAGATGCGCAGCGAGTCGCGGGCGCGGGTCATGGCGACGTAAAACAGACGGCGTTCCTCCTGCGTGTGGAGAATCTTGTCGTCTCCCTCCGTTGCCGAGTCCGGGTCGCGCAAGTCGTTGGGAAAGGCGACGAGAGTCTCCTTATGCCCTACGGGAAAGGAATTGGCATTGGCGCGGAGGATGAAAACGAACGGGAACTCCAGTCCTTTGGCTCCATGCACGGTCATGAGGCGAACGGCGTTCTGGCTTTCGTGCGCCGCATTTTCGTTCGCGGCAGTTTGGTTCCCTGCGTTTTCGTTCGCATTCAGCGGGATCACGCCGCCGGCCTCGCGGAAATACCCGAGATAGTCCACCAGTTCTTCCAGGGTAGTGGTGGGATTGACTTTCTTTTTCTCCCACGCCTCGACGAAGAGCAGGACTGCCCGCGTGACCGGTGAGGCGGCGTCGAGCTCAAAACGCTTCACGACGATGTCGAGCGCGGCTCGGCCTCTTGCTTGCAGACGGCGAATCTCTTCCCTTGCGCTGTGGATCGCGGCCAGGACGTCCTCGCCACCCTCCACGCGATCGAGCGCGGAAGAAAGAGGAACGACTGGGCCTTCCCGCGACTCCCTAGCGATCGCGCGCATGACCTGGCGAAGTTGCTCGGGATTCACATGGAATCGCGGCAGGGCGGCCACGCGGAACAGGCTGACGTCGTCCCCTGCGGACACCACGGCGTGGAGACAGGCCAACAGGTCGCGGGCTTCGGGCGTGTCGGAGACGTCCATGCGCTCGATGACGAAGGGAATCCCGGCCTCAGCCAGTTCGTGCACAACGCCGTCGCGATGGTGGTGAGAGCGGTACAGGACGCCGAAGTCGGACCACTTACACTTCGCCTTCTTCTGCGCGTCGCGGATGAAGGCGACCAGGTCGGGACCTTCCGCGTCTCTGTCTTTGAAGACAACGGCCGCCACCGGAGGGCTGGGAAGCTGGGTGCCGGTTTTCGCGGCTTCCTCTTCGCGAGCGGACTGCAGGGGTGCACGCCGGTAGGCGAGCGAACCCTCGCCCTCGTCGGCGCCGTGTTTGGCAAAGACGGGCGGGTTCTCCTTGATCAAGGCAAAGGCAGTGCGCAGGATGGGCGTGGTGGAGCGGCGGTTCTTCTCGAGCACTACCATCCGGGCGCCGGGGAAATGGCGATGAAAGAGTTCGAAGGCCGCGCTGGAGGCGCCGCGAAAACGGTAAATAGCCTGGTCGGGGTCGCCGACCGCAAAGATGTTGCCCTCGGCGCCGGCCAGGCGGGCGAGAATCCTGACCTGGGCGAAGTTGGCGTCCTGAAATTCGTCGGCCAGGATAAAGCGGGCGCGGGAACGGGCCTCGGCCAGGACTTTGTCGTCGCTCTGCAGCAGGGCATGAGCGCGGACGATCATGTGGCTGAAAGTGCCGAGGTTTTTCTCCTGAAGCCAGCGCTCCACGGTAGCGAATACGCGCGCGATTTCGCGGCAGCGGCCGAGCACCTCGGCTTCGTCCAGCGCGTCTTTTGATTTCGCGACGCGCGGTAGTTCGATCTCTCCGCGTTCCAGGCGTTCCACATATTCGGCGTATTTTTCAGGAGTCACGAGTTCGTCGTGACAGCGATCCATGAACTTCAGCAGGTCGCTGAGAAACTGGCCGACATTGGCGGCGCGCACGAAGTATTCGAGACGCAACTCGCGAATGCGGCGGCGCAGGTAGATCCAGAAATCCTGCTCGTCGAGGACGCCGAAGTCTTTGTTCACGCGCTTGAGCAGGTCGAGGCAGTAGTCGTGAAAGGTGGCGGCCTGAACCTGGCCGCCGCCCGGCAGATGGCGCAGGCGCTCGCGCATTTCGTGGACGGCATTGAGCGTGTAGGTAAGGGCAAGAATTTCGCCGGGCTGCGCGTGGCCCTCGCGGACCAGGCGCTCAATGCGGTGAGTCAGGACCGAAGTCTTGCCAGTTCCGGCACCCGCCACCACCAGCAGTGGCCCGTGCACGTGTTCGATGGCCTGGCGCTGGCGGTCGTCTGGAACAAAGGGAGCGGGGCGGGAATTCGACTTCGAAACCGGCATTGCTGGTCAGGATACCACCTGGCGGGAGTCACCAGCCGAGTTCTGAAATCGCGATGGCGGTGGCCGCGATGGCAGCGGTCTCGGCGCGCAGAATCGTGGGGCCGAGCGAGGCCGTGATCCAGCCGGCTTTTTGGAAGGCCTGCAATTCGTCCTCAGTCCAGCCGCCTTCGGGGCCGACCGCGAGAAGCACTTCGCCTTCGCCCGAATGGGAGGATAGAACGTCCCGTAAATCAGCCTGCTGTTCCGACTCGGCCAGGACGACTTTGAGCACGCCGGCGATCTGCGCGGCTTCCTGCAGTTTGAGCGGAGCGGCAATTTCGGGCGGGGCGGCGCGGCGCGACTGCTCCGCGGCCTGGTGGGCGAGGCGACGCCAGCGTTCGGCACGCTTGCCCGACGCTGAAGCCAGGTGCGCGTCGGTGCGGCGCGCGAGGACGGGCACAATGCGGGATACACCCAGTTCGGTGCATTTCTCAATCGCCCATTCCATGCGATCGAATTTGAAAACGGCAAGCAGCAGCGTGAGGTTGGCGGCGGGCGCGGCGGGGATTTCTTCTCCGAGTTCGAACTCGACGCGGCCGTCGGCGATCGAGACGATGCGTCCGCGGCGGACCGTGTTTCGACCCATCGTAGCGCCGGCGGCGATGTCGAATTCCTGTCCCACGCGGGCGCGCAGGACACGGATCAGATGATCTGCGTGGTCGCCGGTGAGGGCGGCGCGATTGGGGGAAACTTCGTCGGCGATAAAGCGGCGGCGGGTCATGGGTCGGACAGATGGGTGCGCGGACGGTTCTTTCGCCCCGATGGGGCTCAATCATTCTTCCAAACGCTACCCACAGCTTGCGCTGTGGGCTGCACTCTTTCGCCGCTTCGCGGCTGAAAACTACCCGAACATGTCCTTCACTTTGCCCAGCAGGGAGCGCAGCAGCGGCTGGTTGTCCACCTTGGAGATGGCGTCGAGTTCCTGCAGCAACTCGCGCTGGCGCTTGCCGAGCTTGGAAGGAATCTGGACGCGCACCTCGACATACAGGTCGCCCTTGCCGTGCCCGCTTAGCACGGGGACGCCTTTATTGCGGATGCGAAAGGCCGTGCCCGGCTGCGTGCCCTCGGGAATTTTCAGCGCGTGCTCGCCGTCCATGGTGGGCACGCGAATCTCGGCGCCCATGGCCGCCTGGGTTACGGAAATTGGCACCACGCAATGCAGGTCGTTGCCTTCGCGGGCAAAGAAAGGATGCTCTTTCACGTGCAGCACGACGTACAAATCGCCCGCCGGGCCGCCGAACTGGCCGACTTCGCCCGCGCCGGCGAAACGAATGCGGGTGCCATCTTCCACTCCGGCGGGAACCTTGGCGTCAACCGAGCGCTGGCGCAGAATGCGGCCTTCCCCTTTGCACTTCGAGCACGGATCGGTGATCACGCTGCCCGTGCCCTGACAGGTGGGACAGGTGCGGGCGATGCTGAAAAATCCCTGCTGGTAGCGAACCTGCCCGCGGCCGCTGCAGGAGCGGCAGGTAGTCGGGCCTTTTCCCGGCGCCGCGCCGGAACCGCGGCAGTCTTCGCAAGCCTCGTGGCGGCGAACGGTGACGCGAGTTTCCTTGCCGAAGAAAGATTCCTCGAACTCGAGTGTCAGGTCTTCGCGGAGATCGGCGCCACGCTGAACGCGGCTGCGGCGGCGTCCGCCGGCCCCGCCGAACAGGTCGCCAAAGCCGAAAAAGTCGCCGAAGATATCGCTGAAGTCCTGGAAGACGGTGGGATCGAAGCCCGCGCCTGCTCCGGCACCGCCGCCCAGTCCCGCGTGTCCGTAGCGATCGTAGACGGCGCGCTTTTCCGAATCGGCGAGCACGGCGTAGGCCTCGCTCACTTCTTTGAATTTCTCTTCCGCGTCCGGATTATTGGGGTTGCGGTCGGGGTGCACCTGCAGCGCGAGCTTGCGGTAAGCGCTTTTCAGTTCCTGCTCCGTGGCGGTGCGGCCTACGCCCAGCACTTCGTAGTAATCGCGTTTTGCGTTCGTGGTCAGAATCCGCCTTTCGTCAAAGAAACAGAATTCGGCACGGTGCTTTGAAATGCCATCAAACTATATTCATTTTGCGGGATTCTTGGCGACCTTGACCATGGCAGGGCGCAGCAGGCGATCCTTGTACTTGTAGCCGCGCTGCAGTTCCTCGAGCACCTCGTGGTCGGCCGCATCGGAGGTCTCGACCATCTCGACTGCCTCATGGTAGTGCGGATCGAACGGCTCCCCCTTGGCGGGAATGGCTCGCACGCCCAGCTTGGCCAGCGCGTCCTGCAACTGCTTGTAGATGAGTTCGACGCCGCCGCGGAAATCGCCGGACTCCGACTTCGCCTGCAGCGCGCGCTCGAAGCTGTCCAGCACCGGGAGGAGCGGCCGGATAGCATCCGCAGCGGCGTAATCGCGGAACTCCTGCTGTTCTTTCGCGGCGCGGCGGCGGGCGTTCTCAAACTCAGCCTGCGCGCGGGCCAGGCGGTCGAGCAAGGTATCGCGCTCGGCTCTCAGTTTCAGCAACTCCGCAGAAGATTCCCCGGCCGCGGCGGCAGAGCCTTCTGCTACCGTAGCCGGCGAGGTTTCGTCCCCGTCCCCGGGAGGAAGTTCGTGCTCCAGATCAAGCCCAGATTTCTCGGCTTCCGATTTTCCGTTTGATTTCCCCATAACTGCGTTTACGTCACTCCGATTCATTCAGGATCTTGTCGAACAGGCGCGCGATGTATGAAACCGCAGTGATCGTGTGCTGATAATCCATGCGGGTGGGACCAATGACGGCCAGCGACCCCATCACTTCGTTGCCCGCATGCGCCGGGGCCCCGATGAGCACGAAATTGCGCATCGAAGGCAGGGCCTCATCGAGGCCGATGACCACACGCACCGCCTCCTGCTTCACGTCCAGGTAGGCGCCGAGGAGCCGGACAACTTTTTCTTTCTCCTCCAGCGTCTGCAGCATTTCCTGGAGGCGTGCTCGGTCCTGCTCGCCGGCCACCAGGTTGGCCGCGCCTTCCACAAACACCACCTGCGCGCCCTGCTCGGCTGCCAGCGCGCCCTGCTTGTAGAGCTGCTCGATCGAGTTCATCAGGCGGTCGTATTCGCTGCGCTCCTGCTCCAGGCGGCGGGCGAGTTCCGAGCGCATGGCCTCCATGGTCCAGCCGCGGAAGTTCTCATTGATGTAGCGCGCGGCCAGGTCGAGGTCCGCCTGCGACAGATCGAGGCGCAACACGCGATCGCGCACCAGGCCAGACCGCGTCACCACCACCGCGAGCACTTTCTGATCGCCCAGGCGTGAAAAATAAACGTGCTCCAGCGCGTTTTTTGGACCGCTGGTGGCCACGGTCACGCCTACGTTATGCGAAATCAGTGACAGGACGTGCGAAGTCCTCTCCATGAACTCCTGCACATCGCTGACCCCAGCCAGCGAGTCGGAGATCATGGTCTCTTCCTGCGGCGCCAGGCGTGCCGTGCCCGAAATCTGCTCCACGTAGTAGCGATACGCCTCGGTGGTCGGGACGCGGCCGGCCGAGGCATGCGGCTGCTCGAGGAAGCCGGCATCGGACAAATCCGCCATCACGTTGCGGATGGAGGCCGGGCTCAGTCCCTCGCGGTTGGAGCGGGCAAGGGTGCGCGATCCGACCGGCTCGCCCGTGGAGATGAAGGTCTCGACGATGGCGGTCAGGATTTCGCGCTCGCGCGTGCCGATATTGGGGTCAGCAGGCATACCGTGTTTTGTCAGTTATCTCGATCCGAGCGGCCCCGGCCGTGGGGAGAAACTGCTTCCGATTCATTCTACCTAACTATTTTAGATGCAGAAGGTTGGGTTTTTGGACTAAAGTTGCGATCCGGTTTGGATTCCAGGAACGGGTGAGGGGATGTCAAGAAGGCAGGGAGAAGGACTTTACCGCAGAGGACGCGGCGGGAAACAACATCAATGAGAGCTCGACCTCACCTCGCGGTCGTTGGAGCCGGAGCCTTCGGCGGGTGGACGGCCCTCCATCTTCTGGAGCGCGGGGCGCGCGTCACTTTGCTCGACGCCTGGGGCCCCGGCAACTCACGCGCGTCTTCGGGTGGCGAAACCCGCGTCATGCGCGGCACCTACGGACCTGACCAGCCCTACACCCAGCTCGCGGCGCACGCCCTCAAGCTCTGGGCGAAGTATGAGCGACGCTGGAAGCGGCAGTTTCTGCACCGCAGCGGCGTTCTGTGGATGGCTGCGGGCCGCGACGACGCTTTCGAACGTGGGTCGGTGGAGATGCTGCGCCAAGCGAAGATCAGGTTTCAGGAGCTCTCGACCGCGCAGATGAGGAAGCGCTGGCCGCAGATTCACTTCGAAGGGATCCAGTGGGGGATCTTCGAGCCGGAATGCGGATATCTCGATGCCCGGGCCAGTTGCCAGGCAGTGGTAGACGCTTTGGTCGCGGGAGGGGGCGAGTACCGGCAAGCCGCGGTTCTAGCTGGCGATCTGGAGTCCGCGCCGATGCGCGGCATAGCCCTCTCCAACGGCTCGCGGCTCAAAGCCGACGGCTACGTTTTCGCCTGCGGACCGTGGCTGGGTACGTTATTTCCACAAGCGGTCGGCGATCTGGTGCAAGCCACCAAGCAAGATGTGTTCTTCTTCGGCCCTCCCGCCGGGAATGATCGTTTCAGCGACTCGCGCCTGCCGGTATGGGCCGATCACCGGGGGCAATTCCGCTACGGCATTCCGGGCAGCGGCCGGCGCGGATTCAAGATTGCCGACGACACCCGTGGACCGGTTTTTGATCCGACCGATGGCCAGCGCATAGTGAGCCCGGAAACGTTAAGGGACATCCGCGAATATGTCGCCTTCCGCTTCCCTGCCCTGAAAGACGCGCCGCTGCTGGAGACGCGCGTGTGCCAGTACGAGCAGACTCCGGACAATCACCTCATTATGGACCGGCATCCCGCGATGGAAAACGTCTGGCTGCTCGGCGGCGGCTCAGGGCACGGGTTCAAGCACGGCCCGGCGATCGGGGAGATGATGGCGGCGTTGATTTTGAGAGATGGCGAGCCCGCCGCGATCTGGAAGGTGGATAGATTGGGATCGCGGTTGTAGAGACGTAGCTTGCTACGTCTCGGCCGCAAGCATTCCGAAAGGTGGTGAGAGTGACGTTGCCAGCAACGTCTCTACTGAATCTGAATCACGTTCGCCGGGGCGCTGGACTTGATTTCCGCAACGCGCTCCACCACTTTCCGCGCGAACGCGTACATGGACTTGGCATGGGGCGAGGTCTCGCCTTCCAGCACGACCGGCTTCCCGCCGTCGCCAGCCTTACGCACTTCAGGATCCAGTTCTATACTGCCCAGAAACGAAGCGTTGAACTGCGCTGCCATCTTCTCCGCTCCGCCGCGCGAAAAGATATCAACCTCATGCTGGCAATGCGGACAAACGAAGTAGCTCATGTTCTCGACCACGCCGACGACATCCACCTTCATCTGTTTGAACATTTCGATGGCTTTGCGGGCGTCCTGCAGCGAGACATCGGAAGGCGTGGAGACCACGATCGCGCCCGTCAGCGGCACGGTCTGCACCAGCGACAGCGCGATATCGCCCGTCCCCGGCGGCAGATCCACGATCATGTAGTCGAGTTGCCCCCACTCGACCAGTCCCAGAAATTGCCGCACGATCTGGTGCAGCATGGGACCGCGCCAGATGATGGGCTTGTCGCCGGGATTGAGGAATCCGACGGAAATCACTTTCAGGCCGAAGGCCTCCAGCGGTTCAATGCGGTTTTCGCCGACCATGCGCGGCTGCGCGTTCACGCCCAGCATCAGCGGGACGTTCGGGCCGTAAACATCGGCATCGAGCAGGCCGACTTTGTGCCCCATCTTGGCCAGGGCCACGGCCAGATTCACCGCCAGCGTGGTCTTGCCCACGCCTCCCTTGCCCGACCCGACGGCGATGATGGCGTCCACGCCCGGGAGCGGTTGCGGCCCCGGCTGCGCCGGACCTTGTGCATGCTGATGCGGCATATGTGCGTTCAAAGAGTCACACTCCAGATAGGAATTGAGTTGCGAAGATGAGACAGAACCCCAGAGGTTGATTATATACGGGCAGGGACAGATCCCTCGTCGGGTGCCGGGTGCCCCATTTCTCGCGCGTTTCTTGCGCGAGAAGTGGGGATTTTCGAACGATCCAGGAAGGGCCGGAAAAAGAATTCCTCGCCATGAATCGAGCAAGCACACACTTAAGCATCATTTGATGCTATAATCCGTGCATAGGAGTCTCCATGAGAACCACGATTGCGCTGGATGACGATCTCGTACGCACCGCCCAGGAGTTCACCGGGGTGGCGGAAAAAACGGCATTGCTTCGCGAAGCTCTTAAGGCGCTCATCGAGCGGGAAAGCGCGCGCAGATTGGCGTCCCTGGGAGGCACCATGCCGGGATTGAAGAATATTCCACGCCGCAGGCTGGGGCGAAACAGTATGGCCCAAAAGTAGGTTGCCAAAGATTGATTCTCGCAGACACGTCCGTTTGGATTGAGCATCTGCGCTCAGGCAGCAAAGAACTGCGCAGGCTTCTTGACCAAGGACAGATCGTCATCCACCCCTTCATCATTGCGGAGCTTGCGCTGGGATCGCTGAAGGAGCGCACGAAGACGCTTGCACTGCTGGACCTTTTGCCGCAGGTGCGGGTCGCACGACTGAGCGAACTGCGCCTGATGATTGAGGCTCGTCGTTTGTATAGCCTGGGCATCGGTCTGACCGACGCACACTTAATCGCCTCTGTATTTATCGATTCGCCCACGCTTCTGTGGACCAGAGATACGCGACTCCGCAAAGTTGCGGAGAATCTCGGCATTCATGCCAGTTTGCCCTGAGCGACAGGCGAGAATCAGCGCGCCCTGCGCCGCCGCTCCAGTTCGGAGCGCCTGATTTCGCGGCGGCGGCCGGCGTCGTCATAGCGGCGGCGCTGCTCGTCAGTCTCCGGGACCACCGGCGCAACCTTCAGGTGATTGCCCGTGCCGTCAATGGCGACGAATGTCAGGTAGGCGGAGCCGACGTGTTGTGCGGTGTCGGCAATATAGTTTTCCACGAAGACCTTCACGCCGACCTCCATCGAGGTACTGAAGACCCGGTTGACGGACGAGCGCAGAATGACCAAATCGCCCACACGCACCGGAACCAGAAAATCAATGTGGTCCACCGAGGCGGTCACGACGTAGTTGCGCGAATGGCGGTGCGCGGCCATGGCGCCGGCAAGGTCAATCCAGTGCATCAGGCGGCCGCCAAGCAGGGCGCCCAGCGGGTTGGCGTCGTTGGGTAATACGATTTCGGCCATCTCAGACTGTGAATCCCGCACCGGGCGGGACACCAGCTCGTCATCTCTCATGGATGTTTCCCTTTCAGTCTTCATTTAAGCACGAATCAGGGCTTGGGAAGGGCACGGCTTCACAGGCTGCGGAAAAACTCGAAAAGGTGACCTCAGCGGCTGAAGCCGCTACTGAAAATGGGCTTCTTATCGCAGCGCTGAAGCGCTGCGCCACCCAAAGTCCGAGTTTTTCCGCAGCCTGTTTAGCCGTACCCTTAAGCGAGTTCCAAGAACCGGCTTTGGCCGCTGAGGTGCGCCTTTCTGACCTGGCAACACGCACTCATCACTCACCCTGTAGTAATCTCATGCACAGGAGCCGCCTGATTTCATGGACCGGATTGCCACGCTCAACGAAATCCTGACTCAGAATCCCCAAGACGCGTTCGCGCGCTACGGGCTGGCCATGGAGTATTCCAAGCAGGGCGACTTCGACCGGGCGCTGGCCGAATACTCGATTCTGCTGGAAAACCATCCTGACTATACGGCCGGATATTTCATGGCCGCGCAAACCCTGGTGCGGGCCGAGAGAATCGAAGACGCGAAGAAGATGCTGCAGGACGGCATCGCTTCGGCGCGCCGGACGGGCAATGTGCATGCGCAGTCGGAAATGGAAGCCATGCTGGCCGAACTGGGGTAGAAAGGTTTCAAGGTTTCAAGGTTTCAAGGTTGCGGGCGTTAGGTGATCCTGCTTCACTTTTTGAAACGTTGACACTTGAAACTCTGAAACCTCCCCTACTTTGCCATCCTCCCCATCGCCCACTCCACCATCGCCGGGAACAGCTGATACAACTTCACCGGCAGATGCATCGTCCAAGGGACGATCACTTCCCGCTTGCGCTTGAGGTATCCTCGCAGCGTTGCCTGGGCCACGCGCTCGGCGGTTATGCCCCGCACCGAACCGGGACGCACCTGCTTTTTCTCGTTGCCTCTGGTCGCGTTCTCGCCGAATGCAGTCCGCACATATCCCGGACACACCGTGAGAACCTGGATGTTGTCTCTTTTCAGTTCCACTCTCGCGGCCTTGCCGATGGCATTGAGTGCGAACTTGGTGGCGCTGTAGGCGGCGTGAAATGGCAAGGGGATGTGGCCTGCGACGCTCGAAATATTGATGATCGTGCCGCCGCCTTGCTGGCGCATGACCGGGATTACTGCCTGCATGGCCGAGACGGAGCCGAAGAAATTTGTCTCGAAGAGTTCATGGCAGGCGGCCATGTCCATCTGCGAAACCGAATCGAGCAGTCCGTGACCCGCGTTATTGACCCACACATCAATACGCTGGAAGTGGTGCAGAGTGAGGGCGACGACGCGGTCAATCTCCTCCGAGTGGCGCACGTCGCAGGAGAAGGCGGCAGAGCGGTCGGGGAAGCCGAGGCGTGCGCGGACAGCTTCGGCTCGTCCGGCGTCGCGCGAGAGCAGGACTACACGGGCTCCTTGATCAGCAAAGGCCTTGGCGATCGCTTCGCCGATTCCCATGGATGCGCCCGTCACCACCACGACTTTCCCGGCAAGTTCCATGCTCGCGTTGTAGCGTCTGGCAGGCGTCAAGTCAAGCCGCGGCGGAAGACCGTGTCGTACAATCGAGAAGCTCATTCGCCCCAAACAATGTGACGATAGGGTGACGAACTTGGAGACTGAGTGCCGCTCCTGCCTTTATTCCCGCTTGACCTTGTCCTGCTTCCGGGCACTGCCTTGCCGCTGCATATTTTCGAGCCCCGGTACAAAGAGATGATCGGCGAGTGCCTGGCGACGCAGGCCTGCTTTGGCGTGGTACGGGCTTTGGAGCAGGGGATTGCCGAAATCGGATGCACCGCCGAGATCGCCGCCGTCACCAAGAAGTATCCGGACGGACGGCTGGATCTGGTCGCGCAGGGCCGCCAGCGCTTCGAAGTGGTCGAGTTGAACGAGGAGCGCTCATTCCTGCGCGCGGAAGTGTTGCTGATTCCCGATGCGCCGGGTGCTTCCGCCCCGGAGGATACGGCGCGGGCCATCGAGTTGCACCGGCAAATTCTGTCCCTGGCCGGGGCAGTGCAGGATCTTTCCGAGGCCGACCAGAGCGCGCTTTCTTTTTATCTTGCCGGCTCTCTTCCGCTCGATCTCGACTTCAAGCAAAAACTGCTCAGCACGCTCTCGGAGGGGGAAAGAGTGCGCGCCCTAGCCGCGTATCTGGGGGGCATTCTCCCGGCTCTTCGCCGCGCGACGCACGCCCGCGAGAAAGCCGGCGGCAACGGCCGTGTCCACTGAGCGCATCCCCAATGAATCTTCGACAGGGTGGAAAACGCCATCGCCGGCAGCGCGTATAATCGGGAAAAGTTGCTTCCCTGGGGGTAGCCTTCATGAGTCTTCCGCGCACGCTGGGCGATCTGCGCCGCAGCAGTTTCTCCGAAGAGCGTCTGCGCACACGCCACGTCAAGGACGAATTGCGCGAGAACCTCATCACCCGCCTGCGCGCCGGGGACGATGCGCCGGTGTTTCCCGGCATCGTCGGCTACGACGACACGGTGGTGCCCCAGATCGTGAACGCAATTCTTTCGCGTCATCATTTCATTCTGCTGGGACTGCGCGGCCAGGCCAAAAGCCGCATCCTGCGGGCGCTGACGTCGCTGCTCGATCCGCACATGCCGTATCTTGCGGGCTGCGAAATTCACGACAATCCCTACGTTCCCATTTGCCGGCGCTGCCGCGAAGAGGTGACGCGTCTGGGCGAGGGCGCGCCCATTGCCTATCTTTCGCCCGACGGCCGCTACGTGGAAAAACTGGCGACGCCCGACGTGACCATCGCCGACCTGATTGGCGACATTGATCCCATCAAGGCGGCGCGCGGCGGCCACGAATTGTCGAGCGAACTCACGGTGCACTACGGCCTGCTGCCGCGAGCCAATCGCGGCATCTTCGCCATCAACGAATTGCCGGACCTGGCAGGAAAGATCCAAGTCGGGCTGTTCAACATCATGCAGGAAGGCGACGTGCAGATTAAGGGATATCCCATCCGGCTGCCACTCGACGTGGCGCTGGTGTTCAGCGCGAATCCGGAAGATTACACGGCCCGCGGGAAGATCATCACACCACTCAAAGACCGCATCGGGTCGGAGATTCGCACGCACTATCCCGCGACTGTTGAAGAAGGCATCGCCATCACGGCGCAGGAAGCGTGGGCCAAGCGCAACGGCCAAGCTCTGCATTTGCCCAGCTACGTGCAGGAAGTGATCGAGCGCGTGGCCTTCGCCGCCCGCGAGGACAAGAAGATTGACAAGCGTTCAGGCGTGAGCCAGCGGCTGCCCATCAGTGCGATGGAAAACATCATCTCCAATGCCGAGCGGCGCGCCATCCGTAATGACGAAAAGCTGGTGGTCCCCCGCATCAGCGACGTGTACGCGGCGTTGCCCTCGATTACGGGCAAGCTGGAGCTGGAGTACGAAGGCGAGATGAAAGGCGCCGACCATGTGGGCCGCGAACTGATCCGCGCAGCGATTGCCAAGACCTACGACGAGTACTACACCGGCGCGAATATGCAGCAGGTCGTGCAGTGGTTCGACCTGGGCGGCGAGATTCAGCTGTCGGACACGGTCCCGGCGGTCGAGGCGCTGGAGAACCTGAAGGAAATCCAGGGCCTGACTGACAAGCTCGGCCCGCTGGGCGTTTCGCACAAAGAAAGCCCCGAGCAGCAGGTGTCGGCGGCGGAGTTCATCCTGGAAGGCCTGCATGCGCACAAGCGCATCGGACGTAACGAGGAACGCTTGTTCAAGGCCGGAGAGAAGAAGCCGGAACCGGCGCGGGAGAAGTCGTTCGAGCCGGATGAAAAGCCGTACCGGCAGAGAAGGCAGTTTAATTAGCCATCAGCCTTCAGCCGTCAGCCATCAGGAAAGTCAGAGTCGGAGGCTGGCTGGATGATTCGAAGGAACGCTGTAGCCGTGTCGAAGGGTTTTAGCTGATGGCTAACGGCTGATGGCTGTTTTTATGAAACGCATTCGCTATTCCAAATACGTTCCTGACCCCGCGGGCGAAATGAGCCTGGAAGACCTGCTCGGGGCGCTCTCTGACTATCTGCTGCAGAGCGGCTTTCAGAGCGACATGTGGTACCAGATGCCCGACGGAGAGCACACGCTTGACGAACTTCGGCGTGCGCTCGAACAGGCGCTGATGGAAGGCGATCAGTTCGACGAAGAAATGCGCGAGCGCCTGCAGCAGATGGCGATAGACGGCCAGCTCGACGAGTTGATCGAGAAGCTCATCGAGCGCATGCAGCAGGAAGACTATATTTCGATTGACGAACCGCACGACCCGGCACGGCAATCCAGCGTTGGCGGACAAACCGGCGAAGCCCAGCAGGCAAGATTCGAAATTACCGACAAGAGCCTCGACTTCCTCGGCTTCAAGTCGCTGCGGAATCTGCTGGGATCGCTGGGCAAGTCGAGCTTCGGACGGCACGATACGCGCGATCTCGCGACCGGCATCGAGGCCAGCGGATCGTCGAAGACCTACGAGTTCGGCGACACGCTCAATCTTGACATTACCGCCACGCTGTCGAGCGCCATCCAGCGCGAAGGGCTTGCCCTGCCGCTGAACATCGAATACTCCGACCTGCAGGTGCACCAGTGCGAGTACCAGTCGTCGTGCGCCACGGTGCTGATGCTGGACTGCTCGCATTCGATGATCCTCTACGGCGAAGACCGTTTCACGCCCGCCAAGAAAGTTGCAATGGCGCTGTCGCATCTGATTCGTACGCAGTATCCGGGCGATTCGCTGTCGCTGGTGCTGTTTCACGATTCGGCGGAGGAAGTGCCGCTATCGCAGTTGGCGCGGGTCAAGGTCGGGCCTTATTACACCAACACGCGCGAAGGCCTGCGGCTGGCGCAGAGAATCCTGCAGCGGCAGAGAAAAGACATGAAGCAGATCGTGATGATCACCGACGGCAAGCCCTCGGCGCTCACGCTCGAAGACGGGCGAATCTACAAGAACGCTTTCGGACTCGATCCCCTGGTGGTGAGCCAGACGCTGGAAGAAGTTTCCAAATGCAAGCGCGCCGGCGTACTCATCAACACGTTCATGCTGGCATCCGACTACGGTCTGGTGCAGTTCGTGCAGAAAGTTACAGAAATGTGCCGCGGGAAGGCCTACTTCACCACGCCCTACACGCTGGGACAGTACCTGCTGATGGACTACATGTCACGCAAGACCAAGACCATTCACTGAGCGGCGCTTCTATTGAGTTTGTTTGAGCGAAAGAATGATCCGGTCAAGACCCTCCCTCATGGCCGAGAGTTCCTCCCGCATTGCCTGGGGAAGTACAACCGGGTCATATCGGGCACGGGCCGCAGTCAGATTGAGAGCATCTTCCAGTTCGTCCCGGGCGCCGATAAGTTTCGAGATTGCCTGCTGCTTCGTCTCACCGAGCATGGGGCTCACTCCTTCACTGTGCAGATCAGTTAGCGGGCCTCACTGCAGGATCTGCAGGGTCTTGCATACCTGGGCGATCGTCTGCTGCTGGTGCTGAGTAGCGCCGATGAACTCGACGCCGTAAGTGAATTCATGCCTGCTCCTGACAATGCCGCGGATCACCATGGCCCGTGAAGTGTAGGGAAGAGAGAATTCCATCCGAAGGGCGGTACCTGGCTCCAGTTCGCGGGGGATGAACAGGCTGAGTCCTCCCTGGCTTACGTCGCTGGCTTCTCCGGAGAAGGAGAGGGTATCCCCGTTCAGATTTAGCGTGATCCGGGTGCGGATCTTTACCTGGTAACGCTCCCAGCGCCGCAAGGACTGGGCTGTCTTCCTGTCACGAACCACCACACCTCGCAAGAATTCGGAAATGCGCTCTCTGTGATTCTCTCCATATGTGGGGAATCCGCAATCCGCTTTGCGCAATTGGGGCCTTCCGGGGTGATCTCCGAGGTACAGGGACGGGTCAGTTGGTAAATCGCCCTAGCATGAGAATCAGCTTGAACTACGCGCCGCCAGAGGGTAAAGTATCGGGCAACGCCAGCGCAAGAGAAGCCGGACTGTCGGGCTGTTCAGTTCGGGAGTCGGGCAGGGCCCCACACAAGAGTGTCTCCAAGGATGATGTTTTCAAAAGACCGGTTAGACGTGTGTCGCACAAATCCTCCCACGGATCATCTGGTCCTTCAGACCAAGGATATGGAGGAAGCCGCCTCTTTTCTGGCAACGTCGGCCGTTCCTTACCGGTCTCAACTGCTCGGTCCCAGAGCGCACTTCTCGACGCAGATCTTTGGCGGCGAAAGCCCGCGAATGTACTTGTCATGGGTGCGGACCAGCGGGGCCATGCAGGTCCGGTCCGAATTACCGCCTGATTCCTACGCCATGGTTCTCGGCGTTGCGGGAGAGTTGGAACACCGCGTAGCCGGCGAGGTCGTCTGTGTTTGCCCAGAGTGCGCATTGCTGCAATCGCCATCGCAGCCCGCCGAAGTCCGAACCCCGGAGCGCTTCGAGTTGCTGTTCCTGAAATTCAGCCGGGAGAGCCTGGTTTGTGAAATCGAAAAGATGCTGATGCGAGGGATCAACGCGCCACTTGATCTTCTCGCCGTGCTTCAAGCTGGGAACCGAGGCCGGACAGCGGTTTCGCCAACTTCTGTCGAGCCTGTGCGCACTCCTCAGGTGGGATGATAAACAAGCTGGAGGGCACCGCGTAGCCGCACAGGCGCTTGAGAATGACCTGGTCACGTTGTTGCTGGAATCTCAGCGGCATAACTACAGCAGACTGCTCGCGCGGCGCCAGGATGCTGGCCCCTGGCAGGTACGCGCGGCCGAAGAATATGTCCGCGCCAACGCTCATCTGGCGTTGTCTTTGGGCGATATCTGCATGGCAGCAGGCGTGAGCGTTAGAACTCTGCAGCACAGCTTCCAGCGCACGCGGGGATGCAGTCCGATGCAGTTTCTGCGACGAGTACGGCTGGAGCGGGCGCATGCCGACCTGTCACAGCCGGGCGAAGCCACGACCGTCACGCACGCAGCGTCGCGTTGGGGCTTTCTGCACTTCGGGCGCTTTGCCCGGGAATACCAGGTGCGATTCGGCGAGAAGCCTTCGGCGACCCTGCAAAGGTCGCGCGCCCGGAGTTGAAACCGCCTTCCTGTTGATCCGTGCGGTGCAGGAGTTGCCGCCTCCCGGACCTCCTAGTCTTTCCAAGTCTTCCTTCCGCATGTCAAACTGCTAGTACGCTCTGAATTGGGACATGGCAAACTGCATTCAATGCGGCCGCAAGCTGCCTCCGCTCACCTTTGGCAAAAAGATCTGCCAGTGGTGCGTGCAGCATGAGGCGGCGCAACGCGGCGAGATCGGGGACGACGTCGAACAGCGTGTTATGCGCGCGCCCTGGGTTCGACGGGAAGCCAGCATTAGCCTTACGCACGTAATCTTGGGCGCCAATGTGGCTGTCTTTATCGGCATGGTGCTGGCCAGCGGCTCGGCAGACTTCAACGGCGCAGAACTTGTGCATTGGGGCGCCAACTACGGGCCATTCACTCTGTCCGGAGCGTGGTGGCGGCTGCTGACCTACATGTTTCTTCACGGCGGCTTCTTCCACATCGCCATGAACATGTGGTGCTTGTGGAACCTGGGCACGCTTTGCGAGTCTCTCTACGGACGCTGGACCTACGCCGCCGTGTATCTCGTCACAGGCGTCGCGGGAGGATTGGCGAGCCTGGCGTGGAACCCTGGCGTGCTGAGTGTCGGGGCATCTGGGGCGCTGTTCGGCCTGACCGGTGCGCTGATCGCATCGTTTTATCTTGGCGAATTTTCGCTGTCCGGCATCTCGATCAAGGGCACGCTGAGCAGCCTGCTGTTCTTTGCCGGCTTTAACCTGTTTTTCGGCAGCATGTTCCCGGGCATTGACAATGCCTGCCACGTTGGCGGACTCGTTAGTGGTCTGATCCTCGGGGCTCTCATCGCGCGTGTGGCCCCGGAGCGGGACGATCCACTGCGGCGCGCTGGCGTTCTGCTCTTCGTGGCCTTGCTTGTAATCGGCAGTGCGTTTGGGGTTCAGCGTTGGCGCGGCTACACGAGGGGATTCGGGCCATCCGCGGTTCATGCGGAACAAAATGTCAACCGGCTGATTGCGGAGCTGCAGAAAAAAGTTCAGCAGAACCCGCAGGATGCGTCGGCACATTACGCGCTCGCACACGAGTATTTCGTCAAAGGGAAATGGTCCGATGGCGAAGACGAGTTGAAGCGTGTGCTGGAACTGGAGCCGCAGAACACGGACGCCCGAATGGACCTGGGCTCGACCTATCTCAACCAGCAGCAGCCCAAAGAAGCGCAGGAGCAGTTCGCCAAGCAGGTGGCCCAGGAACCGAACTACGCCGAGGCGCACGTGGGCCTTGGGATGGCGCTGGCCGACCAGCAGGAACACCAACCGGCCATTGAGGAATATAAAATGGCATTGCGGCTCGATCCGCAATCCAAAGGCGTCTACTACCAGATGGGCCTTTCCCAGGCTCAGCTCAAGCAGTACGACGAAGCCATCGTGTCCTACTTGAAAGAGCGGGAGCAAAGCGGCGACGATCCCGCTCTCGAGGCCGCCCTAGCCGAGGCCTACCAGGCCAAAGGTATGGCGAAGGAAGCTCAAGACGCACGGGACAAGGCTGTGCAGATGAACGGCAGACAGTAGGGTTCCGGCGCGCGGCGTTCGACGCTGCTCAGCTTTTCGTGAGTTCTCCCACGGCGCGGTAGGCCTGGTTAATGGCCTCGTCGGTGTAGGCGTAAGCTCCGGCGTCGCAGTTGGCGATGGCGATCCGCCCCAAGGTCTTGCGCGCAGTTTCGCAAGGGGTCGGCCCGCCTTCCAGCACGAATTTATCCCAGAGACTGCTGTACTCGTAGGAATACCCGTGCGGCCAGCGGTTGACCGTGATCGCCATAATGTCGCGCGCCGGATCGAAATTGCCCGGCCCCAGCGTGCGCGCGAGTTGCTCACGAATCTTGCGCTCCATGGTTTCGAAAGTGGTGCTGAACAATTCAGCCCGGCCCAGGCGGCATTGTTCGCGTGCGGAGCGGCCCGCCCGGCACGGGGCCTTGCTCATGTGCAACACGGCCGGCTCCTCCGGGGTGCGCGAGCAACGATAGTCGCCAACGCTGACGGGCAGGTCCATATCCACGTGGGTATGGTAGCCGCCCGGCGCGTAGATCGAATTCGCGCCCAGTTTCTGAAACGAAGTCGAATTCCGCAACAGAACGTTGCTGTAAACCAGCGGGACTTTCTGCGCCGAGGCCAGCGCTTCCTTCTGCGCATCAGGAAGCTCTTCGCAAATATAAGGAATCACCACGTGCCAGCAGGCGAGAATGGAGCTCTTCGCGCGGGCGGTGTAAACCTTGCCGCCGCGCGCGTAGCTGACTTCGACCTCTTTGGCGCTCGCAGCATCGCCCACGTGTTTAACTCGCACCGCTGTGCTGTTCAATCGAATCCGTACGGGCGACTGATCCTGGTCCAGCTTCGCGTAGTTCGCTTTGGCGGTGACGACATCCGTCGCGGAGTTGCCCGGCATGGCCTCCGGAATCAGCTTGCGGACCAGCAAGCGCGCGATGGTGGCGTTGCCGTCGGGAAAGTGAAAGAAATAGTTCCGTTCGTTGCTCAACGCGGACGCCTCAAGGCCCATTCCGCTGAAGCCCGGGTATCCCGTCTCTGAGGCGTCCAATGCGGCAACCGCTTCAATGCCGACGCCAAACAGAGTTTCGGAGACTCGTTGGTAAAGGCGAATCACGTCGGCATGCACGCCCGCCAGTTCGGTAAGGAACCTGGCATAACTGATGCGAGCCAGGCGATCTTTTTTCTGCTCGGCACTGAGCCCGGGCAGATAGTCTTTCTTCTCCCGGCACAGGCGCGAAACGTCCTTGCGCGCCTGTTCCGCAATCGGCGCTTCGGCCATGAAGTGCGCCCAGGCATCGGAGCCGGCGCTGGCGAGGTCGAAGGTCTCGCCGCCGGGGAACGGGCAGGGATCGTCCACCAGTTTGTCGGCGCCAAAGGTTTCCTTGTCGAAGAAGATCTTGGGAACCCGCCCCATGGAACCGTAGAGATCCCTCTCCAGATATTTTGGAAAGCTGGCTACATTAATTCCCAGTTCCTCGATCACGCTCTTCGCGGTGGCGCTGTAAGACTCCGGACTCTCGATCGAATATGTTCCTCCATAGCCGATGAGGGTTTTCTGGCCGGCGCGGAATTCGTTGCGCTTGGCGTGGCCGCCAAAATCATCGTGATTGTCGAGGATGAGGATGCGCGCGTTGGCTCCCGCGACTTTGCGGTAGAAGTGCGCCGCAGCCAGGCCGCTGATGCCGCCCCCTACGATGATCAGATCGTAGGTTTCGCCGGTGTCCACGGGCTTGCCCACCGAATCCCAGAATGTGCCGTCGCGCAGGCTGTGCGCGGCGTCGAACGATCCGGGATGGTTGCCGCGCATGCCGGTCAGCGCGGGCGGGTAATAACTGGGAGACTTTTCCAGGTCCGCCGGTTCATCGGCGAACAGATGCCACGGCATCATGGCTGCGCCTGCCGTCACCGCCACGCCGTTGAGGAAGTCGCGGCGCGTAATTCTGCGATGCATTCCCAGTTCCCGGTCCCGTGAATCGTGCACGATCTCCTCCAGCTACGGCGTGATCTTTCCTTCCGTATCCGCCTTTTTCACCGCCAGTTCCGCGCCCTGGAATCCGATCTTGCTGTGGGTGCCGTCGCAAAACGGCTTGTTGACCGATCCGCCGCAGCGGCAGAGCGAAAATGCAGTCTTGCCGGTGAGGTCAAACTGGGTGCCATTGATGTCCACGAGTTCGATCGAGCCCTCGGGAGCTTCGACCCGGAACGGTCCATTGGGCCGGACCGTGATTTTCACCTGTGCCATGAATTCATCCTCCAACCTTACTGGTTTCTAGTAATCCTAAGAAGATACCACCGAGCGGGCGCGCGTGTCGCGGGGGCTCGGTTCGAGGCCGCACTATTACGCGCGGGCAGCAGAGGGACCTCAGCGCCTAAAGGCGTAATGCGTTGAGTAACGTTTACGGCACGACTGAAGTCGTGCCCTTCCCACTGTTTCTTACATCACGCGGCCACGGACTTGGCTGCCATCAGGCTGCGGTAGAGCCGCAGATAATCTTCGATCATGCGCTTGGTGGTGAAGCGCTCGCGGGCCCGCGCGTAGGCCAGTTCGGCGTAGGCCCGGCGCATGGGACGGTCCTCGTTCAGCAGACGAATTTTGTCGGCCAGACTGTCCGCGTCGTTGGTACGGAAGTACAGCGCCGCATCGCCCCACATCTCGCGGAAGCTGGGAATATCGTTGGCCACAATGGCGCAGCGCGAGAACGCGGCCTCAAGCGCCGGCATGCCCAACGGCTCGTAGCGGGCCGTGGCCGCGTAGATCGCCGCGCGGCTGTAGAGCGCGCGTAGCTGTGCTTCGGTCTGCGGACCGCGAATCGCCACCGACGTTTGATCGGTATTCACCTTCACGTCGGCCCGGATGGGAATGCGCGGTAGCGGCACGGTATGCTCGGCGCCGACAATGCACACGGGCACAGGATGAGTGTGCTGGGTGAGCAGGAACACCTGCTTGCCGGCGTCCACTAGACGGCCTACGGCCAGAACAGAGTCTTCTTTGGCGACGTAGGGGTTGAAGAAAATGGGATTTCGCCCCGGGTAGATGACCTCGGCCCGCCGCGGATTTCCGTAGCATGCGCGAATCCGGTCGAGCATCCAGGCAGACGGCGCGACCACCGCGTCGGCGCCGGCAATCCCCCGCAGAATTGTGTCGTGATACCACTGGGTCGGGCGGCTGGATCGCGGCGCTCGTTCCGGAACGGATTCCCTCCAGGTCATCATGTCGCCATGCGCCATCACCACTCGGGGCACGTTCACGGGCAGGTCGCCGTAGCAGAACTGATTCAGTTGCAGAACGTCAGGGCGCAGTTCGCACACCAGGGCCGCCAGGAATGCGGATGATTCCTCCAAGTCCTGTTCTGCCTCCTGCATCCATTCCAGGCGGAACGCAGTCGGGCGATAGTCAAGGCCGTGCAGATGATCCATCCAGGCAGTCTGCTGGGGAAGGGGAATTTCGCCAAAGCTGACCAGCGTGACGCGCACCCCGCGGGTGACCAGGCCCGTAACCAGTTCGCGGGTGTAAGTCCACGCGCCCGACAACGTATCGCCTGTGACCAGGACGTGCACGGAACCTCCGGGAGAATCGGCGGAATGCCGCGATGGGCGCGGCATCTCGCCGGTACCGGGTCCATTCTAGTGCGAATCGGCGAAGCCTGGGGGGAAATTCTGCGTACCGGGCGGGCGGTGGTCGCTCATGGTGGCTGTATAATTCGCCCTGCTTCCCATCGCTTGGGGCGCCAGCAGGCGGACTTGAGCAAGAACTCTTTTCTCCTGACGAAGTGGTACCTGGACTGCGTGGCCGAGAATGGCGATGCCGTCATCCTGTATGTGGCCGATCTGCAATGGAATGCCCTTACCCTTCACTATGGCAGCCTGATCAAGGTGCTCGACGGCAAGGTCGCCTCTGCTACTTCCCTGCGCGGCAGCCCGGCTCCCAAGCTGGACGGAACAATCCTCTCGGCCAACCAGCCCGGCCTGGATGTTGAGGGAACCTGGGAGGCGTTGCGCCCGCCCATTCGCAGAGCCGTATTTCAGAGTGCCCACGGATCCGTGGACTGGCACTGTTTGCAACCGATGTCTCAAGTCGAATTGCTTCTGCGAGGAACAATCAGAATCAGCGGACTCGGGTACGCGGAGTGCTTAACGCTTAACCTTCTGCCATGGCAATTGCCTCTGACCAGCCTCCATTGGGGCCGCTATCTTTCGCACGAAGATGCCGTTGTCTGGATTGACTGGCAGGGACCGGAGACAAAACAGGCCGTCGTCCACAACGGCGAAGAACAGGCTGCAACTTCTATCACCGAATCAGAGATTGTATTTGCCGACAACAGCGCCCAACTGAAACTCGACCGCGGATTGGTCCTGCGCCAGGGCCCTCTTGGCGACACCGTGTTTCCGGGAGTCTCCCGCCTGGCAAGGTTGCTTCCGCGAAGCATGCTCTCGGTCCAGGAGTGCAAGTGGCGAAGCCGCGGCGAATTTCGCACCGCCACCGGCGGAAGTTCCGGCTGGGCCATCCACGAGGTCGTGAAGTGGAGAGATTGAGCAAGCTGGCCGCGGCGAAGCTGCTCTACGGTCTGCTGTTCGCCGTGGTTCTGCCGGCGCTCCTCGTGAATTGGGCAGCCCGCACCAGGGACGTCGTCCCTTTGCGAGAGATTCACTCTCTACCCTGGGGACTGGCAGCCGCCGGAACTGGTGCGCTGCTCATGGTCTTGGGAATGGCGTCGCTTTGGCGCCTGGGCGGTGGTTTGCCCATGAATGCGTTTCCGCCTCCACGGTATGTCTCTGGCGGGGTTTACCGGGTATTTTCTCATCCGATCTATGTGGGGTTTGCATTCTTGTGTGTGGGAATTTCTATTGCTGAAGCTTCGGCCAGTGGTTTATGGCTGGTGTCGCCGGTCGCGATCCTGGCGAGTGCGGCGCTGGTACTGGGATACGAACTCCCCGACATGCAGGCCCGCTTCGGCGAAGCATTCCCCAAACAGCGCCTGCTTCCGGCCGATGCCGAAACTCGGCCAACCTTGCTGGAGCGTGGCCGCTGCTATTTGACGGTGCTGCTGCCGTGGTTGTTGCTTTATGAGGCTGTCGTCGCGCTCGGCATACCGATGGACGCCAAGATTGCATATCTTCCGTTTGAGCGGCAGTTACCGGTCTTGCCATGGACCGAGATCGTTTACGCCAGCGTCTACCCGATCGTCGTGCTGGTTCCGCTGATCGTGCGCACACGGCATGATCTTCGCTGGTTTTCAAGCCGGGGCCTGTTCGCCATGATCATCGTCTTTCCTCTTTATCTCGCGGTACCGCTGATCGCTCCGCCGCATCCTTTCGTCGCGCACTCCGCATTGGGTCTGTTGCTGAACTTCGACCGGGCCCACGATGGTGCCGTCGCGGCGTTCCCTTCCTACCACGTGATATGGGCATTTCTGGCCGCTGAAGTCATGGGCCGGAACCGATGGCAAAGATGGCTGTGGCGAGTCTGGGCGATCCTGGTTTCAGCGAGCTGCCTCACGGTTGGAACGCATGCCCTGGTGGATGTCCTGGCCGCGTTCTTGGTCGTATGGATCGTGGTGCGGATGGAAACGGTATGGTCATTCCTGCGCACCACCGCGGAAACCATTGCGAACTCGTGGAGCGAATGGCGAATCGGTCCCCTGCGGATCATCAATCACGGCGCCTATGCGGCGAGCGGCGTGTTCATCGGAATTCTGATCATTGATACGCTGCTCGGGCCCGGTCAGAGTGCCATTCCGATTTCCATCTATGCCGGCGGAACGGTAGGGGCGGCGTTGTGGGCGCAATGGATTGAAGGTTCGCCCGCCCTGCTGCGGCCCCTGGGTTTCTACGGTGGAATGATCGGCACTATGATTGGCGGAATTCTTGCCGCACTCCTGCTGGGCACGAATGTCTGGGTAGTCCTGGCCGCGTTAGTCGTGGCCGCGCCCTGGATTCAAGGGCTTGGACGGCTGCGATGCCTGGTACAGGGTTGTTGTCATGGACGGCCTGCCGACGACCGCGTGGGTATCCGTTATGTACACGCCCGGTCGCGCGTCTGCCGCATGGCTTCGCTGCGAAACGTTCCGATTCACGCCACGCCGCTGTACTCGCTATTGTGGAACGTGTTTGTCGCGCTGATTATAGCCAGGCTCTATTTCCTGCACTCGACGACGGCAATGGTCGCCGGGGTTTACCTGATACTCTCCGGGCTGGGAAGATTCGTGGAGGAGGCATACCGCGGAGAGCCGCAAACCCGCATCATTGGAGGACTGCGGCTTTACCAGTGGATGGCCATCCTCAGTGTCGTCTCCGGCGCGTGCATCACAGCGGTCACGACCGCTCCTGTCACGCTGAGTCCTGAGCCGCATGCTTCCTCGATCTGGGTGGCCGCCGCCTGCGGCGTTCTCGCCGGGTTGGTGACGGGCGTTGACTTTCCTGAATCGAATCGGCGATTTGCCCGCTTGACTTGAGGAACAACCCAGGCAGTCTGCGTCAGTTCACCTGCAGCCGGAGCCTTAGTTCCCGCGCCAGGCTGTCAATGGCGCGAATCTTGTCCGCGGCGGGAGCGGGAACCTCCTGTACTGCCATTGCCAGCTCGCAGGAAAGCAGCATGGCGGTCAAGGTCTCACTCATTTCGCTGCGCATCTGCTCGGCGACGGCGCGGCGCGCGGCCGACTCCTCGCGCTTGCGCCGGTGCAGCGCCGCTCGCACCTCGCGCACCAGGCGCTCCATTCCCGTGACCGCAAAGTTGAGATACACGGGGAAGGCTGTGCCCAGATGTTCCATCATCTGCTCGCCGTCTTCGGGTTCGGTCTCAAGCAGGAACTGGTCAATCACCGCAGCAGAATAAGTCTGCTCGCGCAGGCGGGTAGTGCCCTCCTGCAGATTTTGGGCCCACTGCGTTTCTTCGCCCGTGGCGGCTTGCAGAGAATCAGCGCACTCTTGTCCGCATGCGGAAGGTGTAAGAAGTAGAATCATGCCTTTCCCATAGCACGTCCCGCACCACAGCATACACGTTGAAAACACGGTGTTTAGCCGGGGCCAGCGCCTGTCGCTTTCCCGTTGCGGAACGAGCGCTCCCGCTATCCCGTTCGGAAACGGACGCCTACAGCCGGCATGAATCCGCCGCGTAGTCCTTGAGCTTGCGGTACAACGTCGTCTTCCCAATGCCCAGCAACCGGGCGGCCTGCAGTTTGTCGCCGTTGAGCTCCGCGATCGCGTTCAAGATCGTCTGCTTCTCCAGTTCTGCGATGGGAACAATCTTCCCGGGGCCGGGGCCGTGCCCGTTACCATTTCCGGCGGACAGTTCCGGACCGGGCAGCTTGGCAATCTCACGCGGCAGATCCGTGGTGTGGATGAGGGGGCCGCTGGTGAAGGCATAGGTTCGCTCCAGACAATTCTCCAGTTCGCGAACGTTTCCCGGCCAGTCGTAGGCCAGCAGGGCTTTGAGGGCGTCGTCGCTGAGTACCTTTTCCTGGCCCGAAGTTCGCACCATGCGCTCCAGAAAATGCGCTATCAGCAGAGGGATGTCCTGCCGGCGCTCCCGCAGCGCGGGAATGCGCAGGCTGAGCACGTTGAGCCGGAAGTAGAGATCTCGCCGGAAGTTACCCTGCATCACCGCCTGTTCCAGATCGCGGTTGGTGGCGGCCAGGATGCGCACATTGATCGGTATGCGGCGCGTGCCGCCCACCGGGCGAATTTCCTTTTCCTGAATCGCCCGCAGCATCTTGGCCTGCAGGTCCACGGGAAGTTCGCCAACTTCATCCAGAAAAATGGTTCCGCCCTCGGCCATGGCCATGAGCCCGTCTTTGGCCTGGTTGGCGCCAGTGAACGCGCCTTTCACGTGGCCGAAAAGTTCGCTCTCGATCAGCGTGGGCACAAGCGATCCGCAATCCACGGGAATGAAAGGCTTGTCGCGGAACGGCCCCGAGTAATGGATGGACCGCGCGACCATCTCCTTGCCGGTGCCGCTTTCGCCGAGGATCAGAACCGGGTGCACACTGTTGGCGGCCTTGGCAATGATGCGATACAGCTTCTCCATTTCCGGGGCGCGCCCGACGATGCCGCCGAATCCCTGCTTGGACTTCACTTTCTCCCGCAGCAGGCGGTTCTCCGATTTCAGCTTCAGGTGGCTGGCCACGCGTTCCAGCAACAGCTTTAGTTCGTCCACGCTGAACGGCTTGGTCACGTAGTCATAGGCCCCATGTTTCATCGCTTGCACCGCCGACTGCACCGTGCCGTAGCCGGTGACGACAATGACAACCGCCTCGGGACGCCGCTCTTTGATGCGGCGCAGAGCCTCCAGCCCGCCCGCCCCGGGCAGACGCAGATCCAGCAGAACAGCATCGAAGCCTTGCAGGTCGAGGAGCCGGTAGGCGTGTTCGGCGGAATCGGCCACGTACACCGTGTAGCCCAGCGATTGCGCCACCTCGCGGCAGGCCTCGCGTATGGATCGCTCGTCGTCTACGATGAGCAGGTTAAGAAAGTTGGCGGGTTCGATTTGCGGCGTGGTAAGGATCGGACTCAAAGCTGCTGCTGACGTCATGGCGTTCATTCCTCTTCTTTTGACGAAAATCCCCCATCGGTTCTTTCTGGTTGGCACCTGCTGGCGCTGGAATCCGGGGTGGAACCGGCCAGCGGCAAAATTACAGTGACGCGCGTGCCGCGGTCCGGCGCGCTGTCCACATGGATCAGGCCGCCATTGCCGACCACAATGTCGTGCACCGTGGCCAGGCCAAGGCCCGTGCCCTTGCCCGCTTTCTTCGTGGTGAACAGCGCCTCAAACAGGTGCGCGCGCGTGGCGGCGTCCATGCCGCTGCCGTTGTCCTCGACCACAAACAGCGCGCAGGGCAGAGAGGCTGCAGGGCCTCCGCTGGCGCACTGCTCGGTGAGCACCTGCAACCTGCAGTTGCCGGTTTCGACGGTGATCCGGCCGCCTCCCGGCATGGCGTCGCGCGCGTTGAGCACCAGATTGAGAAGAATCTGCCGCGCCTGGGCTGGGGCCATCTGGATCAATCCCAGGTTGGGATCGAGTTGAAACTTCAGCTCAATGTTTTCTCCGATGAAGCGCTCCATCAGGCTGCGCATGCTTTCCACGATTTCGTTGAGGCAGAGAGGAATCGCTTCGCCCTGCGCCGGACGCGTCACAGAAAGTAGTTGCCGTACCAGTCCGGCAGCCTGCAGTCCGGCGCCGCGGATTTCTTCCGCATACTGGCGCGCCCGATGGCCGGCTTCCAGATTCGTCAGGAGCAGATCGCAGTACAGCAAGACTCCGGTCAGCAGATTGTTAAAGTCGTGCGCCACGCCTCCAGTGAGGCGGCCCACCGACTCCAATCTCTCGGCCTGCCGCAGGCGCTGCTCGGCCTCCGCGATCGCCGTTGCGTCCTCGGCCAGAGCCAGCGCATAGTCGGGCCCGCCGTTTGCTCCCTGCACGCGCCAGGCGGTCCAGCGCAGCGCGCGGCCATGGCCGGCGCGCGCTTTCGAGGCGATCTGGAAGCTGTCGCGCTCTCCCGCAAACAGTTCACGCAGCAGCCGTTCGCTTTCGGCGCGATCTTCAGGAGGCATCAAGTCCACCAGCCAGAGCGATCGCGCCAGACCGGGATCGCATCCGAGCAGGCGTTCCAGCGCGGGATTCAGCATTGTGATGTGGCCGCGGGGCTGGCATTCCGCCAAACCGATGGGAGCCTCGGCGAACAGAAGACGCAGCTCTTCCCTGCCCTCCTGCGACCTCCACGGAAACTCAGCGCAGCACTCATGCCTGTACTCTGAACGGGATGGTTCCTAAAGGGAACCCGCCATCCGGTTGCCCGTGACCTTAGTTTTCCCAAAACGGGAGCGAATCCTTACGACGGGCTCCCGTGCAATCAGCTTCCGATTGCACTATAGGGAACCGCCCCTGTGCCCGCTAAGGGCACATGTCACTAAAACGGGAAATCTTAACGATTATTTACTTCACAAAAGTGGAAAAGGGGTGTTAAATGAGAACCCCTAGGCCGCTTAGAGTGAAGTTGCGCCCTAAACCGGAGCGACTTCTGGGAAGGGACCGCATGACGATAGCAATAGGATATCGGTGCTACGGCGGCGTGATCGTTGCCGCTGACACATTGACTACCATCGGCCAAGAGGCGCACGAGGGAACAAAGCTGACGGCCTTTTGGACGCAGGCAGGCGCATTCGCCTTCGTGGATTCTTCCGATGACGCCAATGCTACGCAGAGTCTGTCGCTGGAGGTTAAGCGAGAGATTGAAAATCAGACACCAGAGAGCTATGAGGACTTAGGGAAAATCATCAAATCCGTAATGACGGAATGGCGGCGAGGCTTCGGTGCGAGAAAGCCTCCGTCAAGCGCATTGATTGTGGGCGCAAAAATCCGGACGGATTGCGACATGGGGTTGTTCTTGTGTGAGCCACCCAACACTTTCCGGCCCGTCAGCGATTATGTGGCAATGGGTGCCGGCGCCTCAGTTACGGACTTCCTGCACAATTACCTCTTCTCGCATCTGAGCGGAGAATACATTGACGTTCAGGCAGTGCTCAGGCGAATCGCCTACATGCTCTATCGCGCTAAGAAAGATACGATTGTTTGCGGCAAGAGAAGCCACGCCGCGGTGATTAGCACACACACCGCCCTGCCCGTGCTCGTTGATATGGATGCCTTGGCGCACGCTGAAACAATGAGCGCCAATCTCGACACATTGCTCAGCGCAGTCGCTGAATTTGCTCTCGACAGCACATCTGAAACCGTAAAGAGCAAACTCGCAGATCTGATGGCGATGTTAGAAAGTTCGGAGGTTCGATCTACGCGGTTTCGTGATGATCGCTATGGCGAGGAAATTACGACTTGGATCAAGGGAAAATGAAAAGCCCCGGCTAGCACCGGGGCCCTGAATCTGAAGAACTGGTCGCGCAATTCCAGTGTACAGGAGTGCGCGAGATGAAGAACCTCAGGAAGGACGAAAAGTGTCTTCAGGAAATTGCGGCAAATGCTCTAAGCCAGTCTGCAAATCTAAAGATTTTGCCAACTTCAGGTACTTCGCCTTTGTATCGTCAAACAAAGCGGCATTGGCGGGAGCATTGTGCATCAGAGCAAATTGAAAAGCCTGTTCGTCGTCGCCAGTCAAAAGCCCGCGACTCTTAAGCATGTCCAGAAGAACCGTGATCGCTCGGTTTTGTTGGTTGATCAACAAGAGCAAGAACATGTGTTCTGCGGGCATCATCATGAATGACTCCTATGCGGTCAGTCTTTCAAACGTGAGCACCGGGGCTGTGACCATGTGGCGCAAAGTATCGAGGAACAGCGTATGAGACTTGCGACGATTGAAGCGAAAGGTCATCTCGTTCAAATAGGCCGCGAGATGCTTGGGGCTGACGCGATGCCACGATCCCACGATGCCACGTTTGAAAAGCGAGAACGCAGATTCGACGGTGTTGGTCGTAACCATGAAGCCATTCTCGTACCGGACGTATTCTTCGGCCTTGTGGTTGACTGCTTTCCGCTTCGACCGCTGACTTTTGGGAAGGCCAGAAGCGTACAGGACAGATTCATCGGTAACGATCACGTCCACATCCTCGCTAACGTGTTCTTCCATGACTGCGCGGATCGCCTTCGACGTTCCCTCTTTTACATGGACGAATTTGAGATCGCCGCTGCGCTGGATGATCCCAATGACAACTTCTTTCGAGTCCCGGTAATTTCCAGTACCTTTACCCTTGGCTTTTCCGCCGATGTAGGTTTCATCAACTTCAATGGTGCCATCCAGCATTTTGTGGACTTCGGTCATGGCGAAGCGAATACGGTGGCAGAGGTACCACGCGGTTTTATAGCTGACTCCGAGAGTGCGCTTGATCTGATTCGCAGACATACCCTTCTTCGCTTCACAGAGCAACAGCGTGGCGAGAAACCACTTCTGCAAGGCCAGATGGCTGTCGTTGAAAACTGTGCCGCTGGTCACGCTAAACTGATAATCGCAGCCCTTGCAATAGAACAGTTGCTTCGTGGTGGCGAGGTCAACGGCGGGCATCTTGCAGCGCGGACATTCAACAGCGTTGGGCCAGCGGAGACGCACCAGAAGTTCGCGGCATTTCTCGTCAGTATCGAACAGGTTTATAACGTCAACTAGGGTCACAGGGAACCTCCAATGGACGCAAAAGCGAAGCGGGAAGAGCTAAAAAGGGTGCCGACTAGGAAACTGTTGGCGAGCATCAAACGGGACTTGCGGAGGACCATACACGCCTCCCGTTCTGCCGCCAAGCCTAAGAAACGGTAGGAATTAGCTTCCATGACAAGCATTATGCCCCTTCGTCCTAGCTTTTGTCAAGTAAATAATCGTGGAAATCTTTCTGTGGAAAACTCCGGAAACAGCTTGCGAGGAACTTCAGCGGCGGGAAATTGCGGACTGGCCAGTGAGGATAACGGACTCGGTCAGCCGGAAGGTGAGCCGGCGGCCACTTTCCAGGCGAACGATCTGGGGTGAGTTTTCGCCTTCCATGGCCTGAGTTTCGCCGGCCTGAGGTTCACCAGCATAGCCGCGCACGAACAGGCTCGCGGTCTGAATGGGTAGTTCCTGACCGACGAGATCAATCGAATCCAAGGTCAAGCGGACATATCCCCGGTCGCGTTTCACCTGTGAGGCGCGCGCCGATTCCACACGGCCCGCGACCCTGGCGCCACGCGGGAGCATCGTGCTGCCCTCGATCAGGACCGGTTCATCCACCACGGCGTCGAAACTCTTGCTTGCGCCCGTGTTGTCGGCCGATACCGGGCTCTTGAGCCGCACCGTCAGCAGCGTCCCCGCCGGTAATCCCTGAGAATCACGGAACGGCGGGCTGGAGTCTGAGTCCTGCTCCGCGCTTTGCGCTGCCAACTGCCCATCCCGAGGGGCTTCACCGGCTGTCCGTTCGCCTTCTTGAAATGGAACCTGATGCGGGTCCGGCCTTGCAGCTTGATCACTTCGCAGCCCGGCTGGGCGGGAACACGACACCGAGAGCAGGGCAAGCAGAACCGGCCACAAGATGAGACTTCGGCGCTTGGGGGACCGGTTCATCAGGAATATCCTCGCCCACTGCTGCTGGACTCGGAAGTGGCAAGCCGGATACCAGACACGTTCTCATCGAATCAACGACTTGGCGATGGCACTTTCGGGGAGTTCGTGTAGATTTTTCCACTCTTAGGCGTTAAGGACGGTGAGGTCTGCCACTCCCGCACGGACCTCAACGGCTAAGGTTCAATCCGAACGGTATAGGCTTGAGGTTCCCACCCTTGCAAAGAACGCAAGGGTGGGGCATCCTCGGTTATGGTGGTTCCAAATAATGAGAGGGGCCATCCGCGCCACAAAAAGGAGGGCGCCCCAAAAAGCCCGCAGCCGATTCTCGGCAGCCTGGAATCACTTTTGTGGCCCAACCTCTGGAAATTGGGGAACGTCCCGTCTGTCCCCGGTTTGTCCGCCGGCTTCGAACAGCAGTTGTGCTCATCGCCACCGCAAGCTCCTACAGAGCTGAGTGGGGCGAGGGAGCTAACCGCCCCCTCGCCCCACA
>DATFNP010000078.1:0-2657 GCA_035266345.1 Candidatus Sulfotelmatobacter sp.
ATGAGCGGACAGGTGGAGGAGCCGCGGATGCCCATCTTGTGTTCTTCGGCGCCCACCGAAAAACCGGGGAAGCCGCGCTCCACAATGAATGCGGTGAATTTGTCGCCTGCAGCCTTGGCGAAAATGATGAAGAGATCGGCGAAGCCTGCATTGGTGATCCACATTTTTTCGCCGTTAAGAAGGTAGTGCTTGCCATCGGCGGAGAGGGCGGCGCGCGTCCGGCAATTCAGGGCATCGGAACCCGACGACGATTCGGAAAGCGCGTAGGCTCCGACCGTCTGGCCGCTGGCCAGCCCGGGGAGATACTTCTTCTTCTGTTCTTCCGTGCCGAAGTACACGATGGGCAGGGTGCCGATGCAGGTGTGAGCGCCCCAGGTCGTGCTGAAACCGCCGTATTTCGCCAGGCGGTCGGCGATGATGGCGGAGGTCACCTTATCCATCTGCATCCCGCCGTACTCTTCGGGAACGTCAACCCCGCTCAGTCCGAGTTCGCCAGCTTTCCTGACCAGTTCCCGGCTGACGGCAAAGTCCTTGTGCTCCATCTTTTCAATATTGGGTACGATTTCTTTGTTGGCGAATTCTTCCGCGGTTTGCGCGATGAGCTGATGCTGGTCGGTGAAATCTTCTGGAGTGAAAACGTCCTCGGGCTCGCGTTCCTCGATGAGGAAGCTGCCGCCGGCAATCCGGGCAGCGGGTGTTGCGGTACTGGTGGCCATATTCGCCCTCCCTCAAAAACATTCATTCGCACGCTTCGCTGTAGTGCGGAAACAATTAGGAGCCAGCTGAATTGTCACGGGATTTAGCGGCATTGTTCTGCCGCGGCTCGCCTTCCCGAGAGCAAGCGGAATGGCGCCCCGGGCGAAAGGGTTTCTTTCGCCCGAGGACGCATGAGTGCTCATAAGAACGCACACTAATCGTTGTGGCGGACTAAGGAAACGTCGAGCGCACGCGATCTAACGCTGGCGTCCGCCATTTCCCAGTCCCTCAGGCGACGGCCGCTGCTGCCTTCGCCTTCTTCACCGGCTTGTGGGGATGACGCTCCACTTTCGCCGCATGTGGCGGCTTCACCATTACGTCCATCAAGGCTTTCTGGGCGTCGACGTAGCTCTTCACCGCCTCGCGTGTGAGTTCGCTGACGGGAAGAAACGGAAACGGCTTGAGCAGTTCCAGCGTCTTGCCGGCACTCTTTACGCTGGTGTTCATCTGACGTCCCGCGACGTCAACCAGACGCTTCTGCGCTTCCAGGAATGAGTCGGTGGCCTTGCGTGCCAGTTCCGACAACTCGGCCTTCTTCGTTTTCTTTCCGGCACCGTTGGTGTGTTTGCCGCTGGTGGCCTTAGCGGTTTCGTCCGCCAGGACGTCCATGAAGCGCTTCTGCGCCTTGACGAAGTTCTCCATGCCCTCGCGAGCCAGATCCACCACGTGCTCCGGCTGGTACGGCTTGCCGGCCTTGGCGGATTCGACCCAGGTGTGAGTTTGCTTGCTGGCGATCTTCAGATACTCTTCCTGCATCTCGATGAAAGTGTCTACGCTGCGTCGCAGCAGATCGGTCAACGCGTGCGCCGCGGGCCAGTCGCCCATCCGTTCCTTCACGCCCGTGATCAGGATTTCGTTCTGTTGTTTGCCCAGTTCGAGTAGAACCTTCTGTCCTTCCAGGAAGTTGGTCAAGCCATCCTCGGCAATCTCGCCCAGAATGGCGGTGGGAGAATGATGCGGGTCTGATAGTTGCTGGCGTACGGCGTGCATGACGCTGGCATTCTGGCGCATGGCCAGATCGATGAGGATCCGTTGCGTCGCGAATAGCGTCTGCACCCCTTGCTGCGCCCAACCCGAAAGCAGAGAAAACGTCGGCGACTCTTTCGGATGAGTGGATTCGTGCTTTGCTGCCGGTGCCATAAAGTGCCTCCGATTGCTGCATTGCAGCATCAGCTAAACTATACGAAGTCAAGGGGCCTGTGTCAAGATATTCCTGCATCTTTGTGCAGAGCAACATGGACGGCCTCGATGAAACCAACCGCAATCCTCATTAAGAAGTACGGCAATCGCCGGTTGTACGACACCACCAGCAGCCACTACGTGAACCTCGACGATCTGGCCGCTCACATTCGCGCCGGCCGGGAGGTGCGCGTGGTTGACGCCAAGACCGGGCAGGACCTGACGCGCGTTCTGTTAACGCAGATCATCACCGAGGACGCCAAGGACAAGCCGACCGGCCTGCCGCTGGAACTGTTGCGGCAACTGATCATCGCCTCCGACGAAGTGCGGCAGGAGTTTCTGATGTGGTATCTGAAGTCCGCGTTTGACACCTACGAGAAGGTGCAGGATGCGGTGCAGAACCGGTTGAGTGAGGTGCAGTCTGCGATTCTCTCTCCGGTGGACATGATGAAACGGTTCCTGGGGGCTGGGGCAGCATCGCCGGCACGAGCCGACGACCAACCGGAAGTGGAGGCCCTGCGCAAGCGCGTTGCGGAACTCGAGGCCCGCCTGGTGAAACCGGCGCGCGCGAAACCCCGGCCACGTAAGAAGCGCTAGGCTTTGCATGGTCCCACAAGGATGCTCGAGAGCCTGGCGCGAAAGCTCTTGGACCAGGCACGGCCTCGGGGTATAATTGTGCAGTGCAGCATCCGCCCGCTTCGCACGCCGATGCGGAGATCGGG
>DATFNP010000079.1:0-39229 GCA_035266345.1 Candidatus Sulfotelmatobacter sp.
ACTGTCGGCTGTGATATAGGTGACCAGTCCCTTGCCATAGTTCGGCACGGCATCTTCCGAAGATGTAGTGGTCATCACCACTTCGTCAGTGGGAATGACGGCATCAGGCGGGTATTGAGGGAACGGACCCTGATTGAGGCGATCGGCCACCTGGGGACCGGAGCCGAAACCGTAGTTTTCCCAGTTATGGGCGGGAACCTTCGCCTCCGCTTTACCCATTCCAAGTTTTGCAGCTACGGCAACAGCGGCAGTACTTTTTAGAAAATCTCTACGCTGCATCGGAATTATCTCCTGCTCATCGTGCGATTAGAGTTCGGCCGGGTCGGAGCAAGAAAGCCCAGGCATCATGTGACGACGTAGATCCCGAGCCGAAACCGTCTGAGCATAGAAGGCCTCGATAAAAGAGATTGTGATTTTAGCAGGTGCCTGAAATGCAAGAAACTCGGAGTGCTCGTAGTTGGCGCGACATCGCCATTCCACTCATTGTCCTGGCCATGCGTTGCCTTCGATTAAGCGCGCGGGCCGGGGCCGGCTACTTCTCGCGAATCTATTTCTCGCTGATCCAGATGGGCGGGGTGGAGCGGTCGAAGTTGGAGAGAACGTGCGGGGTGATGACGATCATCAGTTCGTCATCATCTTCTTGCTTGGTGTTGTTGACCATCGCCTGATTGAGGCCGGGCAGAAAGCCAAAGCCAGGAATCCCGCTCAGGGAGAGCATGTCGCTCTTGGAGATTTCTCCGGCAATCACCGCCGGCTCGCCATCGTTCAGGTTGATGCTGCCCTGATATTCCTTGTTGGAGATTACGGGAACGCCGTTGCTGGAGGCGCCGGTGAGGGAACGCACCTGCATCTCGAGGTGCAGGCTGACGGAGCCGTCGCCGTGCACCGTGGGCTTGAGCTTGATGCTGAGCCCGATGTCTTCGTAGCTGACGGAGGGAAAGGGCGCGACATAACTGTTGTTGCCGAGGACCTGGGAAATCGCCGGCGAGTTGTAAATGGGAGCGTAGGAGGCGTTCTGGATAGGATAGCGCTCGCCCAGGTGGAAGGTGGAGTCGCTGCCCTGGCCGGCGCGCATGGTGACGTCGGAAAGGTTTCGCACCCAGGACTCGTTGACGGAGAGCTGCGCGGCCAATTGGTCGAGGCTCAGGCCACTGAAGGTGAGACCGCCTCCGAAGGTGGCCAGAGGCTGGCTGAAAATGGAACTCCCGCCTCCGCCCAGCTGGGCCAGAAGACCAGAGAGCCCAGTGCTGCCGGCCTGATTGATGCCTCCGGAAGAAATCAGCTGGTTGATCAATTGCTGAATGTTCTGCCCGCCCAGCCCGACCAGCGCCGCGGCGGGAATGTTGTAGAGGTTGAAGGTGTTGGGGACGTGCACTCCCATGTTGCGGGTGAGGTTGTGGCTGATCTCGAGGACCTGGAGATTGAACATCACCTGCGGCCGGGAGTTCTGCAGCTGATCCATGAGGCGGCCGCAGGCGGCCAGGATGGGCTGAGGCGCGCGTATGGCCACCGAGTCCGCATTCAGGTCTGAGGTGATGTATTTCAGGTCGAACATGTTGCGCAGGGCGAGAAGAACATCGTTTACTTCCTGGGTGGCGGTGTGGGGAGGCAGCAGGAAGGTCTGAAACGACATGCGATCGAACTGCTTGTGATTGTCAGGAGTGTCGTTGGCGACGAGGAACTGGTGGGGGTCGAGGGCAGCCCACATGGATTTGCTGACCTGGCAGGCCAGCCTGAGAGCGGTGAAGAAGTCCACGTCTTCCACGTAGAAGCGGACCGGGCGGTTCTGCACGGAATCGTCATACTGGACGGTGAATCCGTACTTGGCTCCGATCTCGGCAAAAAGACCGCGCACATCGCCGCGGAAATGGAAATCGGCGCGTTCGGTGCGGGGCTGGAGATGGATTTCGACGGCGTCGTCCAGGGCAGCAGTGCGCGGGGGCAGGTCCGGGGCACGCGTAGCCTCCTGCAGGCGCTCGCTGGCGAACTGGTTGCCGGGATCGAGATCGAGAGCGGCACGGAATTCGGCGGCCGCTGCGGGCCGCTGGTTGGCGGAAAGCAGGGCATTGCCGTGTTGGAGGTGGTTGAACACCAGCTGACCTTTGGCCAGCTCGCGGGCGGTCAGGAACTGCATATTCTGCGGCACCAGGCGGGAGGCTTCTTCAAACTGGGCGTAGGCTTCCTCGACGCGGTGCTGATTCTGCAGTTTGACGCCGCGGGTGAAGGCGTTGTGGGCTTCTTTGAGTTCTTTGCCGGAGACGATGCAGCTGACTCCGCCGGGAATTCCACTACTGCACGCCACGGGCGGGGGCGCGGGGTCGTCGCCGGCAGCCAGCGCGGTCGAGGCCGGGAACAGTGCTGTTGCCAGGAGTATGACCGAGCATCTTGAGGCGAAGCGCCGCATGTTTCTGATTTTATCGTGCTTTGTCACCGGGCGGTTCACCTCGTTGGGACCTCGTACCTTTGGGTTTAACAGGGGGTGCATGGCGGTGCAGAGTGCATAGGTCCCCTCGGCTTCGCTCGGGGCAGGCTCTTCGCGGCAGAAGAACGCCGCTCAGGATGACAACGGGGAGGGTGTCTTCTAATGAACGGAGGAGTGGGCTCGGCTTGCATTGTCTTTGTGGTGATGTTACGAGAGCATCAGGCGCTCGATGGAGCGGGCTTTGCCGGTTTTTTCGTCGCAGTCTATGACCACGGCGCAGAGGCGGACGTCGCCGGTGGCGGGCTCGAAGCGCACAGGCATGCCATTGAGGAACTTGCCCACGACCAGCTCTTTTTTCACGCCGATGACGCCGTCGTAGGGGCCGGTCATGCCGACGTCGGTCAGATAGGCGGTGCCATTGGGGAGCACGCGCTCGTCGGCGGTGGGCACGTGAGTGTGGGTGCCGATGACGGCGGTGACGCGGCCGTCGAGATACCAGCCCAGGGAAATCTTTTCCGAGGTGGCTTCGGCGTGGAAATCCACCAGGATCACTTTGGCTTCAATGGTCTTCAATAGCTGGTCGGTGACGCGAAAGGGGTCGTCATTCGAGGCCATGAAGACGCGCCCCTGCAGGTTGATGACGGCGTAGGGGACTTTGCCTTTCGTGCCCTCGTAGAGGCCCCATCCCGGCATGTCGGCGGGATAGTTGGCGGGGCGGAGGACGCGGCGGGCGGGACCGCGGCCGTTGCCTTCGACCATCTGGAAGTAATCCACGATTTCGCGCTTGTCCCAGACGTGGTTGCCGGTGGTGATGACGTCAATGTTGAGTTCGAAGAGGTCTTCAGCCAGGGCGGGAGTGATGCCGAAGCCGGCGGCGGCGTTTTCGCCGTTAGCGATGATCAGGTCAATGGAGTGGTCGCGGACGATGCCCGGCAAGCGGTCTTTGACGATGTCGCGGCCGGGGCGTCCGAAGATGTCGCCGATGAAGAGAATGCGCATGATTGATGGACAAAAATTGATGGTAACACGCGGGTGGACGGGCTCCTTGCCACAACTAGCGCGGCGGCTTGGGGACGTCTGCGCGGGCGAGCACGGCGCCCCAGGCGTCGAGGATGTAGACGTCGGTCCAGCGGGAGTTGCGGTGGTGGCGATCAGGGGAGTTTTCAAGAGTGAAGGTGATGGTGGTTCGGGGCGAGGTGCAGCCGGTCAGTTGACGAAGCTCAGAGTCTGAGTCGGGCTGGTCGGGGAGGCGCTCGGTGCGCGCGCTTTTTGCGCCCGGCGAGGCCGTGCGCAACACCACCTCAACGGCGCCCGCCAGGTTCTGGCAGCGCAGGGGAACCTGGATTTCCCACTCGCGGGAGCCGGTTTTCTTGACCGTGGGCGCTTCGGCGAAAACGACCACGGGGGGATTGCCGCCGGGCGAGGCGTACCACTCCGGCCAGCGGTGTTCGAATTCAATGCTGGCCTCGAGATAGGCGCGGCTCAACTCGCGGTCGCGCTCCTCCCAGCAAGGATGCATGGCATAGAGCGACGCCGGGGCTGCGTCGGAACCTTGCGCGTGCAGCAGGTGGTGCAGCGCGGGAACGAAATCGGGATGATAGCCGGCGCGGGCCATCAGCAGGAGACTGTCGCGGTCGGCCTCGATTTCCAGCCAACGGCAGAACTGACCGAGGTCGGCGGAAGCTTTTCCCGCATCGGTCCACGAGGCGGCGGGAAGGCCGGGATCGCCCAGCACGATGGCGGCGCCGCTGCCGTTTTCCAAAGTCTTCTGGTAGAGGTAGCGGCGGGCCCAGTCACGGTGCACCACGTGTGCGATCTCGTGCGACAGTATCGCGGCCCACAGTCCCGTGCTCGGACCGGCAAGCTGCGCCAGTCCGGTTTCAACGTAGATGGTTCCGTCGGGCGAGGAGTAGGCGTTGAGCTGGCCGTCGTCCACGATGCGCAGCTCCCAGGCGAACCTCGCGGCGGAGGGCTTGGGAACCTGCGCGAGCAGGCGGTCGAATACGAGGCGTCCGGTGGCGTAGCGGCCCGTGGCGGCGTCGCTCTGCGCCATGAGTTGAGGGCGCAGGCGGGCAGCGGTTTGCAGGTCGAGGTTGAATTTGTCAGGGACTTCGGGCGTGGCCGGATTTTGCTGGGAAACCGCAGGAACACCGCACAAAAATGAAAAGATGGCGACGGTGATGGCGCGAGCTAGCAAGTTATGGGGCTCAGCTCTCACGGTAATCCTCACCGGAGATCGCTTCTAGTTGCATTATGCTCCGCATCCGCCGCGGCGCAAGAAAAAAAGAAGGAGTGGTGCAACGTGTTCGACAATCTCCGTCGCGTCGGGAGACATTCTAGGGAGATCCCTTCGACTTCGCTCAGTGCAGGCCCTCGCCCCGTTGGTAAGAGCGCGGGGCTTTGAGATGACGCCTCCGATCAAATGCCGAGACACGGACTCAGCCCGCGGATAGTTGGGGAACGGATTGTTCTGCGATTCTGCGGACCTCTCGCAGCATGGACTTACGGATCACGCCGGAGAAAGGTCCGACCACCAGCCAGTAGAGGCGGAACTTCACTGTGGCCGCACGCCCGAACGTCTGCACTCGCGTTTCTGTGCTTAGCAGCGTTCCGTCGTCTGCTGATGAGAGCGAGAAGTTCCAGACCGCTTTGGCGTAACCGTCATGGCGAAAGCTGCGGAATTCCTCTGGAGTGAGGCCGCGTACGATCCCGCCGTCGGGCCTCCAGAAACGTCCGGCAATGCCCAGCAGTACTTCCTCCTGTGGAACCGTCGCCAGAGTGAGGAACGAGCCATATTGGCTGCTGCCTTCTGGCGGGTGCCGAGTAACCTTGTCCTTTTCTTTGCCCAGGCGATAGCCACGGAGGCGCATCAAACCGCAAACGATGGGCAGGCGCGAGAAGTCCGCTTGGGCCAGAGCGGCCTGAGTTTGCTCAGGGGAGGCCCGCACAACGATCGAGTACCGAGCGCTCACTTGGTATTCAGGCAGCCATTCGTCAATTTTCATTCCGCTCACGGGGCAAGCTCCGCGGTACGAAGAAAGTCATAGTTGCCGGCGGAATTCAGTTTGAGGTTACGCACACGGCGGGTGTGGACCAGAACGTTATCGAGATACCAGAAGTTGATATAGGGCAAGTCTTCGGCCAAAATGCTCTGCACCTCGGCGTAGAGCGGCTTGCGCACAGCGGGATCAATTTCGCGGCGGGCGCGGTCAATCAGCGCGTCTACTTTGGGGTTGGAGTAAAAGCCGCGGTTGGCTCCGTTGGGCGGAAATTTCGCCGAGTGGAAGGCGTATTCGAAAATGTCAGGATCTTCGTTGCCGCCGATCCAGCGTAGGCTGTACATCTGAAAGGCTCCGTGAATCACGTCGGAAAAGAAAGTCGCGGATTCAAAAGTGCGGATGTCCAGCGCGATCCCGGCCGCGCGCAACTGCTGCTGCATCACCGCGACCATCAGGCGCGTGTTGGCGTCGGGGGAAGTCTTCATAGTGATGTGGAAGCGCACGCCATTGACCGGCGGGTATCCGGCGGCGTCGAGCAACAGGTTGGCCTTGGCGGGATCGTGCGCGTAGACGGAAACGTTCCCGTTATAGGCCCAACTTTGAGGCGGCAGCACGCTGCGCGCGATCCGTGCCTGGCCGCGCCAGAGATAGTCAATCATGGACTGGCGGTCGAGGGCATAGGCGATGGCCTGCCGCACGCGGACATCTTTCAGAATGGGGTCGCGCAGATTGAAGGCCAGGTATGCCAGACGGGTGCCGGGGCCGCGCTCAACTGCGAGGTCGGGCTCACGCGCGAGGGTCAGGATAGTGTCGGGCGTAAGCGAGTTGATGGCGATGTCGCCGCTGCCCTTGCGGAGTTCAAGAGCTTCCGTGGTTTCGTCGGGGACGACGGCAAAACGAACGCGCGCGAGTTTCGCTTGCTCGCCCCAGTAGGCGTCGTTGCGCTCAAGCACGATCTCGCGGTCGGTTTCGGCGCTGACGAACTTGAACGGGCCGGAACCGATGGGATGCCGCGTGATCTCATCGCCGCTGCCCTCGGGGACAATGCCGATCGCGCCGTCGGAGAGATTCCAGAGCAGCGTGGCGTCCTGCTCCTTCATGTGGAAGATCACGGTGAAGTCGTCGGGCGCGTCAATGCGGTCCACAAAGCGGTAAACCGCCGCCTTGGTGCTGCGGATCTTGCCCTGGAGCAGGGAATCGAAGGTCCACTTCACATCGCGTGAGGTGAGCGGGCGGCCGTCGTGAAACTTTACCCCCGGGTGAAGATGAAAAACGTAGGTGAGCGGATTGGGGATCTCCCAACGTTCGGCGAGGCCGGGAGCGACGTTGAGGTCGTCGCCGCGCGAGAGGAGATCGTCGAAGATGAGGCTGTCAATGCGTTCCGACCAGGCGTCGAGCCCCACGCGAGGATCAAGATTGGTGGGGCTGGTCTCGATGAGCATGACCAGCGTGCTGGAGTCGGGATGGGTGGAGCAGGAAAGAAGCGGAAGCAGCGCAGCAACCGCAGCGGCTAAAGCCGCTCTGCAAAGAGTACTGCTGATCGCAGCGCTGAAGCGCTGCGCCACCCAAAAGCGGGCGCCGCGTCGGACCTTGGACCTCGGACGTTGGAGCTCGGACGTAGGACATCGGACGTCGGACCTCGGACTTCCGCGGCTGAACTCTGAGGCCTGAGGCCTAAGGCCGGTTTTGCGCTCACGCATAGGAAATCTTCCCAAGCACGGCGGGCCGCTTCGCGCCGGTGGCCGATGGCAGGTTGGAAGGACGGTGATGCCACGTCTCATACGCCAGCACGGCGAACGCGACGGCTTCTTTGGCCTCGGAAGGGAGGCCGAATTCGTCGGAGAAACGCAGTTGGAGGCCGAACGGCGCGAACTGTTCGGACAGCATGGCGACCAACGTGGCGTTGCGGGCGCCGCCGCCGGAAAGGATCATTTCTTGAAAAGGGTGCTTGCGGCCTGATCTGGATAATACGAAGCGGCGGACGGCGTCTGCGATCGAGCGGGCGGTCAATGCCGTGGCCGTGGCGATGACATCCTGCTTGCGGGCGCGACCGCAGCGGCGCAGGAACTCGCGCACAAATTCGCGGCCGAATTCTTCGCGGCCGGCGGTCTTGGGTGGCTTGGCGCGGAAGAACTTGCTGCGCAGAATTTGCTGAAGAACTGAGTTCAGCACAGTTCCTGAGGCGGCGAGCTTGCCTCCGCGATCGAATGGGCGACCAAACAGGGCTGCAGTCACGGCATCTATCACCATGTTTCCCGGGCCGGTATCGAAGGCGACGACATGTTCAGCGACGGCGCCGGCAGGAATGGCGGTGAGATTGGCGATGCCTCCGATGTTCTGCACGATGCGGCCGATCTTGGGATCGCGGAAGAGCAGGTAGTCGAGATAAGGGACCAGGGGTGCGCCTTTACCACCCGCGGCCATGTCCGCGGGACGAAAATCGGAAACCACGGGCACGCCGAGCCGGGCGGCGAGGATGGCGGCTTCTCCGGACTGCCAGGTGGCAGCGATCTTTCTTCCGAGAAACATTTGCGGCGCGCCCTGATGGTAGAGAGTCTGGCCGTGGCAGCCGACGAGATCAGCCTTAAGGCGAAATCGTCGCTCGGTGGCCTCGACCGCGTTGGCATAGAGTTCGCCGAGAAGGAAGCTGAGGCGGGCGAGATCGGCGACGCGGGCATGCTCGGCATTCATGGCGGCGAGAACAGCGGCGCGGACTTTGGGCGGATAGCGGTATTCGGCGTGGCCCAGCAGTTTTGTGCGGGGACTCTGCTCGCCGCCGATTTCCACCAGCGCGACGTTGATGCCGTCGGCGGAAGTTCCGCTCATTACCCCGGCTACGATCATTGGTTGTCTTTCACGCACGCGTCACAACAGTTCTTCCAACCGCACTTGCTCGTCGAACTCCCAGAGCTTGCGGCGAAGCTTCTCAATTCTTGCAGCCGACGGCGGACGTGCTGTGGTGCGCAGTGCGCGGGCGGGGGCGCTCGCGCCACGCTTGAATGCCAGGACGCGTCGCGACGCCTCTGCGGTGCGGCGGGCAAAGTTCTTGTCGCGCTTGGCGGTCCGGACCAGTTCTTCGTAGGCCTCGGTGACGTGGTCTTCGCGGTGACAGACGAGGCAAAGATCGCAGCCGGCGCGGATAGACTCGACCGCGGCCTGGCCCAGAGGCGCGGCCGCGAGCACGCCGCCCATTTCGAGATCGTCGGAGACGATCAGATTGCGATAGCCGATGCGCTTGCGGAGGATGTTGGTGATCCAAACCTTGGAAAGGGACGCGGGAGTCCGGCCGCGCGTGACCTGCGGATAGGCGGCATGGGCAACCATCACGAACGGCAATTGGCGGCGCAGGGCGCGGTAGGGAACGAGATCTTCGGCCCAGAGTTTCTTCAATGACTTGTCAATCACGGGCAGGGCGTGGTGGCTGTCGAGCGCGCCTTCGCCGAGTCCGGGGAAGTGCTTGCCGCAGCCGAGCACTCCGGCCCGGCGCAGCCCTGCGAGAAATTCACGCGCGTACGCCGTCGCCTCGCGCGGGTCGGCCGAGACGGCGCGCGAACCCATCACGCTGCGCGAAGCTTCGAAGGCCAGGTCGAGGACGGGGGCGAAGTCCACGTTGAAGCCGAATGCGCGGCAGTGGGTGCCGATGATTTCTCCATGTTTGCGGAGAAGCTTGCGGTCGCCGGTGGCGAAGACGTCGGCGGCCGAAGGCGTGGGGCCGAGCACGTCGCGCAGGCGGTCAACCGTTCCACCTTCGAGGTCCACGCAGGTGAACAGCGGCGTGGAAACGCATTTCTGGCAGTCGCGCAGCAGGCGCCAGGTTTGCTCCGCGTTCTTGATGTTGCGCGCGAACAGGATCACGCCTGCGGGCTGCACGCGCGAGAGCAGGGAACGGAGGCGCGGCGTTAGCTCGACGCCGTCGAAGCCGAGGATGAGGAGTTGGCCGGGATTCGGAGCCAGCGGCTTGTGTGGGGCTTTAGGCATTATCGCTTGCGACCTTGGCTGTGGGGTTGACAGCAACCACCGTCGAAATCGCGGAGAGCAATTCCTTACCCACGTGTCCAACGAGCAGTATCGACTCCTGCAGTTCCCGGGGGGTGATCTTCAATCTGCTTCCGAGCGCTGTACTTAACCCAGTCGTCTTGAGGAACAGCTCGTCAACAACGGCTGCGCGATGGACGATCAGGTTCCGAGTCTTGTACAGGCGCCAAAGCCGGTCACCACCCAGCGCGTCCCTGAGACTGTCACGGTCGCCAAATAAGACTGCGTACGTAGATCGAATTGTATTTAGGTCGTCCATCCGGCTCTGTCTTAAGAGAACGTCCCCCCTGCTGCGGGAGAGGTCGTATTCGTACTCTTCGAGGGCGGCGACGAACTCTTTCGACTGATATAGCTTTTTCGTTCGTTCGTCTCTGAAAAGGAGGCCGGATAGCTTCGGATTCTCATTTACGAGTAGAAGGAACAGATCAGAAGCGAGCACTTCGAAGGCGCTCCACGCTAGGACGGTGCATTGGCGCAGAACCTGGTCGGCGGCATCTCGCGCAGGCCTCTCCTGGAGGAATTTCGACAAGTAGTCCTCCGACATTCGTTCTGCCATTTCCTCAGCCTTCTCTTTCCATGGCGATTTGGAGAGATCTGTGTCCACCGACTTCCATACCCGCTCGCGTCTGTCGGGGTCACCGCCGGGGCGGGCCGAGTAGTCAACGCCGGTCGCGACGCCTAGAAGGGTCAGGACTGCGCCCTGGTAAGCCGTTCGCCGCGCGAAGACGGGGACTGCGGACGCAGTCACATAGGCCGCGATCAGATTGGAAACAAAAACGTCGGCGATATCCCGGCGGTGCCCCGCAAGCTTCTCGCGCGCCTCGAACAAGAAGCCCAGGCACGACAGGTCGCTCACCTGAAGAAAGTATTCGTCGATGGGATACCGATCGTCCTGCTGGCGGCTCTCTTCTTGCTGTGCGGCATCGCTCATACTAGTTCAGCGTAGCATTTCACATTGCGCCGAATCATCGGATTCATTCAATCTGCCTCTTCAGCTCCGCCAGCAAATTCAACGCCTCGAGCGGAGTCAAACGGTTCAAGTCTACCTCGCGCAGCTTTTCCAGCACCGGCTGGGATAACGGGGTAAAGATGGTCAACTGCGCCGGCGGCGGACTTGCTCCCGGAGAAAGGTGCGCGGTGGCCTGCTGTTCGGCAAACTCGTGCTCGGTCAGGACCTCGCGGGCGCGCACGATCACCTCATTCGGCAGTCCGGCCAGCTTGGCGACCTCGATGCCGTAGCTGCGATCGGCGGCGCCGGGTTCGACTTTGCGCAGGAAGACGATCCCGCCGCCGGTTTCCTTGACCGAGACATGATAGTTCTTCACTCCGGAAAGCTGCTCAGCCAGTTCGGTGAGCTCGAAGTAGTGGGTGGCGAAAAGCGTCCGGGCGCGTACCCGGGAGTGCAGATATTCGACCGCGGCCCAGGCGATGGCGAGACCGTCATAGGTGGAAGTGCCGCGGCCGACTTCGTCGAGCAGGATGAGCGAGCGGGGCGTGGCCGTGTGCAGAATGGCCGCGGTTTCTGTCATCTCGACCATGAAGGTGGAGCGGCCGCGGGCCAGATTATCGCTGGCCCCGATGCGGGTGAACACGCGGTCTACCACGCTGAGTCGCGCCGAGCGCGCGGGAACGAACGATCCCATTTGTGCCAAAATGACGATCAGCGCCGTCTGCCGCAAATAGGTGGATTTGCCACCCATGTTGGGGCCGGTCAGCAGAAGAATGTTGTGAGTAGAAGCGTTCAGGTAGAGGTCGTTGGGCACGAAACGGTCGCTACCCCCCGCCATTTCCTGCTGCTCGATCACAGGATGGCGTCCGGCGATGACTTCCATCTCGCCGTCGTTAGTTTGACCATCTTTCGATTCCGTGAGCTGCGGACGGCAGTAATCGCGCAGGGCGGCGAGGTGGGAGAATGAGGCGAGCACGTCCACTTCGGCCAGGGCCAGCGCGGTCTGGCGGATTCGCTTTGCTTCGGCGGCGATGGCGGTGCGGAGTTCCGTGAAGAGGCGGCGTTCGATCTCCACGATCTTTTCCTGGGCGTCGAGAATTTTGGCTTCGTATTCTTTCAGCTCGGGCGTGGTGAAGCGCTCGGCATTGACCAGGGTCTGCTTGCGGTCGTAGTCAGAAGGGACGAGGTGCAGGTTCGCCTTGGAGACCTCGATGTAGTAACCGAAGATGGAATTGAACTTGACCTTGAGCGAACCAATGCCGGTGCGGCCGCGTTCGCGCTGCTCGATCTGGGCCAGAACCTGCTTGCTGTTGCGGGAGAGCTCGCGGAGTTCGTCGAGGTCGTGATGGACTCCCGAGGCGATCACGCCGCCGTCGGCGAACGTGAGTGGCGGCTCGGGCACAATAGTTTTCTCGATGTGCTCGCGCAGGTCGCCCAGTTCATCGAGGGAGGCGTGCAGAGTTTTCAGGCGCTGGGCTGCCAGGCGCGCCACCGCTGCCTTCACCGCCGGTATCTTCGCCAGTGATGCGGCCAGAGCCAGCACATCGCGCGGGTTGGCGGTTTCGAGCGTAACGCGGCTCAGCAGACGCTCCAGGTCGAGCACGCCGTCGAGCGCGCGGCGCAGTTCGTCACGGGCGACGAGAGCTTTCACTCCGGCTTCCACGGCATCGAGCCGGGAATTGATTTCGTTGAGATCGAGCGAAGGCCGCAGCAGCCATGCCCGCAGCAGGCGCTTTCCCATGGGGGTGACGGCGGCGTCTATGGAACGAAATAGCGTAACGCCCGCGTCCGTGCCGGCAAACAGAGGCTCGATCAACTCCAGGTTGCGCACCGTGACGGCGTCGAGCACCAGGCAGTTCTGGCGCTCGTACCAGCCGATGCGGTCCACATGATGGAGCGAGCCACGTTGGGTGGAGCGCACGTAGTGCAGAATTGCGCCTGCGGCCGAGGCGGCGGCCGTTTTTCCCGCCAGGCCGAATCCTTCCAGCGAGAGCACGCCGAAGTGATTCTCCAATAGAGGAATGGCGTGGTCGGGGGAAAAGATCCAGTCGTCGAGCGGAGTCTCGGTACACCGGAAACCGAACTGCCGAGCTGCGCTCAGCTGGACAGCCGAGGGCGGCTGTCCCCACATACGGCTCGCCGGTGCGGCCGGCGCTGCTTGCTCAAACAACGGTGCGGCCGAGGCATAGAGCAGTTCCCGCGGGCGGAGTTGCTCCAACTCTTCCTGCACGCGGCGCAGAGCGCCTTCTCCCGAAAATTCCGTGGCCCGGAATTCGCCGGTGGATAAATCGAGGGCAGCGAATCCGACGCGGTCGCTCACCTCGGCGAGAGCTGCTAGGAAATTGTTCTCGTCGGACCCGAGGGAGGAATCCGCCGCGGTTCCGGGCGTGACCACGCGAGTCACTTCGCGCCGCACCAATTTCTCGGCCAGGCGTTTCTTGGCCAGGCGCGGGTCCTCCATCTGTTCGCAGATGGCGACCTTGAAGCCGCGGCGGATCAGCTTGCCGATGTAGCCCTCGGCCGCGTGGTAAGGCACGCCGCACATAGGCACGGCAATGCCTTTCTCCTTGTTGCGGGAAGTGAGCGTGATTTGCAGTTCTTTGGAGGCGACGATGGCGTCGTCGAAAAACAGCTCGTAGAAGTCACCCAGGCGAAAGAACAGGAGCGCGGTGGGATGTTCTTTCTTGACGGCGGCGTATTGCCGCATCAGCGGAGTGGACGGCTCGGTCATCTTCCTTCAGATCGGTTCCTTCAGATGGGGCGGGGCTTCGGCGGATTATAACAAAGCGTGCGGTTGCTTCCCTGCGGCATTTCGCATCACGTCGAGGCGGAAATGGAGGTTGACTCGGGTTCTCCGGTAATGGTTTCCTGAGGTATGGAATTGCGCAAGGATCCCATTACCCGTTCCTGGGTCATCACTGGCGATGATCCTGGCGAAGGCGGGCCGCGTCCGGAGTCGGCGTGCCGTTTTTGCGGAGACGGCGCATCACAGCAACAGGTGATTGCGGTGAGTCCGAACAGTCCAGGAGCGCCGTGGTCGGCGCGGTCGGTGGTGCATCCCAAACCGCTGTACCACATTGAGGGTGAGCCGGGCCGCCGCGGCGACGGTATTTATGACCGCATGCAATCGGTGGGGGCGCACGAAGTGCTGGTCGAGAATCCGCGCCATGACCGGCATCTGTGGAACGCCAGCGACGAAGAGATTGGGCACTTCCTGCGGCTGGCGGCGGAACGCATTCTCGATCTGAAGCGCGACCGGCGCATCAAGTACGTGAGCCTGTTCAAGGACTACGGCAAGAATGCGGGGCAGGAATTCAGCCATCCCACATCACAGATCACGGCGACCCTGTTTGTGCCGCGGCGGGTGCTCTACGAACTGCGGGCGGGAAGGGAATATTTCGCGGCCAAGGAGCGCTGCGTCTTCTGCGACATTATTCAGCAGGAGGAGCGGCAGGCGCAGCGCGTGGTGGAAGCGCGCGGGGATTATCTGGCCGTCTGCCCGTATGCTCCGCGGGTTCCTTACGAAACGTGGATTCTGCCGCGTAATCACGACGCTTCGTTCGAGCGCGCGGGATTGAACCGGCCCGGACTGCGCATGAACCTGGCCGCGCTGCTGCGCCGCACGCTGCAACGGGTGCGCTCCGTGACCGAGGATTTTCATCTCGTGCTGCACACTTCTCCCAGCAGCCTGCACCCTTCGAAAAATCTCGGCTACTGGAAGACGATAGACGACGACTACCACTGGCACATCGAGATCCTGCCGGTGGTGGAGTCCAAAGCGAAGTCGTACACGTTCAAAGAAGTGTACTATTCGCCGGTCAGTTCAGAAACCGCGGTGAGGCACCTGCGGGAAGCGAAGATTGAAGGGTGAGACATTGGCAAGACGCGGCCTCACTGGACTGATTGGCCAGGCCGGGTAGGGAACCCGTTATTAGCTTGCGCCGCCCCGCTGGTGCGCGGGACCGCCGGGAGTTTTTGCAGAAACTGCAGGGCGGCCTGGGCCTCGAGGGGCGGAGAGAAGCAGTATCCCTGACCGAACTCGCATCCCATTTTGCGCAGGCGCTCGGCGAGGCTGAAGGTCTCGATGCCTTCGGCAATCACCTGGATGTGCCGCTTGCGGGCCAGATCCACAATCAGCTCGACAATGTCGGATGCGGAGCGCTCGGTGGGCAGCTCCCGGATGAGGGAGCCGTCAATTTTCAGCGCGTCCACGGGGAACTGCCACAAGCCGCGGAGAGAGGTCGATCCGGCTCCGAAGTCATCGAGGACCACTCCCATGCCCAGGTGCTTGAGGTGGGAGAGGATGGTGACCGTGAGCTTGGGGTCCGCTGTGGCCACGCCCTCGGGCACTTCCACGTGCAGGCGCGCAGGATCGAGGCCAGTCTGGCGCAGGGCGTCGTTAATATCACTGGCGAGGCGCGGGTTGGCAAACTGGCGGGCGGAAAGATTCACGGTGAGGTTGATGGGATGCCCGGAGAAGTTGTGACCGTCCCACTCGCGCATCTGCCGGCAAGCCTGGAGCATCAGCCAATGACCGATGGTGACCAGGAGGCCGGTGTCCTCGGCGGCCTCGAGGAAACGGTAGGGCGAGATCAGACCTTTGCTGGGATGGTTCCAGCGCAACAGCGCTTCAAAACTCACGACGCGGCGCGTGTCGAGCTGCACGACGGGCTGGTAGTACACGCGGAACTGGCTCTGGGCGATGGCGGTTCGCAAGTCCGCTTCCAGGCGCAGGCGGCCGACGGCGCGGCTGTGCATGGCTTCGTCGAAGACTTCGCAGCGGGAACCGCCGAGCGCCTTGGCCCGGCGCATAGCCGCGTCCGCGTCTTTCAATAGGTCTTCGGGCTGAGAGTGCTCGGGTGTGCTGAGGGCGACTCCCAGGCTCACGCTGGCCCGCACCTCGCGCGAGCCCAGCAGGAAGGGAGCGGCCACTGCGGCCTCGATTCTGTGCGCGACCCGCAAGGCGTCGCTGGGATCGCCCACGGCATCGAGCAAGATGGTGAATTCATCTCCGCCCAGGCGTGAGAGAACCAACTCGGCATAAGGGCTCGCGCTGTCGCGGCGGGCAAGCGTGTCTTCATTCCGCAGGCTGGCTCCGATGCGGCGGGCGATTTCGGTGAGCAGCTGATCGCCACCGGCGGGACCCAGACTCTGGTTGAAATCCTTGAAATGGTCGAGCTTGGCCAGCAGCAGAGCGTAGGGATGGCCGGGATCCCGCTTGGCGAGCGCAAAGCGGTGGTGCAGGCGGTCAAGGAAGAGGCGGCGATTGGGCAAGCCGGTCAGCGTGTCGTGGAACAAATTATGTTCAAGCTGCTGTTCGGCGCGCTTGCGGTCGGTGATATCGCGATTCACGATGACCAGCCGGGCGACCTCGCCACGGTCGTCGCGGATGGTGCTGGCCACCGACTCCAGCACGCGCCAGCTGCCATCCTTGTGCCGGATGCGGTATTCGAGGCGCCTGCCGATCCCGGTCTGGCGCGCTTCCCGCGCCGCTTCCAGAACCTTGAAGCGGTCGTCGGGATGAATCTGTTCGAAGGAGGAAGTCTCCCCCAGTTCGGCGGCGGTGTAGCCCAGAATTTTTTTGTAGGCTGGACTGTTGTAGAGCCGGCGTCCCTTCACGTCCACCAAGGCGATCATGTCGGCGGCGTTCTCGGTGACGATCTGGAATAGTTCTTCGCGGTTCCGGGCAGTGCGGCGAATCCGCGAAATGCGGAACTGCTGGCCGAGGACGAGCACGGCCAGCGCGGCGAGAAACATCCAGAAAGACTGTGGCGGCATAGGGAACGGTCGAGCCGTATCTTCTCGGTAGATATCGGCAAACTGGCGGGGAAGATTTAGCCGGACGGGGCGCCGCTTCCTGCGCCGGAGGAAGCCTCAGACAAACCATGGCTTTCCGTTCCATAATGTCTGCATGTTGCCGCATACGCCGGTCCGCCGCCTGAAGACTTATGCCGGGGCTCAAGGGTACGTTTACCAGTACTACTTTGTTGGGAAACGTGCCGCGCTGGCAGATGATCCTGAGGCGCCCGCGACGGAATTCATTTTCGACATCACTTCCGATCGCAAGCTGACCTACGCCGTCAGCGTATTTCTGCCGGAGAAATCTCTCGCAGCGTGGAGCGAAGTTCACGGCCGTCCGCTCAACGACGCCGAGCAGTATGCCGCCGCCAAGTTGGGCCTATTTCGCGCCTTCGATGAACTGGACGACCTGAAGACCCACGGCCGCCGGTTGACCATAGACGGCGCGTTGCTCGAGGAAGCGCTGGCGAGTCTGGGCGTGGAGTGAACGGACTGGAACCGGGGTGAAGTTGGGTGTGCTTCCGGTCACTCGGAACTGTGGCTCTGGTCACTGCAGCACGACCGCACTACGAATTAGGGTATGGCCGCTTTTCCCATCACACTCAATTCAATTCAAATCACCTGATTCGGGATTGGGCTCGAAGGAGGCCGGTCTCGATTGGAGGCGTCTTCCGAGCAACTTTCCCCCCAAAGGAAGGAGAGTCTCCCATGTTTGCCCGTGTTATTGAGTTCACCCCGAAAATGGAAAAGAAGGACGAACTGATCAAGACGGTTCGCCAGGAAGTCCTGCCCATTCTGAAGAAGCCAGTCCGGATTTCTCGACATACTGCCGCTCGATCCGGAGATGGTCAACGAGAAAGCGATGGTCATTACGCTGTGGACCGAAAAGCGTGAGGCAGAGAAGTACGTCAAGGAAGTGTTCCCGAAAGTGGAGCAGATTCTGAAACCCTTCATCGTCGCCCCGCTGGCCTTCCGGATGTATAACGTCGAGGCCACGCTGTGCCAGCATCTGGTGGACGCGCTGACGGCGGCCGCCTGATTGCGGATGCAAGTTGACCGGGCCGGAGCCGAATCGGGCTCCGGCTTTTTTTGCCGTTGGCGGCAAAGCCTGTCCTGAGTCAGTCTAAGGGAACACGCGCAAGGGCTATTCGTAGCGCAAGGCTTCGATGGGATCGAGATTGGCGGCGCGCAGGGCCGGGACCATGCCGCTGATCACCCCTACCACGGCCAGGATTGCAGTAGCCACGGCCAGAACCCCGGGAGAAACGACCAGGCGAATATCGCCGGCTTCGGCATGCTTGGCCATGGCGCTGTAGAGCGTCAGGCGACCGACTGAGAGAGAAACGATATAAGAAAGCACGATGCCAAGCAGGCCGCCAATGGCGGTGATTACCATGGCTTCTGCGAGGAATTGGAACCGGATGTTCCGCTTCCTTGCGCCCAATGCTTTCTCCACGCCGATCTCTCGAGTACGCTGCGTCACCGAGACCAGCATGATGTTCATCAGGCCGATTCCGCCAATGCTAAGAGTAACCGTGCCGATCACGCCGAGAAGAATTCTAAGCATGGCGGACATGATGCCAAATTGTGAGAGTTGCTTCTGGGCATCGAACACGAAGACGGCTCGGGGGTCGTCGGGCTTGAAATTGTGGGCGGCAGCGAGGGACTCCTTAATGGTTTTCGCCATCTTGTCGTGATCCAGGCCGGCGGAGTCGAGCCACATCCCGTCCAGGTAGTGGGTGTCCTTGACGACATCCATGGAGGCGAACGGAATGTAGACCACGCGGTTGTCGTCGCTGTCCCCCTCCTGCATGCGAGGCTTGAGAACGCCCACCACCTGGAAGGTGACACCATCCACGCGGATGGTCTCGCCCACGGCATTCATGCCGGAGAACAGCCGATCCCGTGCTTCCGATCCGAGCACGGCGTAGAGGCCATGTTGCAGGTTGTCGGCGTCGTTGAGGAAGCGGCCCCGCTCGACCTCAAGATTCCAAATCTCCGCGATGGCAGGGTCGAAGCCCATGGCAGGGAAGGTAAAAGAACGGTTGTTGTTCTGAACCGTCGAATCTTTCGCCGACAGGCGAGCCAGGTTGCGGCAAAGAGGAACGTTGTTGCGCAGGAGTTCAATGTCGTCGTTGGTGAAACGAACCTGCACCCCGGCCTTGTTGCCGCCGGCCTGCTGCGAAGTGCGTCCCGGAAAAACACCCACGGCAGTGGCGCCAAAGCTTTCGAAAATATTCTTAATGGCCTGGCCAAAGCCGTTGCCGTAGGCGAGCAGCAGGACGACCGTGGCGATGCCCCAGGCCATGCCTGCCATGGTGAGCAGGGTGCGGCGCAGGTCGTGGCGCATCGCCGAGAAAGCTTGCTGCAGGAGGTCGCGGTGCATATCTATTCCTTGCGCAAGGCCTCCACCGGTTCAAGCAAGGCGGCGCGGCGTGCGGGATAAAGGCCAGCAGCGATGCCCGCCACGGCCAGCGCAGTCACCGCCAGGATGGCGGTGGAGGGGACCAGTTTGGGCGGATCGAAATTGCCCATGTCAATTCCAGAGAGCGCCGCCATGATTGCGGCGGCGCCCGCGATGCCGATGCCGCCGCTGAGTAGGGTCAGGAACGCTCCCTCCACGAAGAACTGGAACATGATGCTGCCATTGGTCGCGCCGACGGCTTTGCGCAATCCGATTTCGCGGGTGCGGTCCGCGACCGCGACCAGCATGATGTTGATGATCCCGATCGCCCCCAGGGCCAGCGTTATCAAACCCACGCTTCCCAGAAACGTGTTCATAGCATCAAAGATCTTGCCGATCTGGTCCACGGTTTGCACTGTATCCCATTCGTCGAAGGAGTCCGGGTTATTCGGGTCGAAACCGTGATTGCGGGCGATGATCTTGTGGACTTCCTGCTGTGCGGTTTCGTGCAGCGCCCGCGATTTGGGTTGGTAGTTGATGACCGAGATTACGTCGGTGGCGATGCCAGCGTTCAAAGGACGGAAATAGTCCTGCATGGCATGGAACGGGACAAAGCTGCGCAGGTTGAGGTTCATGTTGTCGCCATGGCCAACTTTTTGCAGGGTCCCGATGACGGTGAAGCGAACGCCGTTGAGCAGAATCGTGGCGCCGACGGCGGGGCGGCCCAGAAACAGCGTGCGGCGCACTTCGTCGCCAATGACAATCACGGCGCGTTTTTGCGAGTCGTCTAGATCGTTGATCCACCGCCCCTCGTTGATGGGAAGGTAGCGAATCTGATTGAACATCGCCGGGACGCCCACGATCTGGCCGCTGGCCTGAAAGAAATCGCTGACCGCACGGATGTCGCCGCGCGAAATCGCCGGAGCAGCCGCACCCACGCTGGGACATTCGCGCAGAATATCCTCGTAATCGCGGTAGGTCAGGTAGTACTGGCGCAGGGCGGTGAAGCTGCCCTGCATGACCGGGGCCCGGCCCGACCAGATGAACATTACGTTTTCGCCGATCGAATCGAACTGCTTGCGGTTCCCGGCGCGGAAACCCTCTCCGACGCCAACCAGCAAGAGCAACGATCCCACCCCCCAGGCAATGCCAAACATGGTCAGGAAGGAGCGCAGTTTGTGCGCCCAAAGCATGCGCAGAGTCTGAGCGAAAATGTCAAAAAGAACGTGCACTGGTTAATTATAACGGGCGAGCAGCCCGAGCCCCGCCTTCACCAGATCGCCCACGGGCAGGGGCTTGCGGACTTCTTTGCCGATTTTCACCAGAAATTCGTTCCGGATTGCTTGCGAGTTGGTTATGCTCTAGCGGGATGATGATGATGACCCTTGCCTTGAGCGAACTGCTGGGGGCCACGGTGTATGACCCGTCGGGCGCGGCCAGTGGACGTGTGCGGGAAGTAACGCTCACGCCGCAGGAGGACCGTTCGCGGATTTCGTCCCTGATTGTGAAGACCAAGGCGGGCAACCGGGTGCTGCCGTTCACGGCGGTGGCGGGGATCAACGGCGGCGTCCGGGCAGCGACGGCGGCCGGCGAATGGCCGCTGGCCAGCGGCACCGAAGGACAGTTTCTGCTGGAGCGCGACCTGCTGGACCAGCAGGTCATTGATATCAACGGGCGGAAGGTGGTCCGCGTCAACGATGTGGACCTGCAGTGGGAGACGCAGAAGCCGGCCGGGCAGGCTCATCCCGTGCTGCGGGTTCATTCCGTGGATGTGGGCGCGCGGGGAGCGATCCGGCGCCTGTTGCGCGGAGTGGCTCCGAAAACGGCGCTGCATGCGCTGCTGGGCAGAATTCCTCCGCGCAGCATCCCCTGGAACTTCGTGGACCTGATCGAAACCGACCCGGCGCGGCGGGTGAAGCTGAAGATTTCGCATGAAGGCCTGGCCAAGCTGCATCCGGCCGACATCGCCGACATCGTCGAAGATCTGGCGCCGGATGAGCGCCAGGCGGTGTTCCAGACGCTGGACGAAGGAGTGGCAGCCGAGGCGCTGGAGGAAGTTGAGCCGAAAGTTCAGAAGGCCATCGTTGAGTCGCTCGACTCGGGCCGCGCCGCGGACATCGTCGAAGAGATGGATCCCGACGCCGCCGCCGATCTGCTAGGCGATCTGCCCGAGGATCGGACCGAGCAGATCCTGGTGCAGATGGAGCCGGGAGCGCAGCAGGATGTGGTGGAACTGCTCGAGCACAAGGAAGAGACCGCCGCTGGGCGCATGACCACGGAGTTCCTGGCGCTGCCGGTGGCGGCGACCGTGCAGAATGCCATTGATTCCATGCGCGAGTTCGAGGGCGGAGTGGAAGCGGTGAGCACGATCTACCTGGTGGATTCGCACGGCACCCTGGTCGGCGCGGTTCCGCTGGCCCGTCTGGTTCTGGCACCGCCTCCAACCCCGATGCTGTCGTTAACCCAGGAGCCTTTGATCCTCGCTCACGAGGGTGTCGAGGAGAATGAAGTCGCGGAGTTGTTTGATAAGTACAACCTGTTGACGCTCCCCGTAGTGGATGAGCACAACAAGCTGACCGGCGTCATTACGTCCGACGACGTGATCAGCATGCTGCGGGCCAAGATGTAGGGCGCCGTTGCGTTGAAAGTCAACCCTATGCGCGTGCTGGTGATCGGAGCTGGGATCATCGGCTCAATCTACGGCTGGGCGCTTGCCGAAAGCGGACATTCCGTCGTGCACCTGGTGCGGCCCGGCAGGGCCGCCGCTTTGCGCGACGGTCTGGCGCTCGATGTTCTCGACCTACGCAAGAGACACAAGCAGAGCTTCTGCGGAACGTACCGGTTGAATGCCGTAGAAGCCGTCTCGCCAACCGACAGCTTCGACTTGGTCATCGTAGCCGTGAAGCACTACGCGTTGGCGCAAACCCTCAAGGAAATCGTTCCCCGGGCGGGCGCAGCCGAGTTTTTGCTTCTGACGCAGAATTGGCGCGGGACAGAGGAGTTTGACCCCATTCTGCCACGCACGCGCTACGTCTACGGAGACGCCAAGGCGGGCGGCACCTTTTCCGGCGGCACACTGGTCGCGGCTCTGAAGGCACTGGATCTAGGCTCGCCGGAAGGCGAACCTTCGGCGCTGGCAAAGAAAGTCGCGGCCCTGTTTAATTCGGCGGACATCCCGACCACGCTGCATTCGGACATGTTGCACTATTTATGGGTCCAATATGCAACGACCTGCGGTCCGTGGGCAGCGTTCGTTTCAGCTGGGAGCTTCGATGCAATGCTGAATGACCGCGATACCGCCTCGGCATCACTCGGAGCCGCGTGCGAATGCGTGGAGGTAGTAAGGCGGCGCGGAGTTGAGCTCTCCCGGTACCCGGAAACAAAGCCGTTTCTGAAGAACTCCGCACTGCGCAGACAGATCTATTACTGGATCATGCGCTGGATGTTTCGCCACGACGAGTACACCAAACGATGCTCCGCCCATGCCTTGGGAGATTCGGTTGAGGTCAAGTTGTTCTATGACGACCTCATCGCCACGGGACATGATCTTGGCGTTCCGATGCCCGTGATGGAGAGCTACGGTGAGAACATCCGGCGATTTGCCGGCACAGTGTCCAAAAGTAGCGATGCGGAGAGAGCAGTGGCCGGACCCCCAACACCTACACCTTAGATTTGCTCGAAACCGGCACCAACTCGTACATCCCCAATTTCAACCGCAGCACACTTTTCCTTTGGCCAGATTCGCTGCCTGCGTTTATCCTGTGGCGTCGTTTGGTAGCTGTAATCCGCTCTGCCCCTATGTCTGCGAAATATGCGCATGAGGTTCCTCAAGCGTTCGAAAACCCGGATCCTGCTGTTCCTCGCCGTCGTCGGGCCGGGGTTCATCACCGCGAACGTTGACAACGATGCCGGCGGCATCCTGACCTACTCGCAGGCCGGCGCACAATTCGGACATCTTCTGTTGTGGACCATGATTCCGATCACGCTGGCGCTGATCGTGGTGCAGGAGATGTCTGCCCGCATGGGTGCGGTGACCGGCAAGGGCCTGAGCGACCTGATCCGCGAGGAGTTCGGCCTGCGGGTCACCTTTTTCATGATGATCGGCATCCTGATCACCAACTTCGGCAACGTGGTCACAGAGTTCATAGGCATCGCCACCAGCCTCGAACTGTTTGGCCTGCCCCGCTATGCCACCGTGCCGGTGTGCTGCGTGATTGTGTGGCTGATCGTGGTGAAGGGGCAGTACAAGAGCGTGGAGAAAGTCTTTCTGGCCGCCTCATTTTTCTATGTCGTCTACATTATTGCGGGTGTGAAGGCGCATCCGGCATGGAGGGAGGCAACGATCGCCACCTTCCAACCGCCTGCCCTCAAGGCCTTTCGCGACCAGGCTTATCTCTACATGGTGATCGGCGTGGTGGGGACCACCATCGCGCCGTGGATGCAGTTCTATCTGCAGTCCTCCATTGTGGAGAAGGGTGTGACCAGGCGGGGATACAAGGCCTCGCGGCTCGATGTCGTGACCGGCTGCGTTTTTACTGACATTGTGGCGTGGTTCATCATTGTGGCCTGCGCGGCCACGCTCTACATTCACGGCTACCGCGACATCAAGTACGCGGCCGACGCGGCCCAGGCGCTCAAGCCGTTGGCCGGGGACTATGCCTACATTCTTTTCGCCGTGGGATTGTTCAATGCGTCGCTGTTCGCGGCATCCATTCTGCCGCTTTCGACGGCCTACACAGTGTGCGAAGGATTGGGGTTTGAATCCGGAGTGGGAATGAAGTTCGGCGAGGCGCCCGCGTTCTACTGGCTCTATACAGCTCTGATCGTTGCCGGGGGAGCCGTTGTCCTCATCCCGGGCTTGCCGCTGGTCAAGATCGCGGTGTTGTCGCAGGTGGTGAATGGCGTGGTGCTGCCCTTTGTGCTGATCTTCATGCTGTTGCTGATCAACAAGAAGGAACTGATGGGTGAGTATGTGAATACGCGTTTGTTCAACGTCATTGCCTGGGTCACGACCGTGGTGATGATCGGTCTGACGGTGGCGTGGTTCTGGACGCTGCACTCGGGCTAAAGCAGTTTTCCCGCGGCCAGATCGCGCACTAAGGTCTGATCGGCTTCGAGGAAGTCGTATTTGGGCAGGTCCTTGGGCAGGGCCCACTGAATGTCGCGGAAGATGCGGTTTTCGATTTCTCCCTCATACTGGCGTACCACGAAGAATCGTAGTTCCACGACGGTTCGATTGGGATACTCGTGCTGAATGCGGGCGACTTCGTCGCCGATGGTCGCCGAAATTCCGAGTTCTTCATCCAATTCCCGGCGCAGGGCGTCGCGCGGCTGTTCTTTCTCCTCGATCTTGCCGCCGGGAAACTCCCACTTGAGCGGCATGGTCTGGTGCCGCGTGCGCTGGCACACCAGCAGTTTGCCTTGCATGGTGATGAGGGCTGCGACGACGCGTTTCATGGTTGGCATATGCGGGCCGCGGGCCAGATAGGGCCCATCTCAGGGGCGCGCATCCGCCCCCTTTTTCACACTTAATGGGTGGACTTCTCCAGTTTTTTCCCTACGAGCGCGGCGCAGTGCTGAACCAGATCCTGGTCTGCCGGGGTAAAGGCCGCGGAAAAATGGCTGTCAATGTCGAGCTCGCCTGCCACCTGGCCATGAACGAAGACGGGCACGACGATCTCGGACTTGGTCTCGAGCGAGCAGGCCAGATAACGGGAGTCTTTGCTGACGTCGTCCACTACGACGGTTCGCCCGCTCGAGGCGGCCGCGCCGCAAATGCCCTGGTTGAGCGGGATGCGGGTGTGCGGCGTCATGGCGCCTTCAAAGGCGCCGAGCACGAGCATCGGAGGCTGCGCTCCGGGCTCGAGCATGTAGAAGCCTACCCAGTTGTATTTGAGCATCCGCTCATGCAGCAGCTTGACCATTTGTTGCATGAGTTCGCTGGCGTTGGGGGCAGCTTGCGCCAGGGCAGTGACCTCGGTGCGCACTTCCTCGAGTCTGCTGGTAACAGGCATGGATGGAATCTTAACTCACCGCACCGGGTTTCCATGCTGTGGAAACCGGAGGCGTAAGTAATCGGTTGGATTCCTTCCTGTGTGGGGAAATTGGCAGTGGATTGAGCCTGGAAGCACAAGCGCCCCAGTGGGGAATGGCCCGCGCAGAGCTACGGCGTGAGCTGGTCCAGCGCGGCCAACAGCGCGTCCAAAGCCAGTTGGGCGGCGTGAGTGGAAGCTGGAGGCAGGCCGCCGACTGCGGTGATCAGGCTGTCGCGCTGAAGGGTCCGCGCTTCGTTAAGCGTTTTGCCACTTACGAGTTCAGTCAGTGCCGAGGCGCAAGCCATCGAGGGAACGCAGCCCTTGGCTTTGAACCGAATTTCGGCAATGCGGCCAGCGGTAATCTTCAACGTCAAACGGAGCACATCTCCACAGGCCGGATTTTCAATCTCAGCGTCGGCGTCGGCGCCGGAGATTTCCCCGGCATTGCGCGGATTCTGAAAGTGATCGAGGAGTTGGGTTGAGTACATGCCGATCAAATTGTAAACGGAGCGACAGCCCACGCGGTTCGCGAACCCAACCGCCCCGCATTTTCAAGAAAACATGCTCGCAAAAAAACACGCAACCATCGTCGGCGCCCGTCAGTAAGCGTATATAGAGAAGGAAGAATGGAATGGAGAGAACAGCCAACGGAGGTTCAGGAGCAGTTCGCGGCGGGCGAACTGGAGGCCTTCGAGACCCTGTTCCGGCAATTCCAGGCCGACGTCTACGGCTGGATTGTGCGGATCGTTCGCGATCCGGCAGCGGCGGAGGATCTGACCGTGGAAACTTTCTGGCGGATTTACCGTGCCCGCGCCCGCTTCAATCCGGGGCGCAGCTTCGGGGCCTGGGCGCGACGTATCGCCACCAACGTGGCGCTCGATTATCTGAAGAGCGCGCGCATGCGGGAGCAGCCGCTGGATGAAAATCTGGCCGCCGGTTCCGCGCTGAAGACGGGCGACGGGAATCCTGCCATTCGGAGGGAAATGCGCGAACGCACGCAGCTTGCTTTCCGGCAGTTGCCGGCCAAGCTGAGAGTGGTGGCGACACTGGCGTTGATTGAAGAACGGCCGCACAGTGAAATTGCCGACGCGCTCAACATTTCTACTGCTGCGGTTAAGGCTCGGCTGTTTCGGGCGGTTCGCCTGTTGCGAAGGAAGTTAGGAAACCTGGACATGAGCCATGAATGAACACGAACAAAAGACGCTAGCGGATTTGCTGAAGCGGTCGGTCGGGCCCGTGAACGGTGAACTGAACCGTGACCTGTGGCCGCAGATGCTTCGCCGTTTCGAGGAGCGAGATAAGCGGCAATGGTTTATTGCGATGTCGTCGGTGCCGTGGTTCGACTGGGCGTTGCTGGCGGTGCTGATTCTGGGTGTCGCAGCTTTTCCCAGGGCGATTCCGATCTGGCTCTATCACTTGTGATTCTGGAGGACGCTATGAATACACATCCTTATCTGCGGGCCTACATGGCGGGAATAGCCGTGCCCACCATGATGCTGTTGGTGGTGCTCAGTGGTTTTCTGGTTGCGCGCTATACGTTCCAGATCCCGATTCCCATCGAGCGCGCCATTGTTTTTCCCATGGCGCTGGTGCCCAACATTTTTGGCCTATGGAATATTTTCTACCTGTGGCTGCGCCCGCGGCGTCACCTTCCGATTGGATTTCATGGGGCCATCCTGCCGTTTATTCTGGCGCCAACTGGATTCCTCCTGGCCACTTGCTCAGGGTTTCTGACAGCAAACTCTATGGGCCTGGTGTGGTTCGGCGAACTTGTTATTCCGTACGCCATGCTGGCGGTGGGATTCTCGCTAGCCTTGATTGTGTACTACCTGGTGTGGAAATACATCGTGGGGTTCTTCAACCAGGTGTTGGGAATCGCGTGAAGGAGATCAGGGACGTGTGCCGTCGGGGAAGTAAATGGTCCATCCCCGCTGCTGCGCCGTCAGTTCAAGATCAGCGGTGGGATTGATGGCAAAAGGATGGCGCGCGGCCGCGAGCATCTCCGTATCCCAGCGGGAATTACCGAAGGCGGCGTCCACCTCTTTTGACGCGGCTTGGCGGAGAGCGCGGGCCTTGCCCGGTCCTGAGGGCATGCGAACCAGGCGGTTGGTCACCACCCCATTTTCGACTTCGGCTTTGGCGGCCAGGATACGGTCGTCGGGAATGCCGAATTGTTTCATGCCGGCGCGGATCACCCATTCATTGGAGGAGGAAACGGCCCAGACCTCGGAGCCGTTTTCGTGCAGGCGGTGGACCAGTTCGCGCATTTCGGAGAAGACGTGCCCGGGAAATGAAGTGGCCACGAAATCGTTGGCCGCCTGCCTCATCTCCGCGTCGGACAAGCCCTGGTGCATCGTGACCATCTCGCCGCACATGTCATCCTCGCTGACCTTGCCGGCTTTGTACTCGGCGTAGCGTGCCCGCATGGCGAGGCCAACTTCGGCGGGCACCACGCCCTGCTTGATTTCCCAGTCAAAGAAACTTTCGCCGGCGTCGCCCGACCACAGCGTGCCGTCGCAATCGAAAGCCGCCATCCGCGGTTCGAGACGGAGAACCGTGTCGAGAAACTCGTGGCGGGGGATGGAGAGCGCGGAGGACCGGGAAATTTCCATGTTCTTCGACAATAACGTGGGAAAGGGGGACTGCGCAATCGGCCGTGGATTTCACATTGTAGATTTCAGATTGCAGATTGGGCGAGCGTCGAATCCAAAATCTAAAATTGGTTCGTCACATCGAAGACTTGGCCAGCAGCGCCGCGTAGTCCTCGGGAGTATTTACGTTCACGGCGACGAACGGATCGTTCACGGCGATGTACTGAATATGTTGCGCATGGCGATGCTCAATGTCGCGGGCACTGGCGGTGGCGGGAGCCTGCAGGAACGCTTCGATCAACTCGCGGCCGGCCAGGAAGGGGTGGCCGTGCTGGCCGGAAAACTCCGGGACCACCGCCCACGCGCTCTGCGGCGCTTCCGCGAAGGCGGCCCGCAAAACCTGGATGGTGGCTTCGCTCACCGGAGGCCGGTCCACGAGCGTAATCATCGCAGCGTCCCGGCCCCGGTTGAGGACTTCATGCAGCCCTACCTGCAGGGAACTGAACTGGCCCCGGTTGGGGTCGGGATTGGTTACGAGCATGGCTCCGTTGGCGTACACCACCGGCGCCAGTGCGGCTTCATTTTCCCCGGCGACGACCACCACGAAATCACTGGAGAGCGAGAGGGAGCGGATAGCGGCAGAAAGAAACGTGTCCTTGGGTGGCGGCTGCCCGGGAGCTTGCGGCGGCCAGGGGAGCAGGGCCTTATCGGTGCCCATGCGCGCGGACTCACCCGCGGCCAGAATCACTCCGGCGAAGCTCGGGGAGCGAGACATGATGCGGAAGATAGCAGAAAGCGGGGAGAAAGTCAGTGAGCGGGAGTGTGTGTGGGCCTCGCCCGCTGCAGCATCGTAAGCCTTGGCCGTTCTGGAACGCGAGCGGGAGGTGTTGCTGGCCGGTCTGGGTCGCGTCGCTAGGGCTTCTTGGCGGTTGCTGTCATAGCTTCTGCAGGTCCGCCTTCGGGAGCCGCATTTGTACCGACTGTGTCGAGCACCAAGGGCACCCTTGAAATCTCCACCTCGGTCGGCAGCCGGAGTATGACAGTTGGGTTATCGGGATCGCCCTTCAACTTGGCGTCTAGTTTGTAATGATAAGTAACTGTGAACGTCGTCGGATCGTGAGTCGCGAACTCCCAAGTTCGGGCATTTTCCTCAGCAGCAGATGCCAAGAGTTTGTGCCCGTCCTCAACATGTGTAGCAATCACGCGATGCCCATCTGTAGTTACTTTCACGTGGACGACACCCTGAACGTTGGCCGCACGGGCCAGTGGTGGATAGAACGGCACCTTGGCTCCGGTTACCATCGGCAGAGCCACCTTCGAGCTTTGAGCCATTGCAGTCCATGCGAAGCAAAGCGCTGCGATGAAAGCCAGCCGGCGAAAGTTCCTAGTCATAGAGCACCTCCTTCGGTCCTGTTATGGGCGGGCTTTTCGTTGGTCTGGGTCTGAAACTGGAGTTGCGGCGTCCGCCTCGTCGGCCGGGTCTGCTTTCTTGAACCAGCTCATGTGAGGCAGGGCAGCGGTGGCCTGGCGACGGACCGCAATCAATTCTGCGGTGATGGAGATTGCAATCTCTTCCGGCATGATGGCGCCGATATCGAGGCCGATGGGAGCGTGCACGCGATTGAACAACTCCGCCGGCAGACCTTCTTCGCGGAGCGTCTCGAAAATCTTGATGACCTTGCGTTTGGAGCCGATCATGCCCACGTAGCGGGCGCGAGTCTGCACGGCCCAGCGCAGGATGCGCATGTCGTCGCGGTGGCCGCGGGTCACGATGACGATGGAGGACGACTCGTTGGGATCAAGCTTTTGCATGGCCTCGTCGAAGTCCAGCGCGTGAACTTCACTGGCGGCTGGAAAGCGCTCTTTGCTGGCGTAGGAGGAGCGGTCATCGGTGACGATCACATCGAATCCGGCGCTGACCGCGGTCTGACAAAGGCTTAAAGCAACGTGGCCTGCGCCGAAAAGATAAAGTAATGCTGGAGGCAGTACGGGCTCGATGAAGACCTCGAGCGTGCCGCCGCAGACCAGGCCGGTATCGTTCTTGGGATCCTGATTCAGGTCGAAGGTCAGAGTGCGAGGCTTCTCGGACTCCATGACTTCGCGCGCAGCCTGCCAGACGTCGGCCTCGACGCATCCGCCGCCGATGGTGCCGGCGATCGAGCCGTCGTCGCGCACCAACATCTTCGCGGTACGGAACGAAGGAATCGAACCGCGCACATTGACGATGGTCGCGACCGCCCCCCGCCGTCCCTGGCGGCGGAGTTCGACGATTTGTTCGTAAATGTCCATGACTATGCTGCGGCGTGACTGGCAGTGCTGATTATCAGTCGGTTAACAGGGTAGAGTCAAACGGAGGGAAAGCAAAAGCCCCGGGTCATCACTCCGGGGCTGTTGTGCGTACCAATGAGTTCTATACACGGCCTGCCAAGCTCTTCAATGGTGACTCCAGAAGGACTCATTGTCAAGCATACTTTGGGGGTGAGTGGAACGCGGAGGGCGGCGGAGTCGAACCGCAGCAACTGATGAGCCACTCACCGGCTTGGCAAGCCGTGTCCAGTGCCCACTGGCAACGCCCTCCAGACGTCGGCCCACCAAGGGAATCCTGCAGCGCCAATCTGCAAACGCGAGACAATCCGATTACAAAAACTGCCCAGCCGTTCCTAAAGGGGATTCCCGATTCGGCAATAGTTTGTGTTAGCGTCACTCTTTGATCGGAGGAAGACACGGAGGAGCCTCATGAAAGCCGTTCGCATTCATCAATTCGGTGGGCCGGAAGTTCTCGCGTACGAAGACGCGCCCGATCCCGAGCTGCGCAAAGATCAGGTACTGGTGCGGGTGCGGGCCTGCTCGCTCAACCATCTCGATGTCTGGGTGCGCAAAGGATTGCCGGGAGTGAAACTGCCGCACATCCTGGGCAGCGACGTGGCTGGAGAAGTGGCTGCCGCCGGCGAATATGTCAGCGGGTTCGCACCGGGCCAGCGCGTGCTGCTCGCGCCCGTACACTATTGCGGACGCTGTGGCAAGTGCGTGGCAGGAGTGCAGAACCAGTGCCGCGAATTCACTGTGCTGGGCAATGCCGTGGACGGCGGCAATTGCGAGCTGATCGCCGCGCCCGCCGCAAACGTGATTCCGATTCCGGACGCGCTCGATTTCAAACAGGCCGCCAGCGTTCCGCTCGTCTTTTTGACGGCGTGGCACATGCTGGTGGGGCGCGCGGGCGTGCGCCCCGGACAGACCGTGCTGGTGCTGGGCGCGAGTTCGGGCGTGGGCATTGCGGCCATCCAGATCGCGAAGCTATTTCATTGCCGCGTGATCACCACGGCGGGAGACGAAGCGAAGCTGGAGAAGGGCCGCGCGCTGGGCGCGGATTTTGGCATCAACCATTACAAGCAGAAAATTTCCGAGGAGGTCCGCAAGATTACGAACAAAGAAGGCGTGGATATCGTGATCGAGCACGTCGGAATGGCGACTTGGGACGAGAGCGTGCGATCACTGAAGTCTGGCGGAACGCTGGTGACCTGCGGTGCGACCACCGGGCCCAACGTCGGCATTGACCTGCGCCATCTGTTTGCCCGGCAGTTGAGCCTGCTCGGCTCCTATATGGGGACTATGGGCGAGCTGCACGAAGTGCTGGGGCACGTGTTTGCAGGCCGGCTGAAGCCGGTGGTGGACCGGGTATTTCCCCTGAGCGAACTGCGTGCGGCCCATGAGTATCTGGAGAAGAGCCAGATGTTCGGCAAGGTCGTGGTGAATCCATAAGAAGCATAACCACAGGGGGCACAGGGTTACGCAGGGTCTCGTGACCTCTGTGTCCTCTGTGTCCTCTGTGGTTTAGAATATCTCCATGTCTCGCGAACTGAATTTCGGCCCCTACGTTGACATTGAAAACGGCCATAAGGTCGTCAAGGACCTGACCTTCGGCAACCCCACGCCGGAAGGCGTGGTGCTGACCACGCTCGGTGCGGCGGTCAACTGGACGCGCAAGAGTTCGATCTGGCCCATGACGTTCGGCTTGGCGTGCTGCGCCATCGAAATGATGTCCATGGGGGCGGCGCGGTTCGATATTGCCCGCTTCGGCGCCGAGGTATTCCGGCCTTCGCCGCGGCAGAGCGATCTGATCATCATTGCCGGCCGCGTGTCGAACAAGATGGCCCCGGTCATCCGGCAGTTGTGGGAGCAGATGCCCGAGCCCAAGTGGGTGATCTCCATGGGCGCATGCGCGACTTCCGGGGGCGTATTTCAGAATTACGCGCTGGTGCAAAGCGTCAATCAGGTCATTCCCGTGGATGTGTATGTGCCGGGCTGCCCGCCGCGTCCTGAGCAGCTGATCTACGCCATCACCCTTCTACAGGAAAAGATTCAGAAGGAACGCGGCACCATCAAGAAGGCGCTGAATCTGGCTTAAGAACAGCCCTCAGCTTTCAGCCATCAGCAAAATCTCTTGCCTACGCTTCTCACTTTGTTCTTTCCTTGATGGGGATTGCCGGTCCGTGCCCCGCTTTGGGAGCGGCGCTATAATGACCTCAGAGTCGTCCTGGGGTGCTTTATGGAACGTTGGCGCGGCGCCTTCCTCATTCTGTTTTCCTTGCTGGCGGCTGCTGCGTTCGGACAAAGCAACCCGCCCGCGGCATCTTCAGCGCCGCCCGCCGGGCAACCGGCAGCTGCGGCCTCATCGCAGACTCCACAACCGCAGCCCAGCGGTCCGCCCATTCCTGCCGACGCTCCGCGCATGTCTCGGCAGACGCGTTTTGAAATCATTCGCGACTTCGAAACCCAGCTGGTTTATTCGCGCACCGCATTCCCCATGGGCACAAAGGGACTCAGGCTGCAGGCGGGCGTGACCACGCCCAACGGCGAGCAACTGCAGCGACTGCTGGCGCTCTGGGGACCGGCGATCAAACCCGGCGATCCGGCCCACATTTCTTTCGTGCAAATCAAGGACAACCACATTCACTTGGACATTAACGGCGGAGCCATTCGCCGCAAGAAGTGGTACCAACACATTGAGGTTTCGGGCAACGGTGGGACGGTGCCGCTTTCTCCCAACGAATCACAGCAGAATGCCCACGGTAGTTATTTGGAGATCTACTTCGACAAGTACGTGCCAGAGATGACGGCGCAGCAGTTGCGCGATTTGCTCATCCCCGCCCTTGACTTCAACGCCAGAAACAAAGAACAGGCATACCTGGACACTCTGCCTCCGAAGGTGAAGGCGGCCATCAAGGCCCACTACGTTTTGGTGGGCATGAATTCAGAGATGGTGCTGCATGCCAAAGGCAAGGCGCCGAAAAAAGTGCGTGAGAAAGACGGCGAGACCGCCTACGAAGAGTGGATTTATGGCGAACCGCCCCAGGACGTGGATTTTGTCCGCATCGTAAGTGACGAAGTGGTGCGGGTGGAAACCATGAAGGTAGGCGGGGAGAAGATCGTGCGCACCGAAAGGGAAGTCATCCTTGAACGTCCCGACAAGGAAACCGAGGCCAAGAAGGAGCAAGAAGACCGGCCGCCCAATGCTCCCAGCCTGCGCCGCCCTGGGGAAGACCCTGAAGATGCGCCTAAGCCCGCCGAAGGGAGACCTTCTGGCCCCGGGCCGTTGAGCATCCCGCAGTCTCCGGTTCCTCAGACCCCGGTCCCCCAGCCGATCCCACAGCCTCCGACCCCTCAGCCCCCGGGCTCGGCCCCCGGCCCCGGCGAGATCGTAGGCCGAATTCGCTAGTGCTTCGCGTGGCTGCTATTCTTGCCCGCTGCTCCTGAAAAACTCCGCACAAAGCTGATCTAAACCGATAACGCGCGCATAAGCGACATCCGGTAAAATCACCCAATGCCCGCCGCCATCCAGTGCCGCGACCTGCGCAAGACCTACGACGGCAAAGTCGAGGCCGTGCGCGGGCTGAGCCTCGAAATCCACGCGGGCGAATGCTTTGGCCTGCTGGGACCGAACGGGGCGGGGAAGACAACGACCATCGAGATATTGGAAGGCCTGCTCGAACCGACCTCCGGACAAGTCTCCATCTTCGGACACTCCTGGCACGAAAACGAGCGCGAGATGCGGGAATGGTTGGGCATCTCGCTGCAGGAAACGCGGCTATCGGAAAAGCTCAGCGTGCGCGAGACGATTGAACTCTTTGCCAGCTTCTACCGCGAGCCGCGCTCCTCCGAAGAAGTGCTCGCTCAGTTGCAACTCACCGAGAAGGCAGACGCCTGGGTGGGCAAGCTTTCGGGTGGGCAGCGGCAGCGCCTGGCCGTAGCGACGGCGCTAGTGTGCAATCCAAAGATTCTGTTTCTGGACGAGCCCACGACGGGGCTCGATCCGCAAAGCCGTCGGCAGTTGTGGGACATCATTCGCGAATTCCAGCGCGGCGGCGGCACGGTGCTGCTGACCACGCATTACATGGACGAAGCCGAGCGCCTCTGCGACCGTCTCGCCATCGTGGACCACGGGCAGATCATCGCCGAAGGCTCGCCTGCGGAGTTGATTGAGCGGCTGGGCGGGCATCACGTCGTGGAGTTTGCCGTGAACGCCAACGGCAGCGGGCGCGCGGCGGAGATCAACACATGGCGCACGCTGCCGGGCGTCGAGTCGGTGCGCGAAGACGGTGATGTGATTGCCCTGAACGTGAAGGAGCCGCATCTGACCATTCCCGCGCTGCTGGACGCCATTGGGAAGCAAGGGGCGGAGTTGGCGCATCTGACCACCCGCCAGGCCAGTCTGGAAGACGTGTTTGTGCGGCTGACGGGACGCCATTTGCGCGATGAGTGAAGACCGTCTGTGGAAGCTGGAGGCGCGGTAGCGGAAGGATCCGATGAGCATTGCCCAGGAAACACCGGCTACGCCGGTCAAAACTCCGTCCGCTCCCACACGCCGCAACGGCCGCTGGTCCGGCTACGCCCACCTGTTGATGGCGCGCATGCTCGAACTGAAACGCGAGCCGGAAGTGGTCTTCTGGGTCTTTGCTTTTCCGCTGCTGCTGGCCCTCGGCCTGGGCATCGCTTTCCGCAACAAGCCGGCGGAGGCAACGCGAGTCGCAGTTGTGTCGGGGGAGGACGCGCAGCATGTAGTTTCGCTCCTGCAAAGCTCGGCCGAGCACACTGCCATCCATGCGGATATTGTTGACCTTGCGACTGCTGAAAACGGCTTGCGTCTGGGGAAGTATGATCTGATCATCGAGCCGCCACACGAAGGGCACATTATCTACGACTTCGATCCCGCGCGGCCGGAAAGCGTACTTTCGCGAGACGAGGTGGACCACGCATTGCAGTCCGCTCTTGGCCGAAAGGACGTAGTTGTCGCGCACTTCTCTGCTTCGTCGGAGCCGGGCTCCCGCTACATTGACTTCCTCATCCCCGGACTGCTGGGCATGAACCTGATGAACTCCGGCATGTGGGGCATCGGGTTCGCACTGGTGGATATGCGCCAGCGCAAGCTGCTGAAGCGCTTTGTGGGTACGCCCATGCGCCGCGGGGATTTTCTGCTGGCGCTGGCCTCCAGCCGCCTGATCCTGATGATCATCGAAGTCGGGCTGCTGCTAGTTTTCGGCGTTCTGTTTTTCCACATGCGTGTGCTGGGGTCGGTGGCGGCGATTGCGCTGATCGCGGGCATTGGATCGCTGACCTTTGGCGGTGTCGGTCTGCTCACCGCCAGCCGCGCCCAGAAAATCGAGTCTGTCAGCGGCCTCATCAATCTGGTGATGATGCCCATGTGGATCTTCTCCGGCGTGTTTTTTTCCTACGAACGTTTTCCGGCGGTGATCCATCCGCTCATCAAGGCGCTGCCCCTCACGGCACTCAATGACGCCCTGCGCGCCAGCATTCTGGAAGGCACGCCGCTGATGCAGCAATGGCCGCGCCTGCTGGTGATGATTCTTTGGGGTGGGATTTCGTTTGTGCTGGCGCTGAAGTGGTTCCGCTGGACTTAAATTCGCCAGAACATCCTGACTTAGCCCCGCCTGGCCCCGCTCGCAAGTTCTGGGAGAAGTTACGAACGAGGCCGGCTGCGGCGTTTGCGAAATTACCTCTACCACTTACTAACGGCGAGCTAGGCGGCTTGTTTCCGCACTTTCGCCCAGCGTCGTCTTTGCGCATCGGCGATGCGCTGGCGGGCTTCCTTGCTCAAGACTCGCTTGGTTCTCTTGAACTTGGCTCCGCCGGCATGGCCGAGGACGCTCAATGCCTTCCCCACACGCTCCATCTCTTTTTCGAGACGGACGTACTCGTTCCGCAGGGAAGTGACTACCTTATTCAGGTTGGTCATTGATTACCCCCTCATAGTTACAGCCTAACATGCGGACAAGGTCGAGACCGGAAGAAAGCAGATAGATTAGAAAAGCGATTATTGCGGCTTGGACTCCACGAACAACAGCCCCTGTACCTTGCTCGCGTCTTCCGTCAGGCGATCGAAGGTGACTTCCCGGCGCGAATCAGAGAAGCGCACATCCTGCAGCAGGAACTTGTGGGTGTAGTACGCTACGTCGCCAACGGAGCGGTCGGCGCTCTCCACGTAGGTCAGTCCTTCCAGCACATACAAATGCGAATTCCACATCATAAGCGGGGCGTGCTGCTCCACGAGCCTGTAAACCAGGTTAAGGGCACTTACCTGGTCCGGCGCCACATATTCCACCGTGATCATAATCGGGCGGCCATCGCTTAGGAGATGCCTGCCTTGCAGCCTGGCGGCAATGTCTTTCAAAGACTTCGGATCAGCGGCTTCGATGGCGTCTACAAGAGCGGAGTTTTTCCCGCAGCAGACTTCCTTGTCGTGGAAAACGATTTCCAACGACGCCGCCAGCACATCGGGTGCGTGGGTAGTTCGCGCTGTCACCAACGGCAGATCGTGAACACCGACCTGTTGTTCGGGGTAGACGTCTTGCCCGGCGACGAAACAACAAAGGGCGAGGCAGGAGATCAGGGCGGGTCCTAAAAGGCTAACCGGCTTAGACCCGCGAAAATAGAGCGTATGCATAACACCTTCCCGGCACTACTGCGGTGCGAACGTGAGCAGCAGCGTGCCCTGAACCTTGCCCCAGTCGTCGGAGTCGCGATTGAAGACCACCTCCCGGCGCGTGTCGGAAAAGCGCGTATCCAGCAGCCGGAGTTTGTGGATAACATTCATTCTTGTGCCATCGGAGTAAAGAGTTTCATCGAAGTCCGCACCGTCGAGAACATAGAGGTGAGATTTCCATACCAGCAGCAGCGCGTGGTTCTCCATGAGCGCGCTAATCATCCGGTAGGAGGCGTCAGCAGAGGACGCCGGCATAAAGTCTGCTGTCACCAGGATCGGACGGCCGTCGCTCAGCAAATGTCTGCCTTGCAGTTTGGAACCGATCTCTTTCAGCGACAAGGGTTCGACCGAGGCGGCGGCATCTTCCAGGGCTGAATTCTTTCCGCAACAGATGCTGGGGTCGTGGAAGATAGTGTCGAGCGAAGCCAGCAGCACGTCGGAGAGGTCGTCAGACCGGGCTTTGAGCGAGGGTAGTTCGGGGACGCGGATTTGCTGATTGGGAAGAAAGGTGTAGTAGCCGGGGACGGGATCCTGGCCGAATACAAAACAGGAAGCCACAATCAGCAGCGCATAACCGCAGCAACGGAGCTTGGTCATAGCCCACCCCGCCTCTGCATCCATTGTAGATCGTTCAGAAGGCCATCGTAGCGGCCTTTGCGAAACTTTACATTCAAGCGGACACGGCCTTTCGCTCACCCGACGGTTGTCAGAAACCGCGGCGCCTGACGCGCTTTGGTGGACTGCTCAAACGCGTAGGCCAGCTTGATCAAGGTTGGTTCGCTCCAGGCGCGGCCAAAGAAGGAGATTCCCACCGGCAGGCCAGAAAGGAATCCGGCCGTTACGTTGATGTTGGGATATCCCGCGACCGCAGCTGCGTTGGAACTGCCTCCGGCCACGTGGTCGCCGTTCACCAGGTCGGTGAGCCACGCCGGACCGCCGGTGGGAGCGACAATGGCGTCAAGATGGTGCTTGTCCATGAGCGCGTCAATACCCTCGGTGCGGGCTAACTGATGGTTCTTGGCCAGTGCGTCGAGATACTCCTTCTCAGTCAGTGGTCCCTTAGTCTGAGCCTTGAGGAATAAGTCCTGGCCGAAATACGGCATTTCTTTCTCTTTGTTACGTTCGTTGAAGTCAATCACATCCTTCAGCGTATGAACTGGCGCGCCGGGGCCGAGACGCGCCAGGTAAACATTCAAATCCGCCTTCAGTTCGTACATAAAAACGGTGAGTTCGCTGTCGTCGAACTTGCCGAAAGTCTCGATGTCGGCAGGATCCACCAGCGTGCCTCCCTGCTTCTTCATGGCATCGAGCGCCTGGTCCATGAGCGCGTCCACCGCATCGTTGAAGCCGAAATATTTTCGCGCTACGCCGATGCGCGCGCCTTTGAGTCCGTTGGGATCGCAGAACTGGGCGTAGTCGGTCAGGGATTTGCCGTCGCTGGAAGCGGTAGCCGAATCTTCCGGATCAACTCCAGTGAGCGCACCCAAAAGAATCGCGGCATCGCGCACGGTGCGGCACATGGGGCCGGCGCCGTCCTGGCTATGCGAAATCGGAACGATGCCGCTACGGCTGACCAGCCCCACCGTGGGCTTGATCCCGGCTAGTCCGTTCGATGACGACGGACAGACGATGGAACCGTCGGTTTCGGTGCCGATGCCTGCGGCGGCCAGGTTCGCGGAAATGCCCGCGCCGGTGCCGGAACTCGATCCGCATGGATTTCGATCAAGCGCGTAGGGATTTTTCGTTAGGCCGCCCCGCCCGCTCCAGCCGCTGGTGGAGTGACTGGAGCGGATGTTGGCCCACTCGCTGAGATTCGTTTTACCCAGGATCACCGCGCCCGCCGCGCGCAGCCTCTGCGCCACAAAAGAATCCTTAGGCGGCTTCGAGCCCACCAGCGCCAATGATCCGGCGGTAGTCATCATGCGGTCGGCGGTAGCAATGTTGTCCTTGATCAGCACCGGAATGCCGTGCAGCGGCCCGCGCGGGCCTTTGGCTTTGCGCTCCTGATCGAGGGCATCGGCGATGGCAGGCGCGTCGGGATTCATTTCGATCACGCTGTTGATGGCGGGGCCTTGCTTGTCAATCTGCGGGATGCGCTCCGCGTATTTCTCGGCCAGCGACCGGGATGTGAACTTGCCCGACTTCATTCCATCCTGCAGTTCGGGAATTGTGATTTCATCGAGTTCGAATGGCTTGACCTCGGGCTGGGCAGTTCCCGGCAGCGAATCGGCCACCCGGCCCGCGCCGAGCGCGGGATAGAGAGCGGCCGTGCCCGCAGTAAAAGCGTTTTGCAGAAACGAACGGCGTGACGGCGTGGAAGCGGATGGGCGCATAGTCTCCCCGAGCTTGCAAACAAGAGTGGTCTACAGGCCGACCATTTAAGCACGAATGGCGGCGGAAGTTCACCTGGGCTTGCGGTTGTGACGGCCGGGCGGGCAGTGGTAAGCTACCTGCGTTGAGCGGGAGTAGTTCAGCGGTAGAACGCCAGCTTCCCAAGCTGGATGTCGCCGGTTCGATCCCGGTCTCCCGCTCCATTTCTTTCCATCCATTCGCAGGCCCGCCCTCCAAGCGATAGCGTTTCTGGCAGGTACGAATCTGACTCGCCACTTTCCGCGATACAACCATTCTTTTGCTTCTTCTTCGCGTCTGACGGGGACTGACGGTCCCCATGCGTTGCGAATTGAAACACTCCATCTGCCGTCGTTACTTTGGGTTGCACGGGATTCTAAATTCGTGATTGCGATCACCGATAAACGTGATGAGGGCCATTTGCCCGGCCTCCACATTCAAAGAAGATAATTACGACAGCGAGAGATGTGACCGCTGAGGCCACGTCCCCGTGGAAAGCCGGGCAAAACAAGGCTACGGCGCGGGTGGGGAGGCTGCAATGAAGGGCACAATCGAGATCCATCAGCCAGAAGTACGGGAACCGGAGGTAGAGGTAAAGGAGTCTAAAACGACGGGCCGCGGGGGGGCAGCGGTTCTGCCGCGCGCGGA